>CAMLKG010000011.1 GCA_946480695.1 uncultured Cellvibrio sp.
GTTAATGGGACGTGGATTATGGTCCACGTTGGGGGGTAAGCTCGTATCCAACGCGCGGGAAGCCTGACTCTCTATCGTCTCGGTAATAATACTTATTTTACCGATAGGTTTCGGAGCATTGCGGGGATCGTTGCCAGCCCTCACTGGGGACGTGACATTAACTTCGGTAACGGTTTTCCGTTCGGTAGTTTCTATAGCCACAACTTCCGGCGTTTCAGCAATTTTAACGCTGTCTATGGTGACGGGTTCAAGCGTTGCAGGTTCCAGTGATAGCTGCGTTTCGATAGCGCTAACGGGCGATAAACTAACCTCAGCGTCTCCTGAAGCTGAAACTGCTCGTGAATTGTTTTCAATGGCGTCAAGGTAGTTTTCGCTTATTTCCCTGGCGACCAGGGGTTGAGCTGGTTCAGGCTTTTTCTCTGTAGTTTCATTTGTGGAGAACGGTGCTGATATAGCGGGTGTTTCACTGGCGGGTACATCAAGCGCAGTTGCCGCTTTATTTGCATGGTTTTGTTGGGCATGTTCGGCAATTGCAGCGGAAATTTGCTGGGCCAATTGAGCTGATTCACTCAAGGCGATGGGCTCTTGAGTGTTCGTTTCTTCATCTGCGCTCTCTTGCGAGGCGTTTTCACCTTCATCGCGACGACTGCGACGACGTTGCTGTGAGCGTGTGCGACGACCAGCGGGGCGTTTGGTCGGGCGCTGCTCATCGGTATTATCGTCCTGGATTTCTTCGCTGACGGCCAGGTTTTCCTCCAATGCTTCCTCTTTAACAGGGGCAGGCTGGTGGCGGCGGTTGTCTTTGTCATTGCCGCGCTGATTGCGGTTGCGTGGCTGACGTGACTCGTCATCGCCCATCTGGGACTCGCGTTGTTGTTGATCGCGATTGTTACGAGGCTTGCGCTCGTTTTGTTCGCGATTGTGGGTTTCGCGCTTCTCTATGTCTTTTCCATTGTCGCGCTTGTCCTGTTCACGCGGAGGCCTGGATTCACGATGTTCCAGGTTATCGATGATTTCACGATCTTCCTTGCGCTCCCGGTCACGGCGATTGCGATTATCGCGGCGATTACGAGTTGAGCCGCGACGGTTATCGCGCTTGTGGTCACGCTTATTTTTTCCTTCATTATCGTCTTCGCTGCTAAAAATACCTGAAATTGAACTTAGCAAACGAGAAAACAGCCCCGGTTTTTTTACAGGTTCAGGCGCTGGTTGGCTTGGGCTGGTTGGCTGGACTATGGGTTTGGGTGCAATGAACGGTTTTGCGTTGAAATCCTCCTCTTCTTCCTTGGTTTCATCCGCATGGGCAACTATTTTGTAGCTGGTTTCCAGGGTTCCTTCGTCGTCGTCACGAAGGCGTTGAACTTCGAAATGCGGGGTCATGAGTTCTGCGCTGGGGACAATGACTACACGGGTGTTATTGCGGGACTCAATGCTCGAAATGGTTTTGCGCTTTTCATTAAGCAAGTATGTTGCTACCGATACAGGGCAGATGGCACGGATTTCAGCGCTACGCTCTTTTTGTGCTTCGTCTTCAACCAGGCGCAAAATTGAAAGTGCGAGTGAACGGGTGCTGCGGATAGTACCTACCCCGTCGCAGCGGGGGCAGATTTTGGAGTGTGTCTCACCCAGTGACGGGCGCAGGCGTTGGCGGGACATTTCCATCAGGCCAAAACGGGAGATACGGCCGATCTGGACGCGGGCCCGGTCCATCATCAGGGCATCGCGAACACGATTCTCCACTTCACGCTGGTTGCGTACTGGTTGCATGTCGATGAAATCGATGACGATAAGGCCGCCCATATCACGCAGGCGCAATTGGCGGGCAATTTCATCGGCCGCTTCCAGGTTGGTTTGCAGTGCAGTCTCTTCGATATCCCCGCCTTTGGTGGCGCGGGAAGAGTTGATATCGATAGCAACAAGTGCTTCGGTCACGTCAATCACAATAGAGCCGCCGGATGGCAACTTGACTTCGCGCTGGAACGCGGTTTCTATTTGGGATTCAATTTGATAGCGATTGAAAAGAGGGATGTCGTCCTGGTAGAGCTTTACCTTGCTCCGATAATTTGGCATGACTTGCTGGATAAACCCAGCAGCCAAATCAAAAGCTTCCCTATTATCCACGATAACTTCGCCGACATCCTGGCGAAGGTAATCGCGAATCGCGCGGATAATGACATTGCTCTCCTGGAAGAGAAATGCCGGCGCGGTAGCGCTCTTGGCAGCATTGGCAATGGAGTCCCATAGTTGAAGCAGGTAGTTCAGGTCCCATTGCAGCTCTTCTGCGCTTCGGCCTACGCCGGCCGTGCGAATGATAACCCCCATTCCCGCAGGCACTTCCACTTCACCTAACGCATCTTTCAATTCGGCGCGATCTTCTCCTTCGATACGGCGGGAGATGCCGCCCGCCCGCGGGTTGTTAGGCATAAGTACCAAATAACGACCGGCAAGGCTTATAAAAGTGGTTAACGCAGCGCCTTTATTGCCGCGCTCTTCCTTATCAATTTGAACGATAACTTCAGTTCCTTCCTTGAGGACATCCTTAATCTTTATGCGGCCGTCAATATCACCGGGGTTGCGGGTGAAATATTCGCGGGATATTTCTTTCAGTGGGAGGAAACCGTGGCGTTCTGCGCCGTAGTCAACAAAAGCAGCTTCAAGGCTCGGTTCTACGCGAGTAATTCGGCCTTTATAAATATTGGATTTCTTTTGTTCGCGGTTACGGTTTTCGATGTCCAGGTCATATAGCCATTGGCCATCAACCAGGGCTACACGCAACTCTTCGGGTTGAGTTGCATTGATAAGCATTCTTTTCATGAGTTACCTAATTGTCAGTAAGGCGTTGGCCAGGCGACAATCAAGGTTAATCAAAAAGTGTTTTGCACAACCTTGTAGACTGATTCGCTACCCATTAATGCGGGCTCGTATCAGCGGTTGATAGGGTTGCTCCTTAGGTGTTAGGTGAGGCGCTACGCAGCGCTAACACTAATTAGCTTTCCCTTTGGCTCGTTAATCAGCCGGTTTTGTCCGGCTTCTATTTGTACTTTGCAAACCGCGTAAGGGTTTACTGTTTCGGGTTGTTATTGGTCGATCCTGGATCGAGTTTGCCTAACTTAGATGGATATTATTACCTTCTCTGTCGGCACCCATTTCGGCTTTAAGGTGAATGGACCATGCACGTCA
Organism: uncultured Cellvibrio sp.; assembly: GCA_946480695.1. Next base: position 3,181 of record CAMLKG010000011.1, read on the forward strand.
ATGAGTCTGCGCAACCTGTTCAATGGATACTAATTGGCGATTGTTGCCATTATCCAATGTATACAAATAGATTCTTTATGAGTTCAGCAAAACAAAAATCGTATTAACAATGATGCAGCCTGGGGCACGCAATTGTTAGGGTGGTTGACACGATTGTGGCATCTTCCACCGTTGTTAGTGCTACCAAGGATTCCTTACAGCCATCAAAAATAAGCGGCGTAAATAATTGAACCCTTACTGTCAGCGGTATTTCCTAGTGATGCGCCTATCATTTGCGCGATCCGGAAACCAGCCTGTATCAGCGTTTGGACTATAGCAGTAAACCCCGAATGCGGCAATTAAATCAGTGATTTAGCAAACTTCTCCGACGCTTGGGTTCAATGTTAGGGTTTATTCCCATGCTTGGGGTATCATGCCCGGCATGAATAAATTAGCTGAAAGACAAGATGATTTGATTGATGGCGTTGGCGTCAGCATTGTTGTAATAGATGCTGACCAGGCGGGGCAGCGCCTGGATAACTTCCTGATTGCTCGCCTAAAAGGCGTCCCAAGGTCGAAGGTTTACAACGTTATACGTAAAGGCGAGGTCCGGGTTAACAAAGGGCGCATCAAGCCGGAGTATAAGTTGATGGCAGGGGATTCAGTTCGCATCCCGCCTATTCGTACCGCTGAGGCCGGTACCGAGGCAAAGGCCAGTAATCAAATGATGGCATTATTGGGCAAGTCCATACTGTTTGAGGATGAAGGCTTATTGGTGCTCAATAAACCTCCGGGATTGGCGGTGCACGGCGGTAGTGGTATTTCGTTGGGGCTCATCGAAACCTTGCGCCAGATGTTTCCGGAGTCCCGCCACCTTGAGCTGGTGCATCGCCTGGATCGCGATACCTCGGGTTGTATTATGGTCGCCAGGAAGCGCAGTTATCTGCGTCACTTGCAGGCTGCCTTGCGCGAAAAATCGGCAGGGGACGGTGGGGTTGAAAAAATCTACCAAGCCCTGGTGTTGGGTGAATGGTCAAAACGGTGCCATCAAGTCAATGCCCCATTGATGAAGTTTGAGGTCGCCGGAGGTGAGCGTGTTGTTAAGGTTCACCCGGAGGGTAAGCCCAGCCTTACCCGGTTTGCTGTATTGGAGCGTTTTGACGGGTTTACGTTAGTTGAAGCCCGCCCCATTACTGGCCGCACCCATCAAATACGTGTCCATGCCCAATATGCGGGACATAGCCTGGCGGGTGATGAAAAATATGGGGATGACCGTATTAACGAAAAGTTGCGCGGCTTGGGATTGAAACGACTGTTCCTGCACGCATCTTCCTTGTCATTTAATTTGCCTGACTCCCACCAGGTTATCCGGGTAGATGCCCCTTTGCCGCCAGATTTGCTGGAGCCTTTGGCCAAGTTGAAAACCATGCTTTGATGTGGAGTACCCTGTGCTGTTTATTTTTGATTGGGATGGCACCCTGATAGATTCAAAAGCCAAAATTACTATGGCTATGCAACTGGCGGCAGAAGATTTGGGTTGGGTGCCATTGGAGGACCACCAAATCCATAACATTATCGGTTTGGGACTTCCCGAGGCTATTCACCGTTTGTATCCAGAGGCATCCATTTATGATCGTCAGTGCTTGCGTGACGCCTATGCGGCGCGCTTTCTAATGTTGGATGAGGCTGGCCCCTCAAGTTTCTTTCCGGGGGTCATCGAGACGCTCGACTATTTAAAGGCGCAAGGACATACCTTGACTATTGCGACAGGAAAGAGCCGCAGGGGGTTGGATCGGATTTTTGGCGTGCTAGGGCTTACCGACTTCTTCCATGCCACCCGTTGCGCTGATGAGACTGCCTCCAAGCCTGATCCTTTGATGCTGCAAGAATTGTTGGGGGAATTTGATTCTGCAGCGCAAGATGCGGTGATGATTGGTGATACGGAATATGATCTGGAAATGGCGCGACGTATTGGGATGCCGCGAATCGCGGTGAGCTATGGGGCTCATCATATAGACCGTTTGCATATTTATGAGCCTGTGTACCGCCTTGATCGGTTTAATGAGTTATTGTCATGGGACCGGCTTCTGGTTCGGGTGTGATTGTGATAAAGGATCAATTCCTTCATTCATTAGCATTCCTGTCAATTCAATCAAAGGGAGTCCTATTAAACTATTTGGGTCCTTGCCCTCCATTTTTTCAAACAGGCAAATGCCAAGCCCTTCGGACTTGAAGCTCCCTGAGCAGTCGTAGGGTTGTTCCCGCCGTAGGTAATTTTCAATCTGGTCGGTATTCAGGCTGCGGAATTTTACCTTGAAATGATCTGCCTTTAATTGGCATTTGCCGGTAGCGGTGTTGTAAAGGCAAAGGCCGGTTATAAAGGTAACTTCTCTGCCGCTGAAACCTTGAAGCTGTAGGACTGCCGCATCATGGTTATACGGTTTGCCTAAAGTTCGATTGCCTATGGCGGCGACTTGATCTGAACCTATAACCAGGTGATTGGGATATTGGGAGGACAATGCCTTGGCTTTTTGTTCGGCCAGGCGTAAGGCCAGTTGAATCGGGGATTCGTTTGCGCGCGGGGATTCATCGATATCGGGGGTGTCCCAGCTAAAATCGATGCCCAATTTTTGTAAAAGCTCGCGTCGATAGATTGAGCTGGATGCAAGCAAGAGTTTAGGGGTGCCCATAATTCTCCGGATAAGGCCGTTAAACGCAAAATAAAGGGTGAATTTTACACTTGGACTACTACATAGGGCTATTCAGAGCAGTTTTTCTTTGACACGGGCTGGTGATGTCCCTATGATTGCGCGCTTATGTTTAAGACCCCTTTTCACAAGCCTCTGCCCAGGCAGGGAGATCCTCGAAAATTCGCCCAGCAGGGCGTAACCCTAGAGGGTTTCATCCCGGTTGTCGAACTACCTCGCGTCCTGGATGCGACAGAAAGTTCGGCAGGCAATGTTCAGGTGCGGCTGGAGTTTAAGATCAGTGAAGAAGGGAAGCGGGCTGTTATTGGCCAGGCGGCTGCAGAATTGTTATTAATCTGCCAACGTTGTTTGGAGCCGGTTACCGTTCCCGTTGAAAGTAATATTTCATTGGCGATTGTATGGGATGAAGACGCTGCCAAGGCATTGCCGCAGCATTTTGATCCATGGATTACCGGTGAGGGAGCAGCAGACTTCTACGATATGATCGAAGAAGAGTTGTTGCTCAGTTTGCCTGCGGTCGCTTATCACGATGAGCCTTGTATCGACAATAAGCTTTATTCCAGTGGTAAGCCTGTTGAGGCAAAAAAAGAGAAAAACCCATTTCAAGTGTTGGAGCAACTTAAGAGCTCGCCGAAATCCTGAGGCGCCTCGGTTCCAATGAGTCAGTAAATAGGAGCTAACCATGGCAGTTCAACAAAACAAAAAATCCCGTTCAAAGCGTGACATGCGTCGTTCTCACGATGCTCTGACAGGCCCAACCCTGTCAGTTGATGCTACCAGCGGTGAAAAACACCTGCGTCACCACGTAACTGCGGACGGTTTCTACCGTGGTCGCAAAGTGATTGACAAAGGTAGCAAAGAGTAATTATTGCTCAAGCGACAGTACCTTGTCGGCTAGAATTCGATTAGCAGTTGATGCTATGAGCGGGGACTTAGGTCCCCGCGTTGTTATTTCCGCAGCGGAAAACTTTGTTGAACGCTATTCCGATGTGGACCTCACCCTGGTAGGGGATGAATCCCTGCTTCAATCCTTAATTGCAAGATCCCGGTTTCTTCGCAATGTGCATATCCTGCATGCATCGGATGTCGTCTCCATGTCAGACGATCCATTGTTTGCGTTGCGTCAAAAAAAGAATTCATCGATGTGGGTAGCCCTGGATTGTTTGCGGGCTGGCCAGGCGGATGCATGTGTAAGCGCAGGTAATACCGGTGCGCTTCTGGCAATGTCCAGGTATTTAATTAAAACCATTCCATCAATTGATCGCCCGGCCATTTGTAAATCCATGCCGGTTGCTTCCGGCCTAACTTATTTACTGGATTTAGGCGCAAATATTAACTGCTCACCTGAACATCTGCACCAGTTTGCGCTGATGGGGAGTGTGCTGGCTGAGGTTATGGGAATTGAATCCCCGCGCGTGGCATTGCTTAATATTGGTACCGAATCCCGGAAAGGCACCAATTTATTGCAAGAGGCCCGGGAGCTGCTACAACGCGATGGGCGCCTTCATTACGTTGGATTTGTCGAGTCCAGCGAAATTTATACTGGCGACCAGCATGTTATTGTTTGCGATGGTTTTCATGGAAATATCGCGCTAAAGGCCAGTGAGGGCGTTGCGCGTTTAATATCGAAAAAAATTTCCGAAACCATACAGCGTAACGCTCTTAATAAATTCCTATCGCTGATTGCAGCGCCCCTATTTAATGAAATGCGCGAAGAATTGGATCCATCCTTGTATAATGGCGCATGTTTTTTAGGGTTACAAAAAACCGTCATTAAAAGTCACGGCAGTGCCGACCATACAGCCTTTATGCGAGCCCTCGCAGTGGCACGCGAGCAGGTAAATATGCGAGTGCCCGAGCGTATTACCAAACAGTTAATTTCCGCAATTTAATTATTTATTAATCTCAAACAGAAGCTTACACACTTATGATTAATTCCCATCTTGCATTTGTTTTTCCTGGGCAGGGTTCCCAAAAAATTGGCATGTTGGCTGAGCTGGCTGCAACCTATCCCGTCGTTAAGCAAACTTTTTCCGAGGCGTCAGCAGTGCTGGGTTACGACCTTTGGGCTCTTTTGCAAGACGGAACCCAGGAGGAGATTAATTTAACGGAACGCACCCAGCCAATTCTCCTGACAGCGAGTGTTGCGGTGTTTCGCGTGTGGAAAGAAAACAATGGCGCTATGCCGGCACTTATGGCGGGGCATAGCCTGGGTGAATGGTCCGCGCTGGTATGTGCTGATGTTGTGGCATTCAAGGATGCGGTTAAGTTGGTACAGCAGCGCGGAAAATTCATGCAGGAAGCGGTGCCGACGGGTCAAGGGGCCATGGCAGCTATCATTGGTTTGGATGACGCATTAATTGTTGATGCGTGCAAGAAGGCTGCCCAGGGCGAAGTGGTAGCGGCGGTAAATTTTAACTCGCCCGGCCAGGTCGTTATCGCGGGGACAGCTGGGGCGGTTGAGCGCGCAAGTGTGTTGTGCAAAGAGGCGGGAGCAAAGCGTGCATTGCCATTGCCTGTTAGCGCACCGTTTCATACGGAGTTGATGCGTCCGGCCGCTGAGCGTTTGGCTGAGCAAATCACAGCGACAGTATTTGCTTCGCCCAGTATCCCTGTTGTACATAACGTAACTGCCGACATAGAGACCAATCCGGAAAAAATCAAAGCGTTAATGATCGAGCAAATTTACAGCCCGGTACGCTGGGTTGAGTGCGTAAATACCATGGTAGGGAAGGGGGTTGCTCTTACTATTGAGTGTGGCCCGGGTAAAGTGTTGTCAGGTTTAAATAAGCGTATCCATGCGGAGTTAAAAGCGATTTCTATTGAGGCACCGGAAGAATTGCTGGCAACTTTGGCAAGTATTTAATTATTAATTTTTACGGGAATAATTTATGAACTTGAATGACAAGGTTGCATTGGTAACAGGCGCCAGTCGTGGTATTGGCGCTGCAATTGCAGAGCAGCTTGGAAAGGCCGGGGCAATCGTGGTTGGCACTGCAACCAGTGAATCGGGCGCAGAAAAAATTTCTGCACGTTTTGCTGAATTGGGAATTCGCGGGGCGGGCAAGATATTAAACGTGACCGATGCAGATTCAGTTGCCGCGTTATTAAAAGAGGTTGGTGATGAGTTCGGTGCGCCGGCAATTTTGGTAAATAACGCAGGAATTACGAAAGATAATTTATTAATGCGCATGAGTGACGATGAATGGTTTGACGTAATCAATACCAACCTCAGCGCTATATATCGTCTGAGCAAAGGTGTGTTGCGTGGAATGATGAAGGCGCGGTGGGGCAGGATAATTAATATCAGCTCCGTCGTGGGGGCCATGGGGAATCCGGGGCAATCTAACTACGCGGCTACCAAAGCCGGTGTTGCGGGTTTCGCGCGTTCCCTGGCGGCGGAGGTGGGTTCACGCAATATCACGGTAAATACTGTTGCGCCGGGTTTTATTGACACGGATATGACCAAGGTATTACCGGAAGAACAAAAACAACAGTTGTTGTCGCGTATTCCATTGGGGCGTTTGGGTGCGCCTGAAGAAATTGCGGCTGTTGTTGTTTTCCTGGCCAGCGATGCCGGTGCATATATCAGCGGTGAGACGATTCACGTCAACGGTGGCATGTATATGTCATGATTTTTAATTTATAACCCTTTGTTTTTAAAAGATAATTAATTAAAATCCAAAGAATTTTGCCGTATGGCGTTACAACAATCTGAAAATCGATGTAAAATGCGCGTCGATTTTGGCCGGATCACATGGTCATACCAATTTTGGTTTTATTGTCCAAGTGCTTCGAACTATAACCACTAGGAGTTACATAACATCATGAGTAGCATTGAAGAACGCGTAAAAAAGATCGTTGCTGAGCAACTGGGTGTGAAAGAAGAAGAAGTGAAAAACGAAGCTTCTTTCGTCGAAGATCTGGGCGCTGATTCTTTGGATACCGTAGAGTTAGTAATGGCTCTCGAAGAAGAATTCGAAACTGAAATTCCGGATGAAGAAGCTGAGAAAATCACTACTGTTCAACTGGCTATCGATTACATCAATGCCAATCTGGCGTAATTTGATTATTTGCCGATTTCAGTCTGTAAAAAGCCGTATTATTGAAAAATAGTACGGCTTTTTCTTTTGCTTGCCTTGCGCATCTAAGGCAACAGGCGGGTACGCTTAATTACTACCAATCATTACGACAAATCAGCAGTGTTTTTTACCGCTTGATTGTCCTTCGCGGGAGAGCCTCAGGTGTCGCGTAGAAGAGTTGTTGTCACTGGTCTGGGTATGATCAGCTCATTGGGGAACACAGTTGCAGAAACCTGGCAAGGTATAGTTAATGGGAAAAGCGGTGTGTCCACTATTTCTCATTTCGATGCATCGGGATTCACGACACAGTTCAGTGCTTCGGTAAAAAATCTGGTGGTAGATGATTATTTCCCCAGTAAGGAAGCGCGCAAGATGGACCCGTTTATCCAATACGGTATGGTTGCGGGTATCCAGGCAATCCGTGATTCGGGGCTGGAGATTTCCGACGAGAATGCCGGTCGTATTGGCGTATCCATAGGTTCAGGTATTGGCGGAATTGGAACTATTGAGGAGGGGTCATTTACGCTGGAGCACAAGGGGCCCCGTCGTATATCACCGTTCTTTGTACCCAGTGCGATCATCAATATGATTTCCGGCAACCTGTCAATTATGTATGGCTTGCGCGGGCCGAATATCGCAATGACTACCGCCTGTACGACGGGAACCCATAGCATAGGTTTTGCCACGCGCATGATCCAGCACGGGGATGCCGACGTAATGGTCGCCGGCGGTGCGGAAATGGCAACGACCCCCCTTGGGCTGGGTGGATTCGCCGCTGCACGGGCGTTATCTACACGCAATGAGAATCCCCAGGCTGCAAGCCGCCCATGGGATAAGGATCGCGACGGATTTGTATTGGGGGATGGCGCAGGTGTGCTGGTATTGGAAGAATACGAACATGCCAAAAAGCGTGGCGCAAAAATGTATGCCGAACTGATCGGCTTTGGTATGAGTGGAGATGCTTACCACATGACTTCGCCACCGGAAGACGGCTCCGGTGCTGCTGCCTCAATGCATAATGCCATTATTGACGCTGGTATTCCGTTGGAACTCATTAATTATATTAACGCCCATGGTACATCGACATCAGCGGGGGATAAGGCAGAATGTCGGGCGGTTAAGGCGGTTATGGGCAGCGCTGTAGGGCAGGTGGCGGTTAGTTCCACCAAGTCCATGATTGGCCACTTGCTGGGTGCGGCGGGTGCAGTAGAGGCCATTTTCAGTGTATTGGCGATTCGCGATCAAGTGGCTCCGCCAACAATCAATCTCGACAATCCCGAAGATGGTTGTGATATCAACCTTGTACCTCACACAGCGCAAGAGCGGAAAATTGAAGCTGTGCTTTCCAATTCCTTTGGTTTTGGTGGTACGAATGGATCATTGATTTTCCGCAAGGTCTAAGTTGCATTTGGTTTTCTAGCCAATTGACGCCGGACTGGGAACAGTCCGGCGTTTTTGTATAGAGGTTTTTATGATCCTTCCATTCATCAGTGTTAACGGTGTTCCTGATGCATTAGTGTCGCCGTTGGATCGCGGTTTTAGCTATGGCGATGGTTTCTTCGAAACCTGTCGTTGCACCAAGGGGCGGATTCCACTTTGGCCCTACCATCGCGAGCGTATGCTGGGTTCAGCGGAGCGCTTGAATATCCCGGTCGATGAACAGGTTTTGCAAAGATATTTAGACCAGGCGCTTTCCAAATGTGATTCTGCTCCGGATTCGGTGGTAAAAATTCAGGTTACGCGCGGTGTTGGCGGACGTGGATACCGCTTACCGGAAAATACGGCGCCAACCTATTTTGTCGGGGTATTTGCAGGCGGCCCACTTGAATCTGTGGCGTTTCGTGATGGTGTAGCCGTGCGGATATGTGATATCCGCCTCGGGAAAAATCCCGCATTGGCGGGTATCAAGCATTTGAATCGACTTGAACATATCTTGGCCCGTGCGGAATGGGGCGATGAATTTGCGGAAGGCTTGTTATTGAGTACGGATGGTAAATTGATTGAAGCCACAGTCAGTAATCTTTTTATCGTAAAGGATGGGAAACTGCTGACTCCCGATTTATCCGAGGCCGGTGTGGCAGGCATTATGCGTCGCGTAATTGTCGAAGTGCTTGCGCCGCAACTAAACATACCGGTAAAGATGACAAATTGTGATGTGAGTGACTTGGAGCGGGCTGACGAAGTGTTTTTATCCAACAGTGTGTATGGAATCTGGCCTGTTAACCGAATCGAGGGAATATCTGCCCGGTGGGAAGGGAGCGTTACCCGAGGCTTACAAAAAAAATTAACCGCTTTATTTCTGGATGTTTAATCATTTTTGAATGCTTGATGAGTATATGAAAAAAAACTCCCTCTTCATAAAACTATTCGGCTTGGCAATCGCTATTTGCCTGGTTGCTCTGCTGTTTGCCGCAACAGCATGGATTTATGTCCAGAATTGGTTAAAAACACCGCTAAACATAAGTAGTGAAGGTTATACCTACGAATTAAAGCAAGGGCAAACTCTCGGGCATCTGGCAAACGATTTGAGTGCACAAAAGTTGCTCGAATATCCGCGCTTATTAAGGCTTTATGCACGCCTTACCGATACCAGCAAAGTGCATGCGGGGGAATATTTTTTTGCGCAGGGTACTACCCCTGAAACCTTGTTGGAAAAGCTAAGAAAAGGTGAGGTGGTTTTATACCAGGTGACTTTTGTTGAAGGGTGGACGTTCAAGCAAGCGGTAACGGTATTGGAAAACAATTCATCGGTTCGCCATGAACTATCGGGAAAAACAGAGAAAGAACAGTTGGCGCTTTTAAATTTGCCGATCGAGCATCCGGAAGGTTGGTTTTTCCCGGATACCTATAGTTTCAGTCGCAATACCAGCGATATTGAAATCTTACAAAAAGCCTATCATCGGATGGAGCAATTGCTAAATGCCGAGTGGGAAAAGCGGGCACCGGGCTTGCCGTATAAAAATGCTTACGAAGCGCTGATTATGGCGTCGATTATTGAGCGCGAAACAGGGCATCACAGCGAGCGTGAGCAAATTGCCGGGGTGTTTGTCAGGCGTTTGCAGCAGGGCATGAAGCTGCAAACTGACCCCACGGTAATCTACGGTATGGGTGATAAATACCGGGGGCGCATTGCCCGGAAAAATCTCGAAGAGGCAACGGCATATAACACCTATGTTATTGGCGGCCTTCCTCCAACTCCTATTGCCTTACCCAGCGCTGCTTCGATCAAGGCAGCGCTAAATCCGGCAGCTGGCAATGCGCTATATTTTGTCGCCAAGGGAGATGGAACCAGCGAGTTCTCCGATACGCTCGATGCGCATAATCAAGCGGTGAGGCGTTACCAGTTGAATCGTCGCAGTGATTATCGTGCAGCGCCACCGCCGCCTGTTAAAGACTGAGGGTTTTTTGAGCTTTTCGTACTTCAATGCGGTGTTCTGTATGTTTGCCGAGTATGAAAAGTCCTGTCAAATCAGTAGAATAGCCCCATCTCGTAATCCTGCCGACAGGATTGCATTCTGACTCACGAATCATCCAACGGATTTGTTATCCCATGAGCGACAATCATTCCTCGATTGCAATTAACGACGCCGAAGCAAAAGCCAAACCCTTGCACTTTATCCAACAAATTATTCGCAAGGACCTGGAGCAAGGGCTACACAAAAAAATAGTGACACGTTTTCCTCCAGAGCCCAACGGCTACCTGCACATTGGCCATGCAAAATCAATTTGCCTCAATTTCGGTGTGGCGGAAGAGTTTGGCGGTGTGTGTAATTTGCGTTTTGACGATACCAATCCGGAAAAGGAAAACGAGGAGTTCGTCAATTCCATTATGGAGGATGTGAAATGGCTAGGCTTCCAATGGGATGGCAAGGTCAAATATACATCGGATTATTTTGACCAGTTGCATGATTGGGCAATCCACCTGATTAGGAATGGCTTGGCATTTGTATGTGACCTGAGCGCAGAACAAATGCGTGAATATCGCGGCACCCTGGTTGAACCCGGGAAGAATTCTCCCTATCGAGACCGTTCGGTTGAGGAAAACCTCAACCTGTTTGAAAGGATGCGCGCGGGGGAGTTTGATGAGGGGGCGTGTTCGTTGCGCGCGAAAATTGATATGTCCTCACCCAATATCAATTTGCGCGATCCCATTATTTATCGCATTAAGAAAGCGCACCATCACCAAACAGGTGATAAATGGTGTATTTATCCCTCTTACGATTTTGCTCATGGGCAAAGTGATGCAATTGAAGGAATTACCCATTCCATTTGTACCCTGGAATTTGAAGACCATAAGCCGTTATACGATTGGTTTATTCAGAATTTGCCGGTACCGGCCACACCGCGTCAATATGAGTTTGCGCGTTTAAATATTAACTACGCCGTTACCAGCAAGCGAAAATTGAAACAATTGGTTGATGAAGGCTATGTGGATGGTTGGAACGATCCTCGTATGCCTACTATTGCCGGTATGCGTCGCCGTGGCTACACCCCTGCATCATTACGCAATTTTTGTGAGCGTATTGGGGTAACTCGTTCTGATGGCGTTGTTGACGTGGGCATGTTGGAGTTTTGCGTTCGCGATGATTTGGATAAAAACGCGCCGCGCGCCATGTGTGTATTGCGTCCACTGAAAGTTAGTTTAACCAATTATCCCGCCGATAAAGTGGAAACTCTAACCGTTCACAATCATCCGGGCCGCGAGGACCTTGGCGACCGCACAATTCCATTTAGCCCAACCCTTTTTATTGAGCAGGAAGATTTTCGTGAAGATGCCAATAAAAAATATAAGCGTTTGGTTTTGGGTAAGCGTGTTCGCTTGCGCGGCGCTTATGTAATTGAAGCGGATGAAGCCATCAAAGACGAAGCGGGAAAAATTATTGAAATCCGCGCGCGTATCATCGAAGGGACTTTGGGTAAGGACCCGGAAGATGGCGTTAAACCGAAGGGTGTAATCCATTGGGTGTCTGCAACACAAAATCTGGATTGTGAAGTGCGGTTATATGACCGTTTATTTAGCGATGAAGCACCGGATGCAGGTGGCAAGAATTTCCTGGATGCGGTAAATCCAAAGAATCTGGAGATATTGGAAGGCTGTAAAGCGGAAGTGAGCTTGGGTAAGGCCGTGGTAGGGAATAATTTTCAATTTGAACGTCAGGGCTATTTTTGCCTGGATAGCAGGTACAGCACGGCGGAGAAGCCGGTATTTAACCGTACCATCAGTTTGAAAGACAGCTTCAGCAAAGAAGAACAGGAATAAATATGTTGCAGATATACAATACATTCACACGCCAGAAAGAAATTTTTAAGCCGCTGAAGCCCAACAAAATTTCTATGTATGTCTGCGGCATTACCGTCTATGACTATTGCCACATTGGCCACGCACGCACTTCCATTGCTTTCGATGTGATTGCCAGGTTTTTGCGCAGCCAGGGCTGGGATTTGAATTTTGTTCATAACATTACCGATATCGATGACAAAATAATTCGTCGTGCGAATGAGTTGGGCGAAAAATTTGATGAATTGACCCAGCGTTTCATTGATGCCATGCACGAAGATGAAAAAAGTTTGGGCATCCTGCCGCCCACCGTGGAACCACGTGCGACGGAATTTATCGGTCCAATTATTGAAATTGTCGATACCCTTATTAAAAAAGGCCACGCTTATGCGGCAACAAACGGGGATGTTTATTACCGGGTAACCAGTTTTGATGGTTACGGGAAGTTGTCGAACAAAAATATTGATGAGCTACTGGCGGGGGCGCGCATCGAAATTGATGAAATTAAAGAAGATGCGCGTGACTTTGTGTTGTGGAAAGCGGCGAAACCGGGCGAACCTTCCTGGCCATCACCATGGGGGCAAGGTCGTCCCGGTTGGCATATCGAATGTTCAGCAATGGCAAAAAAATGTTGCGGTGATCAATTGGATATCCATGGTGGTGGTGCAGATTTACAATTTCCCCACCATGAAAATGAAATTGCCCAAAGTGAAGCGGCAAACGGGCACTCCTATGTAAATTATTGGATGCATGTGGCTCCGTTGCGTGTGGACGGAGTAAAAATGTCCAAGTCGCTGGGTAATTTTTTTACTATCCGTGATGTTTTGGAAAAGTATCATCCGGAGGTGGTGCGTTTCTTTCTTATCAGTAGCCATTACCGCAGCCCGATAAATTATTCTCAAGATAGCCTGGTTGAAGCCCGAGCCGGGTTGGAACGTTTTTATTCCGCATTGCGCGATCATGTTGCGGTAGCCCCGGCGAGTATTGCGGATATTGCCAACAGCCAGTATTACAAGGCTTTCGTCGATGCGATGAATGATGATTTCAATACGCGTGTAGCCCTGGCCACCATGTATGACCTGGTTCGTGAGTTGAACAGCTGCCAGGAAGTCGGGCGCGCTTCGCAATTGGCCGCTGAGTTAAAGGCACTGGGGGGTATCCTGGGAATATTCAGGTTTGACCCGACCGAATTTTTGCAGTCAGGAGCGACCGACCAAATTTCCGCCGAAGATGTGGAGCGGTTAATTGCGGAACGTATTCAAGCGAAAAAAGACAAACAATATGCGCGTGCCGATGAAATACGGAAAGCATTAACAGAAGCTGGCATTGTGCTGGAGGATACACGTGACGGCACCACCCAATGGCGTCGGGAATAGGTCTATTGGATATGAAAGAGCAAATATTCAGCGAATACGCCTTGCATTGGGCTGGTGGTTTTATGCTGATCTATGTGTTGGCACAGCTGCTGGTATCCAGGCATTCTCGCTTCCAGTTCTTATCCCCCATTCAAAAAAGCGTTGCTGTAAAAGTGATTGCTCTGTGCGGATTCGTATTGGCTTATTTATTAGTTAAGTTGTTGGTAGGCTAGGCAACCAGGGTCGTTTAGCAGGTAATCTATGGTTTTGCGTAAACTCTTAAGGCATCGCGGTTTGGGTATTAATTTATTGGCCGGTTTTTGTTTTTTAATGCTGGCGGTTTACGGATGGGGTTTAAGCTGGAAAGAAATGGGTGGATATCTTTTGATATTGCTTATTTTATTGGTTGGGTTAATTGGTACGGCTGCGCTATTGGGTTGGGTGTTGCATAAGTTCAAAACACGCGCCAATAAAACCGATAATTCGCAGAACAATGATGGAAACTGAAACCATCATATTTTATTCAAGATGATTTCCAGCACTAACTTGCTACCGAAGTATGCCAGCATTAAACATACAAACCCCGCCAAAGCCCAGCGAATCGCTTTAGTGCCGCGCCATCCCAATTGAAAGCGCCCCCAGAGCAAAAGCGCGTAAATAAACCAGGCGATTAATGCAAAAACAGTCTTGTGGACTAAATGTTGCGCGAACATATCTTCCAGGAAATAGAAACCTGAAGCTATCGCAAAAGTAAGGAGTAATTCCCCTACCCATAAAAATTCGAACAGCAATGACTCCATGGTTTGCAAGGGGGGGAGGAGTTTGCTATTGGCAAGAAGGCTTTTATTTTTCAATGCACGATTTTGATAGGCAAGTAAAAGGGCTTGCAGGCTGGCGATAGTAAGAAGGCTGTAGGCCAGGATTGATAAAATCACATGGGCGGCAATAGTGTATTCCAGCGTGTGCCGCCAATCCGGATTGTTGCCCAATAACGACCCCAATACTGACGCCGCGGAAAGGGGGAACAAAAGCAGGAATAAATTGTGCACCTCTTTTCTTAAGCTGCTCATGAGAACTATCGCATTTACCACCCAAAAAATTAACGAGGATACCGAAAATAAACTAAAGGCCAGGTGACCATCATCCAGGCTCAGGCCATAAACACCGATGCCGTGGATAATCAAGGCGAGCAATGCGACATAGCGTATATGAACCGACGGCAGCGACTGATGACGGCCAAACTGTCGCCCAAAATAAATGGCCGCGATGGTATAAATAAACAGGGCAATGAGGTTGGCGCTTAATGTCATCATGCTGGAATGGGTGATCCTTTAGGGCATTTTCAAGGGCAAAACCGAGGTCGCAAGTGTGTCACAAGGCCCTTCCAAAGAGAAGATTAAATGAGAAATGACCTTGATAAGTATCGACCCGGGTATTAAGGATTGCCGGCGTAATACACCTGCGGCGGGCATTTTGAAGGTATAATCGCCGCCACTTTATCGGATCGCCGCCAAGCAAGGCTTATCGCAGGTGATCAACTTTCAACTGATGTTTTGAGACAGGCTATGTTTGAGAATCTAACCGACCGTTTATCCCATACCCTGCGCACCATTACCGGCAAGGCGCGCCTCAGCGAAGACAATATCAAAGATGCCTTGCGTGATGTACGTAAAGCCCTGCTGGAGGCAGACGTAGCATTGCCTGTGGTTAAAGCCTTTATTGATCAGGTCCGCAGTCGTGCATTGGGCCAGCAAATCAGCAAAGCATTAAACCCCGGCCAGCAATTCATAAAAATTGTTGAGGCTGAATTGGTTGCCACTATGGGGCAGGCTAATGAATCCCTGAACCTGGCGCAACAGCCGCCAGCGGTGGTATTGATGGCGGGTTTGCAAGGTGCCGGTAAGACAACCTCGGTTGCCAAATTGGCCCGCTTTCTCAAAGAGCGTGAAAAGAAAAAGGTATTGGTGGTCAGCGCGGACATTTATCGGCCTGCTGCCATTCAACAATTACAGACACTGGCTGGTGAAGTCGGAGTGGATTTTTATCCATCGTCCGGGGATCAAAAACCGCTGGATATTGCGCGCAATGCGATTGATCACGCCAGGAAGCAATTTTTTGATGTGTTAATTGTGGATACCGCC
Source organism: uncultured Cellvibrio sp. (assembly GCA_946480695.1). The sequence continues at coordinate 18,724 of CAMLKG010000011.1, forward strand.
GGTCGCTTGCATGTTGATGAAGAGTTAATGACCGAAATAAAAGACCTTCATGCGGCCATTAGTCCTATCGAAACTTTATTTGTAATTGATGCCATGATCGGCCAGGACGCGGTAAATACCGCTAAGGCGTTTAATGATGCCTTACCCCTTACCGGTGTTATTCTGACCAAAGCGGATGGCGATGCCCGTGGCGGGGCTGCTTTATCTGTTCGCCATATCACCGGCAAACCTATCAAGTTTTTGGGGATGGGCGAAAAAGTGGATGCGCTGGAGCCATTCCATCCCGATCGCATCGCTTCACGTATTCTCGGAATGGGTGATGTGCTCTCGTTAATTGAGCAAGTTGAGCGTAACGTCGATAAGGAAAAAGCGGAAAAGCTGATTAAGAAAGTTACCAAAGGCCAAAAGTTTGACTTGGAAGATTTGCGTGATCAATTGCAGCAAATGCAAAACATGGGCGGGTTGACCTCTATGTTGGATAAATTACCTGGCCTCGGCAATGTTGCGCAATTGGCCCAGTCTTCCAATATGAATAAGCAATTCAAAACCATGGAAGCGATTATCAATTCAATGACTCCGGAAGAACGCCGTAACCCTGACGATTTGAGTGGTTCGCGCAAGCGCCGTATAACCATGGGTTCCGGCACGCAAATTCAGGATTTGAACCGCCTGTTAAAACAATATAAGCAAATGGCCAAAATGATGGGCAAAATGAAAGGTGGCGGCATGCAAAAAATGATGCGCGGTTTGAACGGAATGATGCCCGGTGGCATGCCATCCGGAGGTGCTTTACCCCCTGGATTTCGCAAATAATTTATTGTAAGTATGCCCGGAATGAACTGCTCCCTGAATCGGTGATTTGCCAACCTGGGGCAGTTCAGGTTGGCGGGTTTCATTGCGATAATTAAATTCTTAGCGCAAAGACCATTTTTATTAACTGGTTTCGCCTTGTAACGTTAAAACCAATGATCTGGCTCCCCCATGATTGCGATGCTCACATAAATAAATACCTTGCCATATTCCCAAATTCAATCGTCCTTGTGTAATGGGAATATTAAGGCTCGCACCAAGAAGGCTGCTTTTTAAATGGGCGGGAAGGTCGTCGCTCCCTTCGTCATTATGTAAATAATAAGGTTCGTTTTCGGGCACCAGGCGATTAAAAAAACTTTCAAAGTCTTTGCGCACTGTCGGATCAGCATTTTCGTTAATGGTGAGCGATGCGGAAGTATGTTTGATGAGGATATTCAATAATCCAACTTTGGTTTGTTTTAATTCCGGTATTTCCCTTAAAAGTTTATCGGTAATCAAATGAAAGCCCCGGCGATGTTCCGGCAACTGGATTTCTTTTTGTATCCACATAGCGTTTACCCGGATTATTTAGGGGAGAGGGCCTTGCCTTTAAAATTGATCCCTTCCCAGCCGTATTTCATGAAATTACGGATATTTTGATGATCGTTCGCATCCGGATGTTGCAATACATCAATACGATAATAATCACCAAAACAACTCAACGTTTGTTCCTTTGTGAGGTTCATTTGTTGAGCAAATGAAAATAATTTACACGACCCTGAATTTTGTCCCGCATCATTTTTCATATCACCATTTTTAAATTCTGTAGCGGTGAAATTATAGTGAGCGTCAATCAGTGCAATAGTTTCTTTAAAATCGATACTGGAGGGGGTTGAATTTAGCTTTGCGATGAATGCTTCAATATTCATGGTTAACCTGTAATAAAAATAATATTCGTAAACATTTTAACGTTTGAAACGAAAAAATAATAACACTTCTGGTTATAACCTCTGGTTGTGTTAGGGTATTTGCGCTATGGTTGCCACATCCACTATCGGGTCATTGATGATCATGACGAAAAGACGTCCAATTTATATTCCCTTCGCAGGACCGGCGCTGTTGGAGGCGCCGTTGTTAAATAAAGGCAGCGCCTTTACCCAACGCGAACGGCAACAGTTCAACCTGGAGGGATTGTTACCCTATAAGATTGAAACTATCGAAGAGCAGGAAGCTCGCGTTTACCACCAGCTATGTTCATTTCAGACGCCGATCGATAAACATATTTATTTACGTAATATACAAGACACTAACGAGACTGCTTATTTTCGCCTGGTAACTGACCATCTCACCGAAATAATGCCGTTGATTTATACCCCTACGGTAGGTTTGGCTTGTCAGCAATTTTCCAAAATATATCGCCGCAAGCGCGGGCTTTTTATTTCCTATCCTGACCGGGATCGCATTGACGATATGCTTCAAAATGCGACCAAGCAAAATGTCAAAGTAATAGTAGTTACCGATGGTGAGCGTATCCTGGGGCTAGGTGACCAGGGAATAGGCGGGATGGGAATTCCCATTGGTAAACTTGCCTTGTATACCGCATGTGGTGGTATTAGCCCGGCTTATACATTACCTGTAACTCTCGATGTGGGAACTAATAATGCAGCGTTACTGGATGATCCCATGTACATGGGGTGGCGCCATCCGCGGATTAGCGGTGAGGATTATTATCAATTTGTGGATGAATTCATTCAGGCTGTGAGGGTACGTTGGCCAAATGTCCTTTTACAATTTGAGGACTTTTCACAAAATCATGCAACACCGTTATTACAACGTTATCGCAATCAATTATGTTGTTTTAATGATGATATCCAGGGGACTGCGGCAGTTACTGTGGGTACGCTCATGTCCGCATGCCTGGCGAAAGGCCAGACGTTGAGCGAGCAGCGTATTGTATTCGCGGGTGCCGGCTCTGCCGGCTGCGGTATCGCTGACCAAATCGTGAAGCAGATGGTTGCGGAGGGCACTGTTGAAAGCGAAGCGAGAAGCCGGATTTTTTTGATAAGTAAATATGGTTTACTCCAGGAAAATGCCCCCGAAATATTTGATTTCCAACGCCCGTTTTGTACTCCGGATGAGATAGTAGCTAACTGGTCCTTGACTCATGAACGAGGTGATGGGCCTATTAATTTGCTGGATGTTGTCGTTAATACCAGGCCGAGTGTTTTAATTGGCGTATCGGGACAAGCCGGCCTATTTACCAAAGCGGTAGTGGAAGCCATGCAAATGCATTGTGAGCGCCCGCTGATTTTGCCGTTATCCAACCCGACCTCGCAAGCGGAGGCCCAACCGGTAGATCTGCTGCGCTGGACAGGAGGGAAAGCATTGGTTGCTACCGGCAGCCCGTTTCCTGCTGTCGATATGGGGGACCGGTGTATCGAAATTGCGCAATGTAACAATAGTTATATTTTCCCGGGGGTTGGATTGGGGGTAATCACTGCCAAGGCATCGAGGATTACTGACTCTATGATGATGGCGGCGAGTAAGGCCTTGGCTGATTCCTCGCCGGTGGTCCAAACAGGCGAGGGGGCTTTATTGCCCCCATTGGAAACTATTCGAACCGTTAGCAAGTCAATTGCAAAGGCGATCGTACTTCAAGCCATTGCTGATGGTGTTGCCATGCCTATTCCGGAAGATTTGATTGAGGAAAAAATACAGCAAAACTTTTGGGAGCCTGAGTACAGGGAGTATCGTCGAACTTCGTTTTGATGGTGTATTCGGGTATTAATGTCCGGTTATGAAAAATGTGTGTATTTTATTTTTTTGTAACCTATATGCTAGTCTTCAAAAAGGAGGTTTCCATACGATTGCATATTACTGATGTTGAATATGGTGACATTTGGTCAAATAGACCATAAAATCAACACCAAGTTAAGAATTGTTGATTTTGGTGCCATTCTCTCTATCGCTTCTTTTTTAGCTGATGCAGAATAGGCAGTAATAGAGGGAACGGGCCGATGATCTAAAACTATTGGCGGGTATATTATAAAACCTCGACGATAACTTAAGGTCATATAGGCATGGCGTTCAGCCTATGCGGATATTTCAGGAGTGTAACCGGTGCCAGTACAAGGGCAGTTTCAAGTACAAATTATCGATTTTGCTGATTTGCGGCTTGGGCAATCCTGTAACAGTGCTATTGCACTAACCCTAACCCTTTTTTATAGCTTTTTAATCGACCTGAGTTGTTCGATAAAGGACTAAAACATGGATTTTCTTTCTGCACAGAAATACCTATTAAATAAACATCAGGCCAAAGAGATGTTCCCTTCTGGCCCTGATATGGCGGTGTATAAAGTCTGCCATAAAATGTTTGCGACCTTGACGGCTGAAGGCGGTGTTCCGCGCGTGAGCCTCAAGTGCGATCCTGATTTAGCCCTGCAATTGCGTGAGCAATATCCAGCGGTGCGGCCGGGGTTTCAAATGAATAAAAAACACTGGAATACCATCATATTGGATGGCTCCATTCCAACGGAGCAAATCCAGCGGATGATCGACCATTCCTATCAACTAATCGTTGATAATTTGCCGACGGCTGAGCGTGAACAATTACTTGCCTCCAGAAAGTAAGCCTAGCTATAACGCCGGGTTTAAGTCCGGTGTTTAATGAAATGGACTTCATATATCTAGGTGCTGAATATGTCTATTAAAGGAATTGGCCTGGATTCATTAAGCTCGCCCGATCCTGCGGTTTCCCATAGCTCCCATGGTCATGTTGCTGCGCGCCTCAAGTTAATCCGCGAAACATTTGGCATTTCCCAGCGAGAATTAGCTAAACGTGCCGGCGTCACCAATAGCAATATCTCAATGATTGAGCTTGGGCAGGTCAGCCCGAGTATTCAGTCGCTTGAGCGTATTCTCGCAGTCATCCCCATTAGCCTATCGGATTTTTTCGCCATTCAGTCGACATCTACCGTTCGTGTTAATCGAGCTTCAAATTTATCGTTTTCCGGGGAAAGGAGCCTTTCCCAAACAGGAGATCAATTAAATTCCCGAATGCTGGTTATCCCGGTTAATAATACTAGCGGACTGGGATTGCCGGAATGTGACACCGCCGGTTTGGTTGTGTCGGGCATTGCACAATTAAAAATAATTGCAGCGACTGAACAGTTAAGCGCCGGGGATAGCTTTTACATTCCCGCGCGCCAACTCCATCAGTTTATTAATTCCGGCGAAGTCCCCCTCCAGCTATTCCTTTGTTCGCGCATTGTGGGCGGGCACTAATTATTGTTTTTTTTCGTATTATTCCCGTTAGCTCTGTATGGCGTGAGGCAACTTAACCTCCGCCTGCTAAACTCAAAGCCTGGTTTTCCCTCCTATTACAAAGAGAGATTTGATTATGTTCCAAGGAAAAGCCCTTAAGGTTTCGCTGCTGCCGGAAGGTATTGCGGAGTTAACCTTTGACCTGCAAGGCGAGTCAGTGAATAAATTCAATTTGCTTGCCGTCTCTGAACTCCAACAGGTTCTGGATTTGCTCGATCAAGCCAAAGACGTCAAGGGGCTGTTGGTAAAAAGTGCCAAGGATGTATTTATTGTCGGGGCCGACATTATGGAATTTGGCGCTGTTTTTGCGTCTGGACCAGAAAATATTACAAGCCACCTTGCGACCAATAATCGCAATTTTTGCCGCCTTGAAGATCTGCCGTTTCCGACTGTCGTCGCCATTAACGGTTTCGCATTGGGTGGTGGATTTGAGTTTTGCCTTTCCTGCGATTACCGCATTGCAAGTACCAATGCCAAAGTCGGTTTGCCGGAAACCAAGCTGGGGATAATACCCGGCTGGGGAGGAACCGTGCGTTTGCCCCGGATTGCGGGCTTGGATACAGCGGTTGAGTGGATTGCCGCAGGCAAGGAAAACGATGCGGAAACTGCCTTGGCTGTTCGTGTTGTTGATGCCGTAGTCGAACAGGAAAAGCTTTATGAGGCCGCATTGCATTGTTTGAAGCAATGTATGAATGGCAAGTTTGATTATCTGGCGCGTCGAACCCAGAAGAAAGGTCCGTTGAAGTTAAACTTCATTGAATCCATGATGGCGTTTGAAACTTCCAAGGCATTTGTGGGAGCACAGGCCGGGCGCAACTATCCGGCCCCGGTGAGTGCGATTAAAGCCATGCAAAAAGCTGCGGATAAAGGTCGCGATGAAGCGTTACAGGCGGAAGCGGAAAACTTCGCCAAAATGGCGCAAACCCCGGTTGCCCAGTCATTGGTTGGTATTTTTGTCAATGAGCAAATGTTGGGTAAAAAGGCAAAGGGATGGGAGAAAAAGGCAGATAAAAAAATCGAGCGCGCCGCGGTTTTGGGCGCTGGAATAATGGGGGGAGGGATTGCCTATCAATCAGCACTCAAAGGCGTGCCTATCAAAATGAAGGATATTGCCCAGAAAGGCATCGATTTGGGATTATCCGAAGCCAATAAATTATTAAGCAAGCGTGTTGAACGTAAAAAAATGTCGGCGGCGGAAATGGGCGATGTGCTTAATCGCATCGAACCAGCGTTAAGCTATGACGGCTTTGACCAGGTGGATATTGTGGTTGAGGCGGTTGTTGAAAATCCAAAGGTAAAAAAAGCTGTTTTAGCCGAAGTTGAATCCAGGGTGAAAGCCGATACCATCATTGCATCCAATACCTCCACCATTTCGATTTCTCTTTTGGCGGAAGCCATGAGCCGCCCGGAAAATTTCTGTGGCATGCATTTTTTCAACCCCGTGCATATGATGCCCCTGGTCGAAGTGATTCGCGGTGTGAAAACCTCGGACAACGCTGTCGCCCGTACGGTAGCTTACGCAAATGCGATGGGTAAAAAACCAATAGTTGTCAAAGATTGCCCCGGTTTCCTGGTGAATCGCGTGTTGTTTCCCTATTTGGCCGGGTTTGCGATGCTGGTTCGTGATGGTGTGGATTTCCAGCGTATTGATAAGGTAATGGAAACCTGGGGTTGGCCCATGGGTCCTGCCTATTTACTGGATGTGGTAGGGATTGATACCGCCGTCCACGCCGAAAAAGTCATGGCTGAGGGTTTCCCTGACCGTATGAAACGCGATTTCACTTCTTGTACCGATGCGCTTTTTGCCGCCGGCCGCCTGGGCCAGAAAAATGAAAAAGGTTTTTACAACTACGAATTGGATAAGAAAGGAAAGCCGGCGAAGGTACCCGCACCCGAAGTGCTCGACATCCTTAAACCGACAATTACCGCCGCAGTGGAAATAAGCGATGAAGATATAGTCGCCCGGATGATGATTCCCATGGCTACCGAATTAACGCGTTGCCTTGATGAGGGCATAGTTGAAACGGCAGCGGAAGCGGATATGGCCCTGGTCTATGGCACCGGTTTTCCTCCGTTCCGCGGCGGGGTTTTCCGCTGGATTGACTCTATAAGTGCGCAAGCATTTTACGATATGGCGAATAAATTCAGCGGTCTTGGGGCCTTATATACCCCACCCGACAGCTTGAAAGCCAAAGCGGCTAACAATCAGAAATTTTACGGTTAAGGAGTCAGGACAATGAGCTTACAACCACGCGACGTTGTTATTGTCGATTATGCTCGCAGCGCTATGGGGCGTTCAAAAAATGGCTGCTTCCGTCATATGCGGGCAGATGATATCTCTGCTGCGATTATCAGGGGCCTGTTGGCGCGCAATCCGCAATTGGACCCCAATACCATTGACGATTTACTCTGGGGCTGTGTAATGCAGCGCGAGGAACAAGCTTTTAATATTGCCCGGAATATTTTGCTACTGGCGGGGTTGCCGCATACCGTACCTGCGCAAACGATCAATCGCCTTTGCGGTTCCTCCATGACTGCTTTACATACCGCGACGGCGAATATCCGTGCCGGGCTAGGTGATGTTTATTTGATTGGCGGAGTGGAACATATGGGGCATTTGCCCATGTATGAGTCAGTCAGTATAAACCCCCTGCTAGGGTTATCGGTCGCCAAGGCGGCCGGCAATATGGGGATGACAGCGGAATACCTTGCGCTTCTGCATGGCATTAATCGCCAACAAATGGACGAGTTTGGCGCTCGCTCCCATCAACTCGCCGCAAAGGCTCGCGAAAGCGGTAAATTCAGCCGTGAAATCATTCCCGTCGATGGCCACAATGCTGATGGTTTTCTAATTTCGGTAGACCAGGATGAAACTATTCGTCCGGAAACAACGGTGGAAGCCCTGGCAAAATTACCGCCGGTGTTCGATCCAAAGAATGGCCAGGTTACCGCCGGTACCTCATCGCAACTCAGCGATGGTGCGTCGGTGATGTTGGTGATGTCGGCGGAGCGCGCAAAATCCCTGGGTATAAAACCGATTGCAAAGGTAGTGTCATTAGGGTTGGCCGGGGTTGATCCTTCCATTATGGGATATGGCCCAGTTCCTTCTACTGAGAAAGCGCTCAAAGCTGCCAATCTCACCATGGAGGACATAGATGTTGTAGAGCTTAACGAAGCGTTTGCGGCACAGGCTTTACCCGTCCTGAAGGACCTTAAATTGCTGGATGTGATGAACGATAAAGTTAACCTGCATGGCGGGGCCATCGCATTGGGGCATCCATTTGGATGCTCCGGTACGCGGATTACCGGCTCCCTTCTGACGGTTATGCAAGATCGTGATATGAATCTCGGCGTCTCCACTATGTGCATTGGCCTGGGGCAGGGGATAACAACCGTTCTCGAACGGGTAAATTAGTGCCCTGAACGTTTGCCCGCAGCAAACAGCCAATCTGCGGATTGGCTGTTTGCTGATGTACAGAACTTTGCCATCTTATTTGCAAGGTTTTTTCTGAACCTCTGTTAAAATCCTCCATCGTTTTTTTGGGATGGATATGATTTGAAGTTTTTTCGCCTTGATGAGGGCGCTTCGCCAGCTGCCTGGGTTTTCTCCCAACTTTCCCATCTATTGAATGGTATTGATGACCAGTCATTCGCCATGGGCTTCAAATGTCCACAACCTTATCTTCCTGGCCAACCGGCAATAGAACTGGTTGCAATAATCCATGTGAATACCCAATCACCAGAACCGGTCATTCATGTATGTATGTTTCCTTTTTCCGCAGGAAAGTTACCGGATATTGATTCGCTGGCTGGTGACCTGGCATCCATCACAAGTTACGCACAAAGGAATCACTTTCCCGTCCTGGATATTTCAGCGCCTTGGAATTTGCTTCCGGTACAGGTACCCAAACCCTGGGGGCGGGAAATATGGTTTACCGGGATAGAGGAGCGCGGCCAGGCGGGAGTGAAGGGAATCGGTGGTGCGCTGCCTTTGCCTTGGGTTTTAGCGCTCTTTCCGCAAACAACCGAACAATCATTGATTTTGTTAAAGGTGCTCGATCCTTTGCCCGATGAGGTGTATGGCGACCTTTACTTCGAATTGCATGAAGAGAAGCAAGAAGTTTATGTCGTTACGCATATCGATACCCAGGCTTGGCCGGAGGGGGTTGGTTATATCCAGTTGGGCTTTTCACCTGCAAAAAGGTCTGCCTATGCGAACGACGATGAATTTAAGAAAGCTTATCTGGATGCAGTGGAAAAATACGAGAAAGTGCGTCGTGCTCTGGATAAAAAACTGGATGGATTTCGTCAACAGGAAAATATAGGTCTGAGCGAACCTTTATCGTCAGTCAAGTTGAAAAAATGGATTAACAATTTGTCGCAATCCATTGAATACAAAGACTTAATACAAAACGAGCAACAGTTAAGGCAGGTAATGAATGATTTTGTTAACCATATGCCATTAACGGTAGGCGACACTTTGGCAGTTCCCAGGCTTGTACCCCATGCGCTCCAGCATGGTGTCCGGGTTGTCGAATTCCAAACGCCCGTTTACGAGCGAAAAATCCTCAGTTTTGCACAAAAAGTTCTCACCCAAAACCATTGGGATACCAGGGAAGCATTAAGCATCGCCAATATGGATCATCCGTTTACCTCTCGCCCAGAAGTCATATTCAGGAATGATGTTGCTAGCGTTGAGCAGATCGTGAATTTTGATGATTTTGTAGTGCGACGTATTCATTTGCAGGCGGGTACCTGCGATGCGGAGAAATCAGGCTATGGGTTACTTATGCCCGTTACAGGTGAATTGATAGTATTGTGGGGAGGTAATCAGCGAATTATAAAAGCTGGTGAAGCATCCTTATTACCGGGATTCCTAATGAAACAGTGTAAATTTATGGCCGAAGGCGCTTGTTTATTTCTATATGCATTTCCCAAGGTGTAATAGGTTTTGATAGTGTTGGGTGCTAGAATGCGCGCCCGGTTTACCTAGAGGTATTTATGTCATCGTTTTACGAAATCATTGAGCTTATGAACGGCGATGTGGCTCTGGCACGGGCTGATGACGAAAATAATGAACCTTTGGTCACCATTCGTTTTTCTTCCGAGTCCCTGGCTTTTCTTGGTGAGGAAAAATTCAACGTAGCTAAAGCAATGATTGAGGCTGGTATGGAGGCGGCGGGTGATATTGCGGACCAGCAGGCTGAATCCACGCTGGATGATCTTATTGAAGAAGTAAACGATACCGAAAAACTAATGCTGCACTAGTCAGTGACAGCGTCCTTGCTAGCGAACTCTCAACAGCAGCCCCTGGCATTTTCCCTGCATAGCGGCAATCTCCAATTGATTCAATTCTTTATCGGTTAGTTTTCCCGGGCTGGAAATAACGGTGTGGCTATTTCCCGCTGCCAATGCCTCCCAGGTAATCCATAACAAACTCGGCAGATCATGGCAGTGGATTAGACGTATATAACGCGTATTGACCCCGTAGGATTCCAATAATTCACGACTGATATTGTGCGGCGCGATCCAGGTTATCCAGCGATCCCTGGCACTATTACTGAGGTAAGCAATCATAGGCATCAGTAATGCCATTTGCTCCGGGGAATCACTGGTGAGTACCAATTCGGTGACTCCGCCTGAAGGTTGCTGGCGTTGGATATGTGTAGAGCTGACACGGGCTAGATTAGTCACGACGAATTACTCCTACGCTTAACCCTTCGATACAAAACTCCTGGTCGCGCATATCCACATGGATAACATCAAACTCCGGGTTTTCAGGCCAAAGTTCCACCAATGCTTTGTTTCCCGAGCGTTTAAAGCGTTTTACTGTCACTTCCTCGCCAATCCGGGCAACAACAATTTGGCCATTCCGAACCTGGTCTGTGCGATGCACTGCCAGTAAATCACCATCCAGTATTCCGGCATCTTTCATGCTCATGCCATGGACACGCAATAAGTAATCCGCGCCGGGTGAAAAAAAGTCATAAGGAATATTGCAATAATCCTCTATGTGTTCCTGGGCAAGAATGGGGTTGCCCGCAGCGACACGTCCAACAATCGGGATTCCGTTGTGGGTTTCCGGCAAACGTATTCCACGCGACGCACCTGGAATAATTTCAATTGCGCCTTTTCGGGCCAGTGCCTTGATATGTTCTTCAGCGGCGTTAGCAGACTTAAAACCCAGGATGCGCGCGATTTCAGCACGGGTAGGGGGGTAGCCGGTTTCATCGGCATATTTACGAATAAGGTTTAATACTTCTTCCTGGCGCGGCGTTAAGTCTGACATATGGCACTCCTGGTCTGTTTATTTGTACAGTTATTGTGATTATATACAGTAATTAAGGTTGTGCAATAGTTTTTCAAACCGGTCTTTATTTGCCCTGTTGATGAGGTAGATGGCGCATTCAGGCCGGCTACCCGTCGTATATCGCCCAGGCAAACATACTGGCGGAGTAAAAGATGGGTATTTGGGATGATTCCGATTAAAGGTTTTGTGATTTATGCCGCTAGCATTAGGGCGCAGGGATTATTTATCCCGCGTTGACAATAACGATGTCTCCCGTTGAATCCCAGGTGATTTATGAATTCCTATTCTGCCGTGCAAAATTATGCCAGTGTCAAGGTGCATTCCGGTGTCGAATCCGCCTCGCCCCACCGATTGATCCAAATGTTGTTTGAAGGTGCACTTGAGCGGATTGCGCAGGCGAAAGGCGCCATGCTGCAGAACCAGATCGCTCGCAAAGGTGAATTGATCGGGAAAGCCACGGCAATTGTAGGTGGGTTGCAGGGGAGTTTGAATGATAAGGATGGTGGCGGTCTGGCCGACAACCTGGATAGCCTTTACGACTATATTATTCGTCGTTTGACCCAGGCAAATTTTGAAAATAATCCTGAATACCTTGATGAATGTGGTCGTTTACTGGGTGAAATAAAATCCGCCTGGGATGCGATTGCAAACCAGGTGTAATGAGCGAAGGGAGAATTACCATGACAATCAAGTTAGTTCCAGAACCTGAATATAAAGGTGACGCCGGTATTAATGCTATGCGTCATTTACAACAGGCCTTGACGAAAGCGCTGGAACGGGAGGAGTGGGAAAAAGTTCGCCATCTTGATCGTATTTGTGTGGTGTTAATTGATCGGGTCATTGCCGCCAATCGCGATGATAAAACTACCCTGGTTCGCGCATTGAGCGAATTAAAAGGCGTATATGCAGGATTGATTGCGCAATGCCATCGCGAAGTTACCTTGGTGCAGGCCACTTAATACAAAGGAATATTAACCACTTTATCCAATTGGTTTTTAAAACCCGCTTTTTATAGCAAAACTCGCAAAAGTCCATTGTGCCTGCTAGCCTTAATGAACATTACTGCTAGCAGGAGCAATTTGTGTCTAATTACAACCCGCAAGAAGCACTGAAACAGTATCGTCGATTAGGTATTGAATCAGAAGTCAGCAACGCTTCTCCCCATCGCTTGATCCAATTATTATTCGAAGGTGCGTTAAGCCGTTTGGCTGCGGCACTGGGCGCAATGGAACGATGTGAACATGCCGCAAAAGGAGAATTGATAGGAAAGGCCATTGCTATTGTGGGTGGACTGCGGGCATCGCTGGATATGAGTGCCGGTGAAATCTCCGAAAGACTGGATCAACTTTACGAATATATCAATTTCCGATTATTAGAAGCATCGGCTCAAAATGATGCGGAAAAGATCAACGAAGTCATCCAATTGCTAAAAACCGTTAAATCCGGATGGGATGAAATTGGTGGTAAATCACCTAACCAACCCTAAGCGATACGAAGGCTGATAATTTTTCAATTGATCAAACCTGATAACGTTACTCGAATTAAAAAAAACCAGAGGCATAATTCTGGCGAATAAATGCGCGCGTTGGGTAAATGTTGATAAAGCGCCAAAAACTTTTCGTCGGAAATTTGACTAGACTCGCTGCCTCGTCTATTACTTACTCCAACAACTCATCTCACCGCCCTGATTATAAATTTTCAATATTTAATCAGTGGCTTAGGCATGAAATGAAAAGGTCTTGGGGTATGTGGCGTAACAATAAAATTCTGGTTATCGACAATAATCCGTCACGTCGGCATGATCTAAAAATCCTCTTGGATTTCCTTGGCGAAACGGCAACCGTTACCGGTAGCAGCAATTGGCAAACCTCCGTTGCAGAGGAAAAGGGTGGCGAAGATTACGCGGCAATTTTCATCGGCGACTACGGCAACCAAAACCTGGCGCAATTATTAAAGGAAATTCGTTCATGGAATGATGAATTGGCGGTGGTTTTGGTCGGTGACGAAAATCAACATGCCGCTGACGAATTGGAAGATCTGTATCGTTTTATGGTGATAGCCACAGTGGCGGTGCCACCCACGTACAACAAATTGATCGATACCCTGCATCGTACCCAGTTGTACCGTGAAGCCCAGTCGAACAGCAAACGCCAGCCCCAACGCCGACCAGTGCATTTGTTCCGCAGCCTTGTTGGTACCAGCCGTGAAATACAGAACGTGCGTGGAATGATGGCGCAAGTGGCTGATAAAGATGTATCGGTATTGATTACCGGTGAATCGGGAACGGGGAAAGAAGTTGTTGCGCGCAACCTGCATTACAATTCACCGCGCCGCGACAAACCTTTTGTTCCGGTTAATTGCGGCGCGATTCCCGCAGAACTTTTGGAAAGTGAATTGTTTGGTCATGAGAAAGGGGCTTTTACCGGCGCCATCAATTCCCGCGCCGGCCGTTTTGAGATGGCTGAAGGTGGGACATTGTTCCTGGACGAAATCGGCGATATGCCCCTGAACATGCAAGTGAAAATTTTGCGCGTTTTGCAGGAGCGCTGTTTCGAGCGGGTAGGCAGCAATAAAACCCAACCTGTTGATGTGCGGATTATTGCAGCAACCCATCGTAACCTTGAGCAAATGATTAATGAGAATATCTTCCGTGAAGATTTATTTTATCGCTTGAATGTATTCCCTATAGAGTTGCCTTCGCTCAAAGAGCGTGCGGAAGATATACCGCTATTAATTAATGAATTGGTGTCGCGCATGGAAAGTGAGCAGCGGGGTTCGATTCGTTTTAATTCCGCAGCGATTATGTCCTTGTGTCAACACGAATGGAGCGGCAACGTGCGTGAGTTAGCTAATTTGGTTGAGCGCATGGCGATTATGCATCCATTCGGTGTAATCGGTGTCCAGGACCTGCCGGCAAAATATCGCCATGTGGATGTTACCGATGAAGATTTTGTACACATCACCGCAAAAGTAAATTCGCCTTCAGGCACAGGTGCCAGCTATGTCAGTATGAATGACACACCACTCCTGCCGGAGCAAGGTATAGATTTGCGCGAATACATCACCAACCTTGAAATGAGTTTGATTCAACAGGCATTAAATGATTGCGGTGGTGTTGTAGCGCGTGCGGCGGACAAACTTTGCGTTCGTCGTACCACCCTGGTTGAAAAAATGCGTAAATACGATATGCAGCGGTAAGAACGGATACGTTCTGATTCGGCCCTGTTTGTAATTGCAAAAAATCCCCGTCAAGAAACCTTGACGGGGATTTTTTTGCAACCCGATAAGGATTTAGGAAGCTTGTTGCGGTTTGCCTTTGCGATGGGTTTGGCTCAGGGGGGCAGCAGGTTTTCCAGCGCGTTGATGGGTTGCCGGCGAATGTTTGCCATTCCCGTTTTTGGGTTTTTGCCCAAGTGCCAGCTTGGATGAACCCGGTTTTGCCGGGTGTTTTTTGCCGGGATTGGCCGCGCCTGCCCCGATAGTCATACGGCGGCCCAATACGATGGGTTCCGCTTTTACGTTGGGGTCCGGTTCGAATCCGGGAATAATGTGCTTATCAATGGCGCGCTTGATCAGCTTTTCGATATCGCGTAAAAATTTATCTTCATCCACGCATACGAGGGATACCGCAATACCTTCGGCATCGGCGCGGCCGGTACGGCCAATCCTATGTACATAATCTTCGGGAACATTGGGTAATTCATAATTGACTACGTGCGGCAACTGATCGATATCGATACCGCGCGCAGCAATATCTGTTGCAACCAGTGCGCGAATTTCCCCGCGTTTGAAATCTTCCAGTGCTTTGGTGCGCGCGCCCTGGCTTTTATTGCCATGGATAGCAGCAGCCCTGATACCATCATCCAGTAATTGTTCAGTCAGTTTATTCGCGCCGTGTTTGGTGCGAGTAAAAATTAAAACCTGCTGCCAATTACCTTCTTCGATCAGGTGCGATAACAATTCGCGCTTGCGATTGCGATCTACCGGATGAACCCGTTGCGTCACGCGTTCGGAGGCGGTGTTGCGGCGAGCAACTTCAATCAATGTGGGTTTGTTCAATAACTTATCTGCCAGGGCTTTGATTTCATCAGAAAAGGTAGCTGAGAACAGCAGGTTTTGACGTTGTTTAGGTAACAATGCCAGGACTTTTTTGATGTCATGGATGAAGCCCATATCCAACATGCGGTCCGCTTCATCCAGTACCAGTATTTCAACGTCGCGCAATGAAACGGCATTTTGGTTAACGAGGTCCAGCAGGCGGCCGGGTGTTGCCACCAAAATATCGGTGCCGCCGCGCAAGTTCATCATCTGCGGATTGATACTCACGCCACCGAAAACAACATTGGCGCGTAACGGAAGATATTTACTGTAGGCCCGCACATTTTCATGGACCTGGGCCGCGAGTTCGCGGGTAGGTGTCAGGATCAATGCGCGCACAGGGCGGCGGCCCTTCACATTTTTTTCACCGGATACCTGGCTTAGCTTTTCTAACAAGGGCAGGGTAAAACCCGCAGTTTTACCTGTACCGGTTTGGGCACCCGCCAGGATGTCACCACCTTTAAGGACGGCCGGGATAGCTTGTAACTGGATAGGGGTAGGTGTGCTGTAACCGGCTTCGGCAATAGCACGCAAAATATCGGCCCGCAGACCGAGACTCTCAAATGACATAAAGATTTCCTGTGGCTCGGCCTCCCGCAATACGGGCAAGGTCTGGCGAGCGGAGAAAGGGCAAACCTGAAACGTTTGCAGAAAGACGCGGCACTGACCTTAAGGGTGCCGCCGCGCATGGTACGCAGTTGCTGTGCAATTAGCCAGCAACTTTTGCTTTATTCGGGAAGGCTATTAACCTCCGCCATTTTCCGTTGCCTGGCCAAATTCAGGATGATCAGGCAAAGGGTGGCAAGGAACAGGAAACCGCAGGTCATAGGGATAAGTGTGTTGTCGTACATCTGGCCTATAGCGGTACCTATTACCATGGATAAAATGGATGAACTTGCGCCGATAACGGCCGATGCAATACCGGCAACGTGGCCCATGGGTTCCATGGCCATGGCATTCACGTTCCCAAACACCAATCCGAAACAAAAAAACAGTACTGCCGCGTAAATCAAAAAGCTCCAAAGGACAGGCGGGGTGATTAATTGCAGCACCAGGAAAACGCCCGAACTCAAAATAATTCCCAAAGTGGCGCGATTGCACAGATATTCCATTCCCCACTTTTGTACGAAACGGGCATTCACCATAGAGGCGGCGCCGAACAATAACGCAAGCACGCCGAAGTACACCGTAAACATTTTTCCGGTTGCAAACAGTTCCTGGAAAATCTGCTGGGATGAGTTCAGGTATCCCATAAAGCTGCCAAAAAATAATCCCATGCACAGCGTGTAACACATAGTGGAATAGTTACTTATCACTTCTTTGAAACCATTTGCGAACCCTTTGCCGGTAAAAGGAATGCGATGTTCTTTGGGCAAGGTTTCCTCTAAACGCCAAAAAATCCATACGCCGATAATCAGTGCATAAACAATATAGAGCACAAAAATATAGCGCCAGGAACTGACCAGCAACACGGCTTGCCCCACGCTGGGTGCAATTGCCGGCACCATGATAAAGATCATCATTACCAGCGACATAATGCGCGCCATTTCATTGCCGGCGTATTTGTCGCGCACAATCGAAATGGCCGAAACGTAAGGCCCTGCGACTCCCAGCCCCTGGATGAAACGACCGATCAGTAAGCCTTCGATGGTTGTTGCAAAAAAACAAACGGCACTGCCGCAGAAAAATAAAAGGATACCGGCATAGAGCACTTTTTTACGGCCCAGGGCATCGGACAGCGGGCCGCACACCAACTGCCCCAATGCCATACCTAAAAACAACATGCTGATGACATATTGGATTTGATTGGGATAAGCAAGGGCGATTTCTTTACCAATAAACCCAAGGGCCGGTAAAAGGGCATCAATCGAGATGGCAACGATCGACATCATCAGGGCAACAAGTAATGTAAATTCCCCGGATGAAATTCGCGATGGAACCGGATGCGTGGAGTAATCAGTCATAGGTACATTTCCATTAATTAAGGCGCTGATTTAACGGGCTGGAAAGATTACCGGTTTCCACCGACAACGATTGTCAGTAAATGTAAAAGGTAATCCGCGGTAACAATGCAGATGATGCGTGCATTACTGATTACCTGGTCGCAATGCGCGCGGTGTTTTCGACACTTGATGAAAATTAAATTTGGTTAGCGCGGCAGGCGATACATGATACCGCCATCGTAAGGTAGCTTCGGCAGGTGTTTTTCCATCAGCCTGATGGCGTCGCCATAAATTTTCTTAACATCCGGTTTGGTGCCGACTTCCATGCGTCGTGACAGCATAGTGACGGGAAACAAGCAATCGGTGGTGTTGCGAACACAGAGGGCACGGCTCCTGCCCAATTCATCTTCATAAATCTTCCATTCAAAGGTGTTGGGAAAGTCAGCCTGGATAACATTGCCCAGCACCACGCCCATGGCTTGCTGGGTTTCATAGTCATCCATTGCCACCAAGTCCCGGTCAATAATACGCTGTAAGGTATTCAAATCGCTCAGGTCGCGGCGCACCGGTGCTCCCAATTTGGTTTGCCCTAGCTCATTGACCCTGGCGACTTCCTGCTCCATGCGGTTTTTATCCATCCACCCGAGTTCCTTAATAAGCGTGTCTTTTTTCTTTTCCGGAAGTGTGGGCTTATCTTCAACGATATTGAGGGGCGTCTGTGCGATTGCGATATTTGCAGCCAAAAGGCCCGCGCATAAAAGGAGGTATTTTTTCATCGGGAGCTGTTTCCTGAAATCCTAGGGTTTATCGACAAGCGTGTCAGTTGCTATAAGTTGATCATGGGCCATTGGCATAAGCGGTGTTTGTGCAATCAATGTATCCAACGGTACGGAAAAGCCATGGGCGCCTACGATATGAATGTGCCTGGTTTGCAATTGGCGTGGTTCTGCAAGTCCACAGGAATGTGCGATCATAGCCACACTTTTGGTGATATTGCGTTGGTAGGCCGCAACCCGCTCTGCCTTGTCCGTTGGATCCAGTCCTTTTTGCAATTTTGCATTGTGGGTGGTGATTCCGGTAGGGCAGGTATTCTTGTGACATTGCAGGGCCTGGATACACCCGAGGGCAAACATGAAGCCGCGCGCACTATTCACAAAATCGGCCCCGGATGCAAGCGCCCAGGCCACCATGTGTGGCGTAATCAATTTGCCGGCCACGATTACCTTGATACGGTCCTTCAACCCGGCTTCCCCCAGCAGCGTTGATAACCATGGCAGGCTTTCCTTGATGGGCAAGCCTACGTGATCCATCAGTGGTTGCGGTGCGGCGCCGCTGCCGCCGTCGCTGCTATCCAGGGTAATGAAATCGGGGGCCGCCTCTATGCCGCGGCGACGGATTTCTTCAATCAGGTCGATCAACCAATATTTGTCCCCAAGTACCGCTTTAAAACCAACCGGTTTACCTGTAACAGTGCGAATGTGGTTGACCATATCCAGCAATTCCCCGACTGAGCGAATATCTGTATGCCCATTCGGGCTTATGGAAGCTTCGCCCTTGGGTATACCGCGAATTGCTGCGACTTCCTCCGATACCTTTTCGGCGGGTAAAATCCCGCCTTTTCCTGGCTTGGCCCCTTGGCTTAGTTTGATTTCAAACATTTTTATCTGCGTTTTACCGGCGAGGTCACGCAGGCGTTCATCGCTTAAGTTGCCCTGTAAATCACGCACTCCGTATTTCGCGGTACCGATTTGAAAAACCAGGTCGCAGCCGCCGTCTAGATGATAGGGCGATAAACCACCTTCACCCGTATTCAACCAGCAGCCGGCTTTTGCCGCACCGCGCGACAGCGCGAGAATTGCCGGTTTGGAGATAGCCCCATAGCTCATGCCCGAGATATTGAAAATAGAATGCGTGGTGAAGGGAAATTTGCAAAAAGGCCCGAGCGTTACCGGCGAGGGGATGAGAGCGTCCTTTTCCTGGATGGGAAATGCTGAATTTAAAAACAACAAGGTACCCGGTTTGGATAAGTCCAGCGTTGAGCCAAAGCCGACATTGTTATCAATATCCTTTGCTGCGCGATAGACCCAGGAACGATCCGCGCGATTAAACGGCATTTCCTCGCGATCCAGCGCAAAGAAATATTGACGGAAAAATTCGCCCAAGTGTTCAAAGAAATAACGGAAACGCCCGATTATCGGGTAATTCTTGCGGATGGTGTGGGTGTTTTGGGAAATGTCCGCAATATACATAACCAGCAGTGCCAATGCCGCCAGGCCAATCATTGCGATAAACGTTACTTCCAGCCAGGTGAGCAGACTCAATGCCCAATGGGAATCAAACATATGGATGTCCTACGTAAAGGTATGGAAAACATTGCCGGGTTCAAACGCGTGTACCGATCGGTTCTGCCGGGTTGCCGGCGACTTTCGCAAAGGCGGCCACGGGTTTTGTCACAACACTGCCCATGCCGATGACTGCTCCCTTGCCGATAGTCACCCCATCGACAATACCCACATGCGCCCCGATCCAGACATCTTCCCCGATATCAATGCCCCGGGACCTAACCGGCTGGTCTTTGATAAGTCGCCCGGGCGCCATGCCATGGTTAAACGCATAGGCGTAAGTGTAGGCTGCCAAACGGGTATTGTTCCCAATCACGATACCTCTGGTTCCGCCATCCAGGGTCACATGGTGATTAATAGACACTCCATGTCCCATCCTTACCGGCCCATGGATAACTGCGTCAGCGGCAATCCACGAATCATCGCCGATGATAATTGGCCTGCCGGGTTCAGCAAAAAGCCTGGCCTCGGGGGCAATAAAGCAATTTTGCCCAATGGTGATATTTTCCATTGCGCGCAGGTAAGCCTGCCATTCGCTCTGCCATGCCTCAGCCCAGGCGCGATGTGCCGGTTTAAGGCGGGCATAGAGCCAGGGCATGTAGCTCAGGCGCAACTTGTGCTGGGTGCGGTAGGCGATAGGGGAGGTATCAGTAATTTCAGTCGTCATAATTGCGCACTGGGATGAATGCGCGAATTATAGCGTTCGGGATTTATAAGTGGCGGAAAAACGAAGAATAAAAAAGGTGGCCGCCGGTTGCTGGTGATTGGTTTGTTCGCTTGGCCGCTAGCGCTTCCTGCATCACAGTAAGCTGGGCACAATATAGAAACATGGAGCACTGACATAAGTACTCATAGGGTAAACCCGTCATTACGGCAACCAGGCGGACACCTGATTTGATTATAGCTATGGCAATTTTCCCCGCTAGAGGGCGTATTAGTCTTTTGTGTCACATGGGTTGCCTTTTTATGGCCGAAAAAATCTATGACTGTTATCCTGTAGCGCTGGTATTCCTTGGCTCCCGACTATGTACGACATTGTTGAAAATACCCCGGATTTTGTCGTGGTTTATAAAAAGCCGGGCAGCAGTTTTCACAGCGAATCCGGCTCGGCCGGTTTATTTGAAACCATAAAGCAAAATGAAGGTTTTCCTGAGCTTTTTCCTGTGCATCGTTTGGATAAAGTAACCTCGGGTTTATTGGTAATGGCAAAAAATGCGGCGACCAACCAGGCATTAACGCAAGCCTTTGGCAATCGCGAAATCGAAAAATATTATCTGGCTATCAGCACAAAAAAACCGCAAAAAAAACAAGGTTTGGTAAAAGGCGATATGGCTTCGGGGCGCCGGGGTGCCTGGAAATTGCTGGCAACTTGTAACAATCCCGCCATCACACAATTTTTCAATAAAGGTATGGGCGAGGGTAAGCGATTATTTATCGTAAAGCCTTACACCGGCAAAACCCATCAAATCCGCGTCGCGTTAAAAAGCCTGGGTTCACCGATCCTGGGCGACGAACTCTACGCAGGGTATCATCCCAGTGATCGCACCTACCTTCACGCATACAGTTTGGCGTTCAATATTAATAATCAATTTTATCGTTTTACTGAATTACCGCGGGAAGGTTCCTGGTTTTTGGACCTTGCATTTTCTTCTGCATTGGGAGAATGGGCGGAACCCTGGAATTTGCCGTGGCCGATAGCGAAAGGATTGCCATAATGCGTGTAATGATCATTATGGGAGCGCTTGTGGCAGCACTATTTTCGCTACTGTTTGTTTTTTTTCAGCAGGGAAGTATGGAGCAAAGAGAACACGCTCCTTCGGAGAAAAAAAATCACTATCGCTTTGTGAAAGTCAATTGCTGGTTCGATGCCGATTGGCAAGCGAATATTGATTGCGGTGAATTGCATACACCCGACACGCAAGGTCAATTCACCTTGCCGGTAGTAGTGCTGCGCTCAGAGCATCCGCAAGCACAACCTGATCCGATTGTTTACTTGCAAGGAGGCCCGGGAGCAAGCGCGGGTTTGCATACGGAGGGAATTAAACGCTGGTTGAGCTGGATGCGCCTGGCGAATACCAAACGCGATTTAATCTTAATCGATACCCGTGGTACAGGCCGCAGCAAACCGGCGCTGGTGTGTGCAGATTACAATCGTACCAACCAGCAATTGCTGCGCGAAAATAAAACATTGGGTGAAGAATTGTCGCAAACATATGCAGTGACGACCCAATGCTTTAATAACGCGGCGCAGCATAATCCGTCATTGGATTATCGCCACTTCGGTACCCAATTATCTGCGCAAGATATAAGGGCGCTTATGGCGCAATTGGAATACGCAGAGTGGAATATTATCGGCGTTTCCTACGGAACGCGCCTGGCATTGGAAATTGCGCGCCAGGAACAAATAACACCGCAGGGAGTTCGATTAAAATCAATAGTGCTGGATTCAATTTACCCGGCCGGTTATGGCGGTGTGCAAACCTGGCCGAGGGTATTGGATGAGGCGGTGCAAAATTTTTTGACCGGTTGTGCTGAACGATTGGAGTGTGCGAAAAAAAATGGACTCCAAAAAATGGATTTACAAAAACTATTTCTGGCTGCCCTGGATCGGTTGCGTAGCAACCCCATGCAGCTCGTGATCAAGCATTGGGATGGTGAAGTCCCGATCAATTGGGTAATGAATGACCATCGGTTTGTATCGATTATTTTTGCCGGGATTTATGATCCGGCTGACTGGTCCAAAATTATGGATGCCATACAAGGCGTAAATGAAGGGCGCAGTGATATGGTAAAACCATTGGCCGAACCCTATTTGAACCAGAGTGTCAGTGCGGATTTTAATAGCCTGACATTTACCGCTGTGGACTGTGCCGACAACCCGGTGTTGCCTGAAGCTGAGTATTTGGCGACTGTTGCCAATTTCCCCTTGTTGCAAGTCTATACGCGCGATCAATGGCGTTATCAGTCGTGTCACGAATTGCGCACTAAAGCTCCTCTGCAATTAACCCGGCCCAATGTACCCACGTTAATTTTAGCGGGCGCAAAAGACCCAATTACCCCGGTAAATTGGGCAAAGGAAATTCATCAACGTTGGCCGGAAACCCAACTGCGCATAAATGAAAACCTGGCGCATTCGGTACTGGGAAGTGATATTTGCGTACTGGAGAACCTGGAGAAATTTTTTGATCAGCCACAAGCTGCATTTACCGCCTGCACCCAAATTGCGAAAGCTACATCCGATATTCCTGTTGCGAGAAAATAAAAAAGCCGCAATCAATGCGGCTTTTTTTTAATTAAACGCACAATATTTATTGCGCGCTCTTTCAATAATCCGGAGTCTGGCTCCGCCTGCTGGACTCGAACCAGCGACCCAATGATTAACAGTCATTTGCTCTACCGACTGAGCTAAGGCGGAGTGGCGGCCTCACACGAGACGGCGCGCATGATAACGATGCACATAATTTTGGTCAACGATTTTGGTGTGTATAAATAATGGAATAAGAAAATAAAAAAGGCGCTGTTGCGCCTTTTATCATTAGACCTTGTGCAATTGAAATACTATTCGTATTTACACAAATAAGATGTTTCAACGTCAGCAGTCACCTTGAAGCGTTTGTTGGCCTCAACAATGAAGGTCTGGCCAGCCGCAAAGGTCTGTGCTTTATCACTGCCCGGCAATACAACGGTGAGGCTACCGGTTACTACCGTCATATATTCTTTTTGGCTGGTGCCGAATTCATAATCGCCCTTGGCCATAACACCAACAGTGGCGGGCAGGGTTTCGGTTTGGAATGCGATGGATTTAACCGCGCCACCGAAGTATTCATTCACTTTAAACATGGGATGCTCCATAAACGGGGATATTGGTCATGTAAGCCGTAGGGGTACAACAGTTACGGATACATCATTTAACGGTCGCAAAAGTGTCGCGCATAAAAAAGGCCGCATTGTTATGCGGCCTTTCTCATTTAATTCTGGCTCCGCCTGCTGGACTCGAACCAGCGACCCAATGATTAACAGTCATTTGCTCTACCGACTGAGCTAAGGCGGATCGGTGACTTCCTCTGCGGAAGTGGTGCGCATCATATAGAGGCGATTTTAGTTGGTCAACCGTTTTTTTTACCTTTCCTTTGAAAAAATGCCAATGAATTCAAAGCTGTCTATTAATTCCACAGGCTGTATTTTTGCTGGGCAATACCGGGTTAGCGGCTATTAAGAAACTTAGTGACAAAGGCTTATTACTTTGAAACTGCCATTATCGACCAGTTTTTTTACATGGCGGAAAAGCGGGGCGGCTTTGCGCTCCAATGGAATAAATTGGTTTACCACAAACAATGCAATGCCATCAGGTAGCAACAGGTGGTGAGCGTTGGCCAGGAATTTGTCGGTAAGATCGCCATCCACACTGAATCCCTGGTGAAAGGGTGGGTTGCACAGCAATAGGTCCGCTTTGGCATCTATACCGGAACCGGCATCGGCGCCAATGACCTGGCCGTTGATCCGGTTGATTTCCAGGTTTTTTGCTGCCACTTGCAACGCCGCGGCATTGTTATCCGTCAGTATCCAGCGATTGATCCCTGCTGTCGGAGCACGTTGGGCTGCGGCAACCGTCAGGTAGCCGTAACCACAACCCAAATCGAGGCCGGTTTGCGGGGCGGGGCGATCAGCGAGGGCATTATCCAATTGCGCGATCAACAGGGCGCTACCTGCATCGATTTTATTCCAGCCAAACAGGCCGGGTTTGCTCAACAGGGTTAAATTGGAATCTGGCGCAATCGGACGCATCAGATCGTAATCGCTGGAATCCAATGCCTGCGCTGGATTAAAGGGTATATTTTTAGTTAATCGCGCGGTATAAACCTGACCCATTTTTTTAATGGTTTTATCGCAACCCAGTAACACGGCCATTTTTTCTACGTAGGTTTTGGTCCCTTCATTTTTGAAGCCGGATAACCAAAGCTCGCCACCTGCTTTTAAACAGCGCCAGGCTTGATTCAGTAAATGATGAACCAGTGGCTTTTCTTTGGAGACGCGATAAAAAAATTTATCCAGTGTGCAATCCCCTTGGTGGTTAAAATCAAAATCGGAAAATTGTACGGATAAACCTTTATTTTTTGCTTGTTCGGCGACATCCCAGCGATTGGTAATCACTTGCACATTGGGATGCGGTAACTGTGGTAAGCCATTCGATGCATTTTCATCGGTACACCAGATAATACTCCCGTTATTGTTAGCGCTTATATGCAAAGCATTTATTATCCAATCCAATGCCTGGTCACTCATTGCATGGCTTCCTGTATTTCAATTTCTGTCAATGGTCGATATTCGCCGGGTGCAAGCTGTGGATCCAGTTGGATGTTTCCGATACTTTCGCGATGAAGTTGCAGCACACGGTTGCCGGTCGCAGCGAACATTCGTTTTACCTGGTGGTATTTTCCTTCATGGATATGCAATCGCGCTGAATGTAATCCAAGGATTTCCAATTGTGCCGGGCGTGTTAGGTTTTTTTCATTATGTAATTGCACGCCTTCTGCGAACAGCTGGATAACCTCTGCATGGATAGGATTCGCAGTGGTAACCAGATAAGTTTTTGTGCACTCCTGCCTGGGAGCGGTAATTCGATGATTCCATTGGCCGTCATCCGTCAGCAATACCAGCCCGGTGGTATCCACATCCAAACGACCCGCGATTTGCAATTCCCCCTTGCGCGGAATATCCACTAAATCCAGTACTACAGGATGCTCACTGTCCGTGTTGGCACACACATAACCGAGGGGTTTATGCAGCATAATGTAACGGTTTTTAAATGGATGAATAAATTGACCATCCAGCATAACCTGCTCATCGCCGCGTAATTTATAGTCCGCCTTGCCGATAACCTCGCCATTCACGCTTACGCGGGATGCTCTGACAAGCTGTTGGATTTGGGAGCGGGAAAAATCAGTGTACTGGCTCAGGAATTTATCGAGGCGCATGGGGAAATTGCTCCAGCCAAGGCGATGGGACAGCGTTTTGCCAGCCAAAATGATGCAGTACCCGGGAAAATTTTTGTTCCAACGGTGCGATAAATGTAATAAAGGTTTGGGTTATTGGATGCTGAAAATGTAATTCGGTAGCCGCTAACATCAATCCGCTACAACCGAATTGTTCCTGGAAAAAACGATTGTGGATTCCTTTGCCGTGTTTTGCATCGCCAATAATTGGATGGCTAATGTGTTTCAAGTGGCGGCGAATCTGGTGTTTCCTACCGCTCTTGGGCCTGCATTCAACGAGTGAATAGCGAGTAGAGGGATATTTGTCCACGCTGAAGGGTAACTCAGTAGTGGCCAGGGTTTTGAATTCGGTAATGGCGGGTTGTGCTGGTTTATTGGTGTGCGCTTTTTTGTCGGTGTATTTATCCCGTTCTTCGATCAATGGATGATCCACTGTTATAGCGGCGGGTGAGTGGCCGCGTACTACAGCAAGGTAAATTTTCTCTACTAAATGCTGATAAAAGATATCACCCATTTTTTTGGCAATTTCAGCAGAAAGCGCAAAAACCAAAACACCGGCGGTAGGTTTATCCAGTCGGTGAACGGGAAAGACCTGTTGCCCTATTTGATCGCGGACCAATTGCATTGCAAAGCGTGTTTCATGGCGATCAATTTCACTGCGATGCACTAGCAAACCGCTCGGTTTATTAATGGCGACTAAATAATCATCGCGGTAGAGGATAGGTAGTGCGTCGGGCATAAAAAGGATTACCGTAAAATAGAAAAAGCAGGCATTGCCTGCTTTTCGCAAAAAACTTGAAAAACCTTAACTGATTTTCTTTTCCCCTGAATCCACGGTTTGATAGATCAGGGTATTAATGGTCATCGGGCCAACACCGCCGGGAACCGGCGTATAAGCCGCAACCCGATTGACCAGGGGTTTCAACTCAACATCACCAACGCCCCCCGGGTGATACCCGGCGTCAACTACGACAGCGCCATCTTTAATCCACTCGGCTTTAATAAATTCCGGTTTGCCCACCGCGCCTACCAATATGTCGGCTTGTTTGATAATTGCAGGAAGGTTTTGGGTGCGTGAATGGCAAATGGTAACCGTGGCATTGGCGTTTAACAGCATAAGTGCCATGGGTTTTCCCAAAATGGGGCTGCGACCCACGACAACAGCGTGTTTACCGGCCAATTCAATTCCATAGGCTTCGAGCAAACGCATAATACCTTTCGGTGTTGCGCAACCATAAGCTTCCTCCCCCATACTCATCCGGCCAAAGCCCAGGCAGGTTACTCCATCCACATCTTTTTCCGCACTGATGGCATCGAAGCAGGCGCGCTCATCGATTTGATGGGGAACCGGGTGTTGTAACAAAATGCCATGGACATTCGGATTACTGTTTAACTCACAAATTTTTGCCAGTAATTGCTCGGTGGTTGTTGAGGATGGCATTTCAACTTTAAGTGATTCCATACCAATACGCGTACAAGCATTACCTTTCATTTTTACGTAAGTGGCAGAAGCGGGATCATCGCCCACAAGAATGGTAGCGAGTATGGGTGTTTGGCCGTTAGTGCGTGCTTTTAACGCAGCGACGCGTGTGGAGAGTTCCTGTTCGGTTTTTTCGGCAAGGGCTTTGCCATCCAATACGAGTGCGGACATGGGCGCTATTACCTGTGCAAGATGAAGTAGGGAAAGGTTAAAAATTTGGCCGGTATTTTCCCACAGCAACCATTGACCGCCAAGGAATTTAATTTTGGAAAAAATTTTGCGGTTTAACAGCGGACCTGGTAACCACAGATAACAATGAAACGATGGATTATCGATGATGTTCGGAAAATAAAAAAGGGAAGCAGGTGCTTACCTGGAAAGGCTTTAAAAATTGGGGTGGCTGATGGGGCTCGAACCCACGACCACTGGAATCACAATCCGTTTTATATGTTTTTTAATAAATAAAATTCAATAAAATCAAATACTTAGTTTTTCATGATTTCATCGGATTTGGCTGGGTGCGGCTGGTTTTGACGGCCAAAACCGCTAACGGATTGTGTGTTGGTGCCTGGGGTTAAGTGTTTGGGGGGCAAATGAGCGACCGCATTGTCATATCTAACGTGGTATGACCAAGGTTTTGGAGTTTCAAAATATTTCCATCGTTGATTATTAAGTGACTGGCGAAGGTGTGTCGCAAAACGTGCGATTTCTGACCACTGGGCAACTCAATTTTTGCTCGTTTAAGTGCATTGTCAAAGGTCGATTCAGCCATGCGGGCGCAATTGGGTAAAAGTCGCTTCACATCAAAGCCTGCGCACTGCATTGATTGCGAGTACCTCATCCAACGGTGGATGGGTTTTCTGCCCCATTGATCACGGTACGGCGGAGGGTGTTGCGCTGGCGGTCGCAACCAATACGCAAATCACTGTAGCCGTTGTATTCCCTGATCATCATTTTTACTTCCTCACGAGTAGTTTTTCTTGACTCTCTAAGGCTATCACTGGGTGCAATTCTGTAAGTAATGAGAAGCAATATTGTGCTCGTTGCGCCAAAGTATTTTTCATCGTAAATTTGTCGCCGTCTTTTCGTGGCGGCTTGAATCACCTCAGTTTAATATTAACAATTTGAACACGTTAATTTAATGGATCAAAAGTTATACCGGTAAGATTTTTGGAGTGGTATAAATCTTTAAATTTATCGTTACAGTAAAGGACTGAGCAATTGTTTAAATTTGTTTTGAATAAATATTTTTCTTTAATATCGATTGAGTTAAATATAATTTTTTCTTCCTGCAATAAATCACCCGAATCGCTAACTTTCATCGCCTTACTTCGAAGTTGATCAGTCATTCCATGCGTTAAACAATTGAATATATAAAAAGTGTCTGTGTTGACCAATATCGGCAGGAATTCACCAAATAAGCTCAATGTATCGTTTAGCGCTTCATATGCTTTTGGGGAGAAAATTAAACTACTACCTATCCAAGTGCATATGTCTGGAATGGGGCCAACAGGTAAATCTTCAATTGGTTTAAATTCAGCATCAAGGCTTTTCCAATGAGGCCCCATTTTAAGGTCTTTGGCATAGAACTGAAGCGTGTCAAAAATATCAATGTCATCTGGAAAAAAGTCAACCATAACGTAAGGGTCCAGATAAAATCCCTGAAATTTGAAACCGTCATTTCTAATTTCGTAAACCATATTTATTTACCATTCCAATTGTTATCTGGTGGCATTGTGACATGTTTCGGTTGAGTTCCCGATTCTAACATTCCTCGTAAACGTGTTAGAAGATTACGCATAATAGATTCATTGGCAGCCCCGCGAATGTTGGTAAACACCCATGCCTCATAATTGTGAGTGTGAATTTCACCGTGTGTTTTTGCATTTGGTGTGCTCCAGTGTCCGGCATGTTCTTTATTCCTTATCATCCAAACACCATTATCGGGATCGTTTATTCGCAAACCGTGCAAATGTAATTGCACCCGTGCTTGGTATGAACTTGGCGTTTTGCCTCTACCCGGCACGATATGGTGCGCGGTGTGCTTGGGGCTTGGTTTTGGCCGACCGTCGGCTCTTAATTTTTCTTCCAGGATATCAGTCTTGTGGTGCCTTTCTGAGTGCATTGCACCTTGTTTGGCTTTAATGGATTCTCGGTTGTCCCCTTTTTTAATTCTAAGTTCGTCTTTATAGGCATCCAGGCCAACTTGAATGAAGGCCATGGTCTCAACAAATCTCCTTTCATGATTTAAGTGATTCAACTCGGAATTCATATCGTTGATGCGGGACTTTGCTTGCTCTGGGCTCTCTAAGCCCGTTTTGGCAGCTTTCGCTTTCGCTTTGTGAAAATTACGACAGGCTTTATCAAACTCTGCCAAGCGTCGTTCGAATGGTGTCATTTCGTGAATGAGAGGGGATAGGCGCTTGCCATGTAGGTAATCCATAAATTATTCCTTTGGTTTTTTCGTAGGGGCGATCATTTATTGATCGCGGCCAATTATTTACATAACGGCCATAACTATCAAATCCATTGCTTGGTTATGAGCACTGGCCAACATTTGTGCCTGGCAACGTTCGGGGGTGGGCAAGGGGTGGCTAAAAATCACTCCTCCCCGACCTGCGGAGGATTTGGAAAATTAAATTCGTGAAATTGAAATTTGCAGCCGAGCCGCACCATTACTGTATTGCGTAACGTGTGTGCAATTCATAGTTTCAAACGATTAGAAGCAATCTGAATTCAGCCTTCGCATGCAAAATTTCCGCAACGCTAGATTTGGCGGGCTTTCGCTAGGTGGCGACTTTTACTAAAAAGTTACAAATATAGATAGGTGAGATGACGAGGTTTGCGATCGCTGAATCACGATTATGTGATTGTTTTTAAAGAATTTTTTAGCGAGGGAAAATTGGGGTGGCTGATGGGGCTCGAACCCACGACCACTGGAATCACAATCCAGGGCTCTACCAACTGAGCTACAGCCACCGTAGCGAGAAAAACAAATCCATACCGAGATTGTTCTCTGCTTTTTAACTCGTTGAGTGAAAAGCGGGTTGTACTCACTACCCAGTATGGCGCGCCCGGCAGGATTCGAACCTGCGACCACCCGCTTAGAAGGCGGGTGCTCTATCCAGCTGAGCTACGGGCGCATGCTGGAATTAAAAACCTTGGCAGGTTCGATAAAGATGGTCGGAGTGGAGGGATTCGAACCCCCGACATTCTGCTCCCAAAACAGACGCGCTACCGGGCTGCGCTACACTCCGACTGCTTAAAACGCGCTGCGTTTCAAGTGGTGCGCATAATAGCGGCGTGATTTAGGCTCGTCAACGGAAAAAATGCAGCAAAATAAAATATTTAGCGCGCTCAGTTAAATTCTAATCAGCTTGCGCAAAGAGTATTCAAGCGATCCCGCGCCGGTTTCGAATGGATATAGTTCGGTCAGTTGATTCTCAAATTCAATCAATCGTTGATAGCCTTTTCCCAATTTCTTTATTGAATTTCGCCTATTGCCTTGCTTTCTGGCTGGTGTGGCACGCTGGGCTAAAAGTCGTCTAAGGTTGCAAGTGTCGCTGGCAGGCTTGTATGACGATAGTTAGCTAGTCAGAATACGCGCTCATTTATATTGGGGTCTTTATGCAAAGCAATAATTTAGCGGTTTCAATGAAGTTGGGAATGCGCCGCTTGGCATCTGGCGTATGTGTGTTATCAACCAAGTTGGCCAATGATCAACGTTTTGCGATGACCGTATCCTCGGTAACTTCCGTTTCAGATGCGCCTCCGTCCCTACTGGTGTGTATTAACCAACAGGTATCCCAGCAAGGGCATCTTGCTACCAAAGGCAGTTGGTTTGCTGTCAATGTACTCTCCGTTGAACATCAGGATGTATCTAATATATGCGCAGGCCGCGATCCAGCCAGGAATCGTTTTGAAGTGGGAAGTTGGATGGAGGATGACACCGGGCTGCCGGTGTTGGGAGATGCCCAAGCGGTATTTATTTGCCAGACCGACCAGGTGATGACTTATGGAACCCACAAAATAATCGTCGGGGGTATCCATAAGGTGATTCTAAACGGGGCAGATGTAAACCCATTGCTATATGCTGATGGTTGTTATGGTGCTTTTATGCGCCAGTAAATTGGCTCATCCCAAGGCATTTTTTAACGGTATGTGGCAGCGATTTTTAATGCGTTTTTTATTGCGTTATTTCGAATCAAAATAAAGCAATATTTTTGTGTGAAATATGCTTGCAATATGAATATTTCGTGTCTATGGGTGCTTTCAGGTTAACAGACACTAACTCTTTATGCACATCTCAGGTGCTTATCGGCTAAGAGCGTTTAAGAGATGACCAAAACTTGAAAAAATGTGATTTTCCTCGGGTTTTTTAGTGTAACTTATTGATTTTAAAGTAATTATTTTTAGTGATCAAATTATGATCAATTTGATGTTGGGATAGATTTTATGGGCCTTTGGGGCACTTTCCCAAAAACTATCCACCAAGTTATCCACAGAAAATGTGGACAAAATTTTGATGAATTTTTTTGTGCAAAAAAGTTACAGATTGAATGTTCCGTATCTTTTTTTTACGTAACAAGTGACGGTTTTTGCGCATGATTCTTCGTTTGAAGTACGGATTAAATTATGAGTAAAAAAATGAAGGTGGCGGTCCTTGGTGGCGGAAGTTTTGGTACGGCAATTGCGAATATTATCGCCTGTAATAAACACCATACACGTTTATGGATGAGGGACGGGGATCAAGCCGAAAAATGCAAATCCGAGCGCCAAAATGCGCGTTATCTCCCCGGTTATCCACTTAGCGAAGACCTGGTTATTACCGCAGACCTGGCAATGGCTGTGGCGGATGCCGATTTGATATTTGTTTCCATACCCAGTCATTCCTTCCGTTCTGTTACGCGCCAGATTAAACCGCTGTTGGCTCCGCAAGCAATTATAGTGAGTACGGCGAAAGGTATTGAACCGGAAGATGGGTTTACCTTGATGAGCCAAATCCTGGAGCAAGAGTTGTCCGGGCATCCGATTGGGGTACTGAGCGGACCCAACTTTGCCAAAGAGATTGTGCAGCAACAACAAACCGGGACAGTGATTGCCAGCGAGAGTGACGCGGTAATTAATATGGTTCAATACACATTAAAGTCACCTACATTCCGTGTATATGCGAACCATGATCGCTACGGTGTTGAGTTGGGTGGTGCGTTGAAAAATATCTACGCTATTATTTGCGGCATGGCGGCCGCCCTGGGCGCAGGCCATAACACCCAGGCCATGTTGTTAACGCGCAGCCTGGCAGAGATGGGGCGATTTGCACAAACCATGGGCGCAAACCCTATGACCTTCCTTGGGTTGGCGGGAGTCGGTGATTTGATTCTGACCTGCACCTCCGACTTGAGTCGTAATTATCGTGTAGGTTTCGCATTGGGCCAGGGTAAAAACCTGGACGAAATAGTAACCTCGCTAGGCCAGGTTGCCGAGGGTGTCAACACCTTACGTCAGGTGAAGCAAAAAGCAGATGAGTTGCAAGTATATATGCCATTAGCAAGCGGGCTTTATGCAGTATTGTTTCAACACAAGGCAATTGCTGAAGTTGCCCACGGGTTAATGGTTGGTGAGCAAGCTAACGATGTTGAATTTTTGGGGAAAAGATGATGGACAACGAACAACTTAAATCCAATATAACTTCTGGCAAGCATTGGTTGCGTTTAGTGTTTATGTTGCTGTTTGCGGCGGTATTGCAATTGGCCAGTATTGTGATGTGGGTATTGGTCGCTGCGCAGTTTTTATTTTCATTAATTACCGGTGAGGATAATCCGCATTTGCGTCGTTTCGGCCATTCCTTATCGACTTATATTTACGATGTACTTAAATTTTTGTGCTACAGCAGCGAAGAAAAACCTTTTCCATTTGCAGATTGGCCAGCGAGTGATATTGAAACGGCCGGTGAGCCCCCGGCTGTTGCAGCTACGTTGCCTGCAAATGACGCAGCAGAAAAAACAGCTGAATGAATATTTATATTTTGCGTCACGGCCAGGCCGAGCCACAGCAAACCATTGATGAAACGCGTGAATTAACTGAAAAGGGACGTCGGGACACTGCCAGGGTTATTAGCGGGCGCCTGGCGGATCTACAGGAGGTTACCCAACTATGGGCGAGCCCGCTGGTCCGCGCGCAACAAACAGCGCATATTGCTGCAAGCTATCTTCCAACATTAAATGTAATGACATCAGATTTAATAATTCCTGATGCAAATCCATTTAGGGTGATGGAGTGGCTGCAGTCTTGTGAACGAAAAAACCAGTCTATACTCCTCGTGAGTCATCAACCCCTGGTCGGTGAGCTGGTTAATAAACTCTGTGGTAAACCCACGGGGTTTTATTCGATGGGCACCAGCTCACTTGCCGCGATCCGCGCTTCAGTTGTGGCGACCGGAATGGGCGAATTGATGTGGTTGGACCACACTTGATTTTGTCCTCGGGCTTGCCTGGGTTTTCATCACGAGCGTATTAACTATGCAGCTGCCACGACATCCTCGTGAATTGGAAATTAATATTAATGGAATGCGTTTTGCCGCCCAGGAGTGGGGAACTCCTGATCAGTTACCGGTATTGGCCTTGCATGGTTGGCTGGATAATTCCGCCAGTTTCTTTGCGTTAGCCCCGCGTTTGAAAAACCTCCATATAGTTGCGCTGGACATGGCCGGCCACGGGCGTAGTGATCCTCGGCCTGGCCAAGGGAGCTACACACTTTGGGACGATATTAATGACATACTCGCCATCGCAGATTATTTTGGCTGGGAACGCTTCGCTTTATTGGGGCATTCCCGCGGCGCGATCATCAGTACATTAACCGCTGGCGCATTTCCGGCGCGGATTTTATGCATGGGATTAATTGAAGGCTTTTTACCGGAGCCCGCTCCCCCTGAAGATGCTCCCAGTCAACTCGCAAAGGCAATCGAAGGCTTGCGTCAGCAGCAAAAAAAAGCTCCCTCCGTTTACCCCAACCTTGCTGTGGCGATAAAGGCGCGTGAGCGAGGAATGTTTCCCGTGGGTTACGAAGCTGCAAAAGCGTTGACTGAGCGAGGTGTCAGGGCGCAGGGCCAGGGGGTTTCCTGGAGTACCGACCCGCGCTTGTTAGCGCCTTCCATTATTCGCTTGTCGTATGAACAATTGGCTGCTTTTGTAGCTAATCCGAGTGTGCCGATGAAATTATTATTAGCAACGGAGGGTTTACCCAGGCTCTATGAAAATTATCTACAGACGCTTGCCCGGTTCCCGCAGGTTAAATATGAATTACTGGAGGGGGGGCATCATTTGCATATGGAGCAGCAAGTTGATCTTGTTGCTGCAAGCTTGAATGAATTTTTCAGTGAGTTTATGAAGCAGAATCAAGGCGCTGTGATACATGGGTAAACTGATGAGAATTTTACTGTTGTTGGTATTAGTTGCCTTTATGGCGGGTACGTCTTCTGCAATAGCAGCCCAACTGCAATTACAAACATATGACAATGCGCATGTGCTTTTCGAAAGTACAGCACAGACGGATGGTTATGTGTTTGCAATAGGGAGTTACAAAAAAGTTTCCGGCGCCTGGCGATTGGATCGCCAACAGCGGCTAAGTGGAAGTTTGCAACGCGTTACGCTGGAGTTGCCGGAAGGCCACACCGCCAAAAACGGTTTCGATTTTTATCTTGACCAATTGCAAAATTTTAACCTTCGTGAATTGTTTTATTGCAAAGGCCGCGATTGCGGTACCAGTAATTCCTGGGCGAACAATCATTTTAAAATTTTACAGCTTTACGGGTTGGATCAATTTCAATACTACGGCGCTTATGAAGTAACCACAGCGGATGAAAAACCATTTTATATAGCACTTTACGCGGTGCAACGGGGTAATAAGCGGGTATATCTGCAATTGGATATTTTGCACATTGATAAGCGGGTTGAGCTGGGTATAGCGTCCAGCCCGGAATCGATTATCAAATCAATTAATAATGGCGGATATTATGTATTTCCGGATTTAGTGGTTGAGGATAATGAGGGGAAAACCCGTATTGGAATCAAACCGGCGCATTTACAAGCATTGGTTGAAGTACTGAGGCAAAAGGCCGCTTGGAAAATTGCCATCGTGGGACATGATTACATGTCGGTTACGTTGGTTGAACAGCAAAAAAAATCATTGGTGTATGCCGATCAACTGAAAGGTGCATTGCAAAACGAAGGAATTGCAACTGCGAGGATGGAAACCTATGGATTAGGTGGCCTGGCGCCGGCCGGTCGGGGTGACCGAAGTGCGCGTGTCGAAATTGTATTGATTAATGACTGATAAAGTTTGATGGTGTATGTGCAAAGGCCGCTTGTTGGTGCGGCCTTTTTCCTGCCTAGCGCAACAGCGATAAAAACTCATTACGCGTTGCCTGGTTAGTGCGGAAGCTGCCCAGCATGGCGGAGGTTTTCATGGAAGAGTTTTGCTTTTCTACGCCGCGCATCATCATACACATATGTTTGGCTTCGATAATTACCCCGACACCAGAGGCACCGGTGATTTGCTGGATGCTCTCGGCAATTTGTATTGTCAGTTGTTCCTGGATTTGCAGGCGGCGGGCAAACATATCCACTATGCGCGCGATTTTTGATAATCCCAATACTTTCCCCGTGGGAATATAGGCAACGTGCGCTTTGCCGATAAAGGGAAGCAAGTGATGTTCGCACAGTGAATAAAGTTCAATATCCTTAACCATGATCATTTCTTCGGAATCCGAGGGGAAGAGCGCACCATTGACGACTTCATCGAGCGTCTGGTTGTAACCGCGTGTTAAAAATTGGAAGGCCTTGGCGGCGCGATCGGGCGTATCGAGCAGGCCTGGGCGGTTCAAATCTTCACCGATACCGGTAATGATGCTCGCAAAATGTTCTCTCATGGACTCTATTCTCTATAAAAATGCACTTATCGTAGCAATCGCTAACGTTTACCAGCGCACAGTTTACCGCGTCTCACACAAATCCCGAAAACCTAAATCCCGATTCCTTGGGTAAATAGCCTGGTTCGTTAATTAATTGGTTAGAATGACCGCCTTTTTAAAATTATTGGATTCGATCATGACCAATTCTTCACCAGATTATGCGCAGGCCATTGAGGAACTCATTAATATCCGCGATTTTTTCCGGTGGGCGGCGAGCGAATTTATCGCTGCCAGGCTTTTTTATGGCCATGGTACGGATAATCCCTGGGATGAAGCTGAACAATTGGTTTTGCACGCCATTCATCTCAATCCCCCCCTGGCGGATGAGTGGCTCGACTCACGCTTAACCCGGGCGGAGCGGGAGCGGATAGTCGCCATTATCCGGCGTCGAATTGAGCAGCGTATTCCCGCCGCCTATATCACTGGCCGGGCGTGGTTTGCCGGTATGCCATTTGCGGTGGACGAGCGAGTGCTGGTGCCGCGTTCACCGATTGCCGAGCTGATTGAAAAACAATTTGCCCCCTGGCTGGATACAGAGCCGCAGCGGATCCTCGACCTGTGTACAGGGAGTGGCTGTATCGGCATTGCGTGTGCGTATGCGTTTCCTGACGCGGAAGTCCAGCTTAGTGATATTTCCTTTGAGGCCCTGGAAGTCGCGGAAGAAAACATCCAGCAGCACAATCTTGCCGACCGTGTTTTTGCCTTGCAATCGGATTTATTTGAACGCTTGCAGGGGCAACGTTTTGATTTAATCGTTTCCAATCCGCCGTATGTTGACGCAGAGGATATGGCTGGTTTGCCGCAGGAGTATCACGCCGAGCCTGAATTGGGGTTGGCTTCGGGGCTGGATGGCCTGGACTTTACCCGCCGTTTATTGGCGGAGGCGCCGGATCATCTTACTGAAAACGGTTTGTTAGTGGTTGAGGTAGGCAATTCCTGGCCGGCGTTGGAAGGGGCCTATCCGCAATTACCTTTTACCTGGGTAGAGTTCGAGCGCGGTGGCCATGGTGTTTTTGTGCTCCGCGCACCGGATTTATTGAGGGCGCGGGCACAGGGCATTATCTAGCGCTGTGCGCGCTCCGGCCAACTCACGTATAATCCGCCCACTTTTTTATTTATCCGGTTTGATTCTTATGTCTGGCAATATATACGGAAAATTATTTACGGTGACCACTTTTGGTGAAAGCCATGGCCTTGCGTTAGGTGCAATTGTGGACGGTTGCCCGCCTGGTCTTGAATTGACGGAGGCCGATATACAAATCGACCTTGATCGCCGCAAGCCCGGCACTTCCCGCTACACCACCCAGCGACGTGAAGAAGATCTGGTCAAAATTTTATCCGGGGTGTTCGAAGGAAAAACCACGGGCACGCCAATCGGTATGGTGATTGAGAACACCGACCAGCGTTCCAAAGACTATTCCAATATTAAAGATCAATTCCGCCCGGCCCACGCGGATTACACCTACATGCAAAAATACGGAGTGCGCGATTATCGCGGCGGCGGTCGCTCGTCTGCGCGTGAAACGGCAATGCGGGTGGCTGCGGGGGCAATTGCTAAAAAATATCTAAAAGATTTCCACGGTATTGAGATCCGTGGTTATTTATCGCAACTGGGGCCAATAAAAATTGAAGCAGTCGATTGGGACCAGGTTGACCAAAATCCCTTCTTCTGTCCCGATGCGAGCAAGGTACCGGAAATGGAAGAATTTATGAAAGCCCTCAATAAAGAAGGCGATTCGATTGGTGCAAAAATCACCGTTGTTGCCAGCAATGTACCGCCAGGGTTGGGGGAACCCATTTTTGATCGCCTTGATGCGGAAATTGCCCATGCGTTAATGAGCATTAATGCGGTTAAAGGTGTGGAAATCGGTGAAGGTTTTGGTGTGGTTGAACAACGCGGTAGCAAGCATCGCGATGAGATTACACCGGAAGGATTCTTATCCAATAATGCAGGCGGTATCCTCGGGGGGATTTCCTCCGGCCAGGATATTATTGCCAACATTGCATTGAAACCTACCTCAAGCTTGCATATTCCCGGTCGTAGCGTAGATGTATATGGCAATGCGGTGGAAGTTGTTACCAAGGGACGCCATGACCCCTGTGTGGGTATTCGCGCGACCCCAATTGCTGAAGCTATGCTGGCGTTGGTATTGATGGATCATCTGTTGCGCCATCGCGGGCAAAATGGTGCGGTCAGGCATTCAGTACCGGTGATTCCTGCCAGCGTGAAATAATTTTCTGCGGGCGGTAATCGCCCGTTGCTTCCTTTCAAATCCTGGCGTTGTTTTTATGCCTTTGCCTGCTGCGCAATCCCCAGTTCCTTATTGGCGACTCTCCGGATTTTATTTTTTTTATTTTGCGGTTGTAGGTACCTTAATCCCGTTTTGGGGCGTGTATTTAAAATCGCTTGGTTATTCCTCGCAGGATGTGGGGGTTATCAGCGCGATTATCCTGGCAACGAGGATTCTGGCTCCCAATTTTTGGGGATGGCTGGCCGATCATACTCGCGAGCGCTTGCGTATTATCCGTTACGGCAGTTTTCTAGCGGCGTTAATCTTTGCCGGTGTTCTGCTGGATCAGCGCTATTGGTGGTTGGTATTGGTCATCAGTTGCTACACTTTTTTCTGGCATGCGGTATTACCGCAATTCGAAGTTATTACCTTGGGATACCTGGAAGGTAACTATCATAAATATAGCCAGATCCGCCTATGGGGCTCGCTGGGTTTTATGGCGGCCGTAATCGGTTTGGGATTGGTATTCGAAATATTACCGATTCGTTTTTTACCCCTGTTTATGTTGAGTTTCCTAATGCTGATTTGGTTGTCCAGCCTCAGCCTGCAGGATAAAAGCTCCGCTAAAACCAGTGAGGCGTCAGCCGGTTTTTTATCCATAGTGTCACAACCTGTTATTTTATGTTTTTTACTGGCCAGTTTTTTACTGCAATTAAGCCATGGCCCTTACTACACCTTTTATACCTTGTACCTGGTGGAGAATTACGGTTATAGCAGCACAGCTACCGGATTGTTATGGGCGCTTGGTGTTTTGGCGGAGGTCGCAATTTTTGTACTTATGCCGCGGATATTGCATCGTTTCAGTTTGCGCCGTTTATTTTTATGGGCCTTGCTGGCGACCGGTTTGCGTTGGCTGCTAATTGGTTATTGTGCGGATTCCCTGGTTGTTTTACTAACGGCACAACTGTTACACGCGTGTAGTTTCGGGATTGCGCACTCGGTCTCCATTGAGCTAGTGAGAAATTATTTCAAAGGCGGCCACCAGGGGCAGGGGCAGGCCCTGTATAGTTCCTTCAGTTTTGGTGCGGGTGGTGCCGCGGGTGCATTGATGGGGGGACTCCTGTGGGACTATAGTGCATCATCAACATTCTTGTTATCGGCAGTAGCGGCCCTGGTTGCCCTTGCCCTTTGTTATCGCTGGTTGCACCCTATTGTTGAAAAATAAAGCAGGTTGATATGCAAAACCTTAAGGTTACTTTAGTCCAGCAAGTCATTACCCCTAATGATCCCCAAGGGAACCTGGATCATTTCGCCCGCGTGATGAATGATATTTCCACAACAGATTTGATTGTCCTGCCGGAAGTGTTTACTACCGGTTTTTGTGCCGGTGCGCGCAATTATGCTGAAGCCGTAGGTGGGCGCGCCTATCAGTGGATGCACACGCAAGCTCAACGACACCAGGCGGTGGTAACCGGAAGTGTGGTGGTCAAGGAAGGAGAGACTTATTTCAATCGCCTGGTATGGATGCGGCCGGACGGCAGTTATGAACAGTATGACAAGCGCCATCTTTTTCGCATGGCCGGGGAGCATACACGTTATTCCATGGGAGCGAAGCGCATCTTGGTAGATGTAAAGGGGTGGCGAATCCTGCCGTTGATTTGCTATGACTTGCGATTCCCGGTCTGGAGCCGAAACCGCAATGATTACGATGCGGCAATTTATGTTGCCAATTGGCCCAGTTCCAGGGCGTTGCATTGGAATCGTTTGTTGCAAGCTCGCGCGATTGAAAACCTAAGCTATGTTATTGGTGTCAATCGGGTAGGCATGGATGAAGCCGAGCAACACTATGCCGGTGATTCATCAATATATGGCCCGGCAGGTGAAATGATTGTTAGCAGCCAGGAAGCTGAGTTGATTCCTGCTGAACTGGATGCCGAGCGTTTGCATGAATATCGCGCAAAATTCCCCGCGCACCTGGATATGGATAAATTTGAATTGTTGCCGTAATGGCGAATCCGCTGGAGTAACGACTATGCCTAAAGGTTTTGGCGATAAATTAGTGATTGCCATATCATCGCGCGCCTTGTTTAACCTGGATGAAAGCCATCAGGTATATATCAACCAGGGGTTGGCAGCTTATGCACAGTATCAAATTGACCACGAGGATGAGGTTTTAGCACCGGGCGATGCTTTTCCCATGGTGACCAAGCTCTTGCGGCTGAATGAGCGTTTGGGTGGGGAGCCGTTGGTTGAGGTAATTTTATTATCGCGCAACAGTGCTGATACGGGCTTGCGAGTCTTCAACTCGATAGAACACTATGGTTTGAAAATCAGCCGGGCCGCTTTTTGTGGCGGCACATCACCTTATCGCTATGCATCGGCTTTTGGGTGCCATTTATTTTTATCCACAGAACCGGACGATGTTAAGCAAGCCCTGGACCACGGTATGGCGGCGGCAACCCTGATTGCATCGAAAAACCAGATAGAAAATGAGGATGAATTGCGTTTTGCCTTTGATGGAGATGCGGTGATTTTTTCAGATGAAGCGGAGCGGGTCTATAAAACACAAGGGTTATCCGCATTTACCGAGAGCGAGAAAGCCGCTGCGAAAGAACCGCTAAGCGGCGGGCCTTTTAAGCAGTTTTTGGCCGCTTTACATAATCTCCAGGCGGAATTTGGTGAAAATTGTCCCATACGCACCGCCTTGGTGACTGCGCGTTCCGCCCCCGCCCATGAGCGGGTGATCCGGACTTTACGTGCCTGGAATATCCGTATTGATGAGTCATTATTTTTGGGGGGACTTGCTAAAGGTACCTTTCTCAAAGCCTATGGAGCCGATGTGTTTTTCGACGACCAGAAAATACATTGCGAATCTGCTTGCGAACATGTTCCTACCGGCCATGTTCCCCACGGTATTGCTAACCATCAACCCTGTTGAAACCAGAATCCGTAGTGTTTATACCTATATCCCAGATTTAGTGCGCATTTTTTCTTGTTTTTGTCATATTCCCGGATCAAAAACTTTGCATTTTCCGGATATAGTCTAAAGTTGTAACAAGGCCTGTCTGTAGCACAATTAATAATTGCTAGGTATAAGGTCGGAATATAGTCTATTCTTTTTACGAATAAATTTAGGCGATTTTATAACTCCAGGTTTCCTGGAGCATTGTTACCGGTGCTTGCCCCTGGCAAATACCCAGTGAGTGAGCCAATCGGAGGGCTTATGAAGCTGCAACAACTACGTTATATCTGGGAGGTCGCCCACCATGACCTCAATGTGTCCGCGACTGCGCAAAGTCTATACACCTCGCAACCGGGTATTAGTAAACAAATTCGTTTACTGGAAGATGAGCTGGGTGTAGAGATTTTTTCACGTAGTGGTAAACACCTGACGCGCATCACGCCCGCAGGTGAAGCCATTTTAAAAACCGCAGGGGAAATCTTGCGCAAGGTTGAAAGCATCAAACAGGTTGCCCAGGAGTTCAGTAATGAGCGCAAGGGAACCTTGACTTTGGCGACGACCCATACCCAGGCGCGTTATGCGTTGCCGCCGGTGATTGGTTCTTTCATCAAACAATACCCTGAAGTTTCCCTGCATATGCACCAGGGAACGCCCATGCAAATATCCGAGATGGCGGCCGACGGCACCGTGGATTTTGCCATCGCCACTGAAGCCATGGAGCTTTTCAGTGACCTGATTATGATGCCGTGCTATCGCTGGAACCGCAGCATAGTGGTGCCCAGGAATCATCCCCTGGCCCAGGTTTCCAACCTGACTCTGGAAGAGGTAGCCAAATATCCCATTGTTACCTATGTGTTTGGCTTTACGGGGCGCTCCAAGTTGGATGAAGCGTTTATCAATCGTGGATTAGCTCCCAAGGTTGTATTCACGGCTGCCGATGCCGATGTGATCAAAACCTACGTCCGCCTCGGTTTGGGGGTAGGGATTATCGCCAGCATGGCATACAGTGAAACAGCGGACGCAGACCTCGTTGCGTTGGATGCAAGCCACCTGTTCGAATCCAGCGTTACAAAAATCGGTTTCCGTCGCGGCACCTTCCTGCGTGGTTTCATGTATGACTTTATTGAGAAATTTGCTCCTCATTTGAACAAGGATCTCATCAATGAAGCGTTTAATCGCCATTCACGAGCAGAATTGGATGAATTATTTGAGGATATTGAAATACCGACACGGTAATTAACCGATAGCGAAAAAAGCCGGGCATGTGCCCGGCTTTTCTTTTTATAAAATGATCTGACTCCAGTGCTTCCATTTATTTTGCGACTTCTGGGTATCCCGCCGCTCGAAACTACGTCTATGAATTATTGTGTTGTATAAATGTGCAATTAAAGTTTATGCGGTTCCGGTTTCATAGATTTGAGGTTATGTATGCCACCAAAAATTCCACTCGGGGTTAGCCAATGCCTTATGGGAGATAAGGTCCGCTACGACGGTGACCAGGTGCGCAGCCATGTGTTGATGGATGTGCTCATCAATATCTTTGAATTCCGCCCGGTTTGCCCGGAAGTAGCTATTGGGTTGGGTGTTCCCCGCAAACCAATTCGTTTGGTAGTTAACGGTGGGGAAACACGGGTATTGGGCGTGGAAAATCCCGGCCTGGATGTAACTGACGCATTGGTTGCCGAGGCCGAGTCCGCTGTGCGAAACATGCCGGATATCTGTGGTTATGTATTTATGCAAAGGTCGCCCAGTTGTGGTGTGTTCGGTGTCAAACGTTACCTTTCGAATGGTGACTCGATGGATCGTCAGGGCCGGGGTACCTATGCAAAACGGTTTATGGAATTGATGCCCCTGTTACCTGTTGAAGAGGCAGGGCGCCTTAATGATGCGGGCTTGCGCGATAATTTTTTAACTCGCGTGTTTGCTTATCACGATTTTAAAACACATATTGTCCCTGCACCCACTGCAAAAAAACTTATAGATTTTTATTCCCGTTATAAGTACCAGGTTATGGCCCATCACGTGCCGAGTTATTATGCCATTGGTCGTTATCTTTCCAACCTTTCCACACGGGATATCCAACAAAGCAGCCAGGAGTTTTTGGGGTTATTGATGCAGGCGTTAAAATACCATGCGACTCGCAAAGGAAACGTAAATGCGATGATGCATTTGCGTGGTTACTTGAAAGCTGTTGTCAGTGCCCGGGACAAACAAGAATTATCCCAATTGATTGATTCCTATAAAACAGGTCGTATTCCTTTAGATGTACCCTTGGCATTGCTTAAACATCACATGCTAAAACTCGATAACCCCTATTTAAAAGCGCAAACTTTTTGGTCGCCATATACAGGGCACGTAATGTAATGGTTTGCAACTTTCTTCAACCCACTGGCCTAGCCCCGTTGAGGATATTGTTCTTATAATAGGCCTTGTTTTTTGCCCCTGCACCATTTGGCTTGTAAGAGGATAGAATGTTATGTCCAGAAAAAAAATTGTTGGTGTAAGTAAATTTGTCCATACCCTTTCCGGTTTTATGCTTATGGCCCTGGGGGCCGTTTTTGCCAATGCGCAAGACAACTACGTGGTGGCGGGCAGTGCCTATAGTTTGGAGAATGACCAGCTGCTATATCGCGA
The DNA here is from genome assembly GCA_946480695.1 of uncultured Cellvibrio sp. The sequence continues at coordinate 62,797 of CAMLKG010000011.1, forward strand.
ACTTTACACAGCACTGGATGAGAATAAATCTGTGCGTGTAGATTATGTTTCGCCGGAAGGGAAAACATTTGCAACCAAAACCCTGGTTTACCAGGGGGAGCCATTCCAGCCCAGCGTTGATTTTAAAGATACGCGTGATAACGAATTTATGTCAGCGCAATTTGAAGGGGCGCGCCTTGTATTAAGTCATGGAATGAATAATTCGCAGAACCAAAACGTTATCTATGACAATGCAAAGCTGGTCATAGATGCGGGGTTCGATGCGTATATACAACTAAACTGGAATAAATTAATTGAAGGGAAACGCTTGAAATTTGATTATGCCGTGCCAGACCGTTTGACAACGGTGCAATTGGAAGTACGTAAAATTAAAGCGAACGAGTCGCCCCTGTACAATGCAGATTACGGCCGCGAATGGATATATTTCCGTATAGCGCCGGCGAAAAAAATTGCATCGTTATTTTCAGACCCCATCAACCTTGCATATGATCCGAACGGTAAATATTTAATGCGCTATCACGGGCGTTCCAATCTGGACGATAACCAGGGTGGCCCGGCGGATGTGCGCATTGAATATGAGTATGCAAATTAATAAAAACGGGCACATCAGTGCCCGTTTTTATTTCGCCGGCATCAATTTTTCAACAACGAGTAACATCAATAAGAACACCAATCGCTCCAGCTGCCTGGGTATAATTTTGCATCAATTCCGCTTAACTCCAGCGATAACAGATTTACGCAAGCGGTTACCCCGGAGCCGCAATACACCACCAGGTTATCGTGCTGCGGTAAATCACTCCAGCGCGCTTGCTGATCAGCCGGGGGCTTAACAAAGCCTTGTTCGTTGGTAGCCTCTTGCCAGAAATAATTAACTGCACCGGGAATATGGCCCGCCACGGGATCTATAGGTTCTTCTTCACCACGATAGCGTTTTGCTTCGCGTGAATCGATTAAGAGGAAGTTTTTTTCATTTTTCAAAATGGTATCCCGATCAACGATCCAATCGGGCTGGATATTTGCGTTAAAGTTGCCGCTTTTTAACGCAGGTTCGCGCCTATCCAGCGCACCGCCCTGGGTTACCCAGGCGTTGAAGCCACCGTCCAGGATAAATACCTGTTGATGACCGAAATAACGCAGCAACCACCAGGCACGCGCTGCATAAGCCATGCGGGAGTCGTCATAAAGTACAATGGCGGATTGATGGTTTACCCCACAGTCACGCATTTTTTGCGAAAAAATTTCGGGATCAGGTAAAGGGTGGCGTCCGCCGTGTTGTGCAATGGGTGAAGATAAATCTTTTTCCAAATCCAGATAATAAGCATCTGGAATATGGCCGGCACGGTACTGGTCATAGCCCTGGGTTTTATTACCCAAATTAAAACGGCAATCGAAAATAACGAGTTTGCCCAATTGGGCCTTAAGCTCGGATGCTGAAATAAAATGCTTCATTTTTTATTCTGGCGGGTTGTTAAAATCGTGACGCCATAATCGCATTTATGCTTGCATATGTGAAGGGTAAAAAGTAACCGCATCGTTTTTCTTATAATCAGGGAGGTGTGAATAACATAACCACAAGCCTTACATATTGCCCGGCGTCTTTCCTTCGAGCTGATAGGCAAAGGCGATAATGTAAGCTACAGCGATGTAGAGGTTTTCCGGAATCTCATCGCCCAGCTCCAGGGTAACTAATAGATCTACAAGGCTGGGGTTATCGCAGAGGGGGACGCCATGTTCACGGGCAATGGCCATAATTTCCTCCGCGATTTTACCAGTTCCCTTGGCGCTGACATGAGGTGCGTTGTTGCCATCGTAGTAAAGGGCAACCGCTTTTTGTAATTGCTCGGGAGAATATTGCTTGGTCATGGAAGCCTCAGGTTTTTATATCGACCAGTGAGTAACTGAGCGACATTCTGGATTTGGGGGGTGCGCCGGGAACGCATTGGATATGAGTAACGTTTATACCTTCCTTTTCCAATTGTTGTGTTAAAGAGTCAAGCTTCCGCCCGGCCTCGATCAATGTCTGTTCATGTTCGGCCCAAAATTTTGCATTCAGGTTATTGCCCAGCAAACCAAGTTGCGCATAGAGCTTTCCAACAACCGGTAGATCAAAATTTAACATCACATTCCATTGGCGGGTGCGATGGGATGATTTCGTATGGGCATCTTGTTGCTCTTCTATCCATTGTTGCTCCATTTGGATTTGCAATGGATGAACTTCTTGCCCGTGACGTACGGGAATGTCGAACTGCCAGGATTGGTTTGGTTGCGTTACATCTGTTTGGTTGAGTTGCTGGTTTATGCTATGGATTTGTTGCAATTGTATTTTTGCCAGGCTCCCGAGTGTGTATTGGTGCATTAACTGTATTAATTGGGTCCGCAATTGCTTTTGTGTCAGCTCTCCCGGATGTTTGTTAATTAACAAACCCAGGAATTGGGGCAGGGCATTAACCAGTGGATTTTTACCCGGGTCCATGGTTAAGGGCGGCGATATTTTATTAACTTCGACATCCAGGTGATGCAGCAATCCAAGTAGTGCGCCTTTTAAATCTTGCGTAATCATTTTATCGATGGGGGCCGGCGCATTTGTTGATTCGGTAATGTCCGGTACCCGGGAGCGATGCAATAAATTTGCAGTTAGGTTAATAACAGCGTTGATCTTGCCCGCTGTGGCGGATTGCGTTGTGGTTGTGCCGCCATTGGCTGGTTGCAGTGTTTGAAGTGATTGTGCCAATTTATGTTCAAAGCGTTGGCCATTGTTTTTCAATGTCATCGCCAGGAGTTTTGGATTTGACAATTGATCGCTGAAACGAATGTGATTTGCCAATGTTTTCAGTGCATCTTGAATTTGGTTGGAAAGCCAGTCTTTACGCTCTGCCATGGGCATATGTTGAATAAAATTGGCGATTTTTGGCAAGTTGGTTAATAGGTCCTGGCCCGAATCTTTTTTTGGTAATAAATTTCGCAGGCTTTCACCGATGGCGGTACGAATAGCCTCGTTTGCTGTCGTCGCTTTTAATTGTCCTGTACCGGCATGTTCCACCAGTAATTGGTTCAAATCGAACTTTGCAATTTGCATCGCCAACTCTTTTAGCGCCGATGCCATGGCTTTAATGTTATTACCGTCTGCAATTTGTGATAGGTCGATACCCTTCGCCTGTAAAATTCGTACCAGTGTTTCCAGTTGTGCCTGGTTAAGTGGCTGGAGGATTTTCAAGCGTGAACCATCAGTTATTTGTAATAGTAAGGTTTCGCCAGTTTGGAATGGTTGGTTGGTGTAGGTTAATAGGCTTGGTACCGATGGATGGGGACTCGCTGTAGCCGTTCCGGTTAGCAATTGGGGACTGATATTCAGGTTGGCGAGCCTGACTGCCGGGTCCTGCAACATTTTTTTTTGTTCGATGAGTTGATTGATCAGAGCTCTGGTTGCTGGCGCGGCTGAATTTTTATTGAGTTGCGCCAGGGTGGCATCGATGGATTTGATAATTTCTGTGCGTTCGTCAGGTGTTGACTGGGTAATTTGTTGCACCTGGGCTAAAAATTGGCTGCCGATTTTTAGCCCCAGGGATTTAGTGACCAGGGCTATTTGTTCAATCTGTGCGCGCTGCACATTTTGCAACAGTTTTTCATTAATGGAACCCAGGTCCATAGTCGCGCTCTCTGAAAACTTATCTTAACCACGTTGTGTGATGAAAATCGTAAATTGGGATGCGTTGCCCGCAATTAGGCCGTTATAATCCTGCGCACAGTGTACGGGCTTGTATCGTTCCGCCGGGTTAACCCGGTACTGAGTATAGCGGCTGCCGGACGTATTTCTGTATGTGGGCAATTTTGCCTGAGCTTGTTGTCGTATCCTGAGTCCATAATAACTATGAGTTTCCCTCCCATTCCTCTGCTTGAATTGCGTAACCTTGGCTGCGAGCGGGATGAGCGCCTGTTATTTTCAGGATTGAATTTGCAACTTAATGCGGGTGATGTGGTGCAAATTGGCGGCCCTAACGGCGCGGGCAAAACAACGTTATTGCGTGCGTTGGCCGGGGTCAGCGACGATTATCAAGGGCAAATTTTGTATGGCGGGCATCCATTAGCCGGGGCTAATTGGGATTTTGCCCGCGACCGGCTGTATCTTGGGCACCTTCCCGGTATCAAAAAATCCCTCACTCCCGCTGAAAACCTCGCCTGGTATCTGGCTCAAACCGGCGGCCGTATTACTATTGATGAAGCCCTGGCGGCCGTAGGTCTTTACGGTTATGAAGATACGCCCTGTTACCAATTGTCGGCCGGCCAATTGCGCCGGGTGGCGCTGGCGCGATTGCATTTGGCGGAGGCACGTATCTGGATCCTCGACGAACCTTTCACTGCTATCGACAAGCTGGGTGTCAGCCAACTGGAGGCGTTAATTGCGCGCCAGTCTACGCAAGGCGGGGTAGTGATCCTGACCTCTCACCAGGATTTGAGCTTGCCGCAGTTACGTATGGTCAATTTGCAAGATTATCGGAGCCGGGAGCCTGGCAGCGAGGTAGGGCATGGCTAGCCAACCTTCCTCGCTGATGGGTGGATTTGCCGCAAGCTTGCGGCGGGATTTGCTGGTCGCCGCGCGGCACAAAGCAGAATTAACCAATCCATTGGTATTTTTCCTGATCGCTGTTACCTTAATTCCATTAGGGGTCAGCCCGGAAAAGAATGTCCTGGTGTTGCTAGCCCCGGGGATTGTGTGGGTGATGGCGCTGTTGGCCACACTATTGTCCCTCGACGGTCTGTTTCGCAGTGATTTTGAAGACGGCTCGCTGGAGCAGATGCTGATCAGTCCCCAATCCCTCTATTTCACCGTAATGGCAAAAATCCTGGTGCATTGGCTGGTGTCTGGCCTGCCAGTGACCCTAATGGCGCCATTGCTGGGGTTAATGTTGCATTTACCCGGAGGCGGTTTTTTGCCATTACTGTTTTCCCTTGCTCTGGGAACTGCCTCCATGAGTTTGATCGGCGCTGTTGGCGCTGCACTTACGGTATCCTTGCGCAAAGGCGGTTTACTGCTTTCGCTGATTGTCATGCCTTTATATATCCCGGTATTGATCTTCGGCGCCAGTGCGGTACAAACCGCAATACAAGGCGGAGCGATTGGTATGCAATTGGCGGTATTGGGCGCTTTTCTGGCATTGGCTATCGTTTTGGCACCCATCGCAACATTGGGTGCGCTGAAAATCAGCACTAATGGTTAAACATAATAACGAAGCATATAACTAAGGTACGCAACTATGGCATGGCAGTGGTTTCACCGTTTGGGTTCCCCTCGTTGGTTTTATGAAAAAACAACTCCCTGGCTCCCCTGGCTCAGTGTGATAGGTATCGCGTTGATTGCGACGGGCGCTGTGTGGGGCTTGGCCTTCGCCCCGGCGGATTACAAACAGGGGAATAGCTACCGCATTATTTACATCCATGTTCCCGCAGCCTTCCTGGCCCTGGCGGGTTATTACATCATGGCGATTTCAGGTGCTATAGGCCTGATCTGGAAAATGAAATTGCCGTACATGGTGATGAAATCGGCCGCGCCCATCGGGGCAATCCTGACATTTATATCCCTGGTTACCGGTTCTATATGGGGTAAGCCGACTTGGGGTACCTGGTGGGAGTGGGACGCCCGTATTACTTCAATGCTGATTTTATTTTTCCTTTACCTGGGCATGATTGCGCTCCAGCAAGCCTACCAGCATCGCGATACGGCAGATAAAGCCAGCGCTGTCCTCGCCCTGGTGGGGATGGTCAACATCCCGATTATTTATAAATCGGTGGATTGGTGGAACACCTTGCACCAGCCGGCAACTATTAAATTCACGAGTAAATCAACGATTGATCCATCTATGCTTTATCCGTTGCTGGTGATGGTGATTGGATTCTACGTGTTTTATGCGCTGGTGCTGTTGTTGTACACCCGTATTGAGGTCCTGCGTCGCGAAAATCGTACCCAATGGGTTAATGATTTGGTCGCCAATAGCAAATAACAGGTATCAATGATGAAATTCCAATTTGAAACTTTTGCTGATTTTTTGTCCATGAACGGCCACGGTGCCTATGTATGGGCCGCTTACGCCATTACGTTTATTTCGCTGGTTTATTTATTGTTAAGCCCGGTGTTGCAAAAAAAGGCATTTATCAAACAACAAAGAAAAATGCAGAGACTGGCCCAAATCACTCCTGAAGGGCAGGGCGCTGATTAATTTGATTTTAAAGAGAGCTTAACCATGCATCCGGTTCGCAAGCAACGTTTGATGATTGTCGTTTTTATCGTGGTGTTTTCAAGTATTGCGGTTGGCCTTATGGCTTATGCGCTGCGTGAAAATATCAACCTGTTTTATCCACCCGGCAAAATTGCCGCAGGTGATGTCCCGCATAATACCCGCATCCGAGCGGGCGGTTGCGTCAAGCCGGGCAGTGTGCACCGCTCGGATGTTTCATTAGAAGTTAGCTTTCTGATTACCGATGGTGTTGCGGATGTGAAAGTAAATTTCAACGGAATTTTGCCGGATTTGTTTGCGGAGGGGGAAGCGGCGGTAATCAATGGGGTGGTTACCGAATCCGGAGAAATTAATGCAAGTGAGGTTCTGGCCAAACATGATGAAAACTACACGCCACCGGAAGTTGCCGACGCAATGAAGGGCAAGGGTGAGCACCAAAAAACGTGTGAGGGTTTAAAGAATGGCGCTTGATTTAATCCAACTAGCACCGGAGCTTGGGCAGTTCGCGTTAATCCTCGCGCTTTGTTTAAGTGTCGCCTTGTTTATATTGCCCCTGTCAGGAACCTATGTCGGCAGCAGCGTGTTGATGCAATCCGGTCGCTCACTGGCAACCGGGTTTTTTATATTTGTCGCTTTCTCGTTTTGTTGCCTGGTTTATTCATTTTTGCACGACGATTTTTCAGTGAAATATGTTGCCACTAACTCCAATTCACTCCTGCCTGTTTATTACAAAATCAGCGCCGTATGGGGTGGGCACGAAGGGTCACTATTGCTATGGATTTTAATGCTTGCCGGATGGACCTTTGCCGTGGCTATTTTCAGTAAATCCTTACCTTTGGATATGCAGGCCCGCGTGTTATCCATTTTGGGCTTTGTGGCCGTCGGTTTCCTGCTTTTTATTTTGCTAACTTCCAACCCGTTTGATCGAATCCTTCCAATCCCCCCGCAAGATGGCAGCGATTTAAATCCGTTGTTACAGGATATCGGGCTGATAATCCATCCACCTGTGCTGTACATGGGGTATGTAGGTTTTAGTGTAAGTTTCGCTTTTGCAATCGCTGCGCTGTTAACGGGTCGTTTGGATAGCGCCTGGGCTCGCTGGTCCCGCCCCTGGGCAACCATGGCGTGGGGATTTTTATCCGTGGGGATTGCCCTGGGCAGTTGGTGGGCCTATTACGAATTGGGTTGGGGAGGCTGGTGGTTTTGGGACCCGGTAGAAAATGCGTCGTTCCTGCCCTGGTTAATCGGCACTGCGTTAATCCATTCATTAGCGGTAACTGAAAAGCGCAGCTTATTTAAAAGCTGGACTATCCTTCTGGCGATTTTTACCTTCTCCCTCAGTTTGCTGGGGACCTTTCTGGTTCGTTCCGGAGTTTTAACGTCGGTACACGCATTCGCCAATGATCCGGAGCGCGGTGTATTTGTGTTGGGATTCCTGTTGGTGGTTGTGGGTGGCTCGCTAACGCTATATGCAATGCGTGCCCCGGTAGTCAAAGGCTCAACCGGCTTTGATTGGTTTTCTCGTGAGACCTTATTACTTGGCAATAATATTCTGCTGACCATCATTATGATTATGGTGCTCCTGGGTACGTTGTACCCTTTAATTGCCGATGCGTTGGATTTGGGCAAGATTTCCGTGGGGCCGCCTTATTTCAATTTGTTCTTCTTGCCGTTAATGGGTTTGTTGTGTTTGTTAATGGCGCTTGGTCCGGTTGCAAACTGGAAGCGGACATCGGGCCAACAAATGGTGCGGATTTTATGGAAACCCTGGGTAATCAGCTTGGTAACAGGTTTGTTATTTCCATTTTTTTATCGCGAGGAATACGAAATCCTGGCGGCATTAACTGTCTTTATCGCGAGCTGGATTATTATTGCTTTGATTGCCGACGTGTTAAATCGTGTGCGAAATGCTGAAACTATTTTGGTTGGGTTGAAAAAATTAAGCCTAAGCTACTACGCGATGGTAATTGCCCACGCCGGTATAGCGGTAACTACGGTCGGAGTAGGGCTTACGACTATCTACACGGAGCAGCGCGACATTCGTATGGAAGTGGGGCAGCACGTAGAGGTTGTGGATTATGAATTCATATTGGAAAAGCTGGAACATATCGATGGCCCCAATTACCAGGCTGAACGGGCGCTCATCAAGGTAATGCAGGATGGAAAATTCCTGCGTGAAATGAAGCCGGAAAAACGCCGTTACCTTGCATCGGGCAACACCATGACTGAAGTTGCGTTGGATGTGGGTTTTTTCCGCGATCTATACGTGGCTATGGGTGAGCCGCTCACTGAAACCGCCTGGGCTATGCGCGTACATTTAAAACCCTTTGTGCGATGGATTTGGCTGGGTGCGTTAATGATGGCGTTTGGTGCGGTACTTGCCGTAGCGGATAAGCGCTATCGCAAAATCATAAAAGCAGAAAAACCGGTACTGGCAACGCCAGGAGTTCTTGCCAATGAATAAGCAGCGATTGTATTTATTCGCACCTTTGGTGATTTTTACCATCCTTGCCATTTTATTTTGGCGTGGGTTATCCCTTAACCCAAACGATATGCCATCTGCGTTATTAAATAAGCCTGTCCCGGAATTTAATTTACCGGTCTTGTCCGCACCGGAAAATCCGGCGGGGCTGGATAATGCCACTGCGGAAATGTTTAAGGGGAAAGCGAGTCTGGTAAATGTCTGGGCCACCTGGTGTGTTACCTGTCGGCAGGAGCATGAATTCCTGAATAAATTGCGTGCCGATGGCATAACGATTTATGGCATCAATTACAAGGACAACAGCGAAGACGCACAGAAATGGCTGGCAGAATTGCACAATCCTTATATTTTCAGTGTGGTCGATGCCGACGGTCGATTGGGGTTGAATTTGGGTGTGTTCGGCGCACCGGAAACCTATGTGATCGATAAAACAGGGGTGATTCGTTACAAACATATCGGAGACGTTAACGAAAAAAACTGGAATGAAACCATCAAACCGATATTTGAAAGTTTGCAATAACCTTGTTTGTAGCAAAACTATTTATGGAATTAAGACGGGATTTGATACACATCAAATCCCCTTTCCATACGTAATAAACGCGTAAGGTCCCTAATACAGCAGGCATAAAAAAAGCCCCAGATAAGGGGCTTTTTATTTCAGAAAGTGGCGGACCGGACGGGGCTCGAACCCGCGACCTCCGGCGTGACAGGCCGGCATTCTAACCGACTGAACTACCGGTCCGCAGCGTCACAAAAAACCACAGCTACCTTGTGGGTAAGAGTGGTGGGCGGTACAAGACTCGAACTTGTGACCCATGCCTTGTAAGGGCATTGCTCTACCAACTGAGCTAACCGCCCGGGATTTACGCTTTTCAGCGCTCACCTTGTTGGTGGCGCGTATTCTAATCATGTAAAACTATCGGTCAACCCTTTTTTAACGCTTTCGTCATTTTTTTGAAAAAAGAGCAAAAAACGATTGGAAAACAAACACTTGTGTTTAGTTTTTAATCTTGAGCAAAGTTTCCCGTCTGCGACTGTGAGTTGTTATACTCGCGCAAATTTTTTGGTTTTCTGGAACAGCCCATGAATAACATTCTAATAAAAGTATTCGCGGTATTTGGTCTTGTCTTACCTATGCAGCTAGGTTATGCGGCGATTGAAATTCACGAATTCAAGAACGAAATCGATCGGCAACGTTATCAAAGCTTTATCGAGGAAATGCGTTGCCCGAAATGTCAAAATCAAAATCTGTCCGGCTCGGATTCACCCATCGCAATGGATTTGCGCCGGGAACTTTACCTGATGATAGAGCAGGGTAAATCCGACCAGGAAATTGTTAATTTTATGGTGGAGCGGTATGGCGAATTTATTCTTTATCGCCCGCGTTTAAGCCCCGCGACTTTATTGCTCTGGGCAGCTCCCGTGTTATTGCTGGTGTTGGGTGCGTTGTTATTACTATTGATTGTGCGCAAACGTCGCCGCATGGCAATGGCGGTTGAAGCCGGTTTATCGCAACAAGAGCGGGCGCGCCTGGACGCGTTACTAAACACCGATTCAAAAAATAATAAACAGGGGGACTCCAAATGATGTCCTTATGGTTGGGGGCATCGCTCCTCTGTGTAATTGCACTGGTGTGTGTTTTTTGGCCATTGTTCCGCCAGCGGCGGGAAGTGGTAGCCCAGTCTATGGTCAATGAGGTCGAAACTCGCCTTGATGAAAATATTCGCCTGTTTCGCGAGCACATTGTGGAACTGGACGCTCAATTGGCTGCGGGACGAATTGACGAAGCCCAACATGCGCAACTTAAATTGGAACAGGAACGCACCCTCCTTGAGGATGAGGCGAGTGTCCGGTCGGCCCTGCCGACCGCGGCGGGTAAGTTTGGTATCAAGACTTTTATGGCGGTAGCTGCTTTGGTGGTAGCTGGTGCCTGGGGTTTATACCAGCATCTGGGAAGTAGTGCCGATGTTGAAGTACGGCAAGCCCAGGAATTGAAGCAAAAGCTGGATATGGAGGATGTCACTGCCGGCCGCAATCCCGATCCGATCCGTACCCGTGAACTTAATCGCTTGATTGAGGGCCGCCTTGTCGATAACCCGGATAATGTGCAGTACTGGTTCTTCCTGGCGCGTAACTACATGGAACTGAACGAGTTTGAAAAAGCGGTAACTGCGTACCGGCAGGTGCTGGAGCGCGACAAGGACTCACCCATGGTTATGGCAGAACTGGCGCAAGCAATGTTTTTGCGTGATGGCCGCCAAACCAATCCGGCAATTAATGACCTGGTTGCCAAAGTCCTTAAAGCCGAACCGGATAACACCATGGCGCTCGGCCTGGCGGGTATAGATGCGTTTAACAAAAAGGATTATGTCGCGGCCATCAAGTATTGGGAAAGGGTCGTTAAATTGGTCGGGTCTGAATCCCAGGCCGGATTGTCGCTCTCGGCCGGTATTGAGCAGGCGGCGACCCTCTTTTTTAGCCAGGGGGGAACGCTGGAGCAATTGGAAGCGGCGCGCAAGGGGCGGCAGATTGGTGTGATGGTGCGGCTGTCGGATAATGTGCAAGCATCACCGGACCAGACTGTCTTTGTCTATGCGCGCGCCTATCAAGGGGCAAAGATGCCGTTGGCGATTGACCGGGTAAAAGTATCCGACCTGCCCAGGGTTGTGTTCCTGGATGAATCCATGGCGATGACGCCCGCGATGAGCCTAGGGACGGTAGACAAGGTGGAAATTATTGCCCGCATCTCCACCGACGGCACCGCAACAGCCAAACCGGGTGATTGGGAGGGTAGTGTGGCGCCAGTTGATGTTGCTGCACCAGGCTCCGTTATTGATGTAACCATTAACCGGCAATTGAAATAAGCCCGGATGCTCCAGAGGGACGGCCTGGCCTATTTTGAATAAAATTTGTGCGCTTTTTTGACCTGTTTGGCTTTGTGTTTCACGGCGGGTGTAAAGCGCGGCGTAAATGTGTAGAATCCCGCCCTTAAATGTTTTTTACGGGTGGGATTTTTTTTGGCCGCTTATAAAAAACACGAGAAAAATCAATTAGCTAGGCAGTAGTTCTGTCGGCGGATAATTATTAGCCAGGCGCGGTTGGGAGTGGGGGCGCTTCCAGCACGGGAAACCTGGCAGGTATGAATAAATGGTGATGTGGAACTATGCGGCTAAAGTGCATTAAGCTGGCTGGCTTTAAATCCTTTGTTGACCCGACCACGGTTAACTTTCCCAGCAATTTGTGCGCGGTGGTTGGCCCCAACGGTTGCGGTAAATCCAACATCATCGATGCTGTGCGCTGGGTAATGGGTGAGTCATCGGCCAAGAACCTGCGCGGCGAAAACATGACCGACGTTATATTTAACGGGTCCAGTGGCCGTAAACCTGTTGGCCAAGCTTCCATTGAGTTGGTGTTCGATAATTCGGATGCGACTCTCACCGGCGAATATGCCGCATTCACCGAAATCAGTATTAAACGTAAAGTTTCTCGCGATGGCGATAACAGCTATTACCTGAATGGCACCAAGTGCCGCCGACGCGACATTACCGATATTTTCCTCGGTACCGGTTTAGGGCCACGCAGCTACGCCATTATCGAACAGGGCATGATTTCCAAACTGATCGAAGCCAAGCCCGAGGAGTTGCGTGTTTATATTGAAGAAGCCGCAGGTATTTCCAAATATAAAGAGCGCCGTAAGGATACTGAAAGCCGTATGCGTCGCACCCAGGAAAACCTGGAACGCCTGACCGATATTCGCGATGAATTGGAACGCCAGTTGTCCCGCTTGCAGCGGCAGGCCCAGGCCGCAGAGAAATATGCTGAATATAAAAAAGAAGAACGTTTATTAAAAGCGCAATTGCAGGCATTGAAATTCCAGCAATTGGATGAGCAGGCCAAAGGTAAACAGGCCGGCATTCGCGAGCTGGAATTGCGCATGGAATCTTTTGTGACCGACCAGGTCAACAAGGACACGCAAATTGAAAAATATCGTACGCAATACACAGAGCTGGGCGATAAATTTAACGAAGTCCAGGGACGTTATTACGCGATCGGTGCGGAAATAGCGCGCCTGGAACAAAGCATACAGCACGCCAACGAGCGCGCACGCCAATTGCAAGCCGACCTGGATCAAACAACACGCGATAGTAAAGAAGCTGAAGAAAGCCTGGCGATAGATACGCAAAAAGCGGAAGCCTGGGAAGCAGAATTGCTGGAACTGGAGCCGGAACTGGATTTGGTGAAAGCGGCCGAAGAAACTTCCAGTGAATCATTAATCGATGCTGAGGAATCCATGCAGCGTTGGCAAAATGAATGGGATAGTTTCAACCAGCGCGCTTCCGAGCCGCGTCAGCGTGCGGAAGTGCAACAGTCGCGCATCCAGCACCTTGAACAGGTACAGCAACGCCTGTTGCAGCGTATCGAAAAATTGCGCGAAGAAAAAAATAATCTGCAAGAAGGGTCGGAAGATGAATCCATCCATCAGCTCAACGAGCAACTGGTGGAAATGGATTTGGTGGCGGAAGAGAAACGGGCAAAATTGGATTCTCTATCAGAGCAACTGGATACCACCCGCAACGATAACAATCGCCTGGTTAATGAACTCGACCAGGTAAAAAGTAAATTGCAAACCATGCGCGGCCGCCATGCCTCATTAGAAGCATTGCAGCAGGCGGCGCTGGGTGAAAAAAATAAAGCGGTTACCCAATGGTTAATCCAGCAGGGTTTAAGCAGCAATTCTCGCCTGGCCGAAACGGTCAGTGTTAATGATGGTTGGGATAAAGCGCTGGAAACTGTTTTGGGTTCCAGCTTGCAAGCGGTTTGCGCTGATAATCTGGAGTCCGTCGCAAGCCTGGTGGGAGAGTTAACCCAGGGCGAATTGGTACTGTTTGACACTGCTGCAAAATCCGCAACACCCTCTTTTACCCGGGCTCATTTATTAAGCGAAAAAGTCAGCGCTACCTGGGATGTCAGCGGTGTGCTCGCCGGTATCTATATTGCCGAAAACCTCACCGACGCAATGGCGTTGCGCCAACAGCTATCAGCTAATGAATCTGTAATTACCCGCGATGGTATTTGGTTAAGCCCGCATTGGATTCGAGTGACGCGCGACACCGATGCCAGTTTCGGCGTGATCGCTCGCCGCCAGGAATTGGAAGAATTAAGCGCGCAATTATCAGATGCGGGGGAACAAGTTGAATTATTGAATTCGCAACTCGAAGAAGGGCGCGCGACCATAAAGCGGCTTGAGCAGGATCGTGAGACCCTTCGTCGCGAAGTGGATGAGCAAAACCGCAAATATGGTGAATTGCGTTCACAGCTCAGTGCAAAACAAGTAAGGGTGGAACAAATCAATATGCGCCGCGAGCGCGCGGAAAACGAAATCCGTGAAGCGCGTGAGCAAATGGAACAGGAAGCGGAACATTTATCGGAAGCGCGCATGATCCTGGGGGAAGCCATCGAAATGATGGAGCAGGACACGGAATTACGCGAGGCGCTTTTGCAACAGCGTGACGACATCCGCAGCGGACTGGATACTGCCCGTCAACGCGCTCGCCATGACAAAGACAAAGCCCATGAATTGGCGATGCGTTTCCAGTCGGTAAAAACCCAATTGGATTCCATCCGCATGGGGATTGGCCGGTTGCAAGAACAAGCCTCGCGTTTGCAAGAGCGCCGGGAAAATCTGTTGGCAAGCATCGCGGACAATCGCGATCCGGTTGAAGAATACAAACTTGAACTTGAGGCTAGCCTTGCCAAACGTTTATCTGTCGAGGCCGCTTTAACCGAGGCGCGCCGGGCATTGGAAACAGTCGAACATGAGTTGCGTAATTCCGAGCAGGCACGCAGCCGCGCCGAGCAGGAAGTGCAAGCGGTGCGCGCACACCTGGAACAAGAGCGCCTTGCAGCGCAAATGTTTGAAGTTCAACGGGCGACTATTGTTGAGCAATTACAGGAAGAAGAATTAAGCCTTGAAGCCATTCTGGCCGACATGCCGGAAGGTACGGAAGTAAAACCGCTGGAAGAAGAATTGGAAGCGATTGCGGGCCGTATTGCTCGCCTTGGCCCAATCAACCTTGCGGCGATTGACGAATACAAAACAGAATCCGAGCGCAAAAATTATCTGGATGCGCAAAACGCAGATTTACTTGAGGCGCTGGAAACACTCGAAAATGCCATTAAACGTATCGACCGCGAAACGCGCACCCGTTTCAAAGAAACTTTTGATCAGGTAAACAAGAGTTTGCAGGAGTTGTTCCCCAAGGTATTCGGCGGTGGCCATGCGTACCTGGAATTAACCGGCGACGAATTGCTGGATACCGGTATTACGATTATGGCGCGCCCGCCCGGCAAGCGTAACAGCACTATTCATTTGCTGTCCGGCGGCGAAAAAGCGTTAACCGCGATTGCGTTGGTCTTTTCGATTTTCCGTTTGAACCCGGCGCCGTTCTGCATGCTCGACGAAGTGGATGCGCCGCTCGACGACGCTAACGTAGGCCGCTATGCGCGCATGGTGGAAGAAATGTCGGAGCATGTGCAATTTATTTATATCACCCACAACAAGAATGCGATGGAAATGGCGCACCAGCTGTTGGGCGTTACCATGCATGAACCCGGTGTTTCCCGTTTGGTAACTGTAGATGTGGACGAGGCTGCGGAATTAGCTGCGGTTTAATATTGAATAATTTTTTACGGATCAGCTTATGAAAGATTGGCTCATCATCATAGGTACTATTTTGATTCTGGTTATTCTTATTGACGGAATCAGACGCAAGCGTAACGAGCGCTATGGCAGTATCAAAGTTTCCCGGTCACTAAAAAAGAGTTTGAAGCAACCGGTTGATGACGTGGAGGAAACTTACGCGGAAACGCCGAGTTACACCAGCGAATTACCCAATGGTGGAGCACGTGTTGTTGGCCAGCGTGATCCGAGTATTCCTGTTCCCAGCATAGAAAAAAAGGCCCAGGCGAAATCGTTTGTTGAAAAGCGTTCGCGCCAGCAGGTGGAACCGCCACTGGTGGAAAGGCGAATGGCGCGCGAGCCACAGCAGACCAGTTTGAACCTGGGTGAATCGGTACCCTTGCTGATGGAATCGGTTGAGGAAGCCAAAGGCCAACCTTTGGCAATTAACGAGCGAATAGAGCCGAGTTTTTCCGCATCCCGCGATGAGGACCTGGAAGGAACTTATGAGCCGCAGGACCAGGGTTATCAGCATGATGATTACGATCAGGACGATTATCCTGATGAGAGCGATTATGATCCTGACGATGATTACGAGGAAGATGAAGACGATTATCGCGATGACTTGCAGGAAGAATCTGAAATCTATGCGGATGCTGAACGCGGCTACGATGAAGATGGGTATGATGAGGATGAATACGACGAGCAGGACGAGTATGACGGCCGCGATGCTAATTCATCACAACAAAATCTTGCTGCGCAACAACCTGCCGAACCGGAAGAAGTGTTAATCATCAATGTCATGGCCCATAGGGGCGAAATGTTTAAGGGTGCTGAGTTACTCGACATTATTTTGAAATGTGGTATGCGTTACGGCAGCATGGATATATTCCATCGTTACAGTGATGCGAAAGGCGAGGGCGCCTTATTGTTTAGTATGGCAAATATGGTGAAGCCGGGTACCTTTGATCTGGATGCAATGGATGATTTTGAAACCCCCGGCGTGAGTTTGTTTATGACCTTGCCGATCAATGCCGATTCGATGCAATCGTTTGAGTTGATGGTAGACACCGCGCATGCTATCGCAGAGGGTTTAAACGGCGAATTGAAAGACGAGCAACGTAGCGCCATGACTCGCCAGACCCTGGAACATTGCCGCCAACGCATCCGCGATTTTGAACGCATGCGATTATTCCGCCGTCCGCCCCGGTAAAAAATTATCATGCACAAGGACTGTGTATAAAAGCCGCAATTTCCGGCATGAATTCGTTTTTATTATTCCGCAATTCCAGGTACGCCATTCATGTCCACTGTCGATAGTTTCCTCTCCGAAATTAACGAGCTGCGCAAAACAATTAATTATCACAGCTATCGTTATTACGCCTTGGACGATCCTGAAATTACGGATGCGGAATATGATCGTTTAATGTCGCGTTTGCGTGAGTTGGAAGCACAGCATCCCGATTGGATAACCCCCGATTCGCCCACCCAGCGGGTCGGGGCTGCGCCGTTGGCCGCCTTTAAAACCGTAGTACATGAAGTCCCCATGCTATCGCTGGATAACGCGTTTAATGACAATGAATTATTGGCATTTAACCAGCGTATTCTCGATCGCCTGAAAACCAGTGGCGATGTTGAATATTCATGCGAAGTTAAACTGGATGGAATTGCGGTGAGTTTACTTTACCGGGATGGATTACTGGTGCGGGGCGCCACCCGTGGCGATGGCTATAACGGTGAAGATATCACCCAAAATGTGCGCACCATTAATTCCATTCCATTGCGTTTGCATGGCGAAGGTTACCCGGCGATATTGGAAGTCCGGGGCGAAGTCTATATGCCCAAGGCTGCGTTCAATGCGTTGAATGAAAAAGCGCGCGACGCCAATGAAAAATTGTTTGTCAATCCGCGCAATGCGGCGGCTGGCGCGTTGCGGCAATTGGATTCACGAATCACCGCAAGCCGTCGGCTGGAGATGTGCGCCTACAGTACAGGTCAGGTCGCAGGCGGGGAGTTACCTGATACTCATAGCGGCCTGTTAAAGGCATTGCGAAGCTGGGGGTTCCTGACCAATCGTGAAACCGACGTTGCTGGAAATATCCAGGAAGCAAGCGCGTTTTATCGCCGTATAGGCGAGAAGCGCGACACATTGGCCTACGATATCGACGGAATTGTATTTAAAGTGAATTCGCGTCGTTTGCAGGAAGAGTTAGGTTTTATTTCCCGTGCTCCGCGCTGGGCAATTGCCTATAAATTCCCCGCGCAGGAGGAATCCACCACATTGTTGGATGTTGAATTCCAGGTGGGCAGGACCGGTGCGGTAACGCCGGTTGCACGTTTAAAACCGGTATTTGTTGGCGGCGTTACCGTTTCCAATGCAACCTTGCACAATCGCGATGAAATCCAGCGGCTCGGTCTAAAAATTGGCGATACGGTAATAGTGCGTCGCGCGGGCGATGTTATCCCGCAAATTGTGCAGGTTATAGAATCCAAGCGTCCCGCAGATGCTCGTGAAGTTAGCTTCCCGGAGCATTGTCCTGTGTGCGGTTCGCCGGTCGAAACGGTTGGCGACGAAGCCGTTGCACGTTGTTCGGGTGGATTGGTATGCGCGGCGCAGCGCAAAGAAGCGATTAAACATTTTGCGGCGCGCAAAGCCATGAATGTGGAAGGGCTTGGCGATAAATTGGTCGACCAATTGGTGGAACTGGGATTGGTGGAAACCCTGGCGGACCTTTACAGCCTGACACGTGAACAATTGGCAGCGCTGGATCGCATGGGCGAAAAATCCGCTGACAATATTTTACAGTCACTTGAAAACACCAAAAAAACCACCCTTGCCAAATTTATTTACGCGCTGGGTATCCGCGAAGTGGGTGAAGCCACCGCGCGCAATTTTGCAAATTATTTCGGCAGCTTTGAGGCGCTGGCGGCGGCTGATGAGGAAGCTTTGCAAAACGTTCCCGATGTCGGACCGGTGGTGGCTCATTTTGTGGCTGAATTCTTTGCGCAGGAATCCAATCGTAGCGCTGTTCAAAAGCTGCGCGATGCCGGAATCCATTGGGACAACATTGAAGTTGCGGCTCCTGAAGAACTTCCGCTGACCGGCCTCACCTATGTATTGACCGGTACCTTGGAATCCATGTCCCGGGATGATGCAAAAGCACATTTACTGGCATTGGGGGCAAAAGTCGCGGGTAGCGTTTCTGCAAAGACCGATTATGTGGTTGCCGGGCCCGGTGCCGGCTCGAAACTCGCAAAAGCCGAGGAGCTTGGGTTGAAAGTTATGGACGAAGCGACGCTGCTTGAGTTGCTGCGCCAACATGGGCGAGCGGTGTAGCAAGGAGCCAGGATGAAATATTTGTTATTAATGTGTTTAGTGGGAATGGTTGGTTGCTCAACCTTGCCGCCTTCCAATCCCAACAATCTCTGCGATATTTTTGACGAGAAATCATCCTGGTACAAGGATGCGAAAAAAGCGGAAAAACGGTGGGGTTCTCCAGTTCCGGTCATGATGTCGATCATGTACCAGGAATCGCAATTCAAACACAATGCCCGCACTCGCCGTACTAAAATCCTGTGGATTTTTCCCGGGCCGAGGTTGAGCGATGCTTTCGGTTACCCGCAAGCGAAGGATGCGGTTTGGAATGAATACCAGGACCAGGCCGGCAGTGCGTTTGCACGGAGGGATAATTTTGGTGATGCTATTGATTTTATCGGTTGGTACAACCGTCAAAGCCAAAGGCGCAGCCGGGTCAATGTAAACGACAGTTACAATCTCTACCTGGCCTATCACGAGGGGCATGGTGGTTATAATCGCGGCAGTTATCGCAAGAAAAATTGGCTATTAAATACCGCGCGCAAGGTTGAAAGCCGGTCGCAGCAATATGCGGCGCAATTAGGGCGATGTGAAGAACGGTTTAAAGGCAGTTGGTGGTGGCCATTCTAAAGTAGAGAAGCAGCTATGGATCAAGAATCAATTGTTTATGGTTGTATCAAGGATATAGCGCCGGGGTTGGGTGAATCCGAGCGGATTCGTGTGAATCGCGATGCAATGCTGGCATTGCCGCGCGCCGATGAATGGCCCTTCCTGAGCCAGGAAATGTTTTCGATTCCGACAGTGGAATCCGCGTTTTTCAATTACCAAACGGAAGTCATGCATTTTGGGGCTTCATACAAGGCGGTGGAATATGAATGGGATCAATGGATTGCCCAATTTGAATCGCTATTAAGCAAAATGTATTGGGTATCCGCGACAGTGCATTTGGAAACTGAATTATCCGGCACCCACACTTTTACCTGGGAAGCTGAAAGCGGTTATCACCAGCCCGGGTCTGGTGATATGCGGGTGCGTTGCGAGTGGAGCCACGAAGGCTCACTCAATATTTAATTTATGACGGGCATTACATTATGCAAATTCCATTAACAGCACCGGATTTTCGTTTCCGTCGCTTGCGCAAAACCACAGCATTGCGTGAGTTGGTGCGCGAAACCCATGTGCGCATGAGTGATTTCATCCTGCCTATTTTTGTGGAAGAGGGTATAGACGCTCCGGTGCCGATTAAATCCATGCCGGAGGTGTTTCGCTACCCCGAAGCGCAATTGGCTGATATTGTGCAACGGGCCTGGGGCAAAGGGATTCGCGCGGTAATTTTATTCGGCGTTTCCACCCACAAGGACCAGGAGGGTTCAGATACCTGGAGCGAGGATGGCTTGCTGGCGCGCATGATTCGCACCGCGAAAAAAGCGCAACCGGAAATGCTAGTTATCAGTGACAATTGCTTTTGCGAATACACCACCCACGGCCATTGCGGTGTGGTGCATGACCACGATGTGGACAATGATAAAACGCTGGCTAACTTGCAAAAACAAGCGGTACTGGCGGCACGGGCGGGTGTGGATATGATTGCCCCGTCGGGCATGATGGATGGCATGATCAGCGCGCTTCGCGAAGCATTGGACACGGCGGGTTTTATCCAGCTCCCGATCATGTCCTATTCCACCAAGTTTGCATCGGCATTTTACGGCCCCTTCCGCGACGCGGTAGATAGCAGTTTTAAAGGCACGCGCAATACCTATCAAATGGACCCGGCAAATGGTCGTGAGGCTTTAGCGGAATCCATGCAGGATGAAGCTGAGGGCGCCGATATATTGATGGTGAAACCCGGTATCGCTTACCTTGATGTCCTTGCCCATATTCGTGCAAATTCATCTCGCCCCTTGGCGGTTTATCACGTAAGTGGTGAATACGCGATGATTAAGGCCGGTGCTGCGGCCGGTGTGATTGATGAAAAAGCCATAGTGCTGGAAACCATGACGGCATTTAAACGTGCCGGTGCAGATTTAATCATCACTTATTATGCGGAAAAACTGGCTGACTGGTTGCCTGCATAATTCCTTCTTTGTTGTTTCCCAGGTTATTTATGTTGAATTTTTTTCGTGCAAATAAATTAATCGCAGCTTTATTTATTGTGAGCTTTTTGGTGATTCTGTTGGGAGTTGCGCTGCTGGTTTATTCAAAACAGCAAATGGCACAGCAAGCAAAGGAACAGGCCCAATTGCAAATGTTGAATAAGATTGCCGTTGCCGCCGAAGCGCAGTTGATGCAAACAGTGGCGCATCCCGATGTACCTATCACCGATGTGATTCCGGAGGATTCGGTAGCCAGGGTGGCTGCCATGAAAGATAAAAATCCCTCACCCGGTACCGCTGATTGGTGTGAAGTCATGATGGTTAAACCCTCGAAAGAATGGACAACCGAAGAGCAACAAATATTTGCCAAAAGCTGCATTTGATGCACTTGATGGTTGCGACGTTTCCTGATGTTTTTTAGCGATTCCCGCCAGCACTTTTTTAATCCACTCACGGGCAAATACCGTGAGCTGGTTGCCGAATGCCTACGCCTTTTATATCAACGGTTGTATACCGATCTACGCGATTACGGCCACGCCATGAATCGCGAGCAATTGATCGATATTTTCAAGGAGGCCATTGCCCGCGCGCCAATCCTGGACGCAGACACGGGAGAAACAGATGACAGCGAAGGGCGCTTCAAAACCCAGCGCGACCTCGCCAGTTTTATTATTAACCGGTTGATTGAAAATGGCTGGCTGGAAAAGCAAGTGGACGAAACCACCTTGCAAAGCAGTTACGGTTTTAGCCGCATGGGGCGCTTGTTTACCCAACCTTTTGCCGATAACCATTCCAACCAGTTCCGCACGCGCAACCGCAATACCCGCAATACCCGCAACAGTTTGCAAGCTTTTTACGAGCAGGGTGAAATTAACGATTTACTGGATGCCTATGAATATTCCGAGCGAATCATCAGCGATTTCACCGATGTGATTGCCGAACTTGAAGAGCGCAAGCGTCAACTGGTGCGCGAAGTGGAATCGCGTCAATTAATCCAGCAGGCGAGTGACGAATTCTTTGATTTTATGGAAACGGTGTTCAAACCGGATTTGGAAGTGCGCCTGTCTGCGGACAGTGTGGAAAAATACCGCGACCAGATTTCCGATCTGATCACTAAAATTCGCCGCAAACGTAAATATGGCCAAGGTGATCCTGAAACTGCCGCTAAAGATTGGCGGGCAGTTATGGAAATCCGTTTGCGCCAGGCCTTGCCGCAGCGTGTTATTCCCGGTGTTTCACTGTTGGAAACCTTGCTGGAAACAATTGACTCGCGCCTGAAAAATGCCTGCGAAATCATGTTGCCGGCCTTGCGCCGCGCATTGAATACCTTTACCCAGCGCGCCGATATCATCATTCGCCAATTGAGTTATATCAATAGTCGCGGGCAAGACGAATTGATGGATGTCTACCGCTCCCTCGCCAATTTGCCACACGAAATACAGGATCAATTATTCCTTGAGCAAGGTGAGAGCCTGGCAAGTTTGCAAATGGCTTATATAGACCCGGCGCAAATCCAGATGCGTGCGCCCCGCGCTATTCAAATTATTCGTTCGCAAGTGGATGAGGATAAGGCGTTGGATGCCGAAGCACAGAAAAATTTATTTATCCAGCAAGCCGTGGACCGCGCTTTTATTTTGCAATCCAGCAGTATCCGCGATTACGTGTACCAGGCATTGGCAGAAAAAGGCAGTGTGAGCAGCCGTGAGTTAAAGGCCATCAATATGCAGGAATTGCTTGGCCTTTCCCATGCGGTGGAAGTTGGCGCAGTGGCCAATTTGAATTCGCGCTACAAATTTGTCGTGCGCCAGGAAGATGAATGGTTGCACGAGTCCCCGCGTGTGCGTAACGACAAATACTTTAAACAGCGCGATGAGTTTGTCATCAGCCTGATAGATGAAGGTGATCCTCGTGAGTGACATATTAACGGCTGCGTTACAAGAGCAATTGGATAAACACAATTTGTCCCTGGATAACTGGCATGAACTAATCCAGCGCTTGCTGGATTACGGTGTTCTCTGCCGCGACGACAGCCAGGTTGAAGCGGAACTTTATGACCGCTTTGTACGCATAGCACCTGTCGTGAATGATTTTTTCAGTTTAATTGGTCTGCGCTTCCAGCACGACAGCAATTTTCGATTTGTGCGGGTATTGCCGCCCGGCGCGCGTTTGCCGGGAATGGATGACGAAACCGATGAACCATTCAACACTGGTTTGCGTAACCGTTTAAATCAGCATGAGGTCGCGTTGATCCTGGTTCTGCGTGCTGAATATGACAAGGCATTGCGCGAAGGTGGCATTGATGAACAGGGTTGTGCAACCTTGTCGGTGGAAGCGATTGCGCTGGCAATGAAAAGTTTATTGCGTCGCAGCCTGCCGGAAAATATCGGTGACCGTCGCGCCGCTTTCAAGCGTTTGCGTCAATTGCGCCTGGTGCATTTTATGACGGAGTCCGATATAGATTCCGGCGAGAGCTGGATCAAGATCCGCCCGCTGATTATCAATCTCGTCAATAACGAATGGCTGGAGCAAATTCGTAATCATCTTGCCGAAAATCTATTGCTGGTCGATGAAGAGCAGGAAGTGGATGCACGTGCAGAGGAAACCAAAGTCATCCGCAAAAACTCCAGCCCGCATATGAACCGCTCGCTGTTTGCAACCGACACCGAAAATTAATTCAAAATTCGCTGAAACATTACTATGTATTTAAAACGTTTTATTTACGTCAACTGGGGCAATGTGCCCAACGCTGAATTTGAATTCGGGCCGATCAATTTATTTTCCGGCGGTAATGGTTCGGGTAAAACCACTGCCGCGGATGCTATCCAAACCATCATGACCGCCGCGCATGACAACTTGTTTCACTTTAACCCGGGGCAGGATGAATCCAGCCAGCGCGGGCGCGGGGGGAAATTAGTGCGTACCCTCGGTTCCTACGTATTGGGTTGTGATGACGGAGCCTATTCACGCCCCCAGGGATGCGACGGTTACCTGGCCGCCGTGTTTTATCCTACCCACGGCGAACATGCGGAACCTTTTACCGCCTTGATCGGTATGCGCGCTTTTTTGGAGACCACGGGCCAAGGCGCAGGCTTGCAAAAAGTGGCGCGCCTGGATGATATTCAATTTTTTATTTTGCCCAATGTGGAATTAAACCTGGCGGATTTATTAAAGGAAGAAAAAACGCATAAATATATTGTTCCACTCGATAAGCTCTACGCGGGTTTACGCCGTCAACATGGGCACGAGCAGGTTGAGAAATACGATAAGAAAAAATCCTATCTCTGCCGTTTTTACGGCATCTTACGCGGCAAGGTTGATGCTGTATCTGAACGCGAGGCGATGAATGCGGCCCGTGCATTTTCACGTTTTATGGCCTACAAGCCCATCAAAGGCATTGATGAATTCGTAGCCAACGAAATCCTTGAATATCGCGACCTGGGCGAAGCTATTCGCAGTGTGTCCACAATGCTCAAACGTATCCATACCATGGAGGCCGATGCCCGCCAGTTGCGCCAGGGGATTGAGCGGATGGCCCAGGGGCGTGAACAAGCCGATAAATTTATTGCGAACTGGCTGGAACAACAAGTGTTGCTCTATTCGGTAGCGCGCCGCCGCTATGCGGATTCACAACAATATTATCTGGAGGCGAAGCACAAACAACAATTGTTGCGCGAAACCTCCGCGAGCAACCAGCAGGCGTTGGCCACCTGTGAGGCCCAGCGCGAAGAAATTAACCAATTAATCCTTGCCGCCACCGCGCGTCGTTTGGGTGTACCCGCATTGCGTGACAAGGATCAACTGGAACAGGAAAAACAAACGCAAGAAA
This sequence comes from uncultured Cellvibrio sp., assembly GCA_946480695.1. Next base: position 87,423 of record CAMLKG010000011.1, read on the forward strand.
AGTTGATCCAATCGCAAGTGCCTGAGTTGCGCAAGCAACATCACCAACTGCAAACCAATATTGCCGCTGCCCAACAATTGCAACAAGCGTTAAAGCAAACCTCCATCAGTATGGATTTGCCTGCATTAAAAGAAGCCAGCCTCGGCAATTTACTGAAGGCGATCTGCACGGACTCCCCTGTGCAAGATATCCATCAATTGCTGAATCGCGACTGGATTCAGGCGCACCCCCTGGATGAACACCTGGCTGCCAGTTTGGAAGTGCAGAAGCATCACAACGCGTTTTATGCGAGCCTGTTTGAAGCAGCGGCAGGGCGGGTGCATTTGCGCGACCAGCTAGCACAAGAGCGTGACAAACGCAAAGCACAAGCAGAGCGCCTGCAAAAAAGCATTGATAACAAGCGCCGTGAAATCCAAACGCTTGAAACTAAACAGGTCAGTTACCCGGCGTTTGTGCGGGCGGCGCTGGATGCGATCAACAGCCAATGCCCAAAGGCCGACGCGCGTGTGCTCTGCGATTATGTGGAAGTGCTGGATCGCGAATGGCAAGCAGCTATTGAAGGTTATATCGGTGCGGCACGATTCGGGATTATTGTGGAGCCGGAATTCGAAGCCGATGCCATTTCCATCGTGCGCAATATGGGCGGGCAGGGTAACCGCGCACGCGTTATCCAGGGTGATAAAGCGCGTAAGGATTTGGAAAAAGTAAACGATGTGGCAAGTAATTCCATCATCCGGATAATGGGCTTTGCCCACGCCACCGCCGAGGCTTATATCAACGCGAGTTATAGCAATGTGCAGCGTGTGGAAAATGCCAGGGAATTAAAAAACACCCGTCGCGGAATTACCAAAGACGCCATGGGTTCCGGCAATTACGCAATGTTCCGCTGTGATATGCCGGAGTCGGAATTGGTATTCGGCCAAGGCGCGCGCGAACGGGCATTGGATGCGAAACGCAACGAATTCCACGATTTGGTTGCGGAATGGCAAGCAGCCGGCCAACAGGCCGAGGAAGTCCAGGAACTCTTGCTGGCCATTGATAAGTTACGGCCCCTTGTTTATGCCGAATCCTTGCAGGCGATGCTGAATGCGCAAACGCGTATCCAGGCGATCGATGCGAAATTGCAACAGTTGGATTTAAGTGATACTAAAGCCCTGGAAGCGGAACTTGCTGAGTTGAACCTGCGCCTGCAAGCGCAAAATGGACAATACACCAAATTAAACAATATCCAGGTGGATTGCCGCGCGGAATTAAAACTTGCCGATAGCCACTGCCATAAGCTGGATACCGAGCAAGATAAAAACCTGGCGATTGCCGACAATTGTGAATCCAATGTGCAAGCCATTACCGCGCTCTGGCCGGAGTTTGATGCGGAGGCTCGTTTACAGGCAGCCGACGAATCCCTGGCGCAATTCAGTGCGCAATATTTTGAGTCCCAGTTAAGCGGCGTGAGCGCGGAATTGAAAACCATCCTGCATCGCTTGCAACAAGCGGCAATGCTCCACAATCAATTCTGTTCCAGCAGCGATGCGATTTTGTTTGATGTGGATTACAACGATGATTTGGGTAGCCAGAACTTCCGCGCTATTTGCGATATCCGTCGGCAATTTGATGCGCTTTATAATCGCGATAAAAACCACATACTTGCGCAACGCCATAAAGAAATTGAATCCCTGCGTGAAAGCTTCAACAACGCATTCGTAAGTAACCTGTGCCACTCGATTTACCAGGCTATTAATGATGGTAAAAAAATCCTGGAGGATTTAAACAAGGAGCTGGAGCACCATCGCTTTGGCGCGGATCGTGAGCGTTTCCGTTTTGATTGGGATTGGGTACCGGAATTTAAGGAATATTGGCAATTCTTTAAGGCCGTAATGGATAGCCCATTACACGGCGATGAAAACGAAACCCTGTTCACCATGAAGCTGGATGACAAGCACCAGAAAGTGCGTGAGCGCCTAATGACAATGCTGCTGGACGAAGATGAACAGAAAGCGTTGCGGGAATTAACGCGCCTTGCCGACTACCGCAATTACCGGCGCTATGAGATCTACAAGGAACCGGAAGGCAAGGCGCCGATTCCGCTCAGCCAGTACGGTACAGGCTCTGGTGGCCAATTGGAGACACCGGCGTATATTATTCGCAGTGCGGCGATTACTTCGGCATTTCGCTTCAACGAAGGTAATAGCCATTTGCGTATGGTATTGGTGGACGAAGCATTTTCCAAAATGGATGAGCACCGTTCACGTGAGGTCATTAATTATTTAACAGAAAGCTTGGGCTTGCAGTTGCTTTTCATTATGCCGAGCAGTAAATCCGGGCCATTTATGGATTTAATTTCCAACCAATTTGTATTCAGCAAGTGCCCCACTGCGGAACCTGTCGGTGAATTAAAAACACGCGTCATGCTGGACCGACAGGTATGTGACCAGGAAAAAATCAAGAAGCTGATGGCTAACCACCGCAAGGCCATTCGCCAACAAGCTGCGCTGGATTTTATGGTGGAAGTGGAAGGTTCATAGCTCTCTTACGATCAACAACATTGGGAACTTTAGCGTGTCAGATTTCGAGCAGTTCATCAGTCGCCTTGAGCAACTTGTAAATCGCGTGGAGGCTTTGTTGCCGGCCGCAACCCCGGAACCCGACTGGTCGGCCAGCGCCTTTCGGTGGCGGGTCGGGGCCCAGGGCAGGGGTCACTTACAAGCGGTCAAGCATCCACATTATGTGGATTTGGACGCGCTCAAAAATGTCGAAACACAGAAAGATTCAATTGTGCGCAACACCCGCCAGTTTATGGCGGGGAACCAAGCCAACAATGTGTTATTGACCGGTGCCCGCGGCACGGGTAAATCGACCCTGGTTAAAGCGGTATGGACAGCCTTTGCCAACGAGGGTTTAAAGATTATTGAGGTGGATAAAACGGATTTGCTGCATCTGGCCGATATAGTAGACCTGGTGGGCGAGCGCTCCGAAAAATTCATCATTTTTTGCGATGATTTGTCCTTCGAGGAAGGTGAAATCAGTTATAAGGCACTTAAATCCGTATTGGATGGTTCCATTTCAGCACCCACAGCAAATATGTTGTTTTATGCGACCAGTAACCGCCGCCACTTACTGCCGCAAAAAATGCGCGAAAACCTGGATGTCAGCTATGAAGATGGCGAAGTTCGCCCCAACGACAGCACGGAGGAAAAAGTCTCCTTGTCCGAGCGCTTCGGTTTGTGGTTGAGCTTTTATCCTTTTACCCAGGATGATTATTTGGCAGCAGCCCATTATTGGGTGACAAAACTTGGCGGAACCTGGAACGATACTACGCAGGAAGCCGCACTTTTGTGGTATAGAACACGTGGCGCACGCAGTGGCCGGGTTGCCTGGCAATTCGCCAGGGATTTTGTCGGTCGCCAAAAGGCGGATTGAGAAACGGGTAACAAATTATTTGACACTGCTGCATCTTCGATAAAACGCGGGGCCATGGTTCCGCGATATTACTGTGCCGATAGGACACATCAGGAGTTAGCTATGCAATCAGGACCTTCCTATTTGCGTAAAACATCTGGCGAATTTTCGACGGTTGGGTCATCGCTTATCAACAGGACCCCGCTTTTTTCCAGGACCCCCAATTTGCGTGCGGGCGATGCGAGCGGTATGCGCCGGACCTTGCGTAATTATTTCCTGGATACGTTTACTACTTACGAATCCTTATTCGAATGCCTCGCAAATGATCAGGCGTTTTACACCAAGCCGATAACCCTGCGCCATCCGCTGATTTTTTATTACGGGCACACCGCAACATTTTTTGTTAACAAATTATTGCTTACCCGCATGATCAGCCAGCGCGTTAACCAGCGCTTTGAATCTATATTCGCAATAGGCGTGGACGAAATGAGTTGGGATGACCTCAACGATGCCAATTACCAATGGCCCACGCCAGCGGAAGTAAAAGCCTATCGCGATCAGGTGCGTGCGTTGGTGGTGGACCTTATCGAAAACCTGCCGCTTCAAATGCCGATAGATTGGAATAATCCCTGGTGGGCGATCATTATGGGTATTGAACATGAGCGTATACACCTGGAAACCTCTTCTGTTTTAATTCGCCAGCACCAATTGGAATTCGTAAAAAAATCACCAAATTGGCAACCCAACCGTAGCACGGGTAGTGCGCCAAAAAATGAACTGGTAAAAGTGGCGGCAGGTCAGGTGCGTTTGGCCAAAGATAAAACCAATAGCTATTACGGCTGGGATAATGAATACGGTGTACATGAAGCGGACGTGGCTGAGTTCGAAGCGGCGAAATTTTTGGTAAGTAACCAGGAGTTTCTGCTGTTTGTAGAGGCGGGTGGTTATAGGGACCCATCCCATTGGGAAGAGGAGGGCAAAGGTTGGCTGGCATTTGCCAACGCGCAATATCCGACCTTCTGGGTAAAAAAATCCGACGGCTGGTATTTGCGGTTAATGACGGAAGAAATTCCTATGCCCTGGGATTGGCCGGTAGAGGTGAATTACCATGAAGCCAAAGCATTCTGCAATTGGAAAAAATCGGAAACCGGCGCATCGGTGCGATTGCCTACCGAAGATCAATGGTATCGCTTGTATGACGCCGCCGGTTTAACTGATATGGGTGAAAAGGTCGCGAATGCCAATTTGCATTTGGATCATGGGGCTTCTTCATGCCCTGTCAATCGATTTGCCCATGGCGAATTCTTTGACGTGGTGGGTAATGTATGGCAATGGACTGAAACCCCCATTTACCCATTCCAGCATTTTGAAGTTCATCCGATTTACGATGATTTCACCACACCAACGTTCGACGAACGCCATAATTTAATTAAAGGCGGTTCCTGGATTTCCTGTGGCAATGAAAGCTTGCGCTCATCGCGCTATGCGTTCCGTCGCCATTTTTTCCAACATGCGGGTTTCCGTTATGTTGTTTCCGGAGAAATAAAACCTATGCCCAGTTCCCATTACGAAACCGATAAATTAATGGCGGAATACGCTGAATTCCATTACGGCGATGAATATTTTGGTGTACCGAATTTCTCCAAAGCATTAGTTGATTTGGCGGCAGGCACCTTAATCGATAAACCGAAATATAAAGCGCTGGATTTGGGTTGTGCCTCCGGCCGTGCCACATTTGAATTGGCAAAATATTTTGACCAGGTAACAGGAATAGATTTTTCCGCACGCTTTATTAGCCAGGGTGTGCAACTCGCCAGCGGCGAAACATTACGCTATACACTCACGGAAGAAGGTGAGCTTGTCACTTACAAATCCTGCGCCCTCGCGGATGTGGGGTTAGACAACCTTAAAGGTAAGGTAGAATTTTTCCAGGGTGATGCTTGTAATCTAAAACCTATCTTCACGGGCTACGACTTTATCCTTGCTGCCAACTTAATTGACCGTCTCTACAGTCCCGAAAAATTCCTCAACACCATTCATGAGCGTTTGAATATTGGCGGTATCCTTATGCTTGCATCACCATACACCTGGCTTACCGAACATACCCCGCGCGAGGAATGGATTGGCGGGTTTAAGAAAGACGGTGAAAGCTTTACCACACTTGATGGCTTGCATACATACCTGGACAAACATTTCCGCCTAATCAAGGGACCACAAGAATTGCCTTTTGTCATTCGCGAAACCAGGCGAAAATTTCAACATTCGCTTTCAGAGGTTACGGTTTGGCAACGGGTTAGGTAGTTTTAATCGGAGGCAAGCAGCGGCTCCGAAGCAACGGGTTCGCTGTTTTGTTTTGGAATTAGTTAAATTAAATGATGAAGCTATCAAATTTCAATAATCAATTGGCATTTATGACCATTTATTTAATAGCTGATTGATAAAGTTTTTCTAATTCATCACTATAAAATAAATCAATGCACTTCTTGGTGTTGAATGTTCCTGGGATCGAGCCTGAATAATCCCTTGCGATAAATTTTTTTACTAATTTATCAGCATTCTCAAAAGCCTCAATAGAAAGATTTGAGTTTTCGAGGTAGCCACTAGCGGTGTTTAATGCATCTTGTCTATCTGACTCAGCGCTAGAAATCTCGGCCAAGCATTGGCTGATGGTCCAGTTTTTAAAATTCTGTTTTTGTGTATCCATTTGGGAAACATTCGCTGGTGTATTAGCGCAAGATGTCAAAACGAATGAGAATAATAAAACAGCAAATCTTTTCATACTAACTCCCAGAGATAGCCTTTTTCAGGTACAAATGTTCTGTTTTCAGGGGAGGACATAAAATGGCATGCATCGGCGCAGGTGATTCCGTTCCAGAGGGTAACGTGGCCCCTTGCGTTAGACCAGCCGCTTCCATAAAACACAATAATACCTTTTTTAGGCGTAAAATCTTTTTCTTGGGGAGACTTCACTTTTATTTCCGGTTTTCCGAAGACTTCTTCAAGATAACTAATCATATCATTGACGCGAAACATATATTGGAATTTATCCCTCCCGCTTACAACTGCGTATTTATTTCCTTTAGGGATTAAAATTCCACATTTATTTAAAACATAACTCATGCGAATTGGACAGGCATTTAAAAATATACCGGAATCAATATTGGTTTTTACGTTCCCTCCGATTATCTTCCCTACCTCTTTGACAGGGGGTATTAATTTCAGAAAAATACATCTGGGCTTTGGTAAAGTTCGGTCTAATTACTGCCATGTATATTGCCTGTGCGCCAGTATTAAATCATTTAGGGATTAGATCCAACTTAATGGCACGTTTTGTTGGGTTTTTCCACACCAATCCATACGCGTAATTCAACAATTAGCTGTTGTATGTCGTGTATTTCACTCCACAAAATATCCCGACCCACCAACTTGCGATACGTGTTTTCAGCAATTTGCTGTGCGATATCCATATCGTTAATTGCTTGCTTTAAGCCGTAGCGGGCGGAATATTCTTTTTGTGCTATTAGGCCTGACATACCTTACTCCTTTATTACAGTTAAGTTGCATTAAACAAGGATGTATTTATGTGTTACTTAATTTCACAATCGTTATCAATGTTGAGGTGTTAGATACTTTGTAAAAAATTCCTGTTCGAGTGAAATGCTTTCATTTGTTGTTCGCATTTATTTATAGGAGCGTTCCGCAGCTAATTCACTATTTGGATCGTTGCCTATGCGGGAATCCTGGTGCGATTAAAATTCTTTTCAATTTTCGATAAGACGACGGACTTTGGCCCGCGCTGAATTGGTCGCAATTTCATTTGCCTGCGTATGCTTTAGGCAAACCCTGTGCCAAACTGGATTTGTTTTTGATCGTGAACCATCCCTGGTGATTGTTTATCGGTAATCGCTGCGCTGATTAGCTGGAAATTGTTTGGTCCAATGCCTGTTCTCCCAATATATTTTCTACATCCTTACGCGATCTTGCCAATTCAAGGGGAGAGCCCTGGCTGGTCGGGTTATAACTTGTCATAGTCCATCCATCATGGATCTGGTCAGGGAATTGTCCGACCCAAATTTGCGGCGATGCTTGCACAGCTTTGCTGATGACATAGGTGTAGTTGGTCAATGCATGCCAGGATAGGATAACTTCCGAAACATCAATGTGATCTTTTGCTACGCTGAATGACACAGGAAATTCTTGCCCTATATCGCGAAAATCAAATGGCCAATTTTCCGGTGGTACTTTCGGTACCAGGTCATATGAATTTCGCACACGAACAGTTTTGTTTTGCAGCGCGTAAGTTTGGTTGTAGGCTGTCTCCCAATTCGCAGTCCCAACCCGCGGGCTGGCGTAGGTGACGCTACTTATGTTGAGGCCTGGCAGGCTCACCGCAACATCCAGTGAAAATAAACTGGCAAGCGCGCCGCCCAGGCTGTGACCGGTAATTAATATCTGGTTGACAGGGTTTGTTAGTTTTTGCAAAGCCTCAAATATCTGCGCTTGCAACGACGCCGCCATGCTGTAATTTTTAGTGGTGTAGATTTTATTAAAGCCATCCCCAACGCTTACATCTTGTGGAAAGCCGGTGGCATTATTGTAGGGAACGAAAGTGAGATGCTCAGAGGATTCGAGGTCCAGCAACATATCGTCAACGGATGATGTACCGCGAAAGGCAACCAGATAAGTGTTGGCTTGCGCTGCCGACTGATAGAGCAATGCATAGCGTTCCTCTTTACCGCTACCCCAAATTACATCATCGAAGCCGGTAAAGCGTTGCAGGAAATTAAATTGGCTGCTACCAAATTCCAATGCGGGTGGGGTATAACCGGGATTACCGGTATTCGCAAAGTCAACATAAGCAGCGGCGGACGCGGCAGCCAACAAATCGGCGATGGTTGGATCGAGAAAAACAGTACCTGGTAACGGAGTGTTTAAAGTATTGTTCACTGATTGCTCCTTAAACGTGAAATAAAAATTGCCTGGCTGATGGAAATACCCAAGTAGTATAGAGATAATCACCGATGGTGGTTATTACATTCAATTACGGGTTTTGCTGGTTACTAATTATTTAACTATATAGAAATCATTGTGATGGGAGTCTGCGATGTATCGAAAATATCTGTGTGAAAATTGAACGGAGTGCGATACGCCGAACTCGCTATAAAATATGAATATCAATTGTGTTTGCAGGGCTGAAAATGACGTTTAATTTTGATGTATTGATTAATCGCGAAAATACCCATTCGGTGAAGTTTGATGGTCGCCAGCAATATTTCGGTAGGGTGGACGTATCGCCATTGTGGGTGGCCGATATGGATTTTGCCGTGCCTGAATGTGTAACCCAGGCGCTGCAAAAACGATTGGACCATCCGGTCTTTGGTTATTCGATGTATCCGGAATCATTGTACGAGGCGACAATTAATTGGTTTACCCGTCGTCACCAATGGCATATTGAGCGCGACTGGATATTAATGGCCCCCGGCGTTGTGCCTTCATTATTTGCGGCGGTACAAGCTTTTGCCGGGGAAGGTGAGGGTGTAATTGTTCAATCACCGGTGTATTTCCCTTTTTTTTCAGCGGTGACAACTAACCATCGGAAATTAATGAATAATCCGCTACGCCAAATAAATGGCCGCTATGAAATGGATTTTGATCATCTGGAAAATTGTGCAAAAGCGGGTGCGCGATTATTGATGTTATGTACCCCGCACAATCCGGTAGGGCGTGTTTGGTCGGTGGATGAATTGAACCGTGTACTGGACATTGCGCGTCGCTATGATTTAACTATCCTTTCCGATGATATCCATTGTGATCTGGTTTATTCCGGTAATACCCACACCATGTTGGGCAGGTTGGCGCAAGCGGGCGATAAAATTATTACCACCATCGCCCCTAACAAAACGTTCAATATTCCCGGCTTGGGATTGTCAGCCTTGGTCATTCCGGGCAAAGCACAGCGTGACGCCATGAAACAGGCGTTTGAGCGATTGCATGTGAGCAATACCAATCCGTTTAGCATTGTTGCGTATGAGGCCGCATACCAGGGCGGTGAAGCCTGGCTTGATGCGCTCATGGGATACCTGATGGAAACAAGGGATTTCGCAGCGGATTTTATTGCGCAGAAACTTCCGCAACTTAAATTAACCAAACCCGAAGCAACCTATTTGCTGTGGCTGGATTGCCGCGCCTTGGGATTACATGATTCTGAGCTGCGCCATTTCTTTCTCGAGGATTGCAAACTGGGCTTAAGTCCCGGTGCGGTGTTCGGAGAAGGCGGTAACGGGTTTATGCGAATGAATATCGGAACACAGGGGCGTAGGGTAAGGGAAGCGTTGGAGCAAATACGAAACGGATTGAACAAACGTTGAAGATGGTTTTGCTTAGAAAACTCATCGTTGTTTGATTATAAAGAATGTAATTAAAGGTTGGCTTAGCGGTTAAAAGAGGAACGCCGATGCTCAGATCATATAAACCAACGCGTATTGGGGATATCCTGATCGAGCGCGGAATAATTAGTAGGCCCCAATTATTACAAGCATTGGATTTCCAGCAGGCCCGCCAATTAATGGCTCCTGAAACGGCTGGCAAGGAAGCGGGAAACGAGTTGGGAGAAATTCTGATAGAGCTTGGCTTTATCACTCGTGAACAGCTCCGGCAAAACCTCGCGCGCCAAAGCCGTTTAAGGAAAGCTACGCTGGTGGTCAGTTTTGTCGCGCCGTTGTTCACGATGGCTTGCGGCGGCGGAGGATCTGGTAGTGGTACCGCGCCTACCAATAAACCCATTCAAAGTACCGCCTCGTCATCCGTTGTAGTCACACAGTCGTCCTCACCGGTTTCGTCCACGCCACCCCAATCTCCGGTATCCAGCAGTGCATCAAGTTTGTCTTCAAATGCTCAAATCCCGGCGCTCTCAAGCGCGCAATCTTCGGTGAAATCGGCGGTTTCGTCCCAGCCCCTTTCATCGGCACAACAATTGTCCTCATCATCATCTTATTCATCGTCCGCTGTTAACGGTCCGGTGGTGCTCTACTGGGCCGCACCCACACGGCGCCTGAATGGCGATCACCTGGATATCACGGAGCTGGGTGGTTATGAAGTGCGTTACAAACTGCGAGACCAGGAGAAGTTCGAGTACATAACCATTCCAGATGCGTTTACAGATTCCTATTATTTTGATCACCTTGATGGGGATTATGAGTTTCAAATTGCCGCTTACGATAAAGAGGGTTTGTACAGCAACTTTGTGGCGATAGAACCTGTGGATTAATGTATTCACATCGGGGGCCTGGGGTATGTTTTGCAGTTTCCTTATAACGATCTTCTACATGCAAAACGCCCGCTAAACGCCTACAATAGCCGCCTTTTTTCTGTCTCCGAGCATTTATGAGCGTCAACACCTTTGATCCTGGCCAAACCACAACCCTGGAAACCCCTGCCAAAACCTTAGCCAGTCAGGTACAAGCGGGTAGCAAGAAAGGGAACACCATAGGTTTCGTATCGCTTGGCTGCCCCAAGAACCTGGTAGATTCCGAGCGCATCCTTACCCAACTGCGCACTGAGGGCTATAACATCGTACCCAGCTATAACGATGCCGATATGGTAATCGTTAATACCTGTGGTTTTATCGATAGCGCAGTGCAGGAATCCCTGGGGGCCATCGGTGAAGCCCTGGCGGAGAATGGCAAAGTGCTGGTGACGGGGTGCCTGGGGGCTAAAAAGGATGAAATTATCCAGGTCCATCCAAATGTATTGGGTATTACCGGCGCCCATGCCTATGAAGAGGTGCTCTCGCAAGTACATGAGCATTTACCGCCTGAACCGCAACACAATCCTTTTACTGATCTGGTTCCACCGCAGGGTATTAAACTCACGCCGCGCCATTACGCCTACCTGAAAATTTCTGAAGGTTGCAACCATTCCTGCAGCTTCTGCATCATTCCGGATATGCGTGGCAAGCTCGTTAGTCGTCCCATTGGGCAGGTTATGGGTGAAGCGGAGCGGTTGGTTAAAGCCGGTGTGAAAGAATTACTGGTCATTTCGCAGGACACATCCGCTTACGGTGTGGATATCAAACACCGCACCGATTTCTGGGACGGTCGCCCGATGAAAACCGACATGTACCAGCTCGCCGCCGCGTTGGGTGAACTGGGTGTGTGGGTGCGCTTGCATTATGTTTATCCCTATCCACATGTCGATAACATTATTCCGCTAATGGCCCAGGGTAAGGTGCTGCCCTACCTGGATATTCCATTCCAGCACGCGAGCCCCACTATTTTGCGCAAGATGCGCCGCCCCGGTCAGGTAGAAAAAACGCTCGAGCGTATCAAGAGCTGGCGCGAGCAGGTACCGAACCTCACCATTCGTTCCACATTTATTGTGGGTTTCCCAGGCGAGACGGAAGCGGACTTCCAGGAGTTGCTGCATTTCCTCGAAGAGGCGCAATTGGATCGCGTGGGCTGTTTCCAATATTCGCCGGTGGATGGCGCAAAAGCGAATGACCTTCCCGATCCCGTACCGGATGACATCAAGCAGGAGCGCTACGATCGCTTTATGCAATTGCAGCAAAAAATCTCCACTGAACGTTTGAAGCAAAAGGTCGGTCAAACCTTACAGGTGCTGATCGACGAAGTTGATGAAGAAGGCGCGATCGGTCGCAGCTTCGCGGATGCACCGGAAATCGACGGCTGCGTGTATTTAAATGGTGAAGACAGGGTTAAGCCGGGCGATGTGGTGGATGTGTTAATTGAACATTCGGACGAATACGATCTCTGGGGTAGCAAGGTGTAGGCCCAGCGATAAAAATCCCCTGATCGCGCAAGTGACAGGGGATTTTTTTATGGGCTATAGTCGTCAATAAATATTGTTGGAGGGAGTTATGAATGAAGTCCAACATCTGGTAAAAGACCATAAATTTGTGATTAATCGGGACGGTGGCGAAGCCGTACTTGCGTATCGATTGTCCGGCCAGGGCGATAAGGCATCGGTTAATTTTTATAGCACCTATGTGCCGCCTGATTTACGCGGTAAAGGCCTGGCGGAGAAGTTGGTGCGTTCCGGATTGCACTGGGCGAGGGAACAGGGCTTCCATATTGAGGCCAGTTGCTGGTACGTGGCGAAATTTTTACGCTGAATCATTTAGCTGATTATTGATTGAATGGACCCTGGTTTATGTTGCGTGATTATGGATTTACCTTGATAGAAATGATGGTGGTGGTTGCCATTATTGCGATACTCGCATTGATTGCATTGCCATCGCCTGATCCGGCGATTGCACGTAAGCAAGTAACGGAGTCGATGGAGTTAATTGAGGACTATAAAAAGCTGGTTGCGTTTTATCACAAAAGCACCGAGGTTTTTTTAAAGAATAATCAGGAAGCTGGCATGCCGCCGGCAGATAAACTGTTAGGTAATTATGTTGATCGCATCGATTTGGTTAACGGAGCATTCCATATCCATTTCGGCAATAAAGCCCACGGCGAAATCAAAAATAAAACGCTCAGTATCCAGCCGATCATGGTGAAGGATTCCCCGGAAAGTCCCATCTCCTGGATTTGCGGCAAAGCGGCAGTACCTGACGGTATGCAGGCAGTGGGCGAAAACCGCACGAATATCGATATCAAAAACCTGCCATTGAATTGCCGGATATGATTTAAAATGAATTTTCGCAGCGCTTTTATTATGTTGCTTGTCGCCCTGGTTGTTGTTAAGTGGGACTATATTCGCGATGAGCTAAGCCCACCGCCAGATTTCTCGGCACAACACCCCGAAGGTGTGGTGCTCTATGCAACTGAGTGGTGTGGCTACTGCAAGAGAACCCGCGATTTTTTCCGACAACATAATATCGCCTACATTGAATACGATATTGAAAAATCCGCAGAAGGTCGCAGGCAATATGAACAACTCCACGGCAGTGGCATTCCGTTAATAATGATTCGCGGTAAAGTGCTGCGGGGCTATGATCCACAAGCCTTGAAATCTGCTTTAACAATCCAATAGACGTAGCAGGATTCAAATATGGTTCACCTGGAAAAAGCACATGATGGAATTTACCGCCAGCGTATCCGCATTGAAAACCATGAAATTTTTGCTGATGTAAGCACCGGCCTCGGGGGTGAAGATACAGCGCCGGACCCACACGGATTGCTGGATTCATCCCTGGCGGCCTGCACCGCTATTACCCTGACCATGTTTGCCAAACGCCGTGGCATGCCGCTTGATTCAATTAATATCGACATCGAGCGCGACGATTCAAAAGAGAAATCCGGTGAATATAATTTGGCGATGAAAATCGAATTGATCGGACATTTGAATGACGAACAAAAACAACAGTTAATGGGGATTGTGGAAAAATGCCCGATCCATAAATTGTTGTCCCATGCAACCTTTAATATTTCCACGACGGGTAGCTAAAAAGCCCAGCCTGGTTTTCGCCAGGCGGGATTTTCTACACAACCGCTAAATTCTCAGCCTGATAAATTGGGTAATCCGTATATCCTTCTGCGGTACCACCAAAAAGCGCGGCGGGATTTAAGTCCGCTAACGGCCAATTATTTGCAAGGCGAGCCGGTAAATCCGGGTTGGAAATAAACGGCCTGCCAAAACCCACCATATCTGCATAGCCTTGCTGCAAAATAATTTCAGCCCGCGTTTTGGTGTATTTGCCGGTAACAATAATGGGCCCATCAAAATTTTTGCGTAATTCCTTGCGAAACCCTTCATTTACCTGCGGTGCGTCATCCCAATCCGCTTCTGCTAAATGGATGTAGGCAAGACCGGTATTTTGCAAAAACACGGCTGCCTTTTGAATCGTATCGAGTATCTCCGGACAATTCATTCCGCGCGCGGTAATAAACGGGGCCAGGCGAATGCCAACATGGGATGCGCCGATTTCTTCGGCGACGGCTATAACGACGTCTTGTAAAAATCGCAGGCGTTTTTCTTGTGAACCGCCGTATTCATCGGTACGCAAGTTAGACGTGGTACGCAAAAACTGGTCAATTAAATAGCCGTTGGCGCCGTGGATCTCGACTCCATCAAATCCGGCGGTAATTGCATTGGCGGCAGCCCTGCGATAATCCTCAATGATCTGCTGGATTTCTTCGCGGGTGAGTTCACGGGGAACCGGGCAATCCATTTTTTCTCCCACCTGCTTATGGTCATTGTAAACCCATACTTGCCCTTCAAATGGAACCGCCGAAGGTGCAACAGGCAGGGCACCGTTATGAAAGTTGGGATGCGACATGCGGCCCACATGCCAGAGTTGTGAAAATATTTTTCCTCCTTGCCCATGCACAGCGGATGTGACTTTTTTCCAGCCATCCACTTGTGCAGTGGAATAAATACCCGGTGTAAGTGAATAGCCTTTGCCTTGCGGGGATATTTGCGTTGCTTCGGTAATTATCAAACCGGCGCTAGCCCGTTGGGCGTAGTAGGTTGCCATCAACTCGGTGGGAATATCGCCCGGTTGTGCTGAACGGCACCGGGTCATAGGCGGCATGAGGATACGATTTTTTATTGTCATACCGCCAATGGTGAGCGGCGAAAATAATGCTGAGTTATTCATAACGTCTCCAAAACTATACCCAGTTTTCCAATACAATTTTTCCAATCGTTTTGCCGGTTTCTATTTTCTCATGTGCCTTGCGCAAATTTTCCGCGTTGATAGGGCTTAATACTTCGGTCACGGTGGTGGTTATTTCGCCCGCATCTATTAATTCGGCAACGTGGTTCAGCAAATGGTGTTGTTCAATCATATCGTCCGTTGCATACAGCGAACGGGTAAACATCAGCTCCCAGCTAAAGCTTGCAGATTTGTTTTTCAACAAATTCAAATCCACCTGGCCGCTTAATTCAACAATCGAGCAAATGTGTCCTTGTGGTTTGATCGCTTCAGCCATATTGGCCCAATGCTGGTCGGTGTTGTTGAGGCAAAAAATATAATCAACGCCATCAATGCCATAGGCTTTTAACTGGTCAAGGAATGGCTTGTTGTGGTCGATAATGAGCTGTGCGCCCAATGATGTGCACCACGCGGCGGATTCAGGGCGTGATGCAGTCGCGATAATTTTTACATTGGTTAATACCTTGGCGAGTTGTATCGCGATTGAACCGACACCTCCCGCGCCGCCGATGATTAGCAGCGTTTTTGGCCGCGCGTTTTTATCCCGGGAAATGGATAAACGATCAAATAATCCCTCCCAGGCGGTGATCGCGGTAAGGGGGATAGCCGCTGCTTGCGCATTGGTAATATTTTGGGGTTTGCGGCCAACAATACGTTCATCAACCAGTTGGAATTCGCTATTGCTGCCCGCGCGGGTAATATCGCCGGCGTAATAAACCTGGTCACCGGTTTTGAATAATGTTGCATCGGGCCCGGTGGCTATGACACGGCCAACCGCGTCCCATCCCAGTATCCGGTAATTTTCCTCAACCTTGTCTTTAGGTTTACGCACTTTGGTATCGACGGGATTTACTGATATGGCATCTACCGCAACTAATAACTCGCGCCCGGTAGGCACTGGTGTTTCCAGGTTTATATCCAATAAAGAGCTGGGATTGGATATAGGTAAATAGGCTTTCAAGGCAACCGCTTTCATAGGATCTTCCTTTGTGAATTAATTGATTGAGCCAGTCTAGGGGCTGGACGAATTTTTGATAATCGCTATATTGCTTAAATAACTATTAACTTTTTTTTGATAATGGGAATTGAATGGCCAAGTCGTATTCGTTGCAAGACCTTGAGTTGTTCTTGCGCGTCGCGGAAAACGGAAATATGAGCGAGGTAGCGCGGCAATTGAATGTCACTAATGCGGCGGTATCCGCAGCTATTAAGCGCCTGGAACTGGCATTGGATGTCAGTTTATTGGAGCGCACTACGCGCAGCCTGCGTTTAAGCGCCGCCGGGCAGAGCCTGATCCCTTACCTGCAACAGGCATTGGGTGCATTGAAAGATGCTGAATCGGAATTGCGTAATATGCAAACAGCGGTTGCAGGTGAAATCAGTATTGGCTTACCCTCGGATTTAGGGCGGCATTTGCTGCTGGATATTTTGGACGATTTCCAAAAGCAGTATCCGCGCCTGGATTTACACCTGGATTTTTCTGACCTGATGCAGGATCTTTATCGGGAAAACCTTGACCTGGTTATTCGCTACGGCGAGTTGCGTGATTCCTCTTTAATCGCGCGCAAGTTATGCGATAACCAGCGCTTGCTTGCAGCGGCTCCGGTGTATGTTGAATCCATGCCGCCGCTGGCATCACTGGAAGATCTGGTACATCACAATTGTTTGTATTTTTACCGTAATGATCGCCCCTACAACCAATGGATTTTTTATCGCAATGGCAAAGAGATTGAAATTCCAATACAGGGTAATCGCCACGCGAATGACGGTGAAGTAGTCAGGCGCTGGGGACTGGCGGGACATGGAATTATTTATAAATCGGCACTGGATCTGGCTACCGATATTGCCCAGGGGCGATTAGTTAAATTACTGGATGGAAAATACGAGGGGCAACCGACGCCCTTGTATGCGGTGTACAAACAGCGTAAGTATCAGCCTTATCGATTGACCGCATTATTAAACCACTTGGAATATCGCCTAAAACAACTGGCAACTTTTTACAGCGGAACCCATTAATGACTTTGTTAATCCCACCTCGTACACAAAACATTGGTTTTACAGTTAAACGGTTATTGCCTTCGCGATTACAACAACGTGTAGGACCGTTTATTTTTGTAGATCACATGGGGCCCGCGCATTTTGATGCGGGTACAATGGAAGGTGATGTCCGCCAGCATCCGCATATCGGGTTGGCTACGGTAACCTATTTGTTTTCCGGCGCGATGATGCATCGCGATAGCTTGGGAATTGTGCAACGCATCGAGCCGGGAGCCATTAACCTAATGACGGCCGGCAGTGGCATAGTGCATTCAGAACGATTACCCGAAGATGTTCGCGAAAATCACACCCGTGTGGAAGGTATACAAACCTGGCTCGCATTACCGACAGATGTAGAAGATTGCGAACCGTCTTTCGCACATTACGCTGCGGAGCGTATTCCCGCAATTAATGTTGCGGGGATAAAAGGCCGTGTTTTAATCGGTGAAGCGTTTGGGATTTTATCGCCGGTGAAAACGGCGAGTAAAACTACTTACCTGGATTTGGAACTGGCGGCCGGTACGGAATACCAACCGGATTTTCCGCAACAAGAACTTGCAATTTATATCGTCAACGGTGAAGTAAGTATCAATGGTGAGAAGATTCCTGAATTTCATGTTGGCGTTCTAACAGAATCAGCGATTGTAATCGCCGGGACTGCCGCGCGAATTATGGTATTCGGCGGCGCACCATTGGCGGGCGAACGGTTTATTTTGTGGAATTTTGTAGCTTCATCGCGAGAAAAAGTTCGTGCCGCTGGAGAACGCTGGACTAACGGTGGCTTTACGATGGTACCGGGCGAAACCGATTGGATTCCGTTGCCGAAGGTCTAGGGAGCGCTGAGAGTGGAAAACGCATAGGCGCTTAGTGCACTTGAGTTTAACTCAAGATTAATTTTTTAGTTTATTGAGTTTGTTTTCTTCGGCAGCATAGGGCTTTTTAACCACAGGTAGGTTTTTAATGTGACGCTTTAATTTACTTTTGGCGTCACTTTTTTTTTGGATTTCTTTGTTCATTTTTTTTATTTCCTTCGTTTTGGTCGGGGGCAATAGTATTTGATGGATGGCCACTAAAGTCAGGTTCATTTTCGATAAACATTTTCTGTTTTTCGATGGATTTTTTTATAGCTTTGCGCACTTCTTCAATTTTAGATTGATTAACCATGGCCTAAAACCTCTAGGGTTTTATAAAGGTAGTTTGGGTTTTCACTTGTATTTGAGCCCTTAACGAAAACATAGTTAAGCGATGAATAGTAAGTGATCAATGCTTCAGCAGGCTTAATGATGCGCACTTGCGATGCACCAATTAGCCTGGCGTATACTTCATAAGCAGTTACTGCTATAGGGGTAACCCTGCCTTTCAAGGCATTTGCCCCTGATGTTCGTTTTGTCCTGATAAGGCAGCTCATCCATAGTGATTTCGTATGCAATCGATCTTATATTGCGATACTTCTCTTCAGCTATTTTATGGCTCGATTTCATGACATATTTCCTTGTGATAATACTTAAAGAAATTTTAACGTATCTAAAACCGCAAAACTGCCGATTTCATCATGCAGATTGATACTGATGAGAAAACAGTAGGCAACGACGGATTCGTGATTAGAGAACTATTACGCTCTCAATAGAGCATCACGCAACTTGATATGAGTATCTACGAGGGATTGGTCATCAATCAAAAAGCTGCACCGGAAAGCAATCCAATCTTTTCTAAAATAGCCTTTCATAGTTACCGAAAATGAAAGGCTATTTCCTTTTTTCATCCCCATGTGGTTCAGTATCTTCTCCCAATTATTCCGCTGGCTGAAATATGTTGCTTGCGGTAAAAATCGTGATTAGCTTATGAGATTGCTTTATCAACAATTGTTTGCGCTTCCGCAATCAATTCCTTTAAATGTTCCTTTCCTTTAAAGCTTTCGGCATAGATTTTATAGATCTCTTCAGTGCCGGATGGGCGCGCGGCGAACCAGCCGCTCTTACTCATGACTTTAATACCGCCAATTGCCGCATTGTTGCCCGGTGCATGGGTTAAAACCCCTTCGATTTTATCGCCCGCCAGTTCTGTAGACGTAATTTGCTCAGACGATAATTTTGATAAGGCTTTTTTCTGTAGCGCATTTGCCGGTGCTTCTACACGCGCCTCTGCGGCGTAACCAAATTCATCCGCGAGTAATTTATAACATTCGCCCGGGTCGCGGCCGGTGCGCGCTTTAATTTCCGCTGCGAGTAATGAAGGGATTATGCCGTCCTTATCGGTTGTCCAAACACTGCCATCAATACGCAGGAAAGAGGCGCCCGCACTTTCTTCTCCGCCAAATCCGAGTGAGCCATCAAATAAACCGGGGGCGAACCATTTGAATCCCACGGGTACTTCATACAGGCGGCGCCCTAGTTTTTGCGCGACTTTGTCGATCATCGCGCTGCTCACGACTGTTTTTCCGATAGCCGTTGCGGTTTTCCATTGCGGGCGGTTTTGAAATAAATATTCAATAGCCACTGCAAGGTAATGGTTGGGTGGCAACAATCCGCAACTCGGGGCAACTATACCGTGGCGATCATGGTCGGCGTCACAAGCGAAGGCCACATCGAACAGGTTGCGACGATCAACCATGCTTTGCATGGTGTAGGCAGAGGACGGGTCCATGCGAATTTTCCCGTCCCAATCCGCGGTCATGAATGAAAAGGTTTTATCGACGGCGGTATTTAATACTTTCAAATTTAACTGATAGCGATCAGCAATTGCGCTCCAATAGCTGATTCCCGCTCCGCCCAGGGGGTCAGCTCCCATATGGACATTGGCGCCACGAATGGCGTCCATATCGATAACGT
Source organism: uncultured Cellvibrio sp. (assembly GCA_946480695.1). The sequence continues at coordinate 107,304 of CAMLKG010000011.1, forward strand.
TGATTAAATCGCTCACATAATTATTGATGTAATCAAAATGATGTGTAGTGGGAAGTTTGATCGCCTGTTGGTAATTGATGCGTTTAACGCCCTGCAATTTGTGTTCAAGTAAATCATTGGCGCGCGCTTGCATCCAGTTGGTTATGTCGCTGTCCGCGGGACCGCCGTTAGGGGGGTTATATTTAAATCCACCATTGTCGGGCGGATTATGCGATGGCGTAATGACAATGCCATCGGCAAGGCCAGATGTGCGGCCGCGATTGTACGTGAGGATTGCGTGGGAAATGGCGGGGGTCGGTGTGTATTCACCGCCTTTCGCCAACATGATTTCAATTCCGTTGGCGGCCAATACTTCTACCGCACTGATTTGTGCGGGTTCAGATAATGCGTGGGTATCAATGCCCAGGAATAACGGGCCGGTAATGCCTGCTTTGGTACGGTAGTCGCAAATTGCCTGGCTGATGGCGAGCACGTGGTCTTCGTTGAAGCTGGTATTAAATGAAGAACCGCGATGGCCCGAGGTACCGAAGGTAACGCGATGCTCCGGGATATTGGCGTCGGGTTTGTTGGCGTAGTACGCGTCAACTAATTTGGGCAGATCGACCAATAAATCCAGTGGTAAAAGTTGGCCAGCCAATGGGCTCGTAGACATAGAAAACTCCTTGGTTATCTTGTGTCAGGCTTGAAGTTTTGATTATCCGTTGTGTTTGTGTTGACCAGATGCGACTCCGATCAAGCTAGATGATGGGAGGATTCTAGACGTATAGACGCTCGCTGTTAACCGATTTATATCACGAAGGGAAAATAAAAAGGCCAGCGCTATGGCTGGCCTTTGCAGCGACAAACTTGCTGATTAATTTTTTGCGCTGAGGTAAATGGTAAGTTCCTGGCCGGGGTGGATGTAACTTTCATCCTTAACTTTATTCCAGCTCAGAATGTCTTTTTTCGAAACGTCAAATTTGCTGGCGATTTTATGCAGGGTGTCACCGGATTTTATTTGATAGGTAATTTTATTGTCTTGGGTTTGCGCAGGCGCCTGGTTAACCACTAATAACGTTTGTCCGGGTTTTAATTTGGCATTGGCAGCCAAGCCGTTCCATTTCAATAAATTGCCCACACTGGTGCCGTGTTTTTTTGCAATGGCCCAAAAGCTATCTCCCGATTGGATGGTGTAATAAGTTCCTGTACTTTTCTGGTTGCGCTGGGCAAGTTCCTGTTCCGCCTGGATTGCATAGGGCGAACTCATCGGTGATTGGCCGGGAATGCTTAAGTTTTGGCCAATGCGTAACTGTGATGATTTTAGATTGTTAGCCGCCTGGAGCGCGGCGACGCTGGTACCAAAACGTTTGGCAATGCCACCGAGGGTATCCCCTGATTTGACTTTGTAATCCCCCGCCATTTTTAGCGGCGCAATCTTCGGTAGTTTCTCCAATGCCACCGTAAACTCTGCGGCATCAGCGATGGGGACCAGCAGTTGGTGCGGGCCGGCGGGATTGGTAATCCATTTGTTGTAGCCTGCGTTCAGGTTGCGCAATTCCCTGGGATCTATATCCGCCATGCGCGCAGCCTGGGCTAAATCGATAGGTGTGCTTACGTTTACAGTAGTGAAGTAGGGGTTATTGGTAATTTCGTTGAGTTCGAGTTCGTATTTTTCGGGATTGGCGATGACTTTGGATAAGGCAAGCAATTGCGGTACATAAGATTGGGTTTGTTGCGATAACGACAGTGACCAGAAATCTGTTCCTTTACCTTGCTTTCGGTTTCGTTCAATAGCGCGACGCACTGTGCCTTCACCGGCGTTGTATGCGGCGATAGTCAACAGCCAATCACCATTAAACATTGTATTCAGGCGCTTGAAATAGCGAACGGCCGCGTCGGTAGAAGCAACCAGGTCGCGACGCCCGTCATACCATTGGTTTTGTTTCAAGCCGAAATTACGGCCCGTTTGCGGAACGAATTGCCATATCCCCAAGGCTTTGCTGGGCGATGCGGCAAACGGGTTATAGGCGCTTTCCACTATGGGTAGCAGCGCAAGTTCCAAGGGGAGGTCATTAGCCCGCAATTGGCTGGCCACATAATGAAGATAGGGTTTGCTTTGTTCGGTGACGCGGTCCAGGTACTTTTGATTATTTGAATACCAACGCAGGTGTTTTGTTAATTTCGTATCTTCAACCGGCGGCAGGCCATAGCCATCGGTGATTTCTTTCCAAAGGTTGCCATCATTTTCACTCTGTTCGTGGGGCCTGGCTCCAGGCCGGGTTTCGTCAGGCGGGGATACGGGAGCTAGTAAAGGGGCTTCAGAAGCGGCATTTTCGGTTTTTTTCACCGAATTACATCCCGCCAATGAAAATATACACAGGGAGGTGAGGCCTAGCACCAGCAAATGAGAGCGATTTGTCGTATTCATAGGGTCACTTTTTTCAGTTTACTTTTTAACGTAACTCGAAAAAGACAGGTGAGTTACAACAGCTTAACAACGCTATTCGTGTGACTTTTTTGATTAGCGAGTCAGCCGGTAAAAAGTCGGTTGGTTACGGCCAGCGCAGGGGGTTGCCTGCGTGAAGTTGCTTCTTGGTTAGGATTCTTATCCTATTTTTTTGTCAAACAACGGCTATTTAGTGATTACCTTCGCCATCCGTGGGGCTGCGGATTCCGGATTCTAGGTGCTGGTCGGTGACGGGTCAACGCTTAATATGGAATAAGCGCACCCCATCACACCATTGCTGAGAGTTGCTTTTATTCTCATTTGTAGGATTTATTAGGCTACAAAATATCTAACCTGGCCAGGAGTCCTTTATCGCTCTCAGGGCACCAAAGACTTCAGCTGGCGAATCCAGGGAGTTTGAAGAGTGTAGTTCAGAGAAGATTTTGACGCCAATCTCCTCGCAACGCAAAAACGGATTTGTTTGTTTTTCCTGCAAAATTGTTGAGGGGAGGGTAATCCGGTTTTGTTGCCGCAATTGTTCGACCTGGCGCAATCGCTCAAGTAACTTACTGTTACCGGGTTCAACGGCTGCGGCAAAACGCAGGTTGGACAGGGTGTATTCATGGGCACAGTAAACCAGTGTGTCATCCGGCAGGGCGGCGAGTTTTTGCAGGGAGTTCCACATGATTTCTGCCGTTCCGTCAAAGCGCCTTCCACAGCCACCCGCAAACAGTGCGTCACCGCAAAAGAGTATTTTCTGTTGCGGGAGGTAATAGGCGATGTGTTCCCAGGTGTGTCCAGGTACCGCAATCACATTAAAGGTGAGCCCAAGCAGATCAAATTGCCGATTGTTTTCCAATGCGATTGATACCTGGGGGATCGCGTCAGAGTGGGGACCATAAACGTTAACGGGATAGTGTGCGAGCAACTGATCCACTCCGCCTATATGGTCCCTGTGTCGGTGGGTAATCAAAATGGCCGCAAGGGTTAGGGAGTTTTTATGCAAATACTCTAAAACCGGGACGGCATCCCCCGGATCCACCACAAGCACTCCTATCTGCGCAGGATCAGGCTGGATAACCCACAAATAATTATTCTCAAACGCCGGAATGGAGGTAATCTTTAACACGACAATAATCTCTTCGCAGGTTTGGGACCTATTTTATCGCCCAATGGGCAAAAGGCGATAAATTTGCCTGCCAGGTGTTAACGAGGCTAACGAATGCACCGCAAGATCATTAAAGCACCGCACAGGTTATTACTGCGCTTTTCTGCGCTCTGGAAGAAGCGGTTCGGCGTGCTACCCGTGCGCGAATCCATTGCCGACCTGACGGAATGGTTTGGGACTCCGCTCGGGCGGTCCTTGCTAGCCGAAGAGCAGGAGGCTATTAATGATGGCCTGCAATGCGTATTTGGCTACCATTTGCTCCAGCTTGGTATCAGCGGGCGGTTGGACCTGACTACCGAAAGCCGTATTTCCCATCGTTTTGTCCTGCATCCGCAACTTGAACCTAATCCACGCTTAAGTGCCGTTATTGAATTTAACCGCCTGCCGCTTCCGGCAGGAAGTATTGATGCGGTAATAGTTCACCACGCTCTCGATTACAGCCAAAGCCCGCATCACCTGCTGCGCGAAGCCACTCGCGTGCTTATCCCGCGGGGGCATTTGATTATTATCGGGTTTAATCCCTGGAGTTTGTGGGGCATGTACGCGCGTTTGGCCAGGGTATTTACCGCTGTGCCCCGCTGGCGATTGCAATTCCTGCGGCTGGGGCGCCTGCTGGACTGGCTCGCGCTGGTTGATATGGAACCCATTGCTGTCTACAAAGGTTTCTTCCGTCCGCCTGTGGCCCAGGAAAATGCGATTAAACATTTGCAATGGATGGACCGCTGGGGTAAAAGGCTGTGCTTGCCGTGGGGTAGCTTCTATATGATCGTTGCCCGGAAGGACCATATACCCCTTACCCCGATAAAACCGGCATGGCAAAAATATCGCCCGCTGCGGGGCCTTGCGGTCACCCGCATTGTCGGACCGGCTAACGGTGTGCCCTTGCGCAACTTTTTGTTTGTGGACGGACCAGTTTGAAACGCGTTGAAATATTTACTGACGGTGCCTGCAAAGGTAACCCTGGCCCCGGCGGTTGGGGGGCGCTTTTACGCTATGGGGATATAGAAAAGTCCTTATACGGCGGTGAAGCGGAAACCACCAATAACCGTATGGAATTGATGGCAGCCATTGAGGGCTTGAGCGCGTTGCGTGAACCCTGTGAGGTAACTATCACCACGGATTCGCAATATGTGCGCAAGGGTATTACGGAATGGTTGGCTAACTGGAAACGTAACGGTTGGCGCACGGCGGCAAAAGAACCGGTAAAGAATGCCGACTTATGGCAGCGGCTGGATGAACAGAATCGTCGCCACCAGGTTAGCTGGCGTTGGGTGAAGGGTCATAACGGGCATCGCGAAAACGAAATTGCAGATAGCTTGGCCAACCGCGCTATTGAAGAAATGCGGCGCTTTTGATTGATAGGGTTTTATTGATATGCGTCAAATAGTTTTGGATACCGAAACCACCGGCCTGGAAACTTCCCAGGGACACAGGATTATTGAAATAGGTTGCGTGGAATTAATAAACCGGCGGTTAACCGGACGCCACTACCACCAATACATTAATCCCGAGCGTGAGGTGGACGCGGGTGCCCAGGCGGTACACGGTATCAGCAACGCCATGCTTGAGGATAAACCGGTCTTCGCGCGCATTGCCGATGAATTTTTGCAGTTTGTGGGTGATGCTGAATTAATCATCCACAACGCGGCCTTCGATATCGGTTTTATCAACCATGAATTGAATTTGTTACGTCCGGGATTTGGCTCCATCACCGAGCGCTGCCATGTCATAGATACGTTATTGATGGCGCGCGCAAAGCATCCCGGGCAAAAAAATAACCTGGATGCGCTGTGTAAACGCTACGGGGTGGATAACTCACAACGCGAGCTCCATGGGGCATTGCTCGACGCCGAAATTCTTGCCGACGTTTACTTGCTGATGACCGGCGGCCAAACCGCCTTGTCCCTGGGGGGCAATCAATCCAAAAGCGAAGGCGGAGGAAACCAGGCGGAAGAAATTCGCCGTATTTCCCCCCATCGCAGGCCTTTGCCTGTGATCACAGCGGATGTGGTTGAATTAGCGCTGCATGAGCAGAAGCTGGTGGTCATTGCCAAGGCCAGCGGTAATAACTGTGTGTGGTTGCGTGAGTAAAACCGCTACAGCTGAAAAATGAGCAAATGAGATGTGTTTGGCAAAGCCCCCGTTATTTAAGCTGCCGGAATGAAATAACGCTAAACATGGTATAGAGTCATTGTACTTAAACCATTGTTAACTTTTTTCCAAAGATAACCGCCAGGATGTAATTGTGAGCACAACTGAAACTTTGAATCTCGCCTCGTTGAAAATGGTCCATGACGAATTGGTTGCTACCATAGAGCAATCCGCTGTTCGCCTGGAGCAGTTTGCGCAGGACCGCAACAACGGGGAACTGTTGCAGAACTGTATTGAAGGGATCAAACAGATCCGCGGCATTTTAAATCTGATCCAACTGAAAGGCGTGGATTTACTCGCAGATGAATTGGCTACCCACATTACCGATATCACCCTGGGTGAAGACGAAAAAACCGATGCGAAACTGGAACTGTTAACCGCCAGCTTCTTTATACTTCCGCGTTACCTCGAATATTGCACACAAACCGCTCGTAGCATGGCGATGCTATTAATTCCCCATATTAATGAGCTGCGCCTTGCACGCAAGGCGACGCCATTGCCGGAAAGTTATTTTTATTCACTCAGTGGAATTAAATCCCATCCCCGTAACTTGCCGCCGCCCCAGGCGTTACCGGAAGATTTAAGTACCCTGGTACGTCGCTTGCGGCACATGTACCAGACGGCATTATTAAATGTTTTAAAAGGCGTACAGGTTAAAGCCTCGCTTGGCATGATGACCCGTGCGTTGCAGCGTTTGGAAGCGGCGTCCACTGGTGCTTCGCTAAGCAATTTCTGGTGGCTGGCGCGTACCACCCTGGCGGCATTGGCAGAAAAAAATATGCAGGTGGGCAAAGGCCGCAAAATGTTGTTCAGCGCCATTGAGCGCGAGATAAAGCGTTTGCAATTTGAAGGTGGCGCCGTGCTGGAACGCGAGGTTGACCCGGCACTGCAAAAAGAGCTGTTATATTTGCTGGCGCTTTCCAATTCGGATAGCGAGCAAACAAAAGCGGTGCTTTCCGCTTATGGCATTGGCAAGCTTCCGTATACCGAAGCTGAACTGGCCCGGGAAATGGAATTCCTCAATGGTCCCAGTGCTAACACTATTAGTTCCATGGTGGCGGTACTGACTGATGAGTTGCACAGCACTAAAAATATCCTTGAACGGGCCGCCCAGGGCGGCGCGGAATTATTGATCGAATCGCCCGAGCTGTTGGAAACCCTGAAGAAAGTCGCCGATATACTTGCAATTGTCGGCCTGGTTGCGCCGAGCAATAGCCTCAAGCAGGAAATTGCAAAAATCTCTGCCTGGCAAGCGAATCGCACCCCGGTATCGTCAGATGAATTGCTGGTGGTTGCCGATACATTGCTCTATGTGGAAAGCACAATCGCAGGTTTGAGCAACGCCAATCTCTCGGACGAAAAAGTTGCGCAAATCAATGCTTTGTCGCGCGATGCGGCGATGGCAAACAACCAGATTGCGGAAGCGGAAAAAATCGTTATTGATGAAGCTGAGACCGGACTGGCATTGGTGAAACGTGCGTTGAGTGCGTTTGCGGAATCCAATTACGACAAGGGCCATATTCGCAATATCGTAGGAACCCTTGATTCGGTCCGCGGTGGTATGTTCTTGCTCGGCTTGCCGCGCGCTGCAAAAGTTCTCGCGGGATGCATGAGTTTCGTGGAAGAGGATTTACTGGCCAATGACCAGCATCCTGCCGTACAGCACTTGCTGGAAACATTTGCCGATACCGTTATCAGCCTTGAATATTATCTTGATGCCCTCAAGCTGGATAAAAACGCCGATACCAGCGTACTGCAAATTGCCGAAGAAAGTTTACAGGCCCTGGGTTACAACGTTTGATTATGTCGCTCCATCTTAACCTGGCTTCATTTGAATTCCATGCTTCCGCTATAACGCCGGTCACCTCAGGTAACCGGCGTTTTATTATCCTCGGGGTCACCGAAAACTGTTCTTGCGACCAGTTGCTTTGCAACGCATCGGGCGAATTAATTCTGTTAAACGAGGCCCAGGCCGATGAATTAACGCTGCCAATGTGTTCGGAACACTACCTTGGCAAACTGAATGGTGATGATTTGTGGGTTCGCTCCTTATCATTTGGAACGCTATCTGCTGCGTATCAATGGTTGGGGCTTCGCTCGCAGTTGGAGTTGCTATCCCCGGCCGCTTTCCAGCTCGCCGGGCGCGCATTGCAAATTGTCCGTTGGTTTTATGACCACCAATATTGCGGTCGTTGCGCACAGCCCACAACGCAGGATGAATTTGATTTTGCCCGTGTCTGCCAAAGTTGCTCCCTGCGCTTTTACCCCCGAATTGCACCTTGTATGATTGTCCTCGTCACGCGTGGTGATGAAATGTTGCTGGCTCATCATCATCGGGCATCTCGCGTTATGTACACGACACTTGCGGGTTTTGTGGAAGCGGGTGAGAGTGTTGAAGAGTGTGTGCGGCGTGAAATTCGGGAAGAGGTTGGGGTGGAAGTGGGTAAGCTCGACTATTTCCGGAGCCAGGCCTGGCCATTTCCCAGCCAGTTAATGCTGGGTTTTTTTGCGGAATATACCTCGGGTGATATCCATATTGACCCCGAAGAAATTATCGATGCGAAATGGTTCCGCTATGATGAGTTGCCTCAGGTGCCAGCAACCGCTACTGTAGCCGGGCAATTGATTACTCATTATGTTGAGTTGCGCAGGAACATCAATCACAAACAATAACAATCTCCGGAACAGGTGGGACGCTTATGATTTTTACCCTAGTCGCTCTGTTAATCAGTTTGATTGCCCTTTATATCGCGTATAAAGCTGCGCGTATGCTGTGGCAAAATTCCTGGTTCATTGGTTTTTGCCGCGGTCTTTTCGGTTTTAGCTTGCTAGCGATAGCAGCGCTCATCGGGCTTACAGCGTTTGATGTTTATAGCTACAAGCAAGTCCTGCAAGAACAGGTGGTTGCAACAATTAATTTTGATCACATTGAAGACCAGCACTACTTCGCGGTGCTGGCGGACAAGGAAGGTAAGGAGCAACGTGTAGAGTTGCGCGGTGATCAATGGCAGTTGGATGCGCGTATTGTAAAGTGGGATGGCTACCTGGCGACATTCGGTATTAAGCCTGCATATCGGCTGGAACGTTTGAGTGGTCGCTATTACGACATAGAAAAAGAAACCACTGCCAAACGCACTGCCTACACGGTGCACAACAGTTTGTATGGTATTGACGTATGGAAAATCCTCAACAGCAACCCGGATTGGATTCCCGTTATTGACGCTGTGTACGGGTCGGCAACTTATTTGCCGATGAAAGACGGTGCACTTTTCGAAATTAGCCTCTCCAATACCGGATTGGTAGCACGTCCCATCAATACGGCAGCGCGCGAAGCAGTTGCCGAGTTTGAATAATTTATTAGTTGCGTTATGGAGTTATCCCATTGGAATTTTTAACTGAATATGGTTTGTTTCTGGCCAAGACCATTACGTTTGTAGCTGCTATTTTTGTCATTATCAGCCTGGTTGTTTCAGTCGGAGGGCGCAATAAGAAATCGGATAAAGGACATGTGGAAGTTACCAAGCTCAATGAAAAGTTCGAACATTTACGCGATTCGTTACGCGATGCGATGCTTGACGATGACGAGTATAAAGAGTTTGAAAAAGCCGAGAAAAAACGCCTGAAAGAAGAGAAGGTCCAAAAGAAAAAAGCCGCTAAAGAAATGGCAAAAAGCAAAGCGGAAAACCAGGACACGCAACAGCCGGAACGCAAGCGAATCTTTGTGCTGGATTTCCACGGCGACATCAAAGCATCGGAAGTCGAAAATTTGCGCGAGGAAATTACCACGGTGTTGACCCTGGCCAAACCTACGGATGAAATCGTGGTAAAAGTGGAAAGCGGTGGGGGAATGGTGCATAGCTACGGTCTCGCTTCCAGCCAACTTGCGCGCATTACGCACAAAAATATTCCACTGACTGTGTGTGTGGATAAAGTAGCGGCCAGCGGCGGATATATGATGGCCTGTGTTGCCAATAAGATTATCGCCGCACCCTTCGCCATTCTTGGTTCCATTGGGGTTGTGGCGCAGTTACCTAACTTCCATAAATTGCTTAAAAAGAACGACATCGATTATGAAATGTTTACGGCTGGCGAGTACAAGCGCACCGTTACTATGTTTGGTGAAAATACCGATAAAGGTCGCACCAAATTCGTAGAAGAATTGGAAGACACGCACGTATTGTTCAAAGAGTTTGTTAGCGAGCATCGTCCGCAAGTTGATATTGCGAAAGTGGCAACTGGAGAGGTCTGGTTTGGTTTACGCGCCAAATCAGTGAATCTTATTGACGAATTGCAAACCAGCGATGAATATCTATTTTCCCAGGTAGAGAATGCCGATATCTACGAAGTTGAATTTACGTTCAAGAAATCATTACCGGAAAAATTGGGCCTGGCAGCCCAGGGGGCAGTGGATCGTTTACTGATGACCTGGTGGGAGCGGCTTAATATGAGCCGCTGGTTCTAACGGAAACGGTGCCATAGGGCACCGTTTTTATTTGCGCGGTCTAAACTCCTGTATCCAAATTTTTAAATAGGGGGTCTATATGGTGTCTTCTACAGCCAAGATGAAAATGCCGACACGAGAGGAGTCATTGCCGGGCAGGTCGACGGTCATGCCAGTAGAAAACAAGCATGCGGTTAAAGGTGTGCCTATCAAACAACCTTTTCCCACCGGGTATGAACAAATTATTTTAGGGATGGGTTGTTTTTGGGGCGCTGAACGTAAATTCTGGCAACAACCCGGTGTGTATACGACGGCTGTTGGTTATTCCGCGGGATACACGCCGAATCCCACTTACGAAGAGGTTTGCAGTGGTTTGACTGGCCACAATGAAGTAGTGCTGGTGGTGTTTAACCCGCAGGAAACCTCTTTACAGCAGTTATTTAAAGTATTTTGGGAATCTCACAATCCGACCCAGGGAATGCGCCAGGGTAATGATCGCGGTACGCAATATCGGTCCGGGATTTATTATTTTACCGAGCAACAACGAGAAGTCGCTGAACAAACAAGGGCCGCTTACCAGGTTGCGCTCAACGAGAAAAATGTCGGTGAAATTACCACTGAAATATTGCCTGCAAGGGAATTTTATTACGCGGAAATTTATCACCAGCAATACCTGCACAAAAACCCGGGAGGGTATTGTGGGCTGGGTGGTACAGGTGTTTGCCTGGCTTAAGATTTTTTATTACATGGCCTCGTAATAGGGGCCACTTCCGCCCTCGGGTGGAACCCAGGTTATATTTTGTAGCGGATCTTTAATATCGCATGCCTTGCAGTGAATGCAATTGGCCGCATTAATTTGCAGCGTATCCTTATTATCCTTTTGGATAATTTCATAAACACCTGCCGGACAATAACGTTGCTCAGGCGCACCGTAGAGCGCAAGGTTGTGTTGAATGGGAATATTTTCATCGCGCAGCTTTAAATGTACCGGCTGGTTTTCTTCGTGATCTATCCTCGATAGATAAATCGATGACAAACGATCAAAGCTGATTTGCCGATCCGATTGGGGATAATTAATGGGTTTGGCTTGGTGTATGGGGATGAGCGTTTCATGGTCAGCTTTTTTGTGCTTCAGCGTCCAGGGCAAATTAATGCCAAGGGAATGCAGCCACATATCAGCTCCCGCATAAACCATTCCGCCAATATTGCCCCACATGGAAAGGGCAGGCTTTATATTGCGCACGGCATGGAGGTCTTTCCATATCCAGGATTTTTTTAATTTTTCCGGATAATTATTTAATACTGGAGTCGGATCGGCGTTTGCCAATGCTTCAATAATGGCTTCAGCAGCAAGCATACCCGACTTCATTGCATTATGAGATCCTTTGATTTTGGGCACGTTAACGAAACCCGCAGAACAACCAATTAGCGCCCCACCGGGAAATACCAGGGTGGGTAAAGACTGGATGCCACCTTCGTTAATGGTGCGCGCACCATAGGCAAGGCGTTGTGCGTTTTCCAGCAGCGGTTTAATACCGGGATGGGCTTTAAAGCGCTGGAATTCTTCAAATGGATTAAGGTAGGGATTCGGGTAATTCAAATGCACTACAAATCCCACAGCAATTTTATTGTCATCCAGGTGATAAACAAATCCTCCACCACCCGTATCGTTTTCCAAAGGCCAACCAAGTGTGTGGATCACTTTGCCGGGCTGGTGGTGTTCAGGGTTTATTTGCCAAATTTCCTTGAAACCCAAACCATATTTTTGCGGTTCGGCGTGTTCACGCAAATTAAATTTGGTTTCCAATAATTTTGTTAATGAGCCGCGTGTACCTTCTGCTATCAGGGTGTATTTTGCACGCAGCTCAATACCTGCTGAAAAAGTTGGTTTGTGGCTACCGTCGCGCGCAACTCCCATGTCACCGGTAACGACACCAAGGACCTCGCCACCACTTCCATAGATAAACTCGCAAGCATTAAAACCGGGAAATAAATCCACCCCCAGGCTTTCAGCCTCTGTGGCTAACCAGCGACAGACTTGCCCCAAACTCACAATATAGTTGCCGTGGTTACTCATTAAGGGGGGCAAGAATAACGATGGGATCTTGTAGTGCTTACTTTCAGTAAGCCACAAAAACTGATCATCGAGGACTGCATTGGTGACCGGTGCTTTTTTATTTTTCCAGTCCGGGATTAGCTCTGTTAAGGCGATGGGATCAATAACGGCACCCGATAAAATATGTGCGCCAATTTCAACTCCCTTCTCCAGCAGGCAAATGTTCAATTCAAGGTTTTGTTGCGCTGCCAATTGTTTTAAGCGAATCGCGGCTGCAAGGCCAGCAGGGCCGCCGCCGACAATCACTACATCATATTCCATCCGGTCGCGTTGCATTTATTTTCCTATTAAGTTAATTGCAAATAAATTAGTGATACTTATCCAACCATGGATGGCAAAAATATTTCATCACTGCGTTTCAGGTTTTGCGTTAAGGACCGGCAATAATCCAGGAAGCTGATAATTGTCGGTGTTTGATAGCGGTCCCTGTGCCAGACCATTAAAAATTGACGTTTCAAATCAAGCATCGGCGTTTTGACTTCCACCAGGCTGCCGCGACGGAATGCGTCGCGTAGCGCCAGTCGTGATATACAACCAACACCTAATCCGGACTCCACTGCGCGTTTGATCGCCTCCGTGTGCTCAAGTTCAAGTCGCACTTTTAAACCGGCAGTATGGTGGCGCAGGGCGTGGTCAAACGTTTCGCGCGTTCCGGAGCCTTGTTCGCGCAAAATCCAGGTGGCGGAGGTTAAATCATCAATTGTGGGATTCTTTTTCTGCGCCAACTCATGATCGGGCGAGCAAAATACCGCAAGTTCATCGTCCATCCAGGGTTCGGCAATTAATTCAGGATGATGGCAGCTTCCTTCAATTAATCCCAAATCCAATTCATAACGCGCAATTTGTTGGAGGATGCTTTGCGTATTTTTTACTTGCAGGTCGATATGGCATTCGGTGTGATGAAGCATGAATTCGCTGACAATCAATATCGCTAAATAATTACCGACAGTCAGCGTGGCGCCCAATTTTAAATTGCCTAGCGCGGCTTTACCTTCCAACAATTTCTCAATTTCCTCCGCTTGGGTTAGCAAGCTGCTGGCGGCGGGTAACAGGCTTTTCCCTAGCGCATTAAGAACTAACTGTTTACCGTGGCGATCAAATAACTGGCAATCAAATTGCCGTTCCAGCTCAGCCAGGGCGGTGCTGGCAGCGGATTGGGATAGCGCGACCTGTTCAGCGGCCCTGGAAACGCTCCCGGAACGCGCGATGGCGGCAAAAATTTCTAATTGGCGTAATGTGTATTTCATATCTATTTGTCGGATATATAAAATATAAATTATCAATTTAACAAATATGCTAGCGCTAAATACACTGGACGACAAGTAAGTTTGAGGGTTTCACCATGAAAATTCTTGTTGCAGTGAAGCATGCTGTGGATCACAACCTAAAACCCGGTGTTGATCCAATAAGCGGGCAAGTGGATTTATCCCAGGCACGCAAGACAATTAATCCCTTCGATGAAATAGCCATTGAAGAGGCGGTACGGTTAAAGGAACGCGGCCAGGTATCAGAAATTTTGGCTGTTGCGATTGGCGGCCCCGATGCCAGGGATAGTTTGCGCCATGCCTATGCGATGGGGGCCGACCGGGCATTACTGGTAGAAAGCGAATCCAATTTACAACCGCTTGCCGTTGCCAGGGTTTTGAAAGTTATTGTTGAGCGTGAACAGCCGGGGCTGGTACTCCTGGGCAAGCAAGCGGTGGGCGAGGACTATGGCCAGACCGGCTCAATGCTGGCGGCCTTGTTGGGCAGGGGTTTGGGAAGCTTTGTTTCCGCAATTGAAATCAATGACGGGTTTGTGGTTGTTACGCGGGAAATCGAAAAGGGAACCCAAAAAATCCGCTTGCAATTACCCGCGGTGTTGACGGTGGATTTGCGCTTGAATGAGCCGCGTTTTATTAAATTACCCAATTTGATGATGGCCAAGAAGAAATCGATTGAATCACTGGCGGTGACCGACCTGGGAGTTGACCTGGCTCCGCGTTTTTCCAAGTTGAAATCGGTGGAGCCGCCGCAAAAACCCGGTGCTATCCAATTATCCAGCGTTCAAGAGTTAGTAAATACATTACGCAAAGCGGAGGTATTGCCATGAGCATATTGGTAATTGCAGAGCAGGAGGCCAATCGCTTAAAGCCTGCTACGGCGCAAGTTGTTGCCGCTGCTGCGGTGTGGCAAAAACCGATTGATCTATTGGTTTTTGGTGACCAGCCGAATGGGCTTGCCCGCGAAGCGGCGCAACTCATGGGAGTAAAGCGTGTATTGGTCGCCCAGGCGGAGCATTTCCTGCATCCATTGGTTGAAGATGTGCAGGATTTAATTCTTGGCATCGCTTCCAAGTACGAAATTATTGTGGCTGCCCATAGTGTGTTGGGTAAAAGTGTATTACCGGCTGTCGCCGCGCATCTGGATGTTGCCCCCATCACCGATGTTACCGCTATCCAACTTGATCCGGGGGCTGCTCCCGTCTACGTACGGCCCGAATATGCGGGTAATATTTTTACGTACATTGAGAATACCC
>CAMLKG010000012.1 GCA_946480695.1 uncultured Cellvibrio sp.
TTGACCTGAGTGTGGATAACGTTAATGAAGCCCCGACCATTACCGGTACCCCGGCAACCAGTGTGGACCAGGATGTGGCCTATAGCTTTACGCCTGTTGCGGCTGATTCGGATGTTGGTGATGTGCTGACCTTCAGCATTACCAATAAACCCCTCTGGGCAACATTTGATACCAGCACCGGGTCTTTGACCGGTACACCGGCCGGTACGGATACGGGTGTAACCCTCGGCATTGTCATCAGCGTCAGCGACGGGGTTGAGACTGCATCGCTACCGGCCTTTGATCTGGAAGTTATTGCGACGGTTGATCCGTTGCAACCGATAGTGACTCCGCCTGCGGAGCTGGATGTCAATGCGAAGGCCCTGTTTACCCCCATTAATTTGCGCCAGTTGCTGGGCCTTGGCGCGACGGCGAGCCAAGCCGAGGTTGACCAGGCGCTCAAATTGCTGGCCAGCGATGGGGTGAGCGGCAACGATTGCTGCGTGGTCAGCGCCGAAGGCCTGATCGGGGATAATATGTTGCTGGCCCGTCCGGGTCGTCACCTCCTTACCTGGAAGGCGACCAATGCGGCGGGTATCACCGGGGAGGCCAGCCAGGTCATCAATGTCCATCCATTGGTATCCCTGAGCAAGTCCCAGGTGGCCATCCGTGGCAGCAGCGTTGAGTTCAGGGTGCTGCTGAATGGCCCGGCACCGGCATACCCGTTAAGTATTCCCTATGTGATAGATGTTTCCTCAACCGCAACAGCGCAGGAGCATGACCTGGTGGAAGGCAATGCCGTCTTTACCGAGCCGGGCCAAGTCGAAGTCGTTGTCCCCGTAAACCTGCCCGCGGTAACAGGCTTCAGCGACAGCCACCTGGTTGTGGCGCTGGGTGAGGGAGTGAACGTTGGGGTTAACCGGAAGCACGTCATCAATATCCGCGAAGGAAATGTACCGCCCATGGTTACCCTCGGCATCACCCAGGGGGGGGTTAGCACCAGCCTGGTAACGCCGACCGGTGGCCCGGTTACGGTGACCGCCCAGGTACATGACCTGAACCAGGGCGATACCCACACTTATGACTGGTCTGTTACCTCCGGATTGGCAGAGACCGATGGCAACCCCACCAATGCGCTTCGGACCTTTGACCCGACCGGCCTGGCCGGTAGTCACCAGGTGCAAGTAGTGGTTACCGACTCTGCGGGCGCGAGTGTCCAGGTATCAGCCTATTTCCGTATGGTTGAAACCCTGCCGACGCTGGACCCCGATACCGATACCGATGCGGATGGCATCAACGATGCCGAGGAGGGTACGGGCGACACGGATGACAACGGCATCCCCGACTACCTGGATAACATGCCTTCGACCAACATACTGCCGCAGCAAGGCAACACCTCGAATGCCTATCTTATTGAATGTGATCCGGGTGTGCGTTGCGGGTTGGGCCTGTTCGCGCGGACCAGCGGATCGGGTGGGGTACAGATATTGGATGAAGAACTCGGCGCTATCCCTAACCTGGCCGTCGATGAGCAATTCGAACCGGTCGGGGGGGTATTCGACTTTGCCATCCGCGATTTGCCGACACCGGGCCAGACTGTCCGGGTGGTAGTGCCCCAGCGCACCGCCATCCCGGCAAATGCGACCTACCGCAAATTCCAGAAAGGTCATTGGATAAGCTTTGTGGTCGATGCCGATAACGCCATACATTCGGCGGCGGGTAACCCCGGGTATTGCCCACCACCGGGTACCGATGATTGGCTTCCGGGCCTGACCGCAGGCCACCTGTGTGTACAATTAACCATCAAAGACGGTGGCCCGAATGATGATGACGGGCTGGTAAACAGCGCAGTCGTAGATCCGGGTGCGGTGAGCGTGGAAATCGAAACCCCCGAACCCCCGCCGCCACCTCCACCCCCGCCGCCGCCAGTGCAAATCAAATCCAGCGGTGGTGGGGCAGTTCCGGCGATGTGGTTACTTATTATGGGAGCATTGGTGATGGTCAGGAAAACAGGATTTAAACGATTGCTTGTTGTTGTGGGTTTATTGTCCGGAACCGCGCAAGCCGTTGAAAACCGTTTTTATATTCGCGCTGATCTTTCCAGCGTCACCAGCAGCCAGGGGGAGGAACACTTCGCCGCCGGGTTAGCGAGCGCCAATTATGATTTCCAGGTGGACCGTTACGATGAGAATCGCTCCGGCTACCAGGTTTCCATCGGCTACCAATACGGCGGGCATTTCTTTACCGAGATAGGCTATCTGGACCTGGGTGAAGTCGAGGTGGACATAACACTCCCCGGCAATACGGATATGGGCGGTTTTGCCTGGCACTTTGGCCAGCACTATCCCCTCAGTGCCGAGGGGACCACCCTCGTCCAGGGGTTAACCTTTAATCCGGACGCGGCGTTCAAGGTATCCGGCGAAGTGGGTATTTACATCTGGCGCAACGATGTTGAACTGGTGGATGATGTTTTTACATTGGATCGCAATGATGGCGAAGATCCGCTCGTCGGCGTTAAGTTTGAATTGCCGCTGGGCGATAAGCTGGGCCTGGGGTTGGGATTCCGCCGGATCTATTTTGATACCCAGGAAACCGACCTGGTTTCGTTTACCGGAAGCTTTTACTTCTAGGTCATTTTTGTCCTGGCCCCATCGGCGGGATTGCTAGCCGGAAGGCAGCAATCCCGCCAGCTTCACCAGGGCCCGTTCCACACGGCTGCTCCATTCACACGCGCAGGACAGGCGAATAAAGGACGAATATTTTTGGCTGGCCGAAAATATCGGCCCGGGAGCAATACTGATACCTGCCGCCAAAGCTTGCTTAGCCAGGTCAAAGCTATCGATATTACCGGGTAACTCCAACCAGATCACAAAGCCACCCTGGGGTTGGCTAATCTTCGTTCCTTCGGGGAAGGCGTGTACTACCGCTTCGGTCATCCGGGTGACCGCTTGTGCATAATCAATCCGAACCCGTCGCAGGTGGCGCTCGTACTGACCGTTTTCCAACAAATCGGCCACCGCCAATTGCGGAACCGTCGCCGTGGCAAGGTTCAGTACATATTTCATGTATTCGATGCGTTCCTGGTGCGCTCCGCCGGCGATCCATCCCACCCGTAAACCGGGTGACAGGCTTTTGGAAACAGAGCTGCACAGGATGACATCCTCATCCAGGGATTTAAGCAGGGAAGGGCGCGCATGGCTAAAGCCAAGGTCGCCGTAAATATCGTCTTCGATAAGCACCACGGCGCGGGCTCTCAACATTTTCACCAGCCGGCGTTTATTGTTATCAGGCATAGTGCAACCCAATGGATTGCTGAAATTGGGGGTGACAACGCAGGCTTTGATCGGCCATCGACCCAAGGCTAATTCCAGTGCCTCCAGCGACATGCCCGTGTGGGGAATGGCCGGGATTTCCAGCGCTTCCAGCCCCAGGGATTCAATCACCTGGAGCAATCC
The DNA here is from genome assembly GCA_946480695.1 of uncultured Cellvibrio sp. Next base: position 3,435 of record CAMLKG010000012.1, read on the forward strand.
GTAAAACGTGGGCGATTCTATGGCGACCACATCCCCCGGCCGGGTTACCGAGCGCAATGCGAGCGTGAGCGCTTCCTGGCAACCATTGGTAATCACCAGGTTATCCGGATGCACCGCGCAGCCGGCTTCCGCCAGCCGCCGCGATAATTGCCGCCGCAGTTCCGGCGCACCCGGTGAAAATTCGTAGTTGGCTGCCCGAACCCGATGGTTGCGCGCCGCTTTGCTGAGCGCCTGTTCGATGGCGCGGGTGGGCAGGAATTCCGCTGAAGGTACCGCGGCCCCCAGTTGAACCACGGCGGGGTCGTTCGCGGCTTTAATCAGTTGCAGTACCATATCCTGGCCGGTAACTGGCGCAGGCCGCATGGTTGTCACATGGATACGCGGGGGTGAAACCCGCGCCGAGGGTCGGTTCCTGACATAAAATCCCGAGCGGTTCCGCACTTCGAGCAACCCCCAGTCCTCCAGTTGGCGGTAGGCGGAAATCACCGTCGCTATACTCAATTGCCGCAACAGCGCCTGCTGCCGCACCCCGGGCAAGCGATCCCCCGGCTGGAATCCGCCACCCTGGATAAGGCCGGCGAGTTCATCGGCTAACTTACGATATAGCGCATCCATCTTGCGGCCCCCTCAGGTACAGATTGTTGGTGTTTGATAGATACAGATTCCACAATAATTAAATCTGTACCGTATCAATTGTAAAAAATTGAAACTGTACTCATTATTGCGCACAAAATAAACTGGTTCGATCAACTTAACCTGAACCCCGATTAACCTGGAATCCTCCAATTAACCTGAAACCCCAAGGAATGTTTATGCCGTTTCCCCTATATCTCATCGACGCGTTTGCCGACCGGCCTTTTAGCGGTAACCCAGCCGGGGTCTGCCTGCTACCCACCGGGCAACCGGCGGCCTGGATGCAACAGGTCGCCATGGAAATGAACCAGGCGGAAACGGCATTTGTTTGGCCTGAGCCGGATGGTTCATACCAGTTGCGCTGGTTCACGCCGCAAGTGGAGGTGAACCTGTGCGGGCACGCCACCCTGGCCGCGGCGCACGCGCTCCTGCACGAGGCGAGGGTAAATACGGATCTGCTCAGGTTCCACACCCACAGCGGGTTACTTAGGGCGCGGCGCATGGGGGACGAACTGCAATTGGATTTCCCCGCTGACCAACCCAGAACCCGCGAACACCCGGTGGGTTTAACGGATTTACTCGGTAAGGCCCCGCAGTGGTTTGGCCGTGGGCGCGATGATTTCCTGGCGGTCCTGGATAGTGCCGCTGATGTAGAAGCATTTGTACCGGATTACCCGCTTATAGCCAGCCTGGCCAAACGTGGCCTGATTATCACCGCGCCGGGTGATGCCGGGTCGGGGCTGGATATGGTCTCGCGCTTCTTTGCCCCCAATGTCGGCATCCCGGAAGATTCGGTCACCGGTTCTGCGCACTGTTTGCTGGCCGTCTACTGGGCCTATCGCTTGGGGAAAAACCATTTGCGCGCGCGCCAGGCATCGCCGCGTGGCGGTTTGCTGGGCGTGGAATTACAAGGCGAGCGCGTGTTGCTCAGTGGCAAGGCAACGACAATGTTAAAGGGTGAATTCCATGGCTAACCCCACAAATCCTGGACAAACAACCCCGGCACCGGTTTGCTGGCTGAACGGAAAACTGGTGGCCCCTGAACAGGCCCGCGTATCGGTATTCGACCACGGCCTTTTGTATGGTGATGGCGTTTTTGAAGGTATTCGGTTCTACCAGCGCAAAGCGTTTCGTTTGCAGCCCCACCTCGAACGTCTGCGATTGTCAGCCCGTGCAATCGCATTGGAAATTCCCTACGGTCTCGATGCACTTACGCAAGCCGTGTTCGACACTGTTGCCGCCGCAGCGGAACCAAATGGTTATTTGCGCGTGGTAGTGACACGTGGTCCGGGGCCGCTTGGTATTGACCCTTCGCGCTGTTGTTCACCGCAAGTATTTATCATCGCGGACCGTTTGCAATTGGTCAGTGAGCGCGTCAGGAGCGAAGGAGCAAAAGTCATCATCGCCGCCACGCGTCGTTTGGGGCCGGATGGTTTGGATGCGCGAATAAAAAGCCTGAATTACCTCAACCACATCCTCGCGCGCATGGAAGCTACCCATGCCGGTGCCGATGAAGCCATATTGCTTAATAGCGCCGGCAGGATTGCGGAGGGCAGTGCGGATAATATTTTTATCGTCAAAAAAGGTGAGCTGCTCACGCCGCCGGTTATCGAAGGTGCACTCGATGGAATTACACGCCAGGTTGTACTTGAACTCGCGGAAAAACTAAACATCAAATCCCGCGAAACACCGCTCGCCCCTTACGATTTATACACCGCTGACGAATGCTTCCTCACCGGTACCGGTGCCGAATTGATTCCCGTCGGCTATGCCGATGGGCGCGCAATCCCCGAATGCCCCGGCGCGATTTACCAGCGTCTGGCTGTTGCCTTTAAAGGGTTGGTGGGGTAACCGAGGTTCTGCTTCCAAAATTTATAACCGGCTAATAACGGCTTCGGTGAAATCGGTGGTGGTGCCTGGCCCGCCTAAATCCGGGGTTGTCCTATCACCGGCAAGGATGGTTTCCCGCAATGCCCGGTTTATACGTTCCGCTGGTTCTGTTAATTGAAGATGGTGCAGCATTTGTATCGCCGCCAATATCATCGAACTGGGGTTGGCAATATTTTTTCCGGCGATGTCAGGCGCGCTACCATGTACCGCTTCAAAAATCGCGTAATCTTTACCGATATTCGCGCCCGGAGCCATTCCCAAACCTCCCACCAGGCCAGCGCACAGGTCAGAAATAATGTCACCAAATAAATTGGTGGTAACGATGACATCAAATTGGTGCGGATTCATCACCAACTGCATGCAGGCGTTATCGACAATCATTTCATTGGTTTCAATGGTGGGGTAATTCCTGGCGATTTCACGCGCGATTTTGAGAAATAAACCCGAAGTGGATTTAAGGATGTTAGCTTTGTGTACGATAGTGACTTTGTTGCGCTGCTCACGCAGCGCCAGCTCGTAAGCAAAGGTTACGATTTGTTCCGAGGCACGTCGGGTTATGATGCTGGTGGCCTCGGCAATCTCACCGTCATTTGATACAAATTGGCCAACACCGGAATAGAGTCCTTCGGTATTTTCACGCACAGTGATGATATCGATGTTGTCATAGCGAGCCTTGGTGCCTACGAACGACATCACTGGCCGCACATTGGCATAAAGCGAAAAAATCTGGCGCAGACTGACATTGATTGATGTAAAACCTCCACCGATGGGAGTGGTGAGCGGACCCTTCAACACAATTTTATTGCGGGTTATTGCATCCGTGGTTTGGTGCGGCAATAGCTCCCCGGTTTTTTCCAGTGCGACCAGTCCCGCATCGGCATATTCGTAATTAAAATGGCAGCCCGCCTTGTTAAGTATTTGAATGGCGGCATCAACAATACTTGGGCCAATGCCATCCCCTTTGATAACAGTAATAGTTGGAACCATTGCGATAAACCTCTTGGGGTAATTTAGTTATGCGGTGAGACGCTGGAGGCGCTTGAACAAGGGTATAAACGCTTCATTCAATATTTTTTCCATTTTTTTCAGCTTTACCGGCGCGCGTTCATAGTTGGCATTCGGCGATTTGCCGGCAAACAGGATGTGATTACTGTGCTCGCCAGAGCACACCATGAGGGTGCCGAAGTAATCGATAAGGCATTCAAAAAATGGGGAATCAGGGTCGGGCAAACGGTGGTAGTTAATGACCAGCCAACCATTTTTACTCAGTGTTCGCCAGCATTCCCGTACAAATTGTTTTTGTCCTTGTACAGGGCTCATGTGATAAGCATCATACATATCGGCAAAGATAATATCGGTGCTCGCATCCTTGCTGGCTTTGATCTGCAATTCAGCGTCCTCAATCGATACCCATACTCGCTCATCATCGGGAATATCAAAATATTCCCGGGCGATTTCATACACTTTTGGGCGCAATTCCACGACATGGAAATCGCAGTGCGATAAATAGTGGTGCAAACTGCGCAATAAGCTGCCGCCGCCTAGCCCGAGTAATGTGGTATGGCGCGGTTCTATGAACCCCAAAACCAACATCATGATACGTGTGTATTCATGCACCAATGTGTAGGGCTTTTCGACATAAAAGCCACTCTGTTCATAAATGGAATCAAAACTGAGTACGCGATAGCGGGGATAATCCACCACCAGGATATTGCCGTAGGTGTCGCTGGTGCTGTGTACAATTTTCCCGTTTGGCATTGCAGGGGTACCTTTGGCAAAAATTTTTTTGACCCGGCCAGTATAACTTCCATTATCATATTATGCTAACAACATTATAATACTGTTATAATCATGATTTTGCGGTGTATCCTGACGGGGTTAACAACATGCGAGTCATAGCACTCAGGGCCGCGCGGTTGCGGCACCGGAACCGGGGGCGATCATTGTTTTGTACGCAGCGTTCACCCCGGACACCACCCCTGATAAAACCTTCGATGATGAGAGAGGATATGGAACAGAAAACTGCGCGCCTCACGGTGCTGATTGATCCCACCAAGAAAGATGCCTTTGAACAACTGTGTGCATCCCAGGATGTGACGCCCTCGCAGGTGGTTCGGCAATTGATCCGTGAATACCTTGAGAAGCATGGCGTCACCTACGCCAACCAGGCGCAAAATACAATGGCACCACTGGGTGACAAGGATTAATTGGCTTTACATGAGTGATGGTTTCGGTGTGCTGGTGTTTTGCTGTCAGTGGTGCAATTGCTGCCGGGCATTGCTTTCGTTTGTATTTGAAAAATGAAATATTTTATTTTTAGTTCTCGCCGGAGATTTATCCATGACTCAACTTCCACCCTGCCCGAAGTGCAACTCGCTATACACCTACCAGGATCAAAGCCTATTGATTTGCCCCGAGTGCGCCCACGAATGGTCACCACAAGCGCAAGCCAGCGACGATACAGAAGCCGTCAAACAGGTTCGTGATGCCAATGGCAATCCGCTTGCCGATGGCGATTTCGTTACCGTCATTAAAGATTTAAAAATTAAAGGCTCATCATCGGTGGTTAAGGTAGGGACCAAAGTAAAAATATTGCGGTTGGTAGATGGCGACCATGACATTGATTGCCGGATCGAGGGTATAGGTCCGATGATGCTGAAATCGGAATTTGTGAAGAAGGCCTAATCCCAAGGCTAATAGTGAATGCGCAAACAACCGGCACGCTGCACACAATTGCAGTGGCCGGATTGAAAGTAAAACAAATAATCTTGTATTTGATTTGTAGAAAAATCGACTTCCACAAACGGGAGCCTGTAGAGCCTGCTAATTCGAATTATCCGTGGCTTTTAGCGCAGTGCCTTGCATACGAAAATGTTTGGCGATCCAATAATCCAGGCTAATAAAACGCCCGGCTCCGTAAAATAATAAAACCAGGAGCATTACAAAATACGTGGCGGCGAACTCAATACCATTTTTCAGTACAGTGAGATTACCGGCTTCGGTGAGCCAGGAGTAATTACCGTGTTCCTTTAACAGCGAAACAGCTGCTGATTTACGTGTTTGTGCTTCTTCAATCAAATCGGTCCGCCATTCCCAAGGTACTGTTAACGTTGATTCCGGTAGCGCATGCCAGCCAAATTGCCAATGCGCGGTAGCCGCGGCAACAACCATGGTGACCATCAATGGCAACGCAAATAAACGAACAGAAAATCCAACCAATAAAGCGATGCCACCCACAAACTCGGTTAATCCTGCCAGCGAGGCCATTAAATAGGGCATAGGCATACCGAGGTATTCGCCAAAGTAAAATGCGGTATCCTCAAGCGCTGTTAACTTGCCCAGGCCTGCCAAAATAAAAATAGGCGCTAAATAAATACGCAATGCCAATAGAGCGATAAAATCGGTCCAACGCAATTTGTCCAACACATCGAATATTCGATTTCCCAGTTTGATGATTGCTTGCATCGGTGGTCTCCCGGTTTATAAAAATGATATGGATTGCGTTAAAAGGTGTATTGATCCTATGGCGATAGGTTTGGTCACCCGCGCCGGGGATTGATCACTAGACTGGCAAATGCCGGGGATTCGTATCAGGGATTGTCGTTTTTGCCTGGGTCGTCATTATGGAGATAATCATCCATTTTTTTATCACCGGCATATTTTTTGGCGATAACACGCATAGTAAGTAATTGTTTGCCAAAATTATCGCATGCTGAACACATCATTCTGTGCATTTTCAATGCAGCGCGTTCGCGCATATTCAGCTTGCGCTCTTGCGCTTCCGAAAGAAGGCGCGTGACTTGCCGGCAATTAAACATGTTGGCCTCCTTTGGCAAACCAGTGGTTTTCCAGGCATTCGCGCAAACGCAATCGAGCGCGATAGAGCAATACATTCAGATTGGTTTCAGTGATTCCAACCGTTGCGCAAATTTCTTTGCTATCCAGCTCGATAAATTCTCGCATCATAAATACCCTCGCCTGGTGCCCCGGCAGGTGATTTAAACAGCCATCAAATACCCGCCAGAAATGCCGGTCTTCCATGTCGGCCTCGGGGTTATCCCAGGTTATGGGGTGTTCTTCTTTATGCCAAAAACCCCCGGCATTAAATAGGTCATCCAGTAATTGTTGGTCGTCGTCGGGGTAAACCGGTAAGTCTATCAGGTTAAGTCGCTTTTTCTGGCGAAGAATATCGGCAATTTTGTTTTTCAAAATAGCAAAGATCCATGTTTTAAAGGCGGCGCGTCCACCAAAGGAGCGCACATTTTTAAAAGCGCCAACCAGCGCCTCCTGGACAGCGTCCTCAGCATCGTTTGCATCGCCCAGTTGCAAGGTGGCGAATTTGAGCATTTGTCGGCGCACTTGCTGCAAATAAGCTTCATCGGCGATTAACGCGCTGTTGGTGTTGTCAACGGGTAAAGACGTATGGCTATTCATAACGATTTTTCTTCTTTTTTGTTCTTTTCATTGTCGTAAGTGCGGTTGTTTTTTACCGCGCTAATGGTGGCGACACAATAGGGCACTAGGAAATTCAGGAAGATATGTGGCCATGAAATGTCTGTTCTCGCCCAAATGCTGCCACCTTGATTAATAAGGTTTAGGAGCAAGCCGACCACTATCGCTATTTTAACCGAGTTTCTTACGATGCTCGGGCTTGAGGCTAACTGAAAAAAACTGGTCATTGGGTAGGGCTCCCGACTTCAGATTGGACTCCGGTAATAAATCTTTTTAACCAGTATGGCATAAAACTGTTGCCAGGCTCCGCGCCCAAGGATTATCCACCGAAACCCCCGTGTGCGCTAACAGTAGCCTCACATCGTTGACGATAAGGGATTGGGGCGGCCAAGGCAGGGTAGTGGCCATAAATTTTTCCTGTGGAGCAAATGAGGTTATCCAGGCTGTTTGTCGTTCCACCAACGTTTTTCTTACATTGATAGATGCAATGGGCCGGTCCGTGCACAGAAAATCCAGGTGCTGATAGTGTAAGAATTTTGCACCTGAAGACGACTAGTGTGGTGTAACAGATAAGGTTTAACTGAAAATTAGTTTATTCCGCGCGTTACCAACCCATTTTTAACAACCCAGGAGTTTATTCATGAAAGCGACTATTAAAACCGGATTGTCCCTCAGCGCCACTATAGCCTTGGCGATGTTGTCAAATGCAACCCTCGCTGCCGAGAACCCGTTTTCTGCCAATACATTGGAGAGCGGATACCAACTGGCGCAAGCTGATTCCAAGTCAGCCGAAGGCAAATGCGGCGCTAAAGGCGAGGGTAAAAAAGCGGAAGGCAAATGCGGCGCTAAAGATGACAGTAAAAAAGCGGAAGGTAAGTGCGGCGCTAAAGACGACAGTAAAAAAGTAGAAGGTAAGTGCGGCGAAGGTAAGTGTGGAGCCGAAAACAAAAAAAGCGAAGGCTAGAGCGGGAAAGTCAACAATGAGTAGCTGCCTGGTCATTTGCTCGTTGTAATTTGCCTTGTTGATTCGGAAGGCTGACGCTAAATCCAGGCGTCAGTTTTTCCGTTTATATGTTCGAAGGAATCCCGCACCCTGTTGTTACAGGGATTTTAAACGAAGAGAAATTCATGACCCAATCCAAAAAAAAGCTGTCTGGTGTTGGCATGGGGTTTCGTCGAGAACTTATCCCTGCCCTTAAACATTATGAGAACTTGCCTGTAGATTTTTTTGAAATAGCGCCCGAAAACTGGATGGGAGTCGGGGGCAGGCACGAACAGGCACTCCGGTATTTTATGGAGCGCTATCCATTTGTTTGCCATGGTTTATCTCTGTCGATCGGCGGCACAGAGCCGTTAGACATCGAATTTTTGCAGCGCCTAAAACAATTTCTTGATGACTACCAAATACCGATTTACACGGAACATTTGTCATGGTGTACAGATGACGGTCACCTTTACGATTTATTGCCTATCCCCTGCACCCGCGAGGCGTTGGAGTGGGTGGTGGGGCGTATCCAGCAAGTACAGGATCTTTTGGGCAGGCAGATCGGTGTTGAAAATGTTTCTTATTATATTGCGCACCCGGACGCGGAGATGGCCGAAGTGGAATTTATTAACGCGATTGTAAAATGTTCGGGCTGTTTCCTGCATTTGGATGTGAACAATATTTATGTGAATAGCAAAAATTTTAACTTTAATGCTGAACAATATCTCCGCGGGCTGCCCCTGAACCAGGTGCAATATATTCATGTTGCCGGGCATCATACCGAGCCAGACGGATTACTCATTGATACCCACGGTGCTGAGGTTATCGATCCGGTATGGGAGCTCCTTGCCAGCGCTTATGGCAAAATGGCCACGACACACATCCCCACGTGCCTGGAGCGGGATTTTAATTTTCCAGGAGTTTCGAGCTTGATTAAGGAAGTGGAAATAATAAGGCAGTACCAACAATCTTCTGTAGCGAGGCGGGTTGGTAATGAATAGCCACCTCAGGAACTTTCAACTTTCACTCGGGCGTTATTTGCGCGACCCGGGTACTCAACCGTTACCGGAGGGTATCGAGCCCCGCCGCACTCGCGTTTATGAAGAGCTGTTATTCAACAATGTGCGGGGGTTTATTAATAGCTGTTTTCCCGTATGCAAATCGCTAACAGACGATGGGCAATGGCAATCACTCATCCGGCGATTTTTTAGGGAATGGAGGGCGACATCACCTTATTTTTACGACATCCCCAAAGAGTTTCTTGCGTATCTGCGCAATAGTGATGCGTTGGCAGATTTTCCAGGGTGGTATTTCGAACTGGCGCATTATGAATGGATTGAGCTGCATGTTGAAACCTTGCATGTTAAGTGTGGCGATTTTGAACCCTCTGGAATCCACACTAATCCAACACTCGTTAACCACTCGTTTGAGTGGCCAGTGCATAAAATAAGCCCGGAGTTTATTCCACCTGATCGGGAACCGACATTTCTTGCTGTTTTCAGGAATGTGCGAGATGAAGTTACGTTTATGCAACTTAATGCGGCCACCAGTTTGTTGGTAGAGCTTGTAAAACCCGGGCCGATGTCAATTGATGGGTTGGCAAGGGCCATGGCAGCTCACCTGCGCTCCGGGCTCGACGATAATTTTAAGCGGCATATCCAAAACATTGTTGCGGAACTGACAGACGGTGGATTGTTTGTCGGTTCCGCCGGTCAAGGAGTCTAAAACACTTGCAGCGATTGATGGCATGAGCAACACCGGAATCTTTTTGAACATGCCATTCACGTAATACAGTGGCGATTAGCTGTTTTTCGGTGGTTCGGGTTGCCTCAACATTTGATAAGCCACCGGCAATAAAAATAACGACAATAATGGTGCTGTGATCATGCCGCCCAACATGGGTGCTGCAATACGGCTCATGATTTCCGAACCGGTGCCGGCGCCTGAAAAGATCGGTAGCAAACCCGCCACGATGACAGTCACGGTCATCATTTTGGGGCGAATGCGCAAAACGGCACCTTCCTGGATAGCATCGAGCAAGTCATCTCGTGTGGTTGCGCCCGTCTCCATGCGCCGCTGCCACGCCTGTTTCAGGTAGAGCAACATAATCACACCGAACTCGGCCGACACACCGGCCAATGCAATAAACCCTACCGCTGTGGCGACGGATAGCTGGTAGCCCATCAGGTATAACAGCCAAATACCGCCGGTTAACGCCAGGGGCAATGTACCCATGATCAACAAGGCTTCATCCAATCGGGAAAAGGTTAGGAATAACAACAGCAGAACGATAGCGAGGGTCGCCGGGACTATCCATTGCAGGCGGGCATTGGCGCGTTCCATAAATTCAAATTGCCCCGCGTAACTGATACTGGTGCCCGGCGGTAAAGTCACCTGCTGCGCAATGGCTTGTTGTAAAGCCTTCACCGTTGAGCCCAGGTCGCGCCCATGTACATCAATGTAAACCACGCTGGTAGGACGGGCATTTTCGCTTTTGAGCATACCGGGGCCGTCGGTGACTTTGATGGTGGCAATAGTGCCCAGTGTAATTTGGCTGCCTAATGGGGTGATGATGGGCAGGTTTTGCAGCTTGCCAATGCTGTCACGCCAATCCCGTGCGTAGCGTAGGTTGATAGGGAAGCGCGCCCGGCCATCGACCACTTCGCCAACATTGGCGCCACCGATCAAACTGCCGACGACCGACTGCGCCTGGGTGATGCTCAGCCCATAACGCGCGAGCGCAGCGCGGTCGAAGCGGATATCCAGGTAGCGTCCGCCGCCCGTGCGCTCGGCCACCGCCGATGAGACACCAGGTACCGTTTTGGCAACCCGCGCCAGATCTTGGGCGACCAGGTCAATATCGGCCAGGCTTTGGCCTGCGACCTTGGCACCGATCGGGCTTTTGATGCCGGTGGCCAGCATATCGATACGATTGCGGATGGGAGGAATCCAGATATTGGCCAGCCCCGGTATCCTGACTCGCGCATCCAGTTCAGCCATGAGTTTTTCCGGGGTCATTCCAGGGCGCCATTGGTCGCGCGGCTTGAACCGGATGGTGGTTTCAAACATTTCCAACGGGGCGGGATCGGTGGCGCTATCACTGCGGCCCGCCTTGCCAAACACGCGTTCCACTTCAGGCACGGTTTTAATCAATCGATCAGTTTGTTGCAGCAAGCGGCTGGCTTGTTGGGTACTGAGCCCCGGCAAGGCACTGGGCATGTATAACAAATCACCTTCGTCCAGTGGCGGCAGGAATTCACTGCCTAGCTGGCTCAATGGCCAGGCGGTGCTCAGTAATATCGCTAGGGCAAAACCCCATGCCTTTTTCGGGTGGCGCAATACCCGGGTCAGGAGCGGGCGATAGCCCCGGATTAGCCAGCGGTTGATGGGGTTTTGGTGCTCCGGCGGAATCCGGCCACGAATCCAGTAACCCATCAATACCGGAATCAGGGTAACGGATAGTCCTGCTGCCGCTGCCATGGCATAGGTTTTGGTAAAGGCCAGCGGGCCAAAGAGCCGGCCTTCCTGCGCCTCCAGCGTAAATACCGGAATGAACGAGAGCGTAATAATCAGCAGCGAGAAAAATAGTGCCGGCCCCACCTCGGCAGCGGCCCGGGTCAATACTTGCCGGCGATGTTCACCGATAAGTTCCTGCGCGGGATGTTGCTGCTGCCAACGCTCCAGGTGTTTATGGGCGTTTTCAATCATAACGATGGCGGCGTCCACCATTGCCCCGACAGCAATGGCAATACCGCCAAGGGACATAATGTTGGCATTTATCCCCTGGTGGCGCATTACCGCAAACGCGAGCAATATCCCGAGCGGCAAGGCAACAATCGCGACCAGGGCTGAGCGCCAATGCCACAGAAACAACGCGCAGACCACCGCTACCACAAGAAACTCTTCCAGCAGTTTACGGGTCAGGTTGGCCAGGGCGCGGTCGATCAACAAGCTGCGGTCGTAGGTGGTAACAATCTCGACCCCGGCGGGCAATCCGTTCTGTAGCTGCGCGAGTTTTGCTTTCACTGCCGCGATAGTGGCGCGGGCATTTCCGCCCGAGCGCATCACCACAATGCCACCGGTAACTTCGCCTTCACCATCCAGCTCCGCAATTCCCCGGCGCATTTCCGGTCCGAGTTGGATGTGGGCAACATCGGCCAGGGTGACGGGGATGTTATCGACCAATTTCAATGTTATGGATTTGAAATCATCCAACGTACGCAGATAACCGCTGGCACGGATCATCAGCTCGGCTTCACCCAATTCGAGTACACCGCCACCGGTTTCCTGATTGGCTTGTTGCAGCGCAGTAATTACCGCCTCATGGGACAGGTTATGGGCTGCCAGGCGGAGCGGGTCGAGCACCACTTGGTATTGCTTGACCATACCTCCCACCGCAGCAACTTCGGCCACATCCGGCAGGGGTGCCAGTTCAAAGCGCAGGAACCAGTCCTGTAATGCCCGCAACCGGGCGATGTCGTGTTGGCCCGTCTTATCGACCAGGGCGTACTGGAATATCCAGCCCACGCCGGTAGCATCCGGCCCCAACGCCGGCCTGGCGCTGGCTGGAAGTTGTCCCTGCATTTGGCTCAAGGATTCCAGTACGCGGGAGCGCGCCCAGTAAAGATCGGTATCATCCCCAAACAGCACATACACAAAACTATCGCCGTACATCGAATAACCGCGCACAGTTTTTGCGCCGGGTACCGAGAGCATTTTGCTGGCCAGGGGGTAAGTGACCTGGTTTTCCACCAGTTCGGGGGCCTGCCCCGGGAAACCGGTGCGGATAATCACCTGCGTATCCGACAGGTCGGGCAAGGCATCAACCGGTGTGGTGTTGACAGCCCATACGCCCCAGCCGGCCAACAGCAGCGAGACCAGCAATACCAATACCCGGTGGGCGACCGACCAATGAATCAAGCGGCTAATCATGGTCGTGTCCTCCCGCTCGGTGGGGTGCGATCCCCAAAAAGGAAGCTTCGGAATCCAGCAGGAACTGGCCGCTCGCCACTACCTCCTGGTTTTCCTCCAGGCCCTCGCGAATCAGTGTCTGGTTACCCATCTCAGGGCCGACAATAACCTCCACCGGGCGAAAGCGGCCATTGGGCTCAGCCAGCATGGTAAAGGTCCGTTTGCCCGTGCGGATTACCGCCTCAGTGGGCACGAACAATCCGCTCCCAGCGGAGGATGATTGCAAGAGTACACGTCCGCTGGTGCCAGGCTTCAGGCGTCCCCCCGGGTTATCCAGCAAGATGCGCGCGGTCAATGTGCGGGTATTGTCATTGAGTGAAGGCAGCAGGTATTCCAGTGTGCCGGTCAGGGGCGGATCACCAGGATTCGCGGAATAAAAAATCGCCTTGTCGCCCGCGCGCACGCCGGTCGCCTGCGCTTCGGGAATGGCGGCATCCAGCCACAGGTTATCCAGGTTACTCAGCTTCGCCAGCGTAGCGCCGCTGCCCAGCGCCATACCGGTTTTAACCTCCAGCATATCCACCACACCGGTGATGGGCGAGGCGATGGTTACCCGGGTTTCCGGTTGGCGGGATTTTTCCACCTGGGCAATTAACGAATCAGGCATACCCAGCAATTGCAGGCGCGCGCGCAATGTCGCTAGCAAATGCGGGTTTTGGTCAATCGGCTGGGAGAGTAACTCGTTCTGGGCATCCAGCCATTCGGGAATTTGGAATTCCGCAATCGGTTGGCCGACACTGACCTGGTCGCCTACCGCCAGGGGCCAGGCTTTTTCCACAAAACCCGCTGCGCGCAGTTGCAGTATTACCTGGTTCCGTTCGTTAACCCTGAGGTATCCAACCACTTCCAGCTCACTGTGTATCGGCAGGCGCCGAACCCTGGCTTTACGCATACCGAGGCTTTGCACCAGTCCTGCGTCAACCGTTAATGCGGGAGCTACTTCGTCCATTTCGGCGTATTTGGGGACCAATTCCATGTCCATAAATGGCGACTTGCCCGGCTTATCAAAATGCTGGTCGGGCACCATCGGGTCATACCAATAGAGCACCCGGGGTTCTTCTTTAATTGGATCGGGTGGTGGGGCAAGAGAGGCTTCATCCGATTGCCAGATGGCCCCCATGGCGATACCAAGTACCAGCGTGCTTAATGCAACGGGCACCCACAGGCGTAATGAATTAGGTTTCATACAAAAATCCTGAAAGACGATAAAAAACCGTCCACCTGGAAAAACCGTATCCGGGCATAGCCCAAATCGATCCAGGCGGAGTTATCAAGTCGATCAGGAAGCGCTTGGAGGACGCCAAATACTGGCGGGATTCAATGCTGTGGGGTGAAATAAAGGCGGCTTGGGTGCTAGGGAAAGGTCCGCAAGCGATGTAAAAAAGGCGGTTGCAGGCAGATAAACCTGACATGGCGTTTTACATGGATGGCAAGTTTTAGCCGTTTTGCAGGTGTTTGTACTACTTGTGTCATGGTCATCCGGGCAGCAGGGCATGGCTTCATTGCTATCGGTATCATCAACCATTGTCATTTCCATCGGGCAGGGCGATGCAGACAGCAGCGCTTCTGCCGCCACTTGCAGGGGCATCAGGATACTGAGTAGTAGTACAGTGAATAGCGTGTATTTGGCCATGTCCGTGTTACGTGAACCTGAAATATCCACCAAGCAAGATGATTTGATTGTCGTACCGGATGTCCGCAAGCGCAAGGTATTTGCGATCACCGATGCGGAACTGAAATTCATAACAGAACAAATCCCGGGTGTGGGCAGCTTCGCAAGGGTTCTTTTTAAACGCTCTTCAATTGGATAGTCAACACCTGCCTCGTTAAACAACCCGTTTATAAAAAAGTTGCGCCGTTTAATTTCGGTGGCCCATCGCTTGAATTACCCCCGCCCTATCCCGTAGGCTTGGCAGCTATTTATTTGCCTGGCCCTGTGCTCGGATAACCAAGGATCCATGAAATGTCTGCTGTAAAAGAAATTGTTTTAACCTTTAGCTGCCAGGATTCCAAAGGCCTGGTTGCTGCGGTTGCTACTTTATTTGCAACCTTGGGATTCAATATTAAAGAATCTTCCCAATTTGAAGATGTGCAAAGCAATCGCTTTTTTATGCGCACGGTTTTTGAGTGTCCGACGGGGTACAACCTGGGGCAGATTCGTTCGTTGTTCAAACCCCTGGGCGAGCAGTTCCAGATGGATTGGAATATTTTTGACAGCGCAGTGAAACCGCGTGTATTGATTGCGGTTTCCCAATGGGGCCATTGTTTGAATGCGTTATTAAATAGTTGGAAAAACGGTTCCCTGCCGATTGAAATTGTGGGTGTGGTTTCCAACCACCATGTGATGCGCGATTTAACCGAGTGGTATCAATTGCCCTTCCATTACTTACCGATCACCGCTGAAACCAAGCCGCAGCAGGAGATGCAGTTGTGGCAATTGATGCAGGATTTGCAGGCGGATTTTTTAGTGCTCGCGCGATATATGCAAATCCTTTCCGATGATTTGTGCAGCAAACTAAATGGCCGCGCAATCAATATCCACCATTCATTTTTACCGGGATTCAAAGGCGCAAAGCCCTATCACCAGGCGTTTGACCGCGGCGTAAAACTGATTGGCGCAACCGCACATTTTGTGACGGCAGACCTGGATGAGGGGCCAATCATTGAGCAATCCGTAGAACGTGTTTCCCACGTGAATTCGCCCGATGAGATGGCTGAAATCGGACGCGATATTGAAGCCGTCGTATTGAACCGCGCGGTGCGCTGGCATGCGGAGCACCGCGTGTTGCTGAACGGTACTAAAACAGTCGTGTTTTCCCGCTAGCCATTGCATTACTGCTCTTGGGTCCAGGGGCAGTAGTCTCTCCTGAATTTCAAATTTTATTCCGGTCGGGTCACTTTATTGGCGCAGGCCGCAAGCATTAATAATCCTGCCGCGACCATTAATAATGAAATTGAAAGGCTGCTGAACTCGGCAACAAATCCAATCAGGGCCGGTCCGGCTAATAAACCTGCATAACCCATACTGACGACGGCGGAAATTGCCAAACCCATGGGCATGGATTTTTGATTGCCCGCCGCCGTGAAAAGTACCGGCACTATATTGGATGCGCCCAGTCCGATCAGGGTGAACCCCAGGTAAGCGGCAATGGTTGAATGCACTGTAACCACAATGGCAAAGCCGAGTGCGGCGCAGCCGCCGCCCCACAACAAAATACGTTTGCCGCCCAGGCGTTGCACTATGCGGTCACCGGTCAGGCGGGCGACAGTCATGGCTACGGAGAAACAGGCAAAGCCAAGTCCGGCCTGGACAGGGTCAACACCGCGCACCTGGGTAAGGAATACCGCGCTCCAATCCAGCACCGATCCTTCGGCCAGGAACGCGATAAAACAGAGTGAGCCCAGCAATAACACCTTGCCGCGCGGCAGTACAAAAAAGGGTTCGCGTTTGCCTCCGGGGTTGTTGCCATAGGGAAGTAGCCTGGGCACGGTGTAGACCAGCATCACCAGCAACGCGCCGGTAAGGATCAACAGGGATTGGAAGGGTGTGAGGTCTAACCACAGTAAACCGCTGATGATGACTGCCCCGAAAATGCCTCCCAAACTATAGAAACCGTGGAAGCCGGACATCATGCTGCGCCCACTGGCTTGCTCCACGATAACCGCCTGCATATTCATGGCGACGTCAGTGGCGCCCAGCGCCATGCCAAATATCAATAAGGTCAGCGCCAGGCCGGGAATTGTCGAGGCAACCCCGAGGAAAACCAGGCTGGTGCACATCAACAACAAGCTCAAGGCGAGGAAACGGCGACAACCAAAGCGGTTGACCAATGGACCGGTTAACGGCATGGCAACCAGCGAGCCACCCCCAAGGCATAGCAATAGCGCACCCAGGGTGGCTTCGTTTACTCCCAGGCGGTCCTGTGCAAAAGGTACCAGGGGTGCCCACGCGGACATCGCAAGGCCGGTAATAAGGAAGGCGAGGCGGGTGGAAATTTGCTCGGTAACACCGGGCTGGCGGTGGGTAAGGCTGGATAAATCGGCAGACATAAAAACTCGTTAGGTAAACACACCAAAATGGGATTGAACGCAGGAAACAGGTTCGAACTATATCAATCGTGTGTTTTGAGGTGATAGTGAGGATTTGTAAACCCCAGCCATCACCAAATTGTTTTATCGAAAAACAAATTATCGATCCTCATTGGGTAGCGGTGGTGGATTGATTGCGATGGCGGCTTGTTGTAATAACTCACTAAACGTGTGTGCGATTGCAGCGGAATTTGCGCTGGAATCCTGCCGCAATTTAATTCGTTGGTTATGGATGACAGCTTTGGTACGCAAGTCTATCCAGTCGATAGTGGCTTCGAGCACGGCGTGGTCGGCGAAGGCATCCAATCGTTGAATATCAATTTTGAGTGAGTATTGCGGGCGTTGGTTATTAAGCCAGGGGAATTGCATAACCCGCCAGTGAGGGTGCTTCGCTTGTAATTGCAGGGTCAATACGCGGGTAATGCCGCGTTCCAGTGGTTCTGCCCAATAGTGGTTTTCCATCATGAACAATTGCTGCGGGGTTTTCCAATAACTGATTTTATTGTGTTGCAAGTATTCCGGAAGACTCACAGGCCCTACACCAATCACGTGGTTTACGAGAGTCAATTCGGTAACCCTGGCATCTGATGCGGTTGCACTTAACGCAAAATATTCCTTGCGTGGTGAATGCTGGCACGCGCTGCTGGCCAGCACGAGAAGGATCAACAGGATTTTTTTTACCATTTAATTTTCCTCATCCAGCGATTGCTTGCCACGCAGCAGGGATTCAGGTTGCTGCTCCAGGGTATCGCTTAAATTACGCAAGGCATTGGCAGAACGGCTTACGTCTTTCAAGGTACGGTTGAGCTGGTAGATAAGCGGCGAATCCTCCGCGAAAGTGCTGTCCATGGTATGCGCGGTATTTCTAAATTGATCCAGGCTTTGTTGCAATTGGGTAAGCGTTGCGTTCAGGTTGTTTGCAATGGCCGGTGCCTGCTGGTTTAACGATTTCAACAGCACGGTTAATTCGGCCGTTGTTTTAGTTAATTGCTGGCTGATGTTATTAACATCGGTACGTAAGCCCGTAGCGGTTGTTTCGATAGAATCAGCAGCATTTTTTACGCTGCCCAGGGTTTGCTCAAGGGTGCCGCTGGCAACCAGTTTGGATACGTCCGACGTCAGGCGGTCCAGGTTATCGATGACGCCTTTGATGTTCAGCTCCTGCAAATTCTTGGATATTTCTTCAAATTCCGTACCCTTGGTAGGCAGTTCCAGCAGGTTGTTTTGGAACGCGTAAATCTGGGCGGGTGAATCCGGGAAAAAATCCAGTTCTACATACAACAGGCCGGTAAGGAAACTCTGGTATTTCAGTTGCGCCCTAAGCCCATCGGCAATGGCGTCCTCAAAAAAAGCGCGATCCACATTAGTGCCTTTGCGGTTGATTCGTTGTAATGCCAATTCGGCGGTAACAGCTGTGAGGACATTTTTATCATCGCTTTGGAAATTAATTTGGATGTCGGTGACCTCGCCCAACACGACACCTTTTAATTTTATCGGCGCCCCCAACTGCAAGCCCTGCACTGATCCTTCAAAGTACATAATTATTTTTTCCTTGTGCGAAAAGAGCTGGCCGCCGGAGAAAAAAATCAGTGCGACAAATACCAAAACAATTGCACCGACAATAAAGGCGCCTATAGCAACGGATTTCGGTTTGCTCATAAAACTCCTTAACGGGCTTGGCCCTGTATAGGTCCGGTTACACCGCAGTGCCGGAGCGACTTAAAAATTGCCGCACCTTTTCCTCTTGGCTATGCTCCAGTAAATATTTGGGGTCCCCGGCATCCAGCATGGTTTTGGCTTGTGCATCCAGGAATACACAACGCGTCCCTATGGTTAGAATACTGGGTAATTCATGGGACACTATAATTACCGTCGAATTCAATGCCTTGCAGATTTGCACGATCAACTGGTCCAGCCGCAAGGAACTGATCGGGTCCAGGCCGGCGGAGGGCTCGTCAAAAAATAATAGTTGCGGGTCCAATGCAATTGCGCGTGCGAGTCCGGCGCGTTTATGCATCCCCCCGCTGATTTCCGCTGGATAAAAATTTTCATATCCCGCCAAACCAACCAGCGCCAATTTATAGGCAACGGTTTCGGCGATCTGGCCTTCGGATAAATCGGTATACAATTGCATGGGCAGTGCGACATTTTCAGCGAGGGTCATGCTGGAGAAGAGTGCGCCCGATTGATAGGTAATTCCCCAGCGTTGCAATAATTGCAACCGGGTTTCCTCATCGGAATCATAAAAATTAACACCTTCGTAAAGTACTTCGCCCTTACTGGGAGCGAGTAAACCAATCATGTGTTTTAACAACGTGGTTTTGCCGCAACCGCTACCACCGATAATAAAAAATATATCGTTCTTGCGCACATCGAAATTCAAATCATGCTGGACCACACGCTCGCCATAGCCGATGCTCAGGTTGCGAACGCTGATAAATGCGGTGGAATCCATTAATAACTCCCTATTGGGCAATCACGCATATTGCAATGGTTAATGGTGGCGGCGGCTGCCACTGTAAAAATTCAAATTCCCAATTTGTCGTAAAGGATATTAAAGGCGGCATCCGCCACCACCAGGTAAACGATAGCGCGCACTACGGCGTTGGTGGCGGCCATCCCTACTGCGTCGGAATTGCGGCCGCAATAGATACCCGCCTGGCACCCCGCAAGGGCAATTAATATTCCAAAAAAAATACTTTTAATTAAGCCGGTAGTGATGTCCATCCAGTCTACCGCTCCCTGGGTTTGCAAAATGTATTGCAAAAAATTCACATCCATACCCGCGGCTACTACCGCGCCGCCGATGATGCCCAGTGCGTCGGCATAAATACATAACAGCGGCATCACCATGACCAACGCAATCAAGCGCGGCAGCACCAGGAATTCCATGGTGGGGATGCCCATGGTTTTAAGCGCATCAATTTCTTCATTCACCTGCATGGTGCCCAGTTGCGCAGCGTAAGCCGCGCCGGTACGCCCCGCCATAATAACCGCAGTCATTAGTGCACCCATTTCGCGCACCATACCTATGGCAACCAGGTCTGCCACGTAAACCTGCGCGCCCAATTGCCGCAATTGCACTGAACCGAGGTACGCCAGGATCATTCCGACCAATAATGCAATAAGCGTCACAATGGCCAATGCGCCGGGGCCGCACTGACCGAAAAAAAATAAAATATCCTGGCGGCGCGTCTTGGCGTTACCGCGCACCCAATTGCCCAATGCAATGCTGACTTCACCGATAAATCCAAACGTGTTTTCTACGGTTTGCCCGGAACTGCGTAATTTTTTAACCAGGCTTTGCCATAAGTTTGCGTCGCTTGTTGTTGCCGGCGATTGATAAGGCGGGATGCTGGTGGCGAGGTTTAACAATTGCTGCAATGCGTCGGGCGTTTTTTCAAGGGAAAATACCATATCGTGTTGTTCACACCAGCGCGCTAATTGCAGCAGCGTGACCGCGAGGCTTGAATCCCAGTGTTCGAGTTCGTGCGTGTTGAGGATTATTCCACGACAGGATGAGGGTAGCGCAGCAATCAACTCCGCCGCCGGTGGTGTTTCTCCCAAATGCCAATTGCCCGCCAGGAATATTTCACAGCGGGAGTCGGAATGGCCAGCGTCTTGTTCGATCCGGTAGAGCAAGGCGTATTCCTGTGCGAGGGAAATTATTTAGATCATAGACTCGCCAATATAAAAATAAAAACCTTTATCGAGCTTATCGGGCGCCGGTTATTAAATTCTGGCCTTGATCCATTAATAACACTGGTATGCTGAGCTGTATCAGATGACAATGGCAAACTTAAATAGTTTAGCGACGAATATTTTTATGGCCCGATTATTATTCAAACTTGCCCAGGTCCCTGCCGATGAAGCGCAGGACATCCGCAATTTGCTGGATGAACACCAGATCCGCTACTACGAAACCGACGCCGGTTTTTTCCGCGTGGGGCTGGATGCAATCTGGCTGTCCGATAATTCACAGGAAGAACAGGCGCGCGACTTGATCCGCAATTACCAGCGGGAGCGCACCGCGCAACAACGGGCGACTTATGCGCAATTGGTGGAAGCGGGGCAGGTGCCTGGTATGTGGCAGCATTTCTGCGCGCAGCCGATACGTTTTTCATTGCTGGTTTGCGCGATTATTTTTGTGGCGGGTTTGACGCTCCTGCCGTTTTTAATGCTGTTAAAAAATGCGTGAAGGATGTCAGGCTTCTGCGATTGCACCTTTGCCAATGCCCTCATAGGCCTTAACGCGGATAAAGGTTTCGGGATTCTCAAGCCGGGTTTTGTGTGCAATGTGATAGGCAATAAATTCCACCGTGCTGTCTGTATCGATTAGATAGCAGCAGCGCCGGGGCAGGGTAATTTCAAAAGGACCCTGTTGGGCGTCGTAGGCAAAATGATAATAATTGACGCCATTTACTTGCGGTTTGTCGATGAGATCTTCGCGCGTGCCTATATAAATATCGTTCCATGCGTCGGCCCATTGCTGTTCCAGGAGCGGCGATTTTTTTCCATTGGCCCATATATCAATCCGCGAGCGATGGCCGTGGGCAATGCGCTGGCAATTGCCCAGGTGCTTTTTCAAACCGTGGCTGTAATGGTAATAGGCACCCTCGATAGCCTCGGAGGTAAAATCCAGCTCCAGGCGCACATTTGGCGGAAATAAAGGTTTGAGTTGATGGATACACCAGGCCGCGACGGTTTCCGGGGTAAGTACTTCGGCATCCACCAGGGCAATAGCGTCGCGCGGTGAACGGGTGCGAAGGAACTCGCCGCCGGCGCCGAATTTCCATTCAATAGTCAGGTAATCACCGTCGTCGGTAATATGGATGTTGGGCGAGCGAACCGGCACCGCCAATCGATGATCCAATTCGTTATCCAGCCATTTGCGGGTGAGCTTTTTTACCGTTCCGAAGTCACAGACCATACCTTGTTCATCCAGCTCACCTTGCAGGCGTACATTTGCCAGCCAGGTTTCCCCTAACAGGCCGCGCGCAGGGTCAAGGAAACTGAAATCGACGTTGGTGAGGTTATCGACAAACAACAACATAGCAAAACCATTTGGGAAATCGGAAGGGCGGCCATGATACCACTTGGCTTTCTGTTTGTTGGAGCCAAGTGTTTGCTGTTTGTTGGAACCAACTGGTTGGGGCAAGGTTTTGTTGGCCGGACAGCGCCGGCGCCGGGGTTGGTCCGGGCGAACCGGGCTTACCCCGCATTTGCCGGTTTTTTAGCTCATGGTTATTGAATCTGGTCTATTCTCAGGTGATTCGGGAATATGGGAGAGTTGGAGTTGGTTGGGTGCGATGGAGTAAAGAGCAACTGGCGCCGCTGTTTGGTATCGGGCGTCGGGCTCATGTTTCTGGTGCAGAGTGCGACTGTATCGGCGCAGGCATCCGAGGCTGGCTTGCGCGTGGCATTTGTCTATAACTTCCTGAAATTTATCGAATGGCCAAACCTGCCGGCGAATGAATTGTTCCTCTGCGCATTGGGTGCGCGGGGTACCACACGCCACTTCCTGGCACAAATTGATAACAAACGTACCCAGACCCTAAACATCAAAGTCCTGTTCCTGGATGAGGCCAGCGGGATCGAGCAGGAACTCGGCAAATGCCATCTGGTGTACGTCCCCACCTCCGGTGCGGATATGCCCCTGCCCGCGGTAATCCCTGCCGGAATGCTGCTGGTGGTGGATGAGCCGGAACGGGAAGACGGACGGGTGGGGATTTCCCTGAATCGCACCCATGAGGACCGTATTGAATTCACCATCAATGACCCTGCGGTTAGGCACGCGGGGGTAAAGATCAGCAGCCAACTGCTCAAATTGGCCAAGAACAAACCGGGAGGTCCCAGCTAATGTCCGCTGTTGCCCCTCGCAAATCCCCTTCGCTTGCCCGCAGCATAGGTTTATTGACCATGTTGCTAACCAGTATCGCGGTGGTCGGCGCGAGCCTGGCCAGTAGTTGGCAGCAATACAACTATGTTAGTGACCAGGTGACCAGGCATATGCAGGTTCTGGCGGAAGCCACGGCGATAAACCTGGGCGCCCCCAGCATGTTCAATGACGCGGATGCGGCTAACCAAACCCTGGATGCGTTGCGGGTGGAACCCAAGGTATTGGCCGCCCGTTTGCGCCTGGCCAGCGGCCAGTTATTGGCGGAATACCGACACGCCGGCCAGGCAATGCAAAGGGATACCCGGATTAGGGTGGACGTGGGTTGGGAAGGGGAGAAACTGGGCCAACTTGAGCTGGATGTCACCTTTGAACCCCTGCGCCGGGAGTTCTACGGGCAACTGATGTTGATCCTGGTGATTGCCCTTGCGGCTATCCTCGCGTGCGGCCTGTTGGCGTGGGTGTTGATTACTTCGGTGTTGCGGCCCCTGGGCAAATTAAGCGAGTTGGCCGAGCGTATCGGGTTGGAGGGCAATTATCGCGAGCGCGCCCCGCAACCCGCGGCCCTGGATGAGGTGGGCAAACTGACGCTGCGTTTCAACAATATGCTGGATCGCATCGAGGGCCAGGATGCCGAATTGCGCCAACACCGGGAATTGCTCGAACAGCGCGTCATCGCCCGGACCCTGGAGCTGGAAAGCGCGCGTACCCAGGCGGAGGCGGCCAACAGGGCGAAAAGTGAATTCCTGGCGGTAATGAGCCACGAAATCCGTACCCCGCTCAACGGCATCATGGGGATGACGGGGCTATTGCTGGATACCGAACTGGACGCAAAACAGAAACGCTTCGCGCGGGTGGCGCGGCGCTCCAGCGAGGATTTGTTGTTGATCATCAACGACATACTCGATTTCTCCAAGATCGAAGCGGGCAAGCTTGAACTGGAATACCGCGGTTTCCAGCTTAACCTGCTGATGGAGGATATTGCCGAGCGCTACGCTCCCATCGCCCAGGGCAAGCAACTGGAATTATTGTGTAAAACGCCATTGCCGCCGGTATCCGTCATTGGCGATTCCGCCCGCCTCGGGCAAGTCATCACCAACCTGTTAAGCAACGCGATTAAATTTACCGAACAGGGTGAAGTGGAAATCAGTGTGGAGATCCTGGCGGAAAACGATGGCCTGGTGCGGTTGGAATTTGCGGTGCGCGACACCGGCATCGGCATTAGCAATGAGCAGCAATCGCGCCTGTTCCAGTCCTTTACCCAGGCCGATTCCTCCATGGCGCGCAAATATGGTGGCACCGGCCTTGGTTTAACCATCTCCCAGCGGTTGGTGCAAATGATGGGTGGGGAAATCCACTTGCTGAGCACACCGGGGCAAGGCAGCCGGTTCGGTTTTGAGTTGGAAATGCAAAGGGTTGAGGACCCGCGCGATTACCAACTGGTGGAGGGGTTCGGCAAGTTACACACCCTGGTGGTGGACGATAACCCGACTAACCGGGAGATCCTGGACTACTGGCTCCGCTCCTGGGGAATGGTGCCGGTGATGGCCGCATCCGCCCCCGAGGCGCTGGCGCTACTGGATCGCCAGCACCAGGCGGGCATGCCGTTTAAACTGGTGCTGACCGATTGGGCAATGCCCGAAATGGACGGCGGCGAGTTGCTGGACGCGCTGGCGGCGGATGAACGCTTTAACGACCTGGCCATTATCGTGCTGAGTTCAGCGGGTATGGCGGCGCGGCCGGAAGTGGCGGCGCGGGCGCCCCTGCTGCTGAAACCGGTGCGCCAATCGGAGCTGCATAATTTGATTGCCCAGGTATTGGCGGGCGACCTGCGCTTGCATACCCCCCTGGCGGACGCAAGCAATGTTGACCGCAAGCCGGCCCGGTTGGCCGGGCGTGTCCTGCTGGCGGAAGACAACCCGGTCAACCAGGAGGTGGCCAGTGTAATGCTGCAACGCCTGGGGGTAGCCGCGAAGATTGCCACCAACGGGCAAGAGGCGGTAGACCTCGTCCAGTTTGATAATTTCGACCTGGTGTTAATGGATTGCCAGATGCCGATCATGGATGGTTTCGAGGCCACCCACCGCATTCGTGAGCGGGAAAATGCGCTGGGGTTGCCCGCAATTCCTATTGTTGCGCTGACGGCTAACGCCATTAGCGGTGATCGCGAATATTGCCTCGCGCAGGGGATGGATGATTACCTGAGTAAACCCTTTTCCCAGCAGCAACTCCACGAACTCTTGTCGCGCTGGTTGCAAACCCGCGACGAACACTCCATGGCCGGCTTACCGGCGGTTGCCAATTCCCCACCGGCCGCGCCGGAAGGGGCGGCGGTAGAACTCGACCAGCAAATCATTAACCAATTGCGTGAGCTGCGCGATGGCTTGCTATTACGGATTATCGAACTGTTCCGTAGCTCCAGCCCCGAGTTACTGCAACAACTTAAAGACGCCGCGGCCGGCAACAATGCCGATGCGCTCTATAAAACAGCGCATAATTTCAAAAACAGCGCCGCGAACCTGGGCCTGGCTGACCTGGCCGCCGCGTGCCGTGATTGCGAGGTCTATGCGCGCCAGGGAAATGTGGCGCGCGCAGCCAGCCAACTGCCCGCCATCCAGGCGCTTTATGAGTTGTCACTTCAGGCGCTGGCCCAGTTGGAACAGGAGGAGCAAACCCGGTGAAAACCCCCGGTCCAGACATCGCACAATCCGGACAACCCGGGAGCCGCGCCCGGCAAGGGCAATCCGGGGCGCGGGAGCTGTCCGCGACAGCCGGCGGAGAATGGGTGCTGGTGGTGGAGGATGACGAAGCCGCGCGCCTGACCACCCGCATCACCCTGGAGCGTGCCGGCTACAGGGTGATGGAAGCCGCCAACTATGCCGACGCACGGGCAAGGTTCGCACAGCAGCGTCCGGATATCGCCTTGCTGGACGTAGTCCTGCCGGACGGCGATGGTTTTAGCCTATGCCGTGAATTGCTGGCGTTGCCGGGCGGGAAGGATCTCCCTATCGCCATGGTCACCGGCCTCGACGATATTGAATCCATTCATCGGGCCTATGAATCGGGGGCGACGGATTTCATTACCAAACCCGTTAGCTGGGGCACCTTGCCGTACCGCATCCGGTTTATTTTGCGCGCGAGCAAGGCCTTCCGCGACCTGAGCATCAGCGAAGGCAAAACCCGCGCGCTGCTGACCGGTATCCCCGATATCATCCTACGTATGGATCGCGGCGGCCATGTCATTGACATGCAGGCGGGCGCTTACGTCAATGACGTGGAAGAGTGGGTAATCCAGGATAAGCGAACCGGCGAAGGGTATTTGCCCGGCCCGGTGTATCGCACCCTGGCGAATTCGATACGGCGCGTATTTGCCGGCCAGGGCGAGCAATTGGTGGAGTTCGACTGGACGCAGAAGGGGCCTTCACGCACCTGGGAAGCCCGCCTGATGTTGTGCGAGGAACAGGAAATTGTGATGGTGGTGCGCGACATCACCCGGCGCAAACGCCAGGAAGCCGAGTTGCGCCTGTGGGGCAAGGTATTTGAAGCCAGCAACGAAGCCATCCTGATTACCGACGCCAAATTGCGTATCGTCCTGGTCAACAAAACCTATGAAAAAGTGATGGGTTTCACCGAGGCCGAAGTCCTCGGGGTCGATACCGCCAAGGTCGGCGCCCGGCTCCATTCCCATGGCTTTTTCCGCAACCTGGTATCGGTACTCAAAGAACAGGGTTACTGGCAAGGCGAGTTGATCAACCGGCGTAAGAATGGCGAGTGCTTTCCCACCTGGTATTCCATCAGCCAGGTGTTGAACGCGGACGGGCAACCGGAGAATTACGTAGCTATTTTCAGCGATATTTCGGAGCGCAAAAAATCCCGCGAACGCATCGATTTCCTCGCCCACCACGACAGCCTTACCGAATTACCCAACCGCGCCTTGCTCAACGACCGGCTGGAAATGGCGATTAACACCGCCAGGCGCCGCGATGAAAAAGTCGGGGTCTTGTTTATCGACCTCGACCGCTTCAAAAATATTAACGATTCGCTCGGCCACGCCGCCGGTGACCAGATACTGCGGCAAACCGCCGCGCGCCTGACCACGGCGGTGCGCAATGACGATACCGTCGCCCGCCTGGGTGGCGACGAGTTTGTGGTGCTGTTGCCGCGTGTGCGCGACGAGCGCAGCCTGGCGGAAGTTGCTATTAAACTGCGCGGGGAAGTGCTCAAACCCTACATGGTGGACGATATGCCGCTGCACCTGAGCCCGAGTATCGGTATTGCGGTGTATCCGGATGATGGCGACACGCCCGGCGTATTAATCAAGAATGCGGATGCCGCCATGTACCTCGCAAAGGAAAAAGGGCGCAACAACTACCAGTTCTACACGCCCATATTGAACGCCCGGACCATCGACCGGCTCAAGCTGGAATACGACCTGCGCCTGGCCCTCGAACAAAACCAGTTCGAGTTGCATTACCAGCCGCAAATCGACGTGCGCTCCAAACGGGTTTACGGGGCCGAGGCCCTGGTGCGCTGGCGCCATCCGGAGCGCGGCCTGGTGCCGCCCAACCAATTTATTTCCATCGCTGAAGAAACCGGTTTGATTATTCCCCTCGGGGCCTGGGTAATTGCCGAGGCGGCGCGCCAGGCCCGGTGCTGGCGGGAAGTGGGCCTGGGGGAATTGGTGGTAAGCGCGAATATATCGGCGCTGCAATTCCACCAGACCGGGTTCCTGGCGGAAGTCCAGCGATTGCTGGAGCAAGCCGGGACCCCGCCCGGTTCGCTGGAGCTTGAGTTAACGGAAAGCATGCTAATGGGCGATATGGAGGCTTCCATCCAGGTGCTCCAGGCCTTCCGCGACCTGGGTTACCGGATCGCCATCGACGATTTTGGCACTGGCTTTTCGTGCCTGAACTACCTGCGTCGCCTGCCGGTGAACCAGCTCAAGATCGATCAATCCTTTGTGCGCGATATGCACACCGACGGCGCCTCGCTCGCCATAGTGACCTCCATTATTAACCTCGCCCAATCCCTGGGTATGGAAACCATCGCCGAAGGCGTGGAAACCGCGGAGGAATCCGCCTTGCTGGCCGGGCAGGGTTGCTACCTGATGCAGGGCTACCACTTTGCCAAACCCTTACCCGTCGCCCAATTCGAAGACTGGTTCCGGCAGTGGGATGGCGGTTCATAACGCAATGGGAGGGAAGGACAATTGGTTAACAGCAACTTGAGGTTTGCGTCCACACCGGCTTTGCTGCTTGGTTCCTGCTTAACGTTTTCCTGCCTGGCGGATGAGGACCTGGCTTACCTGGAACTGAACCTGGGTCAATTGCTGGAGGTTCCGGTCACCGGTTCAACCTTGACGGAAGAATCCCTGAAAACGGTACCTTCGGTGGTGACTATCTTCACACGCGAGCAGATCGACCGGCTGGGGCTGGATTACCTCTACGAATTATTGCGTTTGGTCCCCGGTTTCCAGGTTACCCGCAATGCCGACAATCCATTCAATTACACCTACAGCGCCGGTGGCCGCCGCCTGGGTAACCGCGCGCTGGAAATCCTGTTGGTGGTGGATGGCCGGTTGTTTGGCAACCCGCGTGCGGTCGGGGCGGATACCGGCGTCTCGCTGTTCCCGCTGGCGCAGATCGAACGGGTGGAAGTCATCCAGGGGCCGGGTTCGGCGCTCTATGGCTCGGGCGCCTATACCGGGGTTATCAATATCATCAGCCGCAAAGGCAAAACCAGTGTAAAGGCCAGCCTCGGCAGTGATAACCGCTACCAGGTGGATGGGCATTGGGCGGAGCAGTGGGGGGATTGGGACAGCAATGTGTTTTTCCATACCTATGGGGACTCGGGCCAAACCTATCGCCTGGCGGATGGGCGGACAACCAGCGATCCCCGCCGGGAACTGGATATAGACATAGACCTGCAAGGACCGTCTCGCCAATTCCAGGCTGCCTGGTATCGCCTGGAGGGAGACGATTTTTACACCTTTGAAAAAGTATTCGATAGCTTCAACCAGTACCGCCAGCAGTTCCGCCACCTGAGGCTGGAGCAGGTATTCCAGCCCGCCGGTAACTGGGACATGACCCTGAGCCTGTCTTACCGCGATGGCGAGCAATATTTCCACGCCCCGCTGGTGGATGCCGGCGGCCTTGCACCGGTTAGTCGCCCTTCCAGCCAGGCGCCCATGTTGGCCAAGGTAACCTTTGATGCGCAAGCCAGCCGGATTAACCTCGCCAACGAGTTGCACCTGGACAAGCGGGGCAATGTGCAATTCGGCGTGGAATGGCAACAGGCCGAGCAAGCGGAAACTCGTGGATATACCAATTATGACCTCGGTCAAATGGTAAGGAATGAGCGGCCATTTACCTACTATGGCGACTTTGATTACTCGATTGTGGTGGAAACCGCAGTCGCGCGCGAAACTGCCGGGCTATACGGCCAATGGATCTACGACTTGCGGCCGGACACCCGTATGACCCTTGGCGGGCGTTACGATTATTACGAGGATATAGGGGAACACATCAGCCCCCGCCTGGGGTTGGTACACCAGGTCAACGGTGCCCAAAGTATAAAATTGTTGTACGGGGAAGCCTTTCGCGCCCCCAACTTTGTGGAAATTGCCCTGCAAAACAATCCTTACCTGAACGGTAACCCCAACCTCGACCATGAACTGGTCAGGACCTGGAACCTCGCGTGGCTCGCCACTGGCACCCGCACGAGCGTGGAACTGTCAGGTTTCTACAGCAAATACGAAAACCCGATCCTGGCGGGCATCCAGGGCGCAACACGCATTTACATCAACGGTATGGACCAGGAAGCGCAAGGAGCCTCGATTGATGTGAATTGCCAATGGAATTCCCATTGGCTGTTGCGGACGAGCTACACCCATTTGTACGATTTACCGGATTCCGCCTTCGCAGAAGCCGAGCACCTGGCGATTGCGGCCATTAATTATCAACAGGGACGCTGGAACCTGAGTTTATCCGCTAGCTACCAGGGCAGCCGGCAATATCTCCTCACGAACGACCAACACGGGACGCTTGCTGGCTACTGGCTCGCCAACGGGCAATTAAGCTATCGCTTTGACCCCCGGACAAGGTTAAGCCTGGGTATAAAAAACCTGCTGGATGAGCGTTATTCCAGCCCCGCGTTGGGTATAGGAATCCTGGGCGGGGTGCCCAATCGAGGACGAGAAACCAGCGTAAATATGGAGTGGCAATTTTAATGAGGGATGCGATATGACCCTAACCCGATATTTATTTCCCTGCGCCCTGGCAACCCTGTTGTCTTCACCGGTAGATGCCGATGGGCAGGCAATTATGGAAATGGACCTGGAACAATTACTCCAGGTCAGTATCACCGGTGCGACCCTGCGTGAAGAATCAATCAAAACCGTCCCGTCCCCTACCACCCTGTTTACCCGTGAACAATTGGACGACCTGGGGCTGGATTACCTCCATGAACTCCTGGCGTTGGTGCCCGGCTTACAAACCAATCGCGGAGCGGACATCCCTATCAATTATTCTTTCAGTATTCGCGGCCGGCGCCAGGGCGCGCGCGCGGTGGAAGTATTACTGTTGGTGGATGGCCGGGAGTTTTCAGATCCCCGTTCCGGTGGTGCCGACTCGGCGCTCTATTTATTTCCGCTGGCCAATATCGAGCGGGTGGAAATTATCCGCGGTCCCGCATCGGCCATATACGGATCGGGCGCCTTTACCGGGGTGATCAATATCATCAGCCGTACCGGCGCCAACCGGCTTAGCCTCGGGGCCGGTGAGCTGGGGCGGCGCAAGGCGGATATCAACCTCGCGCATACGGCGGGTGATTGGCATACCAATTTCTATACGCATCTGGCGGAAGATGACGGTGAGCTTTACCGCCTAGGCGATGTAACTACGCGGGACCCACGCCAGGAGCAGGTTATTGACTGGAATCTCGGGTTTCGCCAAACGAAGGTGCGGGCATTCGCGTCGCGTATGGAAGGCGAGGATTTTTATTCATTGGAAAAAATAAACAACGACATCAATTATTACCGCCAGGCATCGCAGCACATTCGGATAGAGCAGGGGGTTACCCCGTCGGAAGCCTGGAAGGCCACTGTTTCGGTGAACTACCAAAAGGCCAGCCAATCCTTGCATGGTGAGGTCATACCCCGTGGCGCATTATCAGAACTCAGCACTCCGGCGAGCGATGAACCCATGCTCGCAAAAGCCAGGCTCGCCGGAGAGGCCTACCGCTTCCTGATTGCGAATGACCTGGTAATCACTCCGGATTTAAGTGTGCAGGTCGGTGGAGAATTAACGCATGAGCGCGAAACCCTTGCGCGAACCCGTACCACCTACGATCTTGAACAACTCGCCAATCGCAGTTACCCCATTTCCTATTACGGCAATTTCGAACATGAGTTTGCGGTAGGTTCGGAAAGCTCTCGCAACCTGGGCGGTGCCTACGCCCAATTGCTGTACAACCTCAACGATGCCACCCGCCTGGTTGGAGGTTTGCGTTACGACCGTTACGAATCCGTAGATGGCTACGCCAGCCCCAGGCTGGGGCTCACCCACCAGTTAACCTCCCATCAAACCGTAAAAATACTTTACGGAGAAGCGTTCCGAACCCCCGGTTTCGCAGAGACCGGCATCCTTAACAATCCCGTGCTGGTCGGCAATCCGGAACTGGACAACGAAGCTGTCAAAACACTGGAATTCATGTGGATGGGGGCGTGGCGCAATATCAGCCTCGGCGCAACCACTTATCACAATCATTATCAAAAACCGATTGAAACCGGTTTGATAAACAATGTGCGCACCTATGTGAATGGTGAAAATCAAAAAAATTACGGTGTCGGTTTGCGTATTGACTGGCAACTGAATCCGCGCTGGATGTTGCGCGCGAATTACAACAGCTTGCGAAATTTACCCGCGGCATACTTTCGCGAAGCTGATCAAACATCTTCATTCATCGTTAATTACCAGGGGGATAAATGGAACTGGAATTTATCCGCAGTCAATAATGGCACGCGCGAATATTTGCTCAGCGCAACGACGAGGGCAAAACTGGAACCTTATTGGATCGCCAACAGCCAATTGCGTTACCAACTAAACCGCACCACTAGCTTATCACTCGCCGCAAAAAATCTTTTCGATAAAGAATTTTTCACACCGCCACAAGGCACTGGTTTAGTAGGTGGAGTTCCAAATCGCGGGCGCGAGGCGAGTTTGGTTTGGCAGTGGGAATGGAAATGAATGTTGGAATGATTGGTATGGATGCCCTTGCTTCACGCAGCCAGGCATGTCCGAGGTAATGGCGACTTCCTGAATAATGGCGGCGTGACTCAAAATTGTGGTATAACGGCATCTCAAACAGCTTTGACGAAACGCATGTCCGTAAAAATAGAGTCGAATTAGTTGAAACAACTGATATCGATCGACACAACGCTGGTCTCAAACTTATTTCGGTTTCCATATGGCTTGGGTTATATAGGTTATCGACGTATCCTAATTTCAATCATTCATTGTTTTTCTGATAAAACTTATGAATAAACTATACATACTATCCTTGTTGTTAATGGCAAGCAGTGCTGCTTTTGCTGATTCCACCCAAAAGGGGAAAATTCTGCGAACTGAAGGTCATTCAAACCCTAATTGCCGCACAGTCTTATTTAAAGAAAATGGATCGGGAAGTGAAAAGCTCTTTCGTATAAAGGATATTGCAGGGGATGATGATGTTTCGTCTGTTATTTTGACAGCGCTTGTGGCTCAAAAAGATGTTCAAATTACTTATGATCCAAGTGAAACTACCGGGTGTGGTTCGGAACCTAAAATTATTTACGTTGCAATCTATAATTAAATTAGTTGGTTTGGCAGTTTAAGTTGCATTACGTTTTTCAAAACCTTCCTTAAATTGCAACTTAAACTGCTGTTGTGCTCAATATTAAACCAATTCCCGCTCCAAACGTTTTGCGGAAGACTTTGAAAATTCAGCACGTAATTCTTTCGCGGCTGCCACCATGTTAACCAACGCTGCTTCTGTTTCCGGCCAGCGGCGGGTTTTTAACCCGCAATCCGGGTTGACCCAGAGGCGTTGTACCGGAATTTCACGCGCGGCACGTTTCATTAAATTGACCATGGCTTTTACTTCCGGAACGTTGGGCGAGTGGATGTCGTAGACTCCTGGGCCTATATCGTTCGGATAATTGAATTTTTCGAAGGCTTGCAATAATTCGCCATCGGAACGCGAGGTTTCAATGGTGATTACATCTGCATCCAGGTCCGCTATCGCGTTGATAATGTCGTTAAATTCCGAATAACACATATGGGTATGGATTTGTGTTTCATCCTGCACGCCGCATGAAGCAATACGGAATACATTTACGGCCCAATCCAGGTATTCCTTGCGATCCTTTTCACGCAGCGGCAAACCTTCGCGAATTGCGGGTTCATCAATTTGAATCACCTGGATACCTGCCGCTTCCAGGTCCACCACTTCATCGCGCAGTGCCAATGCAATTTGTTGCGCGGTTGTTGCGCGTGGCTGGTCGTCGCGCACGAATGACCAGGACAGCATGGTAATAGGGCCGGTGAGCATACCTTTTACCGGTTTTTTGCTGAGCGATTGCGCATAGCGCGCCCAGGTAACCGTCATTGGGGCAGGGCGGGAAACATCGCCGTAAATAATGGGTGGTTTTACGCAGCGCGATCCGTAACTTTGCACCCAACCAAATTGGGTAAAGGCATAACCATCCAACTGCTCACCGAAATATTCCACCATGTCATTACGTTCGGCTTCGCCGTGCACCAATACATCAATACCAATTTGCTCCTGCTTGGCAATGCAATCGGCAATTTCCTGGCGAATGCGGCCTTCGTATTCTATTAGGTTAATTTTTCCCTGTTTGAATTCGTTGCGAGTGTGACGAATGGAATCGGTTTGCGGAAATGAACCGATAGTCGTCGTGGGGAACGAAGGTAATTGTAACAATGCCTGTTGCCTGGCGATGCGCACTGCAAATTCCGATTGGCGCTGTGCCTGTTCGGGCCCTACTGCCCTTAAGCGTGCCTGAACCTCCGCGTTATGGATTTTTGCGGATGTCAGGCGCGTATGTGCGGCTTCCGTGCTGGCGGCCAGCGTTTGGCGCGCGATAGTATCGAACGGACGAGTTAATAATGTTTTTAACGATACTGTCTCATGTACTTTTTGCTTGGCGAACGCGAGCCAGCTTTTAATATCCGCCGGCAATTTTTCCTCGCGTTCCAAATTAACTGGCGAATGCAGTAATGAACAGGAAGGGGCAACCCATAAGCGATTACCTAAACGTTCTTGTGCCTGCTCTAGCAACAGCAGCGAATCCTCCAAATTGTTTCGCCAGATGTTACGCCCATCCACCACACCAATCGATAAAATTTTATGCGCGGGCAGGCGATCGATAACCGTTAAGACTTGCTCCGGTGCGCGCACTGCATCGATATGCAAACCGGCGACCGGTAAATGCACAGCGGTGGAAAGGTTTTCTCCCAGCGCACCAAAATAAGTGGCCAATAGAATTTTTAATTGGCGGTGCTGCAAACGGTTGTAAACCGATTCAAATGCGCGCTGCCACTTTGTGGGTAAATCAAGCACCAGTACAGGTTCGTCTATTTGAACCCACTCGGCACCTGCGGAGGCCAAGGCATTTAATAATTGTTGATAGGCGGGCAGGATATTTTCCAGCAAGTCAAAGCGATCAAAAGCACCGCCTTTTTCCTTGCCCAGGAAAAGGTAACTCAGTGGGCCGAGGATAACAGGCTTTACCTTGTAACCGAGTGCGATGGCTTCTGTAGTTTCATCAATGATTTGCGGCCAGCTTAGTTGGAACCTTTGGCCAGCGTGGAATTCGGGTACCAGGTAATGGTAGTTCGTATCAAACCATTTGGTCATATCGGAAGCGGTAGTGGGGTTGCCTGTTGGTGCGCGGCCGCGTGCAACACGGAACAGCGTATCCAGGTCCACGTCCTGGCAGGGTTCAACGGCAAATTCATTAACCTCACCCGTGTGTTGGTGCGCGCAACAATTCTGGCCATCATCATGGTTGTGTGGCGCGTTGGCATTTGCATTTTTGCGATGGCGCGCCGGGATATTGCCCAGGGTGGCGGAAAGGGTCAGGACCTGGTCATACCAGGCGAAATCGCCGGTGGGGATTAAATCAAGCCCCGCATCGGCCTGTAATTTCCAGTGGGCTTTGCGCAGCTCGCGACCTATGTCTTCCAATTGCTGCTGGTTTATATCGCCACGCCAATAGGCTTCCTGTGCTTTTTTCAGTTCGCGGTCGCCGCCAATACGCGGAAAGCCCAGGTTATGCGCAATCACGTTAGTCATAACAAATCCTGTTTAAAAAATAGGGTTAATCGAATCACAATTAATCGGGCGTGGCGTAATGCCTGGCCGGTATGGGAGCATTGTGTTAAACGGACTAACATGAATCAAACTGATAATTTTCAGTTTAAACATGAATTTTTTTAATGTTATGATCGGTGGGAAAGGTTTAAATACCACTACGGAAGCAATCCCATGATCGAAATCCGTCATTTGAAAACCCTGGCTGCATTGCGCGAAACCGGAAGCCTGGTTGAGGCCGCGGAGCGCTTATTCCTCACCCAGTCAGCCCTTTCTCACCAAATCAAAGAGCTGGAATCCCGGTTGGAGTGCGAATTATTTATCCGTAAAAGCCGTCCACTGCGTTTTAGCGAGGCGGGCAAGCGCATTTTGCAATTGGCCGATGAGGTTATCGCCAAGGTGTCGGAAGCGGAGCGCGATGTAAAAAAACTGGTGCATGGTGAAGCGGGGCGCTTATACATGGCGATTGAATGCCACAGCTGTTTCAATTGGCTAATGCCTACCATTGATACCTACCGTAACCGGTGGCCCGGTATTGAATTGGATTTTTCGGGCGGTTTTACCTTTGAGCCCTTACCCGCACTAGCGCAGGGTGAAATAGATTTGGTCATTACGTCTGACCCGCAAGTTATTAAAGGGGTAGAGTATGTGCCCTTGTTTGGTTATGAAATGCAAATCGCACTGGCGAATAATCACTTATTAATTGAGAAAGATTTTTTGCAGCCCCGGGATTTGGCCGCGCAAACGTTAATAACCTATCCCGTTGCGCGTCATCGTTTGGATATTTTCAAGCAGTTCCTGGAGCCTGCGGGGGTTGAACCCAGTGCCGTGCGCACCTCGGAATTAACCTTGATGATGGTGCAGTTGGTCGCCAGCGGGCGTGGCATTTGCGCTTTACCTAATTGGGTATTGGCGGAGTATGTGGGGCAGGGGCTAATCAGTGTGCGTTCGGCAGGTGCGGAAGGTATCTGGCCAACGCTTTATGCCGCAGTGCGCGAAGAACAAATGCAAACACCTTTCGTACAGGAATTTTTGCAATTGGCGAAAGCCCATTGCCTGAAGCATTTGCGTGGTGTTGTCCAAATCAACTGATACCATCGCAGGTGTTAGGCTATTTTGGCAGATTGCCGGTTGGCATAACCCTGTAAAAATG
This sequence comes from uncultured Cellvibrio sp., assembly GCA_946480695.1. Next base: position 39,876 of record CAMLKG010000012.1, read on the forward strand.
CAAATAATTGCGGTTGTGGCAGCGGCTGAGAAATTAAAAATCCCTGGCCCAAATTACAATCGTTGGAATGCAAGAAAACCTGCTGGCTTTTTTTCTCAATGCCTTCACCAATAATTTGCATCGGAATTATTTTGCTCAATCCGATAATTGTTTTGACCGTGTCATTGATTTCTTTGCCGGTATCAAGGCGGCCGATAAAGGAACGATCAATTTTTAGATATTGCGGTGCAAAACGAATTACATAATTCAGCGATGAGTGGCCAGTGCCAAAGTCGTCCAGGGATATCCTGATTCCCATGGCTTTGAGTTCACTGATTTGTTTCAGGTTATTGACAGTATTTTCCAGGTACATTTGCTCCGTAATTTCAATAATTAATCGATTTGCCGGCAACCCGGAACGGGCCAATGCCTGCTGGATAATACTGACGAGGTTTTGCTGTACAAACTGGCGCGCGGAAATGTTTACCGAAACAGCAAGCGGAAAACCTGCGCTTTCCCATTCCATCGCCTGGGTGCAGGCGTTGCCGACAATCCATTCTCCAAGCGTAACAATCAACCCTGTTTCCTGGGCATAACCAATGAATTCATCGGGTGCAACCAGGCCGCGTGTCGGATGATGCCAGCGGACCAGCGCTTCCATAAAAACAATTTCACCATTGCCCAAATTAATAATGGGCTGGTAATAAAGCTCAAATTCATGGTTGCTGATGGCTTTGCGTAAATCCGTATCCAGCAGCAACCGGTTATGCACGTATTCGGTTAATTCCTTGCGATACAATTGGTAACTGCCGCGGCCCTTGGCTTTTGCATCGTAAAGCGCACTGTCAGCGTTGCGCAACAAGGTTTTGGCGTCGTTGCCATCGGTGGGATGGAGTGCGATGCCAAAGCTCATGCCGACATGGACGCGATGGTTATCCAGCTTGATCGGCCTTTTTATTTTTTTGATCAATTTGTCCGCTACCGACACCACCGCTTCAAATTTGGTTACATCTTGCAGCAAAATCACAAATTCGTCGCCGCCCAGGCGGCACACACTGTCTTCGTGGCGTAAACATTTTTGCAAGCGACGCGCAACGATTTTTAATAGCTGGTCCCCCGCCTCGTGCCCAAGCCCGTCATTGATTTGCTTGAAGTGATCCAGGTCGCCAAACAAGACAGCAAAAGGAGCTGCACTGCGATGGGATTTCTTGATCAGGAATTCAATTTCCTCATGCAGTTTGGCGCGGTTGCCCAAGCCGGTTAATGCATCGTAATGAGCCAGTTTAATCAGGTGGGTTTCATAGTGTTTGCGTTCCGATAAATCGTGGACCTGTAATAAATAGCAGGGTTGGTCGTCAAATTTATTGATAAAGGCTGCGCTGGTAAGTGTGGGGATGGAATGGCCGTTGCGCGTGTTAAAGCGCGTTTCAAATTGTACAAAACGCATGGTATCGGCGCGCAACTTTTCCAATTGAAAGAGCGCGTTCTCCCGATCATCCGACACAATGAATTCATTAAATTTTTTGGGCGGGGGTTCGCGCTCATCAGCAAAAATATGGTTGTCGTAACCCAGTAACTGGAAGAATGCCGGGTTCATCTTGATAATATTCCCGTGCAGGTCTACCAGCATCATACCCAAGGGGGCGTAATCAAATACCGCCTGGAATAATTGCTCGCTATTTGCCAGTGCCTGGCGAGTCAGTTCAACATCAGTGATGTCGGTATTACTGCCCAGCCAGCGGACTATTTCCCCTTTTTCATTTTTTTGCGGGATTGCGCGGGTATCAAACCAGCGATATTCACCGTCGTGGCGGCGAATGCGGAACACGGCAAACATTTCAGTGCCGGATTGCACCGCGTGCGTCCAGGCTTTCATCAAATAATCGCGATCATCCGGATGCACCTGGTTTATCCAGCCAGAGCCCAGCTGGTCCTCGGCGGGAATACCCGTGTATTCACACCAGCGGCGGTTTAGAAAATCACAGCTTCCGTCAGGCCGGCAAGTCCAGGTGAGTTGCGGTAAACCTTCCGCCAGTTCGTTAAACCTGAGCCGGTTTTCCTTGGCCGAGTATTCCGCTTCCGCCCATTGCTGGCTGGCGATTAAGGTGTTGCGCAGTAATTCAGTATCCAGGTTGCGCTTGGGCAAATAATCGAACAAACCATCGCGCATGGCATCGGCAATAATCCGTTCCTCTGTATTGCCGCTTATCATGATGACCGGTGTAGGGATTTTTTTATGTTCGGTTATTTTCTCAATTAATTCAGACCCCAGTGCATCGTTAAGGTGGTAATCAACAATCGCACAGTCGAATTCATATTGTTGCAGTAAGGTTAACGCGTGGCTTGCCGAGGTCGATTCCATGACATGCAAATTCAACAGGGTTTTGCGCAGCATGCGTTTAATTTTTTCCGAATCGACATCATCATCCTCAATCAGGAGGATTAACATTGCTGTATCGGCGTAGCTGTCCAACATCATTGCCATGATACCTCTTGACTCTGCGTTATTTAACCAACGTTCTGCAAATATTACATGGGTAAAACTATTGCGCTGCGATAATTGTCGAGCAGGTTGGCCAGTTTGGTGAATTGTGGCCCCACCGCCGATTTCACCATATAACCCGCAATATTCTGGTGATAGGCGCGCGTACGGTCAGACTCTGCATTCGATGTGGTCAACACAAAAATAATGCTGTCGTGTAGCTCGTTATCGCTGCGGATTTCCTGTAAGAATTCAAAGCCGTTCATGCGCGGCATATTTAAATCCAATAAGATCAAATAGGGTTTTTCAATGGTTAAATCATTGTGTTCACGCCGCAGTATTTGCAATGCTTCCATACCGTCGCGTGCCAGGGTTATCGGGAAATTCAGAGCATTTTTGCGCAGGCTGCGCACTATGGCCTCGGCTGACACATCGTCGTCATCCACGATCAAAATATTCACCTTCAATGAATTATTCATCAATATCTTTCCTCGCAAAGCGTGGCCACCACACATGGAAACTGCAGCCGGGACCATCGGTATTACTGGCAAGTTCAATGTGGCCGCCGTGGCTTTCGGTTAACCGTTTAGCTAATGCAAGGCCGATGCCGCTCCCGGATTCGTTGCCGTTCAACGTCTGGAATAAACGGAATACCCGCTCTTGCGCACTTTTGGGAATGCCGGGGCCATTATCCGTCACTTTAAATAAACAATAGCTGCCGCTGGCTTCGGCGCTGATAGTGATGCAGGGATTTAATCCGGTGTGATGCTTGAGTGCATTGCTGAACAGGTTGCGCAGTACCGTTTCCAGCGGGATTTTTGCGGCGGTGATTTCGTGGATGCGTATATCTTGCTGGATATGGAAATGGTCCGGTACCGGATGCATTTCAACAATGCCGTTAACTAGTGCGGGTACATCAATCAACGTTGATTCCTTGGCGCGTTTACCTGCCCGTGCGTAAAGCAAGAGGTCATCAATCAGTCGCTCCATACGGCTAATACGGATGCGGATACGTTCTATATTTTTTTTTACGGAGTCGGGAATTTCAGTGCCGAGGTCTTCGTGAATCCAATCCATCAAATCGCTAATACCGCGCAACGGGGATTTCAAATCGTGCGAAGCAACGTAGGTAAATTCTTCCAAATGCGCGTTTGCTTGTTTCAGGTTTAATTCGAGGCGTTTGCGTTCAGAAATATCGGTAACCACTGCAAGCGTTAAATTTCCCGTATCACTTTCCACGGGGCTGAGCCCTATCTCAACGGGAATTTCAGTCCCGTTTTTATGCCGTCCTGTTAAATCGCGGCCTAACCCCATCGGGCGCAGGCTGGGTTTCTGCATATAGCCGGCGCGTAAGTTTTCATGATTCGCGCGGTAGCGCTCGGGTAATAAAATATCCATGGGTTTTCCCAGCAGTTCTTCCTGGGTGTAGCCAAATAATTTCAACAAACTGGGATTAACCATTTGGATTATACCTTGCGCATCCACTAGCAATTTACCGTAAGGGGAAGCCTCAATTACTTTGCTGAAGCGCGCTTCCAATTGTTTGCGGCGAGTGATATTAACAATCGTGGCGACAATAAATTGTTCGCCATCTGCGGTCAGTGAACGTAACCCGATTTCCAATGGAAATTCGCTCGCATCTTTACGTTTACCGTAAAGGTCGCGTCCCGCGCCCATATAACGGGTAGAAGGTTGTTCAATATAGGTTTGGCGGAACCGGGCATGCTTGCCCCCCAATCTATCGGGCAGGAGCAGGTCAATACTTTTATTGATCAATTCGCCACGGTGGTAACCGAACAGACGTTCCGCCTCGGCGTTAAGGTAACTGATACGCCCATCTTGATGAGTCACAATAATGCCCGCAGGTACTGCATCCAACAATTCATGGATATACGCCGGGTGCGTAGGAGTTAAATCGCCCTGGGATGGCATCTCATGTGGCTCCTTCATAGTGAACGATGTTAGCGCCGTGCCGGTTATACACAGGATAGATTCCCCTGGAACCCTGTAGTTCCTGGCTTCAGTATAGGTGGTGGCTTTTGGGCGAGCGGGGATAGGTAGGAAAAAGTGCTAATTTTTCAGAGCGTTTGGTAATTAAATACGACGATGTTGTGCGATAAATTTGGACACAGAAAATTAAAGGAGATTATGTAAAAAAAACGCCAGCGCAGTGCTGGCGTTTTTTGCGGGCTCGCGTAGGCGATCAGGACAAGACTTTCAATGCAGCATCGTAGTCAGGTTCGTGGGCCACTTCGCTGACCAGCTCGGTGTGCAGCACTTTACCTTCGGCATCCAACACCACTACGGCACGGGCGGTTAAACCGGTCAACGGACCATCAATGAGTTTTACACCATAGTCGCTCGCAAAGGTGGAGCGGAAGGCGGACGCGGGAATTACTTTATCCAAACCTTCAGCACCGCAGAAACGGGCCAGGGCAAATGGCAGGTCCTGGGAGGCGCAGATAACAACGGTGTTAGCGAGTTCACTGGCTTGGGCGTTAAAAGTACGTACAGATTGTGCACAGGTAGGAGTGTCCACACTCGGGAAAATATTCAGCACTACGCGCTTGCCAGTCAGATCGCCAGAGGAAACTTCGGAAAGGTCGGTTTTTACCAGTTTAAACGCCGGTGCTTTGCTACCAATTGCAGGCAGGTTACCGTTGGTATTAAAAGGATTTCCCTTGAGGGTCACTGTTGCCATAAATATATACTCCTGAACCTTATGTTTGAGTTTGTCTCTAAAAAAACTCAGTGAAGCCTAGTTGATGGCGGTAAAAAAGGGAATTGCAAATTGCGCCATGGCGGAAAAATTCTTCTATCCGCCGGAATGGTAAATTCCGCCTTGCAATGGGAAAGCAAAGTGATGATAATGCGCGCCTCTTGCGCTAGCCACCCGCTAGGTTGCAAGCCCTATGGTGACCTGACCGGTCCCCTCGCAATAATGATCTGTGAACCCCGCCAGGCCCGGAAGGGAGCAACGGTAGCAGTAAGTTATGTGCCGGGGTGTGGCTGGTTGGGTTGCCTCCCGACTTTCCCTCTGCTGCCCTATAGCCTTTTAATTGGTTATTTGCGTTTTTCCGGCCAATGGATTCTTGGTGGTTGGTGTCTATTTCCGCCTTGCACCGCTATAATCGCCGCCTGATTTTTTCACTCGTCCTTTTTGCAAGAGAGCAACATCCGGCATGAGCTATCAAGTTCTGGCACGCAAGTGGCGCCCGCGGGTTTTCCGTGAAATGGTGGGGCAGGAGCATGTGCTCCAGGCCCTGATTAATGCCCTGGACCACAATCGCCTGCACCATGCCTATTTATTTACCGGAACGCGCGGGGTGGGTAAAACCACTATCGCGCGCATCCTGGCCAAATGCCTTAATTGCGAAACCGGGGTAAGTTCCGAGCCTTGCGGCCAGTGTTCCAGTTGCCGCGAAATTGCCGAAGGCCGGTTTGTCGATTTGATTGAAGTGGACGCCGCATCGCGTACCAAAGTAGAAGATACGCGCGAGCTATTGGAAAACGTCCAATACGCGCCGACCCGCGGCCGCTACAAGGTTTACCTGATCGACGAAGTCCATATGCTCTCCAACAGCAGCTTTAATGCCTTGCTGAAAACCCTGGAGGAGCCGCCACCCCATGTGAAATTTTTGCTGGCGACCACCGATCCGCAAAAACTGCCCATGACGATCCTGTCGCGCTGCTTGCAGTTCAACCTGAAAAATATGAATCCGGAGCGCATCGTCCAGCATTTGAAATTCGTGCTGGAACAGGAGCTGGTGCCCTACGAAGAATCTGCCTTATGGCATTTGGGGCGCGCGGCGGATGGCAGTATGCGCGATGCCATGAGTTTGACCGACCAGGCGATTGCCTATGGTTCAGGCAAAATTACTGAATCCGAAGTCAGTGCCATGCTGGGTACCATCGACCAGACCGCTGTCTATGACATAGTGGCTGCGCTTGCCAGCTATGATGGCCGCGCAATTCTCGCCGCTGTGGAGCGAATGTCTGAACAAGCACCGGATTATGCGAATGCCCTGGCGGAGATGTTAGCGGTATTGCATCGCATTGCCATTGCGCAGGCATTGCCGGAAGCGGTGGATAACAGCCGGGGTGATCGCGAGCGCATCCTGCATTTGTCACAGCAATTGCCTGCGGAAGATGTGCAGCTTTTTTATCAAACCGCATTATTGGGGCGTCGCGATCTGCCCCTGGCGCCGGACCCGCGCGCCGGTTTTGAAATGGTGCTGTTGCGCATGCTGGCATTCAAACCGCAAGGTGTGGTTGAAATGCCGACCCAGGCATTACCGCAACCCGCCACACCGGTACCACTGGCCAGTCGCCCGGCACATACCCCCGCTTCCAGTCCCACGCCTGTTAGTGCTGTGTCGCAAATGAGCGCCGTTGCGCAAACATCGATACCGACATCAAACCAGCCACCAGGGGTTCAGCCCGGTGTTCAACCGCCAGCAAATAATGCTCAGATGGCCAGCACTCCGGTTGCGCCCGCAAGTGCCCCGGTTTCCGCACCGCAACCGATTGTTCCATCGGCTATGCCCGAGCCACCGCCATTTGATGGCCCTTACGACAATATTCCTGACGACGAATATGCGGAATATGCGCAGGCACCGGCTTATTACGAAACACCTGCTGTACCGGTTGATAAGGGAGTCGATGAGCCAAAAAAGCCTGAGGCGGCTCAGCCGCCTGCCGCGGCCATACTGGAGAATGTTTTTAATCCATCGTTTAACGCACCGGTTGCAGCCGTTACGCCGGTAGAAAAACCGTTAATCCCCGAGCCGATCCGTGCAAAACCGTTGCGCCAAGTTCCCTATGAACAGGCGGGGCCGCAAGATTGGACCGAAATTTATTTGGGCTTGGGGGTTACCGGTATTTTGCAAAGCACCGTCTCCAATTGCCAGTTGATAGGGCGGCAGGGAAACTATTTCCAATTTGTACTGGATGAAAATAACAGTACGTTATTTGACGTAAGCCATGAGAAACGCATGGCTGATTTACTTACCGATTATTTTGCCGAGCCTGTCCACGTTAGTATCCAATTGGGACAGGTTACTGCGGAAACGCCCGCAAAAATGGCGATCCGCCTGCGTGAGCAGCGTCAACAACAAGCAGTGGACGCCATAAAAAATGATCCGATTGTGCAACAGTTGATCGCGCAATTCGGTGCGACCTTGCGTGAAGATACCATCCAGCCGGTCGATTAGATTGTTAACCGATTTTATTTATTTTTTGAAAAGGGGGCGCTATGAAAGGTCTTGGCGATTTAATGAAGCAAGCCCAGCAGATGCAGGCCAATATGCAAAAAATGCAGGAAGAGTTGGCCAACGCTGAAGTAAAAGGTGAAGCGGGTGCGGGTTTGATCAGCGTAATTATGAACGGTCGGCACGATGTCAAACGCGTCAGCATCGACGACAGTTTGATGACTGAAGATAAAGAAATGCTGGAAGATTTACTGGCCGCCGCTGTTAATGATGCGGTGCGTAAAGTTGAACAGCAAAACCGCGAGCAAATGGCCAAAATGACCGCCGGCATGGGCATCCCGCCCGATTTCAAAATGCCATTTTAAATGTTGAGTAAAAATATTTTCCATGTTTAGTCCGCTTATCGATGAACTCATGGCTTCACTGCGCTGCTTGCCGGGTGTAGGTCCAAAATCTGCGCAGCGTATGGCACTGCATCTATTGGAGCGCGACCGCGTGGGCGCCGAACGCCTGGCTGCCAGTTTGCAAAAAGCGGTGGCGGGTGTCGGGCGGTGCCAGCGCTGTCGCACGCTTACCGAGCAAACACTTTGCGGGATCTGCGCGAACAACCGCCGCGATAACAGTTTGCTGTGCGTAGTGGAAACACCGGGTGATGTATTGGCAATTGAGCAAGCGGGTACTTATCAAGGTAAATATTTTGTGTTGCTCGGGCACCTTTCACCTATCGATGGTATAGGCCCCGAGGACATAGGTGTTGATCAATTAATTAAATTATTGCAGGAAGGGACAATCCGGGAAGTAATCCTCGCTACCAACCCCACTGTTGAAGGTGAGGCCACCGCTTATTACATCAGCGAGCGCGCCAAACATTTAAATGTCACTGTATCGCGCATTGCCCACGGAGTACCGCTGGGTGGCGAGTTGGAATTTATTGATGGCGGTACCCTTGCGCACGCGTTTTCATCGCGCCGCAGCTTATAAATTTATAGAATTTTTTGCATGTTGATTCCTACCGAACCTATCTGGATTGACCAGGACGATCAGTTAGCCTCTCTCTGTGTCACCTGGCGGCAACAGGCTGCCATCGCCGTGGACACGGAATTTATGCGCAGTGAAACCTTTTATCCCATTGCCGGTTTGTTGCAAATCGGCGATGGCAAAGGCTGTTATTTAATTGATCCGCTCGCGCTTCAAAACCTCCAGCCCTTGCGCGAATTAATGCTTGATCCGGCGGTAATCAAAGTATTGCATTCCTGCTCGGAAGATTTGGAAGTATTCCAGCGTTGGTTGGGCATAGTCCCTGCGCCCTTGTTTGATACACAAATTGCAGCAGCTTTTGCCGGCCTGGGATTCAGCCTGGGCTATTCGAACCTGGTTAAAAGTTTGTTGAATACAGAAATTCCGAAGGATGAAACCCGTTCTGACTGGTTGCAGCGCCCGTTAAGTTTGGCCCAATTAAAATACGCGGCGCTGGATGTGGCGCATATGCTGGTGGTTTACGGCACATTGTTACAGTTGTTAAAAGCCAATGGCCGTTTGGAATGGGTAAAAAGCGATTGCGCGGATTTGGTTGCCAATGCGCGCCAGCCTGAAGATTTTTCAGAGGCGTACCAAAAGGTGGGCTTTGCCTGGAAATTGCGCTCGCAGGAATTGGCGATATTACGCGATTTATGTATTTGGCGTGAAACGCAGGCACGGGTACGCGACATCCCGCGCAATCGTTTAATAAAAGAACCGGCATTGTGGGAAATCGCCCGCAAGAAGGTGCAGGATTTGGCGCAGCTGCAAGCGGTGGCGGATATTCCTTCGCGCACGCTGAAGAATGATAGCGAGGCCATTTTGCACATTGTCAATAACGCCCTGAATAGCCCTGAGCCTGGTTGGCCGGCGCGCCTTGATCCACCCTTGGCCCAAAGCGAAGGCCCGCTGATGAAAAGCTTGAAAAATTTTGTGCGTGAATTTGCGGAGCAACAGCAAATTCCCGCGGAAGTATTAATTCGCAAAAAGGATTACGAATTTATTGTGCGTTCGGGAATGAAGGGCGGCACTTATCAATTACCGCAACGCTTGCAGGGTTGGCGTTTTGGGTTGATTGGTGAGCGACTGTTGGAAATAGCCCAAGGTTAATCGCCTATCGCGTGGGCTCAATGATTGTTAATTGTGGTTTTATAAATATCGCTATGAAAATTATTTGTGAAATTTACCGCAGCCCTAAAGAGGAAGGCATGTACCTCTACGTTAAAAAAGAAGAGGGTTTAAGCCGGGTGCCGGAAGATCTATTAAAACTTTTTGGCAAGCCCCAGCAGGCGATGGTGCTGCTACTGACCCCGGATAAAAAATTAGCCCATACCAGTGTCGAGAAGGTGGCGGAAAGCCTGGATGAAAAGGGCTTTTATTTGCAATTGCCGCCACGTAGCGAGCGCGATCCGGATGCGGAACGCATCCGTGCGCTCAATTCAAAATTATCCGGTCATTAATGTTATATGGCGCAACAAGTATTCTGGTTAGCTAAAAACCTCCAGCAGATGTCAGCGGAGGAATTTGAATCCCTTTGCGATGGTTGTGGCCGGTGCTGCCTGCACAAACTTGAAGACGAAGACTCCGGGGATGTTTATTACACCAAAGTCGCTTGTCGTTACCTGGACCATGACACTTGCCGTTGCCAGGACTACACAAATCGCCAGCAATTAGTGGAGGCCTGTGCTGTACTTACAGCGGAAACGGTAAAGGATACATATTGGTTACCGGAGACTTGTGCCTACCGCCTCGTTGCGGAAGGCATACCGCTATTTGATTGGCACCCGCTGGTATCCGGTAACCCGGATTCCGTGCACCACGCTGGTATCTCTGTGCGTGGACGGGTGGTGCATGAAACCTCGGTCAATCCCGATGACCTTGAGGATTATGTGATTCGTTGGGTGAATTAATTCCGGGGAGATATAACTAATGGAAAATATCACTGAATATCAATATGCCTGGGCGCTTTACCTTGCGGGTGCGCTGGGGTGTTCATTGGCCACCTGGTTGCTCTTTCGCGGGTTAGGGCGAGCCGTCACCCATTTTATGGTGATTACGGTAATGGTGGTGTTGCTCACCCCTTACGCAATTGACGCGGAAAAAATGACCATGGCCCCCGGCATTTATACGCTGGTATTCGGCTATGTTGAAGGCGGTTTTACGGCCATTAAACCTTTGCTAAAAGTCATGCTGGGGATATGGTCGATTGCCCAGGTGTTGTCGTTGATTTATCAAATGCTGACGCGTAATACCCATTCGAGGCGGGAAGAAGAATATCGACCGTTCCAGCAAAATAGCTTTCAAGAGGAAGAAGGTTACAGCTATACCCAACATCGCCACAGCGAACGCAATTCGAGTCGCGGATTAACGCGCGATGAGCGATTGGCGCGCGATGAACTCCTGCATGAAGAACCTATTCGGGCTATCCGTTAATCCATACTTTTTTAAAGCCAGCGCAACGCTGGCTTTTTATTTTTCAATTGGCTTTTTATTCCCTTCCTCTCCGTCATAAATGGCGAATTGACCCATAGCTGCTATAACTAATGGCAATATCGTCAAGAACGGGCATGGCTGTCCGTTTTTAACTGTTCGTTGACAGGAACCCTTCATGCGTCGACTGTATTTATTGTTAATTTCTGTTGCGCTGGCAAGCAGTCCCTTGTGGGCTGGGGAAATTGCCAAGCCTCTACCGGCCGATGTAAGGGTAGTCATTGATATTTCCGGCAGCATGAAAAAAACCGACCCCCACAACCTGCGCAAGCCCGCTGTGGATTTAATAGTGCGTTTATTGCCGGATAACAGCAAAGCGGGGATTTGGACATTTGGTCAATCGGTTAACTTATTGGTCCCACATCGTGTAGTAGACCAGGCATGGCGAACCCAGGCTTCGCAAAAAGCCAATACCATTAACTCTATTGCCATGTTTACCAACATCGGCGGCGCCTTGGAAAAGGCTGCCGGGGATTATGCGTCTCCCGCCACAGATTATCGCCGCAATATTATTTTGCTCACGGACGGTGTGGTGGACATCAGTAAAGAAGCGGTGGTTAATTTCAATGAGCGCAGACGTGTGCTAACGGAATTGTTACCGCGCCTGAAAGCGTCGGATTATCGTATCCACACCATCGCACTTTCGGCTGATTCCGACCAGGAGTTGATGAAAAAACTTTCAGTCGCCACCGATGGGATTTCAGAAGTGGCGGATACGGCTGATGAACTCATGAGCACATTCCTGCGCATTTTTGACCAGGCTGTTCCCGCCGAGCGGGTACCATTGGACGGGAATGGCTTTTTGGTTGATAGCAGTATCCAGGAATTTACCGCGTTGATTTTTCGCCGTGCAGAAGTACCGGCGACACTCATAATTGCACCGGATGGCAAGGAATTCAGTGCAACCGATCCAAAAAATAATGTGAATTGGTATCGCACGGATAAATATGACCTGATCACGGTGCAACAACCATCGGCAGGGCAATGGAAAGTAAAAACCGAAATGGCGCCCGGCAGTCGCGTGACGGTGGTGAGCAACCTGCAACTGGTCGTCCAGCCGATGAAAAACAATATCAAATCCAACCAGCCCCTGGATTTGGTGTACTCATTCCAGGAAAACGGTAAAACTATTACCAATAAAGATTTCCTTGGCCTGTTGACGGGGCAAGTATTAATCGCGGGCAGTAAATCGCCGGAAGTGAAATCAGTCGCCTTAACTATGGGGGCATCGGAGGATGGTATCCTCCGCCAGCAACTCCAGGGTTTTTCCGATCAGGACCGGTATGATTTGAAAATCCTCATTGATGGCAAAACATTCAAGCGTGAATTCATCCACCATTTCAACATTTCCGATTCCGCTTTCAAACTCGAAAAAAAGTTGGATGAATCATCGGGTAAAAAAGTATACAGCTACAAATTGACGGCGGATCCGGAAGCGGTTGATGTGGGCGGAACCCAGGTGAAAGCAATTATTAAAAATTCCCAACATAATGATATGGAGCAGGATCTTAAATCCATTGGCGACCAGTGGTGGGAGTTTGCATTTACACCGGTGCAAACCGCGCACTACGACATCAGCCTGGCGGTGAATGGCAAACACATTGATGGCAGTCCGTTGCTGGAAACGATAAATGCGGACAGCTTTTATTTTCCCGATGAGGCAAGTGTACTGGCTGCACAACAATCAGTGACTGAGGCAAGCTCAGCCATTGTATCCAGTGAAGCCGCCCCCGCCGTTGAACCGGAACCAGGGCCGGCAGCAATACCGGAACCGGAACCTTCAAACCTGTGGTTATACATCGGCATAGCGATAGGAAATATATTGGTTTTTGTATTGGGATATTTAATGTATCGCTTGATCGCCGGTGGACGCGACAAGGACGATGACATTGAAGCAACACTCGAAACGGATATAGGCAACTTGCAAAAAAGTGCGTCGGCGCCCGCCGGAAAAACCGTTATTGATGTTGCGGACGAAACGGATACGGCGACCATCCCCATGAATGAAGAGGGTTTCGTAAAGGGTTCCGGTGGCAAGGATGATGAATTGAAATTGCCCGATGATTTGATGGCCGATAATCTTTTCCCGTTGGATAATATGGAAGAACCCGGTGATAAAGATAAAACCTGATGTTTGTATGCGATTCCCTGGCAAGTGCCTCTTCCTATAGCTTTCAAATAATCCAGCCAGCGCGCATGGCGCTGGCCGACCGTTTCTATCGCAGTCACGGCTATAAAATAAAATGTGCGGAGCAAGAGCAAGTATTTGCGCTGGTGAATCCTGCGGGAGAATTCTCGGCGGCTGTACGACTGGTGCCGCAGGCTTCCGGCCATTATTGGTTGCGTAATTTATTGGTAGATCCGGGATTGCGTGGTAATGGTTTGGCCTCCCGGCTGTTGGGCGATTCCAAACCTGTTATTTTCCCCCGGGGTTGTTATTGTTTTGCGTTGCCCCATTTAACCGGTTTATACCAGCGGTCGGGGTTTGAATTAAATCCCGGGCATTGTCCGAACGATATAGCGCTCATCTATGAACGGTATCGCAATCGCGGGCGGGATTGGGTGCTTATGGGGTATCAACAAAGCCAGGGAAATTTATCTAGGCGATAAGCAAAACCAAATGGCTACCCGGTTGGTCTCTACTTATAGTTTGTTCAAATGAAATAATCGCTAAGGAGTTACTATGAATATTGATATCGGAATTTCACAGGCCCATCGTGAGGAAATTGCCCAAGGGTTATCCCGTTTACTGGCGGATACTTACACGTTGTACTTGAAAACCCACAACTTTCACTGGAATGTTACGGGCCCTATGTTCCAGACATTGCACTTAATGTTCGAAACCCAATACAACGAGCTGGCGCTGGCTGTTGATTTGGTGGCTGAGCGCATCCGTTCCCTCGGGTTCCCGGCTCCGGGCACTTACAAGCAATACGCAGCCCTGAGCAGTATTAAAGAAGAAGAGGGTATTCCCAAGGCGCAGGATATGATCAGGTTATTAGTGGAAGGTCAGGAAGCCGTGGTTCGCACGGCGCGTTCATTATTCCCGGCAGCAGAAGCCGCCCATGATGAAGCCACGGCTGACTTGCTCACCCAACGAATCCAATTGCATGAAAAAACCGCATGGATGCTGCGGAGCCTGCTTGAATAAATCCGATGTTGATTGACTGCAACATTATAAGACCCGGCGGCGCCGGGTTTTTTTTGCCTATTATGTCGCCGTACGCATAGGGGAAATTTCCCGGAACCTGTTCCATTCATTACCAATGGATGGCCGCTTTCCTGCGGCCCTCGCCAATAAGTTTTTTTAACTGGTTGATCGTCAACGGATTTTACCCATACAACTAAATCATTTTTTTTCGAACTTCCCACCTTGGCGATTTGAAATCTATTCGGACGCCGGTTTTGTATGAACCCGTAAATATAGCCTCGGGATAACCCCCGATAAGCAAGACCAGTGAGGTAACTGGCTAGGGTTGCCGCCCCTGCGGAGGCACCGCACAGCAGCGAGTTACGATAACAATAACGGTTCGAGGATTAAGTTCATGCAAAACCCAATGACATTTAAAAAGAAAATGATTGCTACCACTGTTGCATCGGTCATGGCCGCAGGTTTCGGTAGCGTCGCTGTTGCGCAGGATGGCGCCGTTGAAGAGGTGGTGGTTACCGGTATCAAGGCGAGTTTGACGCGCTCCATGGATATGAAACGCGAGGCGGTGGGTGTAGTCGATGCGATTAACGCTGAAGATATCGGCAAAATGCCGGATTCAAACCTGGCCGAATCACTGCAACGTATTACCGGTGTGTCCATCGATCGCGCAAACGGTGAAGGTAGCAAAGTAACCGTGCGCGGGTTCGGTTCCAACTACAACATGGTGACCTTGAATGGCCGGGTAATGCCTACCAACAGTTACGACTCCCGCGCGTTTGACTTCGGTGACCTGGCGTCTGAAAGTGTCAGTGGGCTGGAGGTATTCAAAACCAGCAAGGCAAACATTGCGAGCGGCGGTATAGGCGCGACTATCAACATCAAAACCCTGCGCCCGCTGGACGCACCCGGCATTAAAGCCTCGTTGGGCCTGAAGGCCACCCACGATGCCTCGGTCCGCGAAGGCGACGATATAACTCCCGAGGTTTCCGGGTTATTCAGTAATACCTTTGCCGATGACACCATCGGTATCGCGTTAACCGGCAGTTACCAGGAGCGCGATAGTTCTACAACAGGTGCCAATAACCAGCAATGGAATACCCGCAAATGGACCGCCGCGGAAGCCGCCGGATTCGGCAATGCCGGTGCGACCATTATCAACGCACCCGAAGAGGGCCAGTTATTTTCTACTCCCATTGATTACCGCTTTACATTGGGTGAATCCGAGCGCACGCGCACCAATGGGCAATTAACCCTCCAGTACCAGCCGGTTGAACGTGTAAAGGCGACCCTGGATTACACCTACTCGGAAAATGAATGGTATGAGACCCGCATCGAACAATCGTTATGGTTCGTGAATGCGCGCTCCTATGCCGAATTTGATGACGAAACCGTCAAGACCCCGGTACTGGTCACTGAAACCATTACCAATCCAAAAGACATCAGTTTCGCCCGCCAGGTTTTTGCCGGGGTTAACGAAAACGATGCTATAGGTTTTAACCTGAGCCTGGATTTCACCGACGATTTAAACCTTACCCTGGATTACAACCGGGCCAGCGCCACCAACGAACCCAACGATCCGCGCGGTAGTGAATTGAACGCGTCGGTAGCTGCAAACGTTGTCAAAACCCAAACCGTCGATTGGTCGCGCGATCTGCCGACGATGATCATTTCGGTTGATGATGTGAATGGCAATAACAATGGTGTCCTCGACGCGGGTGATATGACAACCACTGCCGGTACGCATAATTGGCAATCAGTCGATAACGACCTGGAACAAATTCGTTTGGATGGCACCTGGAAATTCAATGACAACACCTTGCAGTTCGGGATTGAGCAACGCAACAACCAATACCTGGGGCTGCAAAAGAATGACTGCTGCGCATTGATGGGAGACTGGGGCGGTGCAAACCCGGCTATTGTCCCCGATTCATTTTGGACGCCGCGCGACTTTACGAAAGAATATTCCGGTTACGATATTTCCGGATCATTCACCGGCGGTATGGATTGGGACTTCGATGAAGTTACCAATTGGGCTGCCTCGCAAGCGGCGGCGGGAACGCCGGGCTTTAGCGGATTCCCCGATGGCAAATTCCAGGCCCGCTCCAAAGTCACCAGTATGCGCGACATTGAAGAAGATATTCAGTCCGCCTACGTACAATTACATATGCCGGGTGATTTCAATGATATGCCGTACAACCTTTTGGTCGGCTTGCGTTATGAACAAACCGAAATCACCTCATCCACACTATTCGCGGCGCCCTTGCGTATCGAATGGACCGGTGATGACGACTTCAATGTTCCTTTATCGAACGTAACTGTGCCTATGTCCAGGTCGGGTGATTATGATCACCTGTTACCTAACCTCGATTTCGACATTAGTATTACCGACGACTTTAAAGTCCGGTTCTCCGCCAGCCAAACCATCGCACGTCCGACATACAATTTGTTACGCGCGGATATTGGCTGTTGCAGCGTAAGGGGCTACACCGCGTCCCAGGGCAACCCGGATTTGGAACCGCTGGAATCGACTAACCTCGATATATCCGCAGAGTGGTATTACGACGATGCGAGCTATATTTCGTTGGGTGCGTACTTCAAGGACACTGACAAATTCTTCAGTGAGCAATCCATCCAGATGCCATTGTTTGATTTACGCGATCCCACCAAAGGCGCGCGCGCGGTCACTGCTACAAACCAATTGATTGCCGAAGGTGATCCCGTGCCGAATGCTGCGGAAATCTGGGATCGTTTGATGCAAAACGTGGGTTGGACGGGCGGGCCGATTACTATTCTTGCCGAACCCGATGCACCGATCGCGATATGGAACGTGAATACGCCGGTTAACAACAAAAGTGCAAAAATCCATGGTATGGAATTCGCGCTACAGCATATGTTCGGTGAATCCGGATTTGGTGTTCAAGCTAACTACACTACCGTTAACGGCGATGTGGAATTTAACAACAATTCGTTGGATACCCAATTTGCACTTGTTGGCCTTAGCGATACGGCAAACCTGGTAGGTTTCTACGAAAACAACGGATGGCAAGCGCGCGTTGCCTACAATTGGCGTGACAAGTTCCTGGATACTACGAACGCTTACAATAACGAGCCTGGTTACACCGAGGAATACGCCACTGTCGATGCAAACATCAGCTACAACTTCAATGACAACATCACTATTTCATTGGAAGGTTTAAACCTGACAGGCGAAGATAAACGTCGCCATGGCCGTACGGAAGTGCAATTGTGGCGTATTGAATTATACGAACCACGTTACATGTTGGGTGCCCGCTATAATTTCTAATTTGCTGGTGTAATACCTCTGGAGAAAGCCGCTGTGAACAGCGGCTTTTCTTATTCGAGTGTTTTAATGGCGGGAGTCATAGGAATTGTTTGATTCCCTCAAAACCTGGAAAACAGATTTATCAATGAAACGACCGCATTAACCCAAGCAAATACCCAATGCGTACATTGGATAATTGCCGATAGTCAGGATAGGGCGCAACAATAATCCTGAATTCCTTATTCACGGCAAAGTAATTGTCTAACCAGATCAAGGGCGGTAAGTCCAGTTGCGCCGCATAAGTTTTTCCTGCGATGACATGGATCGCGCAGCCTGGCATATCCAGGGCTGGTGCGCTGAATAGTAACGCTTCGCGCGAATGGGGTTGGAACAGTTCTAAATCGCGATACTCTTGCCAACGTGATGGTAAATCATGTCGTTGCACCAACACGTACCAGTCGAACAATAATTTTGCATAAACATTAAATGCTTTGCGCCAGTGGTTACTGGTGTGTTTAACAATATGAGCTAATTCACCGATGGCTAAACCACGCAGATCATCCATAAAGGGATAATCATCAATCAATGGTCGATTAGCAATATAGAAATTAATTGTGCTGTGTTTTGACCCAAGGCCAACTGTTTTCATTCTAATGGCTTAAATGTTGTTGGTTTGTCTGGTCATCAATTCCCGCAGGGCATCCACTGCTAACTGATGATCTGTTTCTTGCGGCAAACCGGAAACAGTAACGGCACCGATGAGCCCGCTATTTTTAATGCGGATCGGAAATGAGCCCCCATGGGCGCAATATTCCTTGGGATCTATGTGCGGTTGGGTTTCAAAGTCGCGATTTTTGGCGGCGCTGTATTGTCCCTGGTAGTAAGAGCTATGTCCAAAGCGCATTACTGATTGCCGTTTACGGCGTAACCATTCCTGATGGTCTTTTACCGTACCCTGCATCGCATAACTGAATACCACCTGCTCGAAAGCATAAATTTCAATGGAAACAGAAACACTAATTCGTTCGGCGTGCGTTTTGATTAAATTTCCCAATTCCCACGCGGTATCCTTGTTAAAAAAGCGCAGTTCGAGTTCGTCCTCTTGTGCTAATAATTCATTCAAAAGATCATCGTACATATTCATTTCCTTGCATTACTATCGAATCAAATGGGTAAATCAAAGGGTGTTCTATAACAATTACTCACCGGAAGTTTCCGGTTCGTATGCCAACACCGGGCTTAGCCAGCGCTCGATTTCCTGCACACTCACCCCCTTACGCTGCGCCAGGCTTTCTACCTGGTCCTTTTCTATTTTATCGGTATTGAAATAAACTGATTCAGGATGCGAAAAATACCAACCGGAGACAGCAGCCGTTGGCAGCATTGCGAAATGCTCTGTCAACCTGATCCCGGTATTTTTTTCCGCATCCAGTAATTTAAATAAGGTTGCTTTCTCGGTGTGATCCGGGCATGCCGGGTAGCCGGGGGCGGGGCGGATACCTTTGTATGCTTCCTTGATAAGTTGCTCATTATCCAGGTTTTCCTCGCGATCATAACCCCAGAATTCTTTGCGCACGCGTTGGTGCATATGCTCAGCGAAGGCTTCAGCCAAACGGTCGGCAAGGGCTTTAACCATAATGCTATTGTAATCGTCGCCCTTGTTCTGATATTCCTTTGCCAATTCTTCTGCACCTATGCCTGCGGTTACCGCAAATCCGCCGATGTAATCCTGCTTGCCGGATTCTTTTGGAGCTACGAAATCCGCCAGTGAATAATGCGGTTTGGTTTCGTTGCCTTGTTTAAGATGCTGCTGGCGAATATGGTGCAAGGTGGAGGTTTGCTTTCCATCCGCATCGTAAACGGCAATATCGTCTGCATTGATAGTATTGGCTGGCCAGAAACCGATAACACCATTCGCTTTAATTAATTTTTCGTCAATTAATTTGCGTAACATTGTTTGCGCATCGTCCCACAGGTTGCGCGCAGCTTCGCCAACGATTTCGTCTTGCAAGATTTTCGGAAATTTTCCAGCGAGATCCCAACTGATAAAAAACGGTGTCCAATCAATAAAATCGACCAGCGCATTTAAATCATAATCTTCAAATATTTGAATGCCGGTAAAAACAGGGGTAGGGGGAGTGTAGTTTCCCCAGTCCAGTTTCAAACCTTTGGCGATAGCTTCAGGATAGGTGCGCACCGTGCCGCGTGGTTTGCGATTGGCATTGCGCTCGCGAACCACAATGTATTCCTGTTTTATGTCCGCTACGAATTTTGGACGCAGGTCATCAGAAAGTAAGGTACTGGCAACACCCACAGCGCGTGACGCATCCGGGACATAAACGACTTGATTCAATTTGAATACCGGATCAATTTTTACGGCGGTATGTGCTTTGGATGTGGTGGCGCCGCCGATCAATAAGGGTTTATTGATGCCACGGCGTTCCATTTCGCGGCCAACAAAAACCATTTCATCCAGCGAGGGTGTAATCAAACCGGAAAGGCCGATGATGTCGCAGTTCTGTTCGATAGCGGTGTCCAGGATTTTATCGCAGGGCACCATTACCCCCAGGTCAACTACTTCGAAGTTATTACATTGCAACACCACACCGACAATATTTTTCCCGATGTCATGTACGTCGCCCTTCACCGTGGCCATCAAAATTTTCCCGTTGGGTTTTGCAGCCTCGGTTTTTTCCGCTTCGATAAACGGTTGCAAATAGGCAACGGATTGTTTCATCACGCGCGCGGACTTAACCACTTGGGGTAAAAACATTTTACCGGCCCCGAATAAATCGCCAACCACATTCATGCCGTCCATCAAAGGGCCCTCAATGACATCAAGCGGGCGTGGGTAATGTTGGCGCGCTTCTTCAGTATCCGCTTCGATATATGTGGAAACACCTTTAACCAATGCATGTTCGATGCGCTTGGCAATGGGCCAACTGCGCCATTCCAAATCTTCTTTTTTCTCTGCGCCTGTACCCTCCCCACGGTATTTTTCCGCAATTTCAAGTAGCGCTTCGGTACTTCCCGCATGGCGATTGAGAATGACATCCTCAACTTTTTCTTTTAATTCAGCGGGAAGGTCGTCATAAACCGCCAGTTGGCCGGCATTGACGATACCCATGTTCATGCCCGCCTTAATCGCGTGATATAAAAATACCGAGTGAATAGCTTCACGTACCGGATTGTTTCCGCGGAAAGAAAACGAAACATTGGAAACCCCCCCACTTACCCCTGCGTGGGGCAAGTTGCTTCGAATCCAGCGAGTTGCCTCAATAAAATCCACAGCGTAGTTATTATGTTCTTCTATGCCGGTTGCGACCGCAAAAATATTCGGATCAAAAATAATATCTTCCGGCGGAAAATTTAACCGGTCCACCAACGTCCGGTAAGAGCGCTCACAAATTTCCTGCTTGCGCGCCATGGTATCCGCCTGGCCGGTTTCGTCGAAGGCCATAACCACTACCGCTGCACCGTAGCGCATACATAATTTTGCTTTGTGTAAAAACTCTTCCTCGCCTTCTTTCAAACTAATCGAGTTAACAATTGGCTTGCCTTGAATACACTTTAGGCCAGCTTCGATGACTTCCCATTTGGATGAATCAACCATAATGGGCACACGCGCAATTTCCGGTTCGCCCGCAATGAGATTCAGAAACCGCACCATGGCTTTTTCGGCGTCGAGCATACCTTCATCCATGTTGATATCAATTACCTGCGCACCGTTTTCCACTTGCTCCAGGGCAACGTCGAGTGCTGTGGTGTAATCTTCTTCCACAATTAATTTTTTGAATCGTGCCGAGCCGGTAACGTTGCAGCGTTCGCCCACGTTTACAAATAAAGAACTCCTGGTGATATTAAAAGGTTCAAGGCCGGACAAGCGGCAGGCGGGTTCAATATCGGGAATTTGACGCGGTGGATATTTTGCCATTACATCGGCAATGGCTTTGATATGCGCAGGCGTTGTACCGCAGCAGCCCCCGATAATATTTAAAAATCCGCTCGCCGCGAATTCTTCAACAATCTCCACCATTTCCTGCGCGGTTTGGTCGTATTCACCAAATTCATTAGGTAAGCCGGCGTTAGGATGGGCGCTGACAAAACAATTAGCCACGCGTGACATTTCCTGCACGTATTGACGCAATTCCTTTGCCCCCAGCGCGCAGTTCAATCCCATGCTAAGCGGGCGGGCATGTGCGAGTGAGTTGTAAAACGCCTCGGTAGTCTGGCCGGAAAGGGTACGGCCTGAAGCATCGGTAATGGTGCCGGAAATCATAATGGGCAATTCAATGCCGACATCGGCGAAATATTTTTGCACCGCAAATACGGCGGCTTTGGCGTTGAGTGTGTCGAAAATAGTTTCGATCAAAATAATATCGGCGCCGCCTTTAACAAGGGAGTCCGTTGCTTCCACATAATTTTCAACCAATTGGTCGAAAGTTACATTGCGCGCCCCCGGATCATTGACGTCCGGTGAAATGGAGCAGGTACGACTGGTTGGTCCGAGGACACCGGCCACAAAACGCGGCTTGCCGGGATTATTCGCGGTGAATTCATCGCAGAGTTCACGGGCCAGTTTGGCTGCGGCGAAGTTCAACTCGGGTACCAGGTCTTCCATATCATAATCAGCCATGGAAATACGGGTAGAGTTGAAGGTGTTGGTCTCCAGGATATCAGCCCCGGCATCAAGATAGGCGCGCTGGATTTCGCGGATGACTTGGGGCTTGGTGATACTGAGCAAGTCGTTATTACCGGCAATGTCCATGTGGTAATTGGCAAAGCGCTCGCCGCGATAGTCAGCTTCCTTTAGTTTATAGCTCTGGATCATAGTGCCCATACCACCATCCAGGATAAGGATTCGTTCTTTAATCGCTTGGTGAAGTGCTTCAATACGAGCGTGCAGGGCAGCGTGTGCAGTCATGGATAACCTATCGATGAAAAGATTGCCGGGGCAATATCAAAAAAAATTGATATAGAAATTTGGCGTGGATTCTAGCAGAAACCCACGAAAAGGCGTTATTGAGTAACCCTGACGGTGAACATTTTATGTTCGCAAGGCTAGGGATTTGCCCCTTTTCAGGGCTTGGCGGGGATAGCAGTGATATCGGTTATCACTTATCCAGGTGCACGGTTTTTTCGATTTTAATCCGTGGAGGTTGTTGGACGGGGCGCAGGTGAACCATTACGAGCACTGCAAAAAATGCAAAACCTACGGCGGCAATGGTTATTGACTCCGGATAAAGCATTCCAAAGATTAAATGAGCGACAACCAAGCTTAAATAAAGGGTCATCCGCAAATTTTTGTTGTTCAGTAAGAAATCATTGTTTTCTTGGGAAATCATTTTTAACTCTCCGGTTGGCGCGAAATGCTACATTGGTCACACACTTATGTATGCATGCTTCACACCATAAAATCATAGTTTCATTAACTCATTATTACGTAATTAAATTTCTCTATGGGAAACCTTATCCGACGAGTGGTTAAAACGGGGTTTTTGTGATAACAGGCGCCACTAAGCCAGCCTGGGTAGCTACGGGTTGGTTATATAAATCCTCCTCGTCGTTAGGACACTGGCAGAAAAATTCTGATGCGGAACCACGTATTCTTCAGTAGAATACCTGAGTAATTTAATCGGGTATTATCTTCACACCCGCCGGAACGTTTAGTGAAAAGGTTTATATGGTTAACGTCGATATCACCGAATCTGCCCAGACATATTTGAAAGAATTATTAGATAAGCAAAAAGACAATGATGGTATTGGTATACGCATGTTTGTGGCCAATCCGGGTACTCCCAACGCCGAGACTTGCATTGCTTACTGCCGCCCTGGTGAGCAGAAAGAAGGGGATGTGGTCGTTCCGCTTAACGGCTTCAATGCTTATTTTGAGGAGCGCAGCCTGCCTTTTTTGGAGGATGCCAAGGTGGATTATTCGCCGGATCGCATGGGTGGCCAGCTCACTATTCGCGCCCCCAACTCGAAAATGCCACGGGTAACTGATGATAGCCCGCTGGAAGATCGTATTAATTATGTTTTGTATAACGATGTGAACCCAAGCCTTGCTTCCCACGGCGGCAATGTGAGCCTGGTTGAAGTCACCGAAGATAAGATTGCGGTATTGAAATTTGGCGGCGGTTGCCAGGGCTGCGGTTCAGTGGCCATCACCTTGAAACAGGGGATAGAAGTGCAGCTCATGGATAAATTACCTGAGTTAAAAGGTATTCGCGATGTAACTGACCATACGGATCGCTCCAACGCCTATATGTAACCCATTCGTAGTCATGCGCCTGGAAATACCGCCTTATGGCGGTATTTTCGTTTCTGCTTCCCGATTATCGCAATTTCCCTATAACGCTTTTCTGATTCACACCGTTGATATTAATGCCATATTTTGTAAACAATGGCGACAAATGGGAATTATTATCATTGCAATTGCTAATGGTTATCGATAAAATTTGAAAAAATTGTTAATTGCGTATTCCTATTACTAGAAAGGGCGTTTCTCATGACCATACTTAAACCATCCCGGCACATAGTTTCCAAAAAAAGTGCCAAGCCTCGCCAACTTACTGCCACCGCTTTATCTTCAGCGGTACTCCTGGCCTCATTCGGTGCGATCGCGGCTGAAGAGGTTAAAAATACCAAAAAGCTGAATACCGTAAAGGTAGAAGCAGAAGCGGTAGATGCGGTGTACAAAGCGGAAAAGGCCAGCTCACCTAAATTTACCCAACCGTTACTGGATACCCCGCAAACCCTGGTAGTGGTAAAGAAAGAGTTGTTCCAGCAACAGTCGGCTACCACCCTGAGTGAAGCCTTGCGTAACACTCCGGGCATCACCATGCAGATGGGTGAGAACGGCAACACTGCTACCGGTGATTCTATTTTTATGCGCGGCTTCGATACCCAAAGCAGTATCTATGTTGACGGTATTCGCGACCTGGGCAGTATCAGCCGTGACACCTTTAATACCGAGCAAGTCGAAATTGCCAAAGGCCCGTCAGGCTCTGATAACGGTCGCGGTGCCGCCTCGGGTTATGTGAACATGAGTTCGAAGGTGGCCAACCAGGAAGATGCGACATCGGGTACGGTTATCGCCGGTACCGCCGATTACAAGCGTGCCACTGTGGATGTGAACCGTAACCTGGGTGAATCCTCCGCCTTGCGTGTGAACCTGATGAAGCAGGATGCGGGTGTGGACGGCCGCGATGAAGTGGAAAGTAACTTCCAGGGGTTTGCTGCCTCTTTGGGCCTGGGTTTGGGTACCGGCACCCGCACCTATATCAATTACCTGAATATGGAGCAATCTGGTATACCGGATGGCGGTGTGCCTACTATCGGCCTGGATGGTTATTACAATGCGGTTTTCAGCAGTACCGGTGACCTGGCTGGCGAAACTCCCGAGCGGGTCGATAGCGAAAATTTTTACGGTTCTACCGGTGATCACAACGATGTGAACGCCAATATGTTTACCGTCCGTGTCGAACATGACCTGGCGCCGGATGTCAGCCTGCGCAATACCTCGCGCTACGGGCGCACCAATCAGGACCAGGTCTTGACCGGTGTTAATGCCATCACTTTTACTTCCGCGGCAGACCCGGAAAGCTGGACTGTGGCGCGTTCGCGCCAGGGTAAGGACATTACCAACCAAATCCTCACCAACCAAACCAACCTGACGGCCAAGTTTACGGCGGGTGGCGTGCAGCATGAAATGTCGTCGGGGATAGAATTTATTTATGAAAACCAATTGAGCTATGGGGTGGGCTTGCCCTATGTGGCGGCAGATTCTGCCACCCGTGAAACCCAGGACCCAGCCAATCTCTATAACCCCGACACTGCTGATGTATTCCAGCCAGTGGTGCGTGACGGTACCAAGATCGATGGTGAAGTAACCACCTACAGCCTCTACGCCTTGGACACCATTACCTTTAACCCGCAATGGGAAATGAACCTGAGCTTGCGCGCTGATCGTTTCCACGCGAACACCACCCAGATTACCCGCCAGGGGACAGGAGGAAGTGCTCCGGTTGGTACCTACCTGGGTAGTGAAGCGCAACTGACGGATGAATTACTCAGTTGGAAACTCGGTGGTGTATACAAGCCTGTAGAGGATGGTTCTGTTTACCTGGTTTACGCCAACTCGGAGTTGCCGCCCGGAGGAACAAACTTTGCGCTGAATACCAGTAATGCGGCTAACAACGTCAACAATCCGAACATGGACCCACAAAAAGGTACCAACCTGGAGTTGGGCACCAAATGGAACCTGCTGGATGACAAGTTGTTCTTTACCGCGGCGTTATTTGAAAGCACCAACGAAAATGAAATTGCCACCAATCCCGATGGCACCAGTGTCCAGGTGGGCGAAACCGAAGTGAAAGGTCTGGAGCTGGGCCTGGTGGGTGCTATTACCGAGCAGTGGCAAATCAGTGCCGGTTTGGCCAGGATGGACAGCGAAATTGTGCGCGGCAATCGTACCTCGGCCAATAACGGGGCTAGCAACACCGAGGGTGGTATGGTGCGTTTCTCGCCCGAGTTGACTTTCACTTTATGGAATACCTACACCTTCGGTAATGGGCTGGTGGTCGGTGGCGGTGCGCGTTTTGTGGATACCCAGCGCAACACCAGCCTTACCAGCGAACAAGCGTTAGGGGGCAGGACCCTCTATGAAATTGATGATTACTGGGTGCTGGACGCCATGGCTTCTTATCCGGTTAGCAAAAACATCAATGTGCAGTTAAACCTGATGAACCTGACTGACGAAGACTACGTAGCCAGTTTCAATAACAGCGGTGCGCGTTATTATCCCGGCGTCCCCCTGTCGGCGCGTTTGGGTGTTAACTTCGCGTTTTAATTGTTCTACTGGTGATCGCAACCGCATTTTGCGGTTAACCGAAGTTACGCAAAGGGGCGCATTGATTGCGCCCCTTTGCGTCGCGGTGTAAAACCAGCGTGTAACAAACATGCGACGGCGAGAAAGTTATGCTCATACATATACCCGAGGTGTTAACCAAACAACAGGTAGCGGAATTTCGTGCGCGCTTGAAGCAAGCCGATTGGGTTGATGGAAAAGCAACCGTCGGGGTACAGGGCGCGCAGGTTAAAAAAAATCGCCAGCTTCCGGTTGATGGACTTGTCGCCCGTGAGCTGGGCGAAATTATTTTAAAGGCGTTGTATGCCAATCCGGTGTTTATGTCGGCCGCCCTGCCATTGCGAATCGTTCCTCCATTATTTAATGCGTATGCTGGCGGCGAGCATTATGGATTCCATGTCGATGGCGCTATACGCCTGGTTCCCGGCAGTAATTTAAGTTTACGCACAGATGTGTCATCAACATTATTTTTATCCGAGCCGGACGAATACGAGGGCGGTGAATTAATCGTGCAGGACACCTATGGCAGCCATGAAGTGAAATTGCCAGCCGGTGATTTGATTTTATATCCCTCCACCAGTTTGCATCAGGTTGAAGCTGTTACCGGCGGCGAACGCATTTGCAGTTTCTTCTGGATTCAAAGCATGGTGCGTGACGACTGGCAACGTAATTTGTTGTATGAATTGGACTGCAATATTCAATCCTTGCGGCAAAAAGTGGGCGATAGCGAAGAAATTGTGGGGCTTACCGGCCATTATCACAACCTGTTACGGCAATGGGCGCAGGTCTAATGGCTCCTGCAATAACAGGGAACAAAATAACCCAAGGGATGGTGGCCGGGCATCGTCGTCGCCTGCGATAAAAGATTGTGAAACAAGTGTTCATCCATGGTCGCATCGGCAGTTTCAATTAAGGCATAGGTTATACTCGCGCCCATAAACATTGATGAGAAAACCCTATGCAATCCCGCGTATTCCCCCCACCTTTTTTGCGTCGCCCATTAGGAATGGGGCTAACAGCGCTTGTGCTTTTGGTTATTGTTTGGTTCCTATGGAAATTTATTGTTGGCAAGGATGAAAATGGAATTGCCTATACCACTGAGGTGGTGACTCGCGGCAATATCGAAAACCTGGTTACCGCTACAGGCACCTTGCAGCCGCGGGATTACGTGGATGTGGGTGCACAGGTATCCGGCCAGCTTAAAAAGTTGCATGTTGAAGTCGGTAGCGAAGTCAAAGCGGGCGACCTGTTAGCGGAAATCGATGCAACTGTCTACGCGGCTAAGGTTGATGCCACCCGCGCGCAGTTGCAAAACCAGAAAGCGCAACTGCTGGATCGCGAAGCCCAGTTAAAACTGGCGGAAATACATTTCAAGCGAGAAAAAAATTTATTTGCTGAAGATGCAACAACCAGCGAATCCCTGGAAACGGCGGATGCAAGTTTAAAATCGGCGCAAGCCCAACTAAAGGCATTGCAGGCACAAATACAACAAACCGAATCCACCTTGCGCGTGGAAGCCGCCAATTTAAATTATGCAAAAATTTATGCGCCTATGGATGGTACCGTGGTGTCCATCACGTCGCGCCAGGGGCAAACATTGAATACCAATCAAATGGCTCCCACCATTATGCGTGTGGCTGACCTCTCGATCATGACTGTGCAAACCCAGGTGTCTGAAGCGGATATAGGTAAGTTGCGCAAGGAAATGCCGGTGTATTTCACCACCTTGGGTAGCCAGGGACGCCGTTGGTACAGCAAGCTGGATCGTATCCAGCCCACGCCTGAAATCCTCAATAACGTGGTGTTGTATAACGCACTTTTTGATGTTCCCAATGAAAGCCGTTTGCTGATGACGCAAATGAGTACCCAGGTTTTTTTTATTGAATCCCAGGCGAAAGATGTGTTGTTGGTGCCCATGTCTGCAATCAGTTTCGCCGCGCCGCGCGGTATGCCTCGGCAACCCGATTTAATGCAAGGTGGTAAAACACCGGCTAAACAACTCGCTGCGGAAAAGCCCGATAGGGAAACAGCCGGTAACTGGAAAGCGCGCCGCGATATTGCGGGTGCTCGTGATGCAGCAAATCCTCGCCCTGCCACCGTAAAGGTAATGAATGAAGGCGGGGAAATAGAAGAGCGCAACGTCCTGGTGGGTGTGACCAACCGCGTGCAGGCTCAAATTATTGAAGGTTTAAAAGAAGGTGAAAAGGTTGTCAGCGGCAGCACTAAACCAAACCAGGCCAGGGTTGCACCGGCTGGTGGTTTTGGCGGACCGGGAATGGGTAGACGTTAATGGCCGTTGCGAATTCCATACAACCATTGATCAAACTATCCGGTGTTACCAAAACGTTTCGCAACGGCGAGATTGCGACCCAGGTTTTGCACGGCGTTGATGTGGAGATTTATCCCGGTGAGTTTGTTGCCATCATGGGGCAATCCGGCTCGGGTAAATCCACCTTGATGAATATCCTCGGTTGCCTGGATCGCGCGACGACCGGGGAATATTTTTTTAATGGAAAAAATGTAGCGGAACTGGATGCCGATGGCTTGGCGCAATTGCGCCGTGAGGCCTTCGGGTTTGTATTCCAGAGTTACAATCTTCTAGCCGGTTCAACAGCCTGTGAAAATGTTGAAATGCCGGCAACCTATTCAGGTTTGTCGCCACTGGCACGTCGTGAGCGCTCAATACAATTACTCAGCACTTTGGGATTGCAAGAGCGCTTGTATCATCGCCCCAATCAATTATCTGGCGGCCAGCAGCAGCGCGTTTCCATTGCACGGGCATTAATGAACGGTGGCCAGATCATTTTGGCTGACGAGCCCACCGGCGCGTTGGATAGCCACAGCGGTAAAGAAGTGATGCGTTTGCTCAGGGAGCTATCGACGCAAGGGCATACCATCATCCTTATTACGCATGATGCAGAAGTTGCACACCACGCCCAGCGCCTGATTGAAATTCGCGACGGCAACATTATTTCCGACCCGGGGCCAGTCATTCCCAAAACATTGCCACCGGAAGAACATGCGCTGCGCGGTGAGCCTGAATTAAAAACAGAAATTTTTGAAGCAACCAAAACGGCACTTCGCTCGCTGCACAGCAATATTTTTCGTACCGTGTTGACACTGCTCGGTATTGTTATCGGTGTTGCGTCGGTAATCAGTATGCTGGCAATCGGTGACGGAGCCAAGAAATCCGTTGTAGATAGCATCAGCGCCATGGGTAGTAATTTGTTATTGGTGCGTCCCGGCGGCCCCATGCAACGATGGCGATGGGACTCGGTTACATTAGTGCCCGAGGATGTGGATGCCATAGCAACCTTGCCGCATATTGCCGCAGCCTTGCCGGAGCTTAATGGCAGTTTTACCTTGCGCTACGGAAACCTGGACCATACGACAGAAATCAGCGCAACCGCGGCGCAGTTTCCGGCGGCCCGCAAATGGGACGTAGCACAGGGCACCTTTTTTACCGATGAAGACAATAAAAATTACGCGACGGTTGTTGTCCTGGGTAAAACCGTTGCCGCCAAATTATTTGCCGATAAAAATCCGCTCGGTGAATTCATTATTATCAATAATGTGCTCTTCCAGGTAATTGGTGTAATGAGTGAGCGCGGGGCCGATCCCGGCGGGCAGGACCAGGACGATAAGGTCTTTGTGCCGTTTAATACCGGTAGTTTGCGTGTAATTGGCCAACGTTTCCTGCGCAACATTACGATTTCCGTTGACGAAGAAAAAAATATGGAAGAAGTACAGGCGCGCGTGCATGCACTGATGATGGAGCGTCATGGCACCGAGGATTTCCAGATTCGCAGTATGTCCTCGTTAATCGATATGGTTTCGGAAACCCAAAACACCATGACTTTTTTGCTGGGTTCTATCGCTGCTATTTCGTTGCTGGTGGGTGGAATAGGTGTAATGAATATTATGTTAGTCAGCGTTACCGAGCGTACCCGCGAAATCGGAATCCGTATGGCAACAGGTGCGCGGACCCGGCATATCATGCAGCAGTTTTTAATTGAGGCATTGGTGGTTTCTGCCATCGGCGGAATAATCGGTGTGGTATTGGGGTTGAGTACCGCCGCCTTGATTGCCCACTTTGGAACGCCGGTGGCTTACTCTCTTTTCCCGGTAGTGATGGCATTTAGCTGTGCATTCCTCACCGGTTTGTTATTTGGGTATTTGCCAGCGCGCAAGGCGGCTCATCTCGATCCGGTTGCGGCCCTGGCGACGGAGTGATGGTTATGCAATTACACAGTAAAAAAATTTCCCTGGTAATCGTATCGCTATTTATTTCCGCGTGCTCGCCCACACATACACAATTGCCCGCAATTAATTATGCAGGTAATTATCCTGTTGCACAGGTAAGCGGGGAAAATGCCGATGCACCAGACGCCAATTGGTGGCAGGCATTCCACTCACCGGCGTTAAATACCTTAATGCAATCCGCGGTGGAGCAAAGCCCCGATTTATTAATGTCGGCTGAGCGCGTAAAACAGGCGGAGTTGCAAATGCGCATTGCCAATGCAAGCTTGTTTCCATCGCTGACGGCAAGTGGGTCCACCGGGGAATCGCGTAGCAAAGCCGATGGCGAGCGCAGGGGGCGCACGGAGTCCACACGCGCCAGCGTGAATATAAGTTATGAAGTGGATTTATGGGGCGGTATTGCAGCAGGGCGGGCAGCAGCCAAGGCCGGTTATGAGGCAACTCGCTATGATCAGGATGCTGCAACCCTTAGCATTAAAGCGGCCATCGCCAATGGTTGGTTTGAATGGTTGGCATTGCAGGAGCGTATCGCAACAGCGCAAAAAAATATTGCAATTGCCGGGCGCGTCCAAAAAATAGTGGATGCGCGTTATAGGAACGGGGCCGCAACCGCAGCGGATGTTGCCCAACAAAAAACCAATTTACTAACCCAGCAGGCGTCACTGTTACCGCTGGAATTACAAGCGCGCCAAACCCATTCGGCATTGGCAATTTTGCTGGGTAAAACCCCGCAGGAATTTAAACTCGCCGCCGAACATTTATTGGATATGCAGGTTCCGCAAATTGCGCCGGGCACACCGGCGGAGTTGGTAACGCGTCGCCCTGATCTGGCGGCCAGCGAGGCGGATTTGCGCGCGGCAGCTGCCGATATACATGCGGCGCGCGCCGCGCTCTTGCCGGGCATAGGCTTAAGCGCAAATGCAGGAAAATCCGCGAGTGAATTATTCCGTTTAAATCCCGCGACGCAAACATCCGGGTGGGCGCTGTCGCTCGCGCAGACCTTATTTGACGGCGGGCGGCGGGTTAATCAAAAACGTTTAAGTGAAGCGCGCCGCGGCGAATTACTGTTGCACTATCACAAAGCCATTTTAACGGCGTTGCAAGAGGTGGATAACGCATTGGTCGCTGCGGATGTGAGCCGGCGCCAGGAAATAAGCCAGCAGGAAATTGTCGCCAATGCGCAGCGCAGTTTGCGTTTGACGGAAGCGCGCTATCGCGCCGGCACGGATGATTTATTGTCACTGCTTGATGCGCAACGCAGTTTGTTCCAGGCGCAGGATACTTTGGTGCAACAACGCCTGTCACGTTTGAATGCAGCGGTGGATTTATATAAATCCCTTGGTGGCGGCTGGATATTAGCCGCTAAATAATATTTTTTAACAACGCAGTATTTTTTTTGCTTGGGGGAATTAGGGTGAGAAACGGGCTATTCCAGGTTCACTGGTTTTTAGGGATCACGGCGGGTCTGGTATTGGCCGTGGTCGGTGTCACCGGCGGGCTGATGAGTTTTGAACGGCAAATTATGGAAGCAATCAGCCCGGATGTTGTGCGCGTGCAAACCAGCGGGCAACGTTTGACTCCAGACGCCATTGCCGAGCGGTTTCGCGCGCAACAACCTGACTCACGTGTCGAGCAAATAACCTTATGGCCGGAGGCGGATCGCAGCGCATTGGTGCGTGTTGCGCCGCCACCGGGGCAACGTCGTGGTGAGGCGATTTACATTAATCCCTATACCGGTGAATTGCTCGGGAAAATTCGCGGCGAACAATTTTTTCGCACTGTGCGTTCATTGCACCGCTGGTTATTAATCCCCTCGGAGGAGGGTGGTATTAATATCGGTCGCCAGATTACCGGTTTCAGCGCACTAGCGCTGGTGTATTTTGCATTATCCGGATTGTATTTGCGCTGGCCGCGGCGCCCGTTGAATTGGCGCAATTGGTTCCGTATCGATTTCAGTTTGAAAGGTCGCAATTTCTATTGGGCATTGCATTCTGTCATTGGTACCTGGGTAATACTTATGTATTTGCTGATGGCGTTAACCGGCCTGACCTGGTCCTACAGCTGGTTTAAAAACGGTGCGTCGGTACTGCTCACCGGTGAGCCGGTACAGGAACGGCGTGGCGGGTTTGGCGGGCCTGGAGGCGGTATGGGCGGACGTGAAAATCGGGACCCCGGCAGTATGCAAGATGAACATGCGAACCCCGTTAGTGTCGATGTCGCCTGGCAGGGCTTTTTAGCGAACGCGGAAAATAATTTTAAATTTGCCGGCGTCACTTTCCCGCGCATGGCAAAAGACCCGGTTATGGTGAACTATGTCAATGTTGATGCAACCAATGACCGCCAGCGTAGCATGATGAGTATTAATCCAGAGACCGGTGAAGTGGTGAGTGATCAACCTTACACACCACTCCAACCATTGGGCAAGCGCATTATGCAAGGCATTTATGAATTGCATACGGGTGAATGGTTTGGCATGCCCGGTGTAATTGTGAATATGATTGCCTCCCTGTTGATGCCTTTATTTACCATCACGGGATTCCTGTTGTATTTCGATCGCCGCAAAAAGAAACGCAACAGCAAAAGCGCCGCTAATGGGGTTTCCACCACCCATACCGATGCGGATTACTGGATTGTTTACGCCAGCCAGACCGGTACCGCCGAACAGCTTGCCTGGAATACGGCGACTATTTTGCAATCCGGTGGTATCAAAGCCAGCGTAAAAAATATAACCGCGCTGGATAAAACCACATTGGAATCGGCAAAGAAAATATTGTTTCTGGTATCCACTTTTGGTGAGGGTGAAGCGCCGGATTCTGCGCGTGGTTTTGCGCGGAAACTCTTGAAAACATCATTGCCATTACCACAACTGCAATTTGGTATTTTGGGCTTGGGAGACAAGCGCTACAGCGATTATTGTGCCTTTGCCGCGCAAGTGGAGCAATGGCTGTTAGCCAATGGTGCCCAACCGCTCTTTGCGCGCATCAATGTTGATAATGGCAATGAACAAACTATTTTCCAATGGCAACAAAAAATCGCGGACATCAGTGGGGTAAGGAATGTTACCGCATGGGCGGCGCCGGAATATGAAGGGTGGCGTTTGCAAAAACGCGAATTATTAAACGCGGGTAGTGTAGGTTCACCTGTTTATCGCGTGAGTTTACAGCCACCGGTTCCAGGCAATACCCATTGGCAGGCGGGTGATATCCTCGAAATTAAACCGCGAAATGATTTGGATTTGCCGCACCGGGAATATTCCATCGCTTCCCTCTCAACGGACGGAACACTGGACCTGGTAGTGCGCCAGGCATTCAATGAAAAAGGTGAGCTGGGTTTGGGGTCCGGATGGTTAACATCTTTAGCAGCGGAGGGCGAAAAAGTATTGGCCCGCATCCGCGCGAATCCATCCTTCCATGGACCGCAGCTCAACCGGCCCATGGTGTTGATTGGCGCGGGTACCGGTATTGCGGGTTTGCGTGCGCATTTGCATGAACGCTATTTAACAGACCAGCAACAAAATTGGTTGATTTTCGGTGAGCGCCAGCGCGCTAAAGATCGCTTGTTTGCCGCTGAAATTGACGCATGGCTGCAATCCGGCTTTTTAACGGAATCGGATGAAGTTTATTCGCGTGATGGCGAGGGTTATGTGCAAGATTTATTGCGCGCTAGGCAATTACCATTAATTGAATGGCTGGATCAAGGTGCATGTATCTATGTCTGCGGTAGCTTGGCAATGGGTGCAGGCGTTAACCAGGTGTTGAGTGACATCCTGGGTGAGGATGAAGTTCAAAAATTAATTGATGAAAAGCGTTATTGTCGCGATATTTATTAATTCAGAGTTTACATTGATAAAAAAGCCCTCAAGCGAGGGCTTTTTTATTTGCGCTTTTTTTGCAGAACTTGTGCATTGCAACTTGTGTCAAACCCTTACTTTTAGTTAAGGGACGTTTTATGGAGACTAAAGCTGCGGCGTTGTTTGTTGGGTGTCCGTCTTTGTTGCGCAATTTGTTGTTGGTATGGGCGATTATCGAGACTCCGAATGCATTTGCCGAACGCAATTGGGTTTCCGCGAGTTGGGAAAACGATGCACTCACAGGGAAAGATGGTGGTGGCTACACCAATGGCATCTATTTATCCTGGGGGCAGCGCAATGAACCCGATGAGGAAAGGACCCAGCCTCCGTTGCTCACCTTGCCTCTGGCCTGGATGCTTGGGGAAAATCCTACCTACGCCTACAAGTTGCATTCCCTCGGGCAGGCGATGGTGACGCCCGAGGACATTACGAAAGAAATCCCCGATCCTGCCGATGCGCCCTATGCTGGCTTGCTATACCTGCGTTCCACCTATGTAGTGGTCAAGAATGATTTTTCCGATCATGTCGCGACTTTGGTGGGTTTGGTTGGTCCTTCTTCCCGCGCGGAACAGGTACAGAAATTTGTCCATAAATTAGTAGGCGCGAATCAACCCAGGGGGTGGGATTACCAACTGGACGATAAGTTTGTCTGGCAGGTACAACGTACGGCGGTTTGGCGTTTCTCCACGGGAGATGCGAGTGCCTTCGATGCGGTGTTATTGGCAGACCTGGCGGGCGGTAACCTGGAATCGCGTGCCGGTGCAGGGCTATTCGTGCGGGCGGGAAGTGGTCTGGCGCGTAGCTATTCCACCATGGGGTTTTTATCCAGTCGTATCAGCGCCCCTGTCGCGGCGGCCGAAGGTTGGTACATGTATTTGGGTGGTACAGGAAATTATGTGCATAACCAAATCTTGGTTGATGGTAATGAATTTGGTGCAAGTGCTTCCGAAGGCCTGGAAAATTACCAATATTCATTGATGGCTGGTTTTACCTACGCATGGAGACGGGCGAGCGTCTGTTTTTCCTACCAGTCCGATACCGATCCGAGTGAAAGCCGGACCGCGCGCAAAAATTTCGGTGCTATTACGTTGGCCTGGCAGCTTTAGTTAGCTTGATTTAATTCAAGGTTGCCTCCCTTCCAGCGGCTCCCCTATACTCACCGACCCGCACAATCGTAGGTGTGGGCTCCAGATATTTTTATTCATTTTTTAATCATGTGACCTTTCGTAGGGGTCACCACTGACCAAGGATTTATCATGCCTGTTATTACTCTTCCCGACGGTTCCCAACGCGTTTTCGAAAATCCCGTAACTGTTTACGACGTAGCTGCTTCTATTGGCGCCGGCCTGGCAAAAGCAACGCTCGGGGGCCGTGTGAATGGCCAGCGTGTGGACGCCCGTGACTTGATTACTGAAAATGCGGAACTGGTGATCTTCACGCCGAAAGATGAAGACGGTTTGGAAATTATCCGCCATTCGTGCGCGCATTTGCTCGGCCATGCCATCAAGCAATTATTTCCCGATGTGAAAATGGCCATAGGCCCAACCATCGAAAACGGCTTTTATTACGACATTGACCTGGAGCAGAAGCTGACTGACGAGGATATCGCACGCCTGGAAGCTCGCATGTTGGAGCTGGCTAAAACCGAATATGACGTG
Organism: uncultured Cellvibrio sp.; assembly: GCA_946480695.1. The sequence continues at coordinate 76,125 of CAMLKG010000012.1, forward strand.
GTGAAGAAGAAAGTGTCATGGCAAGAGGCTTACGATGTTTTTGCCGCGCGCGGCGAGAATTACAAGCTGGAAATCCTGGATCGCGATGTACCGAAGGATGCAACTCCGGGTTTGTACCATCATGAAGAATATATCGACATGTGTCGTGGCCCTCATGTGCCTAACATGCGTTTTTGCTTGAATTTTAAATTGATGCGTGTATCCGGCGCTTACTGGCGCGGCGACTCCAACAATAAAATGTTGCAGCGTATTTACGGCACGGCGTTCGCGGATGCCAAGCAACTCAAAGCCTATTTGAATTTGCTGGAGGAAGCAGCAAAACGCGATCATCGCAAGCTGGCGAAAAAATTTGATTTGTTCCATTTGCAGGACGAAGCGCCGGGCATGGTGTTTTGGCATCCCAAAGGCTGGACCCTGTGGCAACAGATCGAACAATACATGCGCGCCAAGCAAATTGAATGGGGGTACCAGGAAGTAAAAACCCCGCTGATCATGGATCGCACCCTGTGGGAGAAATCCGGTCACTGGGAAAATTACCGCGAAAATATGTTTACCACCGAATCGGAAAAGCGCGATTTTGCCGTCAAGCCGATGAATTGCCCAGGCCATATCCAGATTTTTAACCATGGATTGCGTTCGCACAAAGATTTGCCGCTGCGCCTTGCGGAATTCGGTTCCTGCCATCGCAACGAGGCTTCAGGTGCGCTGCATGGCATTATGCGCGTCCGTGGTTTTGTGCAGGACGATGCCCACATCTTCTGTACCGAGGATATGGTGGTGGAAGAGGTTTCTTCGTTTAACCAGATGCTCAAATCCGTTTATGACGACTTCGGTTTTACCGACATCGCTGTAAAACTTTCCCTGCGCCCTGAAAAATATGCCGGTACTTTGGAAACCTGGAATAAAGCGGAGGAAGGGCTGCGCACAGCATTGAGCGCGGCGGGGCTGGAGTGGGAGGAGCTTCCAGGCGAAGGCGCTTTCTATGGCCCGAAAATTGAATACCAGATCAAGGACGCGCTGGGCCGCTCCTGGCAATGCGGAACTATCCAACTGGACTATGTATTGCCCGAGCGCCTGGATGCGGAATATGTGGCGGAAGACAATGTGCGTAAACGCCCGGTTATGCTTCATCGCGCCATACTCGGTTCCTTCGAGCGCTTCCTCGGTATCCTGATCGAGCACTATGAGGGTTCCTTCCCGGTGTGGCTGGCCCCGGCCCAGGTTGCGGTCATGAACATCACCGATAACCAGGCCGATTACGTCAGATTGGTCGAAAAAACCTTACGCGATAAAGGCATCCGTGTAATTCCGGACTTGAGAAACGAGAAGATCGGCTTTAAAATCCGCGAGCACACAATTCAGCGGGTACCCTACCTGCTCGTCGTTGGCGATAAAGAGGTTGAAAATCAATCACTTGCAGTTCGCACAAGGGACGGACAAGATTTGGGTGTAATGACTCTGGAAGCTTTCATCGCGCACTTGACCGCCGATATAGCGCGTCGAGGCAGAAATATTTCTGCCTGAAAACGGGTTTTGGGACCCGAACGCGCAAAAGTGAGAAAGATTCGTTCCTATTAATTATTTGGAGATACAACTATCAAACGAGATAACGCTCCCGCGGCCAAAGGCAATTCTAAAAAAGCGCGGATCAACGATCAGATCGAAGCCAAACAGGTTCGTTTAATTAATGCCGAAGGTGAACAGGTTGGTATTGTTCCCCTGAGTGAAGCCCTGGCGCAAGCCCAGGCGGCGACGCTGGATTTGGTGGAGATCGTTGCTGATAGCGATCCAATAGTCTGCAAGATTATGGATTACGGCAAACATCTGTTTGAGATCAAGAAGACCAAAGCCGCTGCCAAGAAAAAACAAAAGCAGCAGCAAATTAAAGAAATGAAATTTCGCCCAGGGACGGAGGAAGCGGATTATCAGGTGAAATTGAAAGCCTTGATTCGCTTCCTTGAGCATGGGGACAAGGCCAAGGTAACCTTAAAGTTCCGTGGCCGCGAGCTTGCGCATCAGGAGTTGGGGATGGAAATGATGCAACGCATCGAAACCGACCTGGCTGAGATGGGCGCCGTAGAGCAGGCTGCCAAAATGGAAGGTAAGCAGCTCACCATGGTGCTCGCCCCCAAAAAGAGAAAATAGTCGGGCTTTTAGCTGCCTTGATTATTTATATTACTTACTTAAATGTGTGGAGTTTTATCACATGGCAACCAAAGCTAAAGTACACAGTGGCGCGTCAAAGCGCTTCAAAAAGACTGGCGCGGGCTTTAAGTTCAAGCACGCTAACAAAAGCCACATCCTGACCAAAATGACCACCAAACGTAAACGTCAGTTGCGCGGCACCAGCATTGTTGATGCTGTTGACGTACCACGCGTAAAACGTTTGTTCCGTGCTAACTAATTAGCGCTTTTTGAGAATTTTGAGAGGATTGAATTATGGCCCGTGTTAAGCGTGGTGTAGAGGCGCGTCGTCGTCACAAGAAAGTTTTAAAAGCGGCTAAAGGTTACTACGGTGCACGTTCACGCGTATTCCGAGTTGCCAAGCAAGCGGTTATCAAAGCCGGTCAATACGCCTACCGCGATCGTCGCGTTAAAAAGCGTAATTTCCGCGCTCTGTGGATTACTCGTATCAATGCCCAATCCCGTGCTGAAGGTTTGACCTACAGCCAATTGATTGCCGGCTTGAAAAAGGCGAGCATCGTTCTTGATCGTCGTGTACTGGCCGACCTGGCGGTATATGACAAAGCGGCTTTTGCTGCTGTTGTTGCGAAGGCTAAATCAGCTCTGGCTGCTTAATCGTCCAACAACCGGAAACCCGCTAGGTTTCTGTGAACGCGATGAAAGGGGAGGGGCTTTGGTTCCTCCCCTTTTTTATGGTGTTAATTTGGCGTTGCACACCCTAATCAGATTTGATTGTTAACAATATTAACTGGAAAAGCAGATGGAAAATCTCGCTGCGCTTACCCAAGAAGCGCTCAAACTTGTTGCTGACGCTGCCGATTTGAATGCGCTTGAAGCGGTGCGTGTTGATTATCTCGGTAAAAAAGGCCATATCACAGCGCTGATGAAAAACCTTGGCGGTTTATCGCCAGAGGAAAGGCCGGCTGCCGGGGCTGAAATTAATAACGCAAAAGATGCGGTGCAGGCAGCATTGAACCAGCGCAAGCAGTTACTCGAGAAGGCCGCAATCGATGCAAAACTGGCGAGCGAGGTCATCGACGTCACCTTGCCTGGTCGCGGCCAACACACCGGCGGCTTGCATCCAGTTACACGTACCTTGCAGCGCATCGAGGAAATTTTTGCCGCTGTGGGTTATAGCGTTGAAGTGGGCCCGGAGATTGAGGACGACTACCACAACTTTGAAGCGCTGAATATTCCTTCGCATCACCCGGCGCGTGCAATGCACGATACATTTTATGTCGACGATACCCATGTATTGCGTACCCATACATCGCCGGTACAAGTCCGCACTATGGAAAGCAAAAAGCCGCCAATCCGCGTAATTTGCCCTGGTCGCGTGTATCGTTGCGATTCCGATGTGACTCACTCGCCGATGTTCCATCAGGTTGAAGGCCTGGTGGTTGATGAAAACATCAGTTTCGCCGATTTGAAAGGCACCATGGACCAGTTCCTCAAGGCGTTCTTTGAGGCCGATGTACCGGTGCGTTTTCGCCCCTCGTATTTCCCGTTTACCGAGCCCTCTGCGGAGATGGATATCCAATGTACCCAATGCCGCGGTAAAGGCTGCCGGATGTGTAAAAACACCGGTTGGCTTGAAGTGGGCGGGTGCGGCATGGTGCATCCGGAAGTGTTTAAATCCAGTGGTGTTGACCCGGAAACCTATACCGGTTTTGCGTTTGGTATGGGAGTGGAACGCCTTGCGATGTTGCGCTATGGCGTAAACGATTTGCGCCTGTTTTTTGAAAACGATTTGCGCTTCCTGAAACAGTTCTAGTGCAGGTTGGGCCGGGTTGCGGAGGCGGTTCGCCCAACGAAAAAGTTTCACTCTATATACAGCGTTATAGCAACGGTTATTGTTGGGCATTGCTGCCATACGTGGCCCGGCCCAAACTACGGAACGAATGAATTATGAAAATCAGTGAATCCTGGTTGCGTGAATGGGTTAATCCGGAAATAGGCACCGACGAGTTAGTCGCCCAGCTTACTATGGCGGGTTTGGAGGTGGATGCCGTTGAATCCGTCGCAGGCGAGTTCAGCGGCGTGATCGTGGGCGAAATTGTCGGCTGTGAACAGCATCCCGATGCCGACAAATTGCGCGTGTGCCAAGTGGCTGGCCTTGAAGGCTTATCACAAGTTGTCTGTGGTGCACCCAACGCGCGCGTGGGCATCAAGGTTCCGTTTGCAACTATCGGTGCAAAGTTACCTGAGTTCGACATAAAAAAAGCCAAGCTGCGCGGTGTTGAATCCTTTGGCATGCTCTGCGGCCAAACGGAGTTAAAGGCGGGCGACGACGATTCCGGCGTATGGGAATTGCCTGTAGATGCTCCGGTGGGAGCAGATTTGCGCGATTACCTTAACCTTAACGACAAATTGATCGAAGTGGATTTAACGCCCAATCGTAGCGATTGCCTGAGCGTAAAAGGCATTGCACGTGAAGTAGGTGTTTTGAATCGTGTACCGGTAAATACGCCTGCAATCGCACCAGTGCCGGCTGCTATCACCGATACATTTCCGGTTCATTTGGAAGCTGGCCATGCCTGTAGCCGTTACGTCGGCCGTGTAATTCGCAATATTGATATTGCTCGTCCAAGCCCGAAGTGGTTGCAAGATAAACTGGTTCGCTCCGGTTTACGCAGCATTGATGCAGTTGTCGATGTGACCAACTATGTATTGCTCGAATTGGGGCAGCCAATGCATGCGTTCGACTTGTCCAGGTTGAAAGGTGCAATCCATGTGCGTATGGCGCGCCAGGGTGAAGGCGTGGTGCTGCTGGATGGCCAGGAAGTGAACCTCAATGCGGACACCATGGTTATCGCGGACGAGGAAAGGGTATTGGCGATTGCCGGCGTAATGGGGGGTAAAGCTAGCGCTGTATCCGCCCATTCGCGCGATATTTTCCTCGAGAGTGCATTCTTTAATCCTTTGGCGATTGCCGGACGTGCACGCTCCTATGGCCTGCATACTGATTCCTCCCATCGTTTTGAGCGCGGTGTTGATTACGACCTGCAGGTGGAAGCGATTGAGCGTGCAACGCAGTTGTTGCTGGACATTGTCGGTGGTGAAGCTGGCCCGCTGGTGCATGTCAGGAATGAGCACATACCGCAAGGGCGCGAAGTGACCCTGCGCAAGGCCCGTATTGTGAGCGGCCTAAGCCTGGAAATGGCGGATGGCGAAGTGGTCGATATCCTTTCGCGCCTGGGCCTTAAATTACTATCCCAATCGGTAGATGGTTGGACATTTGCCGTTCCGAGCTACCGTTTTGATATATCCATTGAGGCGGATTTACTGGAGGAGCTCGCGCGCGTATACGGCTACAACCGTTTACCTACGCGGAGCCTGGCAACGCCTTTGCACATTGAGCCGCATCCCGAGGCGAAAATGGGGCTGCCGGCGTTGCGCAAGCAATTGATTGCCCGTGGTTACCAGGAGGCCATCACTTACAGTTTTATCGAGCCCAGGTTGTCTACCTTGTTTGATCCGGAGGTTGAGCCGGTAATTTTGCGCAATCCCATCAGCGCCGATATGGCTGCAATGCGTACCAGCTTGATTCCCGGTTTGGTTAGTGTGCTGTGCCATAATCTCAATCGACAGCAAAACCGTGTGCGTTTGTTTGAATCGGGTTTACGTTTTGTACCCCAGCCCACCGGTTTGAAACAGGAACCTATGCTCGCGGGTTTGATTTACGGTAGCCGTACCCCGGAGTCCTGGGCTAATACTGCAGAACTGGCGGATTTCTATGACCTGAAAGGTGACCTTGAATCCTTATTGGCGCTGTCCGGCGATAAGGGTTCGTTCTCCTTCGCTCCTGAATCCAACCCCGCTTTGCATCCCGGCCAAACAGCTGCGGTGTATCGCAATGGCGAATGGCAGGGGGTTATAGGTGCATTACATCCCAGTATCCAGCAACATCTGGATATTCCCCAGGCGGTATACCTATTTGAAATCCGCCTGGAGGCGCTCCTGGAAGCACGCATTCCGGCGTTTAACTCATTGTCCAGGTTTCCTGAAGTCAGACGCGACCTGGCCTTGTTAGTGGACCGTGATCTGGCGGCCGACAAGTTGCTGGCGGCGGTGAGAAGCCAGGCTGGGGAACATCTCGCAGACTTAAAGGTCTTTGACGTGTATATGGGCAAAGGCATTGATCCACATAGAAAAAGTGTTGCGATGGGGTTGACCTTTCAGCATCCATCACGCACTCTTAATGAAGATGAGATCAACGCCTCCATAGATTCGATTGTTCAGTATCTAGGAGCGAATTTTTCCGCCACCCTCAGATAGGGAATAATAATTATGTCGGACGGTGCTCTGACCAAAGCAGACTTGGCCGAGAAACTTTACGAGGATCTTGGCCTCAATAAACGTGAAGCGAAAGAGCTGGTAGAGCTTTTCTTTGAAGAGATCCGCCATGCTTTGGAAAATAACGAACAGGTCAAATTATCTGGCTTTGGTAACTTTGAGTTACGTGATAAAAGCCAGCGTCCGGGGCGGAATCCCAAAACGGGTGAAGAAATTCCCATCAGTGCCCGTCGCGTGGTTACGTTCCGTCCAGGACAAAAACTTAAGGCACGAGTAGAAGCTTATGTTGGAACCGAGTCATAACGACGAACTTCCCGTAATTCCCGGAAAGCGCTATTTCACTATTGGTGAAGTCAGCGAATTATGCGCGGTCAAACCGCATGTATTGCGTTATTGGGAACAGGAATTTCCGCAACTGAAGCCGGTAAAACGTCGCGGTAACCGCCGTTATTACCAGCGCCAGGATGTATTGACGATCCGTCAAATTCGTAGCCTTTTATACGATCAGGGATTCACCATCGGCGGCGCTCGACTGCAAATGGCAAACGATACGCATCAATCTGATTCCGGCCAGTTAAATCAACTTGTGGTCCGTATGATCGATGACCTTGAGCATCTACTGGATCTGTTAAAAATCAAATAAATCGGTGGCAATTGATCTGTATTCATGCGGATTGGTTGCTACTTGATCCAGGTAAATTAAATCTTGAATCTCTGATTGCATTAGCAATAAATTAAGGTATTATGCCGATCCCTCTCGATACTGGCTCTGCCAGTTCGTAAAACATATCGGAGCGTAGCGCAGCCAGGTAGCGCACCATACTGGGGGTGTGGGGGTCGTGGGTTCAAATCCCGCCGTTCCGACCAAAATTTAAAAAGCCGCATTCTTGCGGCTTTTTTATTGCCTGCTTTTTAATTCCGATACTGGGTTAATCAATCATTCCCTTGGAGCCGGGCGGGCATCCCTGAAGTTATTGCAGCTTCTTTTCCAGCTTTATTGTGTTTCCGTCGGTTGAGTAATGGCCAGGCGATTTATTTTTTTCATTGTGTACACGCATTTTTTTTGCACGGCTTTCCAATGTTAAATAAATTACGAGTGCGATGGCCAATGGTATTAGAAAATAAATAATTCGATATCCGATCAGCGCCGCAAGGATTGTGCTTTTAGGAATTTGATGCTGCAACAGGGTAATAAAAATTGTTTCCAGTACACCAAGCCCAGCCGGAATATGGGTAATAACACCCGCAATACTACTGATAAGCAATATGCCTAATACAGTGGGATAGGCGACTTTCCCCTCCGGCAAGAGAATAAATATTAGCAATCCCATCAACAACCAATTCAGTGTTGCCAGCCCCGCTTGTGCAACTGCCAGATGAAAGTCAGGCAAGGTGATTTTATGATGGAAAATATGCACCGAACGATGTTTTGCATATTTGCAGGCTAATAGATAAAAAATAGCAATAGCAAAAAAAACAGCACCGATTATTCGTAATGCGGTGGTACCGATTTTCCAGTTATCAGGTAGCTCTACCAGCCCCGACAAAAAGATTAACCCGGCAACGATCAGGTAACCAAACCAATTGGTTATGACACAAATGGTGAATATCCTTGTGATAGTTGATATCTCTAATCCTAAACGGGAGTACAAGCGAAAGCGCAAAGCAATACCGCCAATCCAGGTGGATAGGTTTAAATTGAAGGCATAACAGACAATGCCGAGCGGAATAATGTGTTTTGCTGGTAGGGAATGGTTGGTGTATCGCTTTGCAATTAAATCGTAACTGGCAAAGGTAAAATAACTGCATGCTGCAATAGCCATCCCGATCAACAGGGTAGATCTTTTATAGGATGACAGCGCATCCTGGACTTCTTTCCATTCGATATGTTTGATCAGGGTAAACAGTAAAACAGGAACAATAATAAAAAAGCAGAAAGCCAGTATACGTTTAAACCAAACTATCTTCTTATTACCGGATTTGTGGGTTGGCTTTTTGTGAAATGTATTACCGGATGCGGTCATGGCATACTTTCCTTGTCATAGGTTTTTACAGCGGGTTTTTTACTGCCAGGCTTATCATCATTTTTTTTACTCCACCATAATCGCTTTTCGGGACGGATAAGCTTTAAAACCGGAGCGTGGGCCGGAAGCCAACCTACAATTGATGGAAAGTGGCGCAAAAAATAAAAACTTAAAAAGATGAGTGGGACACGCCACCAATATCCATGTTTGGCAAGCTCCATATCGATTCTCTTGCAATGGTGCTTAATTAATTCTTGCATGTGGTCATATAATTCTTGATTCAGGGTACTATCCCGCACCATAACGTTAGCTTCCAGGTTTAGTGAAAAGCTCAATGGATCCAGGTTACTGGAACCTACGGTTACCCATTCATCATCCATTATTGCTACTTTTCCATGAAAGCTTCGCTGGCAATACTCATAAATTTTCACGTCGGCACGAAGTAAATAATTGTAGAGTAACCGCGATAACACGCTCACCCAGGGCATGTCAGGTTGACCCTGCATAACAAGGATTACTTCTACACCGCGCGCGGCAGCCTGGCGTAAGGCGCGCAAGAAAAATAGACGGGGGAAAAAATAGGCGTTGGCAATGACTATACGTTTCCTTGCAAGCCGGATGGCAAGTAGATATTGCTTTTCTATATCTTTTCTATGCCATCTATTATCGCGTTCTACAAATAAAACAGCGGACTCTCCGGTTGGTTCCGGTGTTGGTATCCTGGTGTCGCGAATGTATTTTTTCCGTTCGTGCCGACTGGAGCCGCGTAACAGCAATAATATGCAACTTTTGTGAATATCTTCGACCACAGGGCCGCGCAATTCTACCGCATAGTCCTGTTTTGCCTTTTCACCATAATCCATCATATGGTCTGCACAATAATTTATTCCACCAATGAACGCGATTTTTTTATCGACCACCGCTATTTTTCGATGCAAGCGCCGGAACATGTTCAGGCGAACGCCCCATAGCTTGGGTTGCGGATCAAAAATGTGCAGTTGTACACCGCTGTTTATCATGCCTTCCACAAAATCGGTGCTTAAATCCCATGTGCCGTAATCATCAACAGTCAAATGAACATTCACACCACGTTTGGCCGCGTCAATGATCACCTGCCGTAATTCATGCCCAATTTTGTCTTCCTGGAGGATAAAAGTTTCAATGATAATTTCTTCTTTCGCATTCCTGGCACACTCAAAAAACCGGGTAAAAAATTCTTCCCCATTGATAAGCAATTCTATGCTGTTTCCATCACGCCAATTATTTTTCATAGATGCACCTCAACAGCCAAGGGGGCATGGTCCGAGAGGTGGGACCATGGGCGACGATAAAGCACCTGCGGTTCAACCGATCTCGCATTGCGTAGATAAATTCGATCCAGGCTTAGTAAGGGCCAGCGTGCAGGGAAGCTTTTAGCGGGTTTACCATAGGTTTCTACAAAAACTTCTTTCAGGTTGCAGGCGGCCAATATGGAGTCGGCTTTTTTCCTCCAATCATTAAAGTCACCGGCAACGATGACGGGAGCGGAAGCGGGCAGGCTTTCCACCAGTTCGCACAATAAATGGAGTTGTTTTTGTCGATGGTTTTCGCGCAATCCCAAATGTACGCATATTGCGTGCACCTCATCGTGGCCGGGTATTTTCAGGACAGAGTGGAGAAGGCCGCGCTGTTCGATACTGCCGATAGATACATCCAGGTTTTGATAGCGGACAATGGGATATTTGGATAACAATGCGTTGCCGTGGTCTCCGTGGGGATAAACTGCATTGCGGCCATAAGAATATTCAGGCCACATACTGTCCGCTAAATATTCATACTGGGGAATGGAAGGCCAGTGTTCATGCCGTTGGGCATGTTGAAGGTGGCTACCGTGGACTTCTTGTAAAAAAACAACCTCTGTCGATAAAGTACGCACAGCATCGCGCAATTCGGGTAAGATGAATTGGCGATTAAATACAGTAAATCCTTTGTGCATATTCAGGGTGAGCAATTTGAATTTGTGGACAGCGGGTTTCAAATCGGTCATTTGAATAATGCTGCGCTCACTGAGGTTAAAATCCTGATAAGATTTTATTTCGCGTTTACTATTCATGATGCTATGGCGTCCAGTAAGTCTGAAGAGTCGCGCAGTCTTTTCTCCTGGCCCAGTAACGTAAGCAACGTTCGGGCATCTTTGGGTGCCCATAATTTGTCGGTATTATCAAAATAACAGTAAATATCTAAAGACTCAGCCGTTTTCGCGCGCTTTCCGATTAATTTTGCATCTTTTGGTTGTATCCCCTTGCTCCAGGACTTTAAGCGTTTGTGCCAATGGTCCAGGGCACGTGCTGAATAACCGCTATTATATAATTCTGTATCACCGTGCAGCCGTATATAAACAAAGTTGCTGGTAATGTCTTCGGCAAATGGCCAGCGACCTGCGGTATCCGCAATCACATAGGCGACCTTGTATTTCCGCAACAATTCTATGAACCGCTCATCGACAAAGGAACTATTGCGGATCTCAACGGAATGCCTGAGCTTCTTGGATAAGAATTGAGTCTCATTGAACTTGAAATCCGGATGATGCTTTTTTATTAACTTAATTGCCCCTTCGAAACTGCCGGGCAAAAGTGATAAGAATAGTTCGAATTGTTCCTCGTTAAATTTGAACGTTGGCGGAAACTGCCACAATATCGGGCCTAATTTTTCCTTGAGTTCTAATAGCCCTGAGGAAAAAAAATTTGCAATGGGCTCCTCAACGTCATTTAGTCGCCGTATGTGAGTGATATAGCGGTGTGCTTTTACACTGAAGACAAATTCCTCCGGCGTATCAGCGTACCAATTTGCATAGCGTTCGGGGGTTTGCAGGGCGTAAAAAGAACCATTGATTTCAATGCTGTTGACGGAACGGGAAGCGAAATAAAGTTCTTTTTTTTGATGCAAACCCTTCGGGTAAAAGTTATTACGCCAGGGAGCGTAGCGCCATCCGGAAATACCAATATAGAAATTACCCATCATTTGCATCCCCTTCTGGCGCTGACAAATTAATGTGCCTTCCCGCCACTGTACCTTTCCTACTAATGCGCCTTGGCGACACCTTGCAATACGGTGGCGCTTGCTTTTTGGCTGCGGCAGCTCGCGATGTTACCTAGCGATACGACCCCAACCAAACGCTTGTCGCGATTCAGTACCGGCAAGCGACGCACTTGTATATCCGCCATGTTTTCCGCGACATGTTGGATTTCCTCATCTTCAAAACAATAACGAATTTTTTCCGTCATCACTTTGCGTACAGGTGTGTTGCTATCCAAACCTTCCGCTACGGCTCGAATGACAATATCCCGATCAGTTACCATACCGACCAAACGATCACCTTCGTTAACGAGTAGCGCACCACTATCTATTCGCGCCATGGCGCAAGCGGCTTCGTGGATAGTTTTTTCCGGTGAAATGGTTTCTACATTGCGAGTCATAATGTCTTGAATTTTCATAAATTGTCTCCTTTGCAATCGGTAATGTTTTAACAATTACTGATGATCCGCTACCGGATGAGTGGGTTCCGTGGGATCAGTGGGCTGGATAGGATGCTCCGGAATTCCCGGGTTTGGTGGCACCGGGTCGGTACTGGGTTTTGGTGGATCTAGGGGGTTAGGCATTGGTGGCGGTGTTGGTTCGGGATCTCCGCCAAATCCAATGTCGTTCGATTCATTAATCATCATTTATTCCTCGTGAAAATATTGAGCAAGAAATACGCGTACGGAGCGCTACCCTTACTTATATCTTGTAATCAGGTTCTTCCACGAAATCCGCCGATTGGGGCGACGTGGTGGGAATGGTGTTGGAATGCAGTGTTTCGGCGAGTTCCTGGGCCATCCGCAAGTGATGGTCCAATTGATCCAGGGTATTCGACAAAAATTCGCGCAATAGTGGATCGTTGGATCGCCCCGTCCAGCGGAAAAGCTTGATCATTCCCTTATGTGAATTCAAACGATGGTTGACATAATTTTCATCAAATGAATCTGCACTGGGGTGTATGACATAAGGTTGGGCAGCATGTTGGTAATCTTCGACAGCAGGCACGGCCAACGATTTTTTTTGGGCGATCTCAATGAGTCGCTGGTTGAAAGTGTTGTAGTCATCCATTGTTCGCTGTGCAAAAATTTTTACATTTGTCGAATTTGATTTTTCCAACGCTAACCTTGCACTTTGTATTTCGGAGAAACCCCTGGCTAGTGCTTCATCAAGGAAATTCTGAAGGTCGATATCCCTGTCTTTAATAAATTTTGTCAAAGTGGCGCCTGCAACAAATGCTGCACCGATAAGTAATGCATTTTTTGCATGCATTTTACATTCCTCCACAAAATGAATGTGCAATTCAAAATTGCCTACTAAGCATTGACCGTCTAACGTTATTAATAATTCCTTTACTGCAAACAACTTTGTCAATCTATTGTTTTATCTTCTCCAAAATTTTTTTTGCTATGTTGTATTTTTTTCAATGCGACGGTTGGCTATTAAAAATTACCTGTAAATAAGCTATTTTAATTCTCATCCCAATGAAAATTTTACAAGGAAGGTTAGAAACATATTTTCCCGAGAACGTTTTGTTTTAAAGGCTTTTTCTTATCATTGCAAAAAGCTCTAAAAATAGATAAAAGGAATTGCGCATTAAGTAACGTTTTGGTGAACTTTGGCATTGCAATCTATGTCTGTTCTTCTAAGGCTTTTATCTAACCAGGTAGTTAAAATGGCGCGAGCAATTTGGAAAGGGGCGATCAGCTTTGGTTTGGTTCATATACCAGTAAGCCTGGTTTCCGCGACATCATCAACCGGGATTGATTTCGACTGGCTTGATAAAAGAAGCATGGAACCGGTAGGTTATAAACAAATTAATAAAGTGACAGGCAAGGATATTGATAAAAAAAATATTGTAAAAGGGATTCAGTACGAAAAGGGGCGTTACGTAATTTTAAGTGAAGAGGAAATAAAAGCCGCACATCCTCGTTCCACCCAGGCTATAGATATTTTTTCCTTTGTGGATAAAAGTGAAATTCCCATTACCCATCTGGATACCCCCTATTATCTGGCACCGGATAAGCGCGGTGAAAAAGTCTACGCGTTGTTACGCGAGTCGCTGGTCGCAACGAATAAGGTCGCCCTGGCTAATGTTGTAATACGGATCCGCCAGCATCTGGCGGTATTGATGCCCCTATCCTCCGCGTTGGCTTTGGTTTTGTTACGCTGGCCGGCAGAAGTAAGGAATTTGGAAGCACTGGAGCTGAACGATGCAGTTGTCGAGCCGGATCTTGCCAAAAGCGAAAAGGACATGGCAAAGCGGTTAATAAATGATATGTCGGGTACCTGGAACCCTGATGAATACCGGGATACTTTCCAGGAAAAAATTATGGCATTAGTGGAGAAAAAGGCCCTTGAAGGAAAAATTGAAGATGTTGAGCAAGTGGGCGACGAAGATTTTCGCAAGACGGCAGATGTCATTGACCTGACTGAACTATTGAAACGTAGCTTGGCGGGAAACTCGGGAAAGGATAATAAAACTGGAAGAAAAGCGGATGGCAATGTGCACAGTATTCAAAAGGCAGCAAAGAAAACCGATGGAAAAAAAGAGGGATCAGGTAACAAATCCAAAACGGGTGTTAAATCCCAATCCGCCACCAAATCAAAGCCAACTGCCAAGCAGCCCGCCAAACCTAAAGCTGAAACAAAAGTACGAAATTCAGGAAAAGCTGCCAAGTAAGCACACGAGAGTTAAGTATGGCTAAGTCGCTCAATGAATACAGGCGTAAACGCAATTTTGATATTACCTCCGAACCCAAGGGCGATATGGATGATAAGCGTGCATCTGCCCATGCGTTGCGTTTTGTTATCCAGAAACATGATGCAAGAAGATTGCACTACGATTTTCGTTTGGAGCTTGAAGGCACGTTGAAAAGCTGGGCTATTCCAAAAGGCCCAAGCCTTGATCCGTCAATAAAACGACTTGCCGTGCACGTTGAAGATCATCCGTTAAGTTACGCGAGTTTTGAAGGATATATACCGGAAGGCCAATACGGTGGTGGTGAGGTAATTGTATGGGACCAGGGGATATGGAAACCCGATGGCGACCCCAGGGCAGCGTATAAATCCGGCAAATTGAAATTTGAGCTGGTGGGTGAAAAATTGTCAGGGAACTGGAGCCTCGTACGTACGCATTTGCGGGGTAGCGGTGATAAAGAACAATGGTTGCTGATTAAGGAGCGGGATAGCAGCGCACGTCCTGATGGCGAATACGACATTGTTGTTGCCGAACCCCAAAGTGTGATTAGCGGAGCTGAATTACTTGGTGCAAGAAAAAAGAACCTACCAAAGTCCGCACCTGCGGAAAAAAAATCAAAAAGCACGACAGGCGACAAAGTCCAGGATATTAAAAAAGCAAAAAAAGTTTCGTCCAGGCCTCAATCCCATAAACAAAAAATTGCCCTTCCCGAATTTATAGCGCCGGAACTGGCAACGCTGGTCAGCGAACCACCAGCAGGTGACTGGCTGTATGAAATTAAATTTGATGGTTACCGCATATTGAGCCGGATTGAAAATGGTGAAGTAACATTGTTTACCCGTAATGGAAATGATTGGACCGGACGAATGCCAACACAAGTAGAGGCTATAAAGTCATTGGGATTGGATGGCTCCTGGCTGGACGGTGAAGTGGTTGTGTTGAACGAAAAAGGAGTTCCGGATTTCCAGGCATTACAAGGCGCATTTGAAATAGGCCGCAGCCGCGAAATTCTTTACTATCTTTTTGACGCGCCATTTTTAAACGGGATCGATTTGCGCGATTCTCCCATTGAGGAACGGCGTGCGGCTTTGGAAAAAGTTATCCCTAATAAAAGCACAAGTCCATTGCGTTTCTCATCGGTTTTTTTGGCGGATCATCACAATATTGTTGAGTGTGCTTGTGCAATGTCGTTGGAAGGCGTTATTGGCAAGCGCGCTGGTAGCGGTTACACCTCGAGCCGAAGTAAGGATTGGATAAAACTCAAATGCCGGCTGCGGCAAGAATTTGTAATCCTGGGATTCACTAAGCCAAAAGGTGCGCGGAGCGGTTTCGGTGCGTTATTGCTGGGAGTTCACAGTGAGCCGGGGTCATCTGAACTTGCTTATGCCGGCCGGGTGGGCACAGGTTTTAACGAGGTTAGCCTTAAGCAATTACATCAACAACTGAAAGCATTGGAGATCGCGGAGTCACCGCTGTCAAAGCCCCTGCGCGGAGCGCTGGTTCGGGATGTGCATTGGATTCGACCAAAGTTGGTATGTGAGGTGGAATTTGCTGAATGGACAGGCGAGGGTATATTGCGCCAGGCAACCTTCATCGCGCTCAGGACTGACAAACCAGCGAAGGAAATTATTCGGGAACGGGCGCTTCCTCCCGGCACCGTTAAAGCACCGCCCAAAGGAAAACATTCTAATAAGGCGGCCAATAGCAGTGTGGCCGATGTGCGTATTACCCACCCGGACCGCGTTATCGATGCAGAGAGCGGGACTACCAAGCTGGAGCTTGCCAGCTTTTACAACACGATTTCTGAATGGATGTTGCCGCATATACAGGGGCGCCCCGTTTCACTAATGCGTGCGCCGGAAGGCATTGATGGTGAGATGTTTTTCCAAAAGCATGCCGAACGCATGGCTATTCCCCATATAACACACCTGGATCCGGCCCTTGACCCGGGGCATGCCCGCTTAATGGAAATTAATTCTGCCCAGGCATTGGTGGGAGCCGCTCAGATGGGAACCATTGAATTCCATACCTGGGGTTCGGCCAGCAGCACTATTGAGTCACCGGACCGTATCATATTTGATTTGGACCCCGACCCGGCGTTGCCCTGGCGTAGCTTGATCGAAGCAACCCGATTGACGCTGGCGGTGTTGGATGAGCTGGGTCTGGATGCTTTTTTGAAAACCAGTGGCGGCAAGGGGATGCATATTGTTGTCCCCTTGGCCCGCGAGTTTGTATGGGAATATGTGAAGGAATTCTCCAAAGCCTTATCGCAATTTATGGCACGACAGATACCCGACAGGTTTGTGGCCAAAATGGGGCCGCAAAACCGCATCGGTAAAATTTTTATTGATTACCTGCGAAACCAGCGTGGGGCCAGCACGGTGGCGGCTTTTTCGGTAAGAGCCCGGCCTGGGTTACCGGTATCTGTGCCCATTAGTCGCGATGAATTATTGAAGCTCAAAAGTTCGGCGCAGTGGAATGTTAATAACCTAATGAAACGGCTGGATGGATTGAAGCAGGACCCCTGGGTGGGTTACAAACATCGGCAACGCATTACGGTCGGCATGTGGAAAAAATTGGGTGTAAAGGCGCCTGAGTAATAGCTAATCCTTGTTATGCTCCGTAATTAATCGGGCGGGGTCCCCTTTTTTGACTAGTGGCAGTGGCTAGCGAAAGTGTTACCATGCGCCCCTGTTTTGAATTGTATTTCCTGATTCCCGAAAGGTTTTTTACCCCAGCCAAGACAATAAATAGAGGTATTCTCGTGGCCAAGCAATTGATGATTTACGACAACATCCAACCACTGTCATCTGAAGTTCATCGCAACTGGGCGGTACAGGTAGATGATTATTCATTCGTGTCCCATATGATTTCAGCCCCGGTATTGGCCACCGAAATACCATTTGCTGCAGCTGAATTCCCCATTGTGTTTTCTGCCACAGCCACCGAAGGGGAATATATCCCCCTTGCAATTATGGGGCTGAAAGAAGGTGAAAACCTTTTCCTTAATGAGAAAAACCAGTTCGTTACCCGTTACATTCCCGCATTTGTTCGCCGTTATCCGTTTGTATTGGGTGGCGATAAGGCGGCCGATACTTTAGCCTTATGCATTGATGAGGCCAGCGGTACAGTCATTAAAGACGGTAGCAGGGGGCGTCGTTTGTTCGAAGAGAATGGCGAACAATCTGCCCATCTGAAAGAAGTGGTTGAATTCCTTAAGGATTACCAATATCGCGCGGAAATGACCAAGCTGTTCTGCAAGCGTTTGCATGATTTGAAATTACTTGAACCTATGCAAGCTAACATCACGTTTAAAGGTCGCGAAGATGCCAATATGAATTTGATGGGTTTTTACGTGGTGAAACGCGAAAAACTAAAAGCATTGGGCGATGCAGATGCATTGGATCTTTTCAAAAAAGACGGACTGGAATTAATTTATAGCCACATTCAATCCCTGGCTAATTTAAATAATTTGATTAATCGAAAATCTGAAAAACTCGAAAACAAATAATATTTCAAGTAAATCAAGCGTGAGCCGGGGTGTATATGTATACAGCCCGGCTTTTTCATTTCGGGAAATCGGTAGCTATAAGCCTTGAATATAAACTAGCGGGTATTTCGTTGGCGAGCTGCCAGTTGTTTTACTTTGCGTTCCGCACTTGAAAATGCATCGCGCACTGCAACATGAATGGATTCGTCGTCCTGGGTAATAGCAACAGGATGGCCTTTGATATCCAACTCAATGGAAGCCCTGAATTGCTTGCCTTTGTGTTTGTGATTGTGCGGAACATCAAGTACAACGCGGCTATGAACTATCTGATCGGTGTAGCGGTTAAGTTTTTCAAGTTTTTTTAGAATTATGTCGTTGAGTGCAGCAGAAGAATCCAAATCACGATATACAACGTCGACAGCGGGTTTCATCATAAAGCTCCTTAACGTTTATGTTAGAGGACCGGGATTCCGGTGTTTCGGGAAGTATCCGGCCCTCACTTCTTATATTGATCATCCCCCAATAAATAGCAAGCCTTTTATCCAAATTTTGTTAATAACATTTGGATCTCTTGTTGGCAATTATTGGTATTAGAGCTTATAACTGTATTGCTGTTGGGGTGTTGTATAGTGTGACGTAGGTGTGGTTACCACAACCGGTCAACGGGGGATAACTGGAATTGATAAAAATTGAGTTTCACGCTTGAAATATTCGCGGGCAACCCTATTTAACCTATGCGATCGCTCGATAGGGGATCGCAATTAGCCCACCGGTCTGATCGGTAGATAGACCTGAATATTTAATATTGCTCTGTTGAGGATATTCTATGCGTAACTTTGATTTTTCTCCTTTGTATCGTTCTGCGATTGGTTTTGACCGCATGGCCAATCTACTGGATACCCTGTCTCGTGCCGAACAGAACCAACCTACTTACCCACCCTATAACATTGAGTTAACAGGTGAAGACCAATATCGTATTACCATGGCTGTTGCCGGCTTCGATCAGTCTGAATTAACCATTGAAGTTAACCAGAATAATCTAACCGTTGCGGCTAACAAAAATGCTGAAACACAACAGCGAACTTATTTACATCAAGGTATTGCTGCACGTAGTTTTGAGCGCCGTTTCCAATTGGCAGATCATGTACAAGTATTGTCCGCCAATTATGAAAATGGTTTGCTGCATATCGATTTGCAGCGTGTTATTCCAGAAGCGTTGAAACCGCGCACTATACCGATTGGTGTCCAGACTCCGGAAAAACTGACGGTAGTCCCTGCGGCAACGACAACCAATGCTGCGTAATTCATTAACATACTGATGCTAAAAATCCCCGCTAATCGCGGGGATTTTTTTCAGGTTCGAAATAATTTTGCCCGCACCGTATCCCTGTATGCGTTTGGTGTGGTGGCCAAATGTCTTTTAAACAGGCGTGCGAAATAGCCTGTATCCTCGTAACCGACCCTGTCGGCGATTTCGTTGATTGATAGGTTGCTGGTTTTTAATAAATCCTTGGCGGTATTAATTCGAATTTCTTGCAGGTATTCCAGGGGGGGTTGCCCCAGCGCATTTTTAAAGCGGCGATTTAATGTGCGTACACTCATGCCAAAGCGTTCCGCTATTTGTGGAAATAGAATTTCGCGTTGGTAGTTATCCTGCAACCAAATTTGAATTTGTGTAATTTGTTCATCCGGGTGGGGGTTTTCCGTAGCCTCAAAAAAACCGCTCGTTTCATAGGCTTTGCGAATTTCGTGGGAAAAATGCCGTTCCACATGGCTTGCAATGGCTTTACCAAAAAAACGCTGGATAAAATGCACAGTCAAATCGGCAAGTGAATTAACGCTCGCGGCGCAATAGAGGTTCCCGGCCTGCGTTATAAAGTATTGTCGTTTGAGCTGGACTTGCGGGTAGTCCCGCTGGAATTGATCGAAATAATGCCAATGAGTGGTGGCGGCCTTACCATTCAATAAACCTGCTTCGGCAAGAAAACAACATCCTGTCCCTACCGCGCTGATAATTGCCCCACGTTGATACTGTTCGCGTAGCCAATCCAGCAGCGCTGTATATTTTCTAACGATAGGGCGGGGGTTGCGCCAAAGGCCCGGAAGATAAATAAGGTCCCCGGCCGGGTTATCGCCAAGGCTCAAATCGGGCTGCCAACGCAAACCGGTGCGGGTTGCGACCGCTTCATGGGTTAGTCCCAGGGTTTTAATTTCAAGGTGCCGGCGTTGGTCGGCAGGCAGCATGGTTTGCATTGCGCTTTCGGCCGCCAATAGCATTTCCATGGGCAGGGTGCTGCTGGTGGTAAGCATGCGCTCGCACAAAATAAAGTGAATGCGGATGGGGAGGTTTTGATGCATAGGGATCACTAATAGTCTGGTGGCCAATTTAACACTAAAAATGACCGAAATAGCAGGGATCAAATTGTAGGATAACTCCTACACTGGCGCTATCTAAATAGTGTAGCGATGGAGTTTCTATGTCTGGGGCGCGTTTGCCGATAATTGTTGGTTTTGGCGGGTTTAATGCGGCTGGCCGCGGTTCGGGTCATCACGCCTATCGCCGTATGGTTATCGAGAGCCTTCCGGAGCAGGCACGTCAGGAAACCCTTGCGGGATTGGCGGTAATGATGGGGTTGGTGACTTATGCTGACAGCACATACCGTGATTCGGCTGACCAGCCCCTTGGGCTTGCGGAGATTGAAACCCGTTTCGGTGCAGAAATCCTCGATGGCACTCTAATACGTCGAATCGACAAAACGTTTTTCGATGTGGATTCAACCCACTGGCAAAAATCCGCCACATTGGGCGCGGGCGATGCCCCCCTTGTATTTGAACTGCGTAAACGTGACCTTCCGGAGCCGGTACCCGATGACTGGCAGGTGGAGGAATTGGATAGTGATCGCGTGCGCGTCGTTACCCGTGCGAGCCTTGAAGTCAAATTCGATAGTTTTCGCGATATGCCGGTGAAATCTGCCGGTCAGTTGCCGCGTGGGTTTAATCCCGGCGCTCTCTATAACTCCCATTATCATCCCCGAGCGTTGCAGCTTGCTGTTATAGGTGCGTCCGATGCCATTCAATCTACGGGACTTGATTGGCAAACTGTCATGGCGGCGGTCCGGCCGGATCAGGTAGGTGTATATGCCAGTAACGTAATGAGCCAGATGGACGAAAACGGTTTCGGCGGTTTGCTGCAATCGCGCTTGAAAGGGAATCGCGTCAGTGCCAAGCAGTGTCCATTGGGGCTTAACACCATGCCCGCTGACTTCGTGAATGCCTACATCCTGGGTAGCGTCGGGCAGACAGGTGCGATTACCGGCGCTTGTGCCTCCTTCCTTTATAACCTCCAGGCAGCGGCTGAAGACATAGCTACCGGTAAATGCAGGGTGGCGGTGGTGGGTTGTGCCGAGGCCCCGATCGTAGCGGAAATCATCGATGGCTACGCCACCATGGGCGCACTGGCCAGTGAGGATAAATTGAAAAAACTGGATGGTGTCGACGAGGTCGATCCCCGTCGCACCAGTCGCCCATTTGGTGAAAATGCCGGTTTTACGATGGCAGAAGCCAGCCAATACATAGTGTTAATGGATGATGGTTTGGCAATTGAATTGGGAGCGGATATCCATGGCGCCGTTGGTGATGTATTTATTAACGCCGATGGTTTTAAAAAATCGATCTCTGCTCCCGGCCCCGGCAATTACATCACCATGGCCAAGGCTGTTGCTTCGGCCCGGGCGATCCTGGGCGAAGAGTCAATCAGGCAGCGCTCCTTAATCCAGGCGCACGGTTCCAGTACTCCACAGAATCGGGTAACTGAATCGCAAATTTTTGATCAGGTTGCGCAAGTCTTCGGGATTGAAAATTGGCCTGTGGCAGCGGTAAAAGCTTATGTGGGGCATTCGTTATCGGCGGCGAGCGGGGAGCAACTAATTGCGAGTCTGGGGATTTTCAAGTACGGCATCATCCCGGGTATCAAAACTATCGATAAGGTGGCTGATGATGTATTTGCGGATAGATTGCAAATATCCATAAAAGATGTGCCAGTGTCCGAACCATTGGATGTTGCTTTCCTGAACTCCAAGGGTTTTGGCGGTAATAATGCGACGGCTAGCGTTTTCGCCCCCCATATCGTTGAGCGGATGCTTACCCGTCGTTATGGCGAGAAAACCATGGCTCGCTATCAAGGCAAGCGCGAGCAGGTCCGTGCTGCGGCGCACACATACGATCAGGCTGCGCAGCGTGGTGACTTCGCCACTATCTACCATTTTGGTGAGGGGCTGATTGATGAGTCGCAGATCAAACTGGACCAAGCCCATTTGCAATTGCCGGGTTTCGCGCAGGCAATAGATCTGACATTTACCAATCGTTTTGATGATATGTGTGATTAAGTCGGGTTCCGGTGACGCAGGTGGCACAATATCTAGTGTTACAAAATAGGCTTGCCCCATAGTAAAGGTGGGGCAAGCCATTATCGCGAGTTGATTGATTAGCCTATACAAAGCCGAATCTTTCCCTTAAAATGCCGCGCCTTTCGCACAGCTAATTGTGCGACTAACGATTTTTTAACCTGAAAGTCGAATTTTAACTGGAAGGCTCAGGCTTTCCCCATAAGTAAATACAGGAAGAAGACCTCAATGGTAACTATTCGTCTGTCACGTGGCGGTTCTAAAAAGCGCCCATTTTATCATCTGACCGTAACCAACAGCCGCAGCGCCCGTAATGGCCGCTTCCTGGAGCGCATTGGCTTCTTCAATCCGGTAGCTCGTGGTCAGGAAGAGCGTCTGCGTATCGATGCGGATCGCCTGCAGCACTGGGTTGGTCAAGGTGCGCAGTTATCCGAGCGCGTTGAACAACTGGTTAAAGAAAGCAAGAAAGCAGCTTAATTGCTGTTTATTTGCGGTAACGCCTGATGTCTAGCCAATCGAATCTGGTCAATGTCGGGCGTATTACTGCGGTTTATGGCGTTAAAGGCTGGGTAAAGATCCATTCCTATACCGAGCCGCAGGAAAATTTGTTTGAGTATCACCCCTGGTTTTTAAAGACCAAACATGGGGTTAAACAAATTGAAATCGATGAGGCCCGCCCGCATGGCGATGCGTTCGTCGCGCATATTGTCGGAGTGGATGACCGGGACCTCGCAGCCCAATATACCGCCGCCGACATCGCTGTTGAACGCGATGTCCTGCCGGAACTTGATGATGGCGAATACTACTGGAGTCAACTTGAGGGCTTGGTAGTATTTACCCAATTCGATGGGCGGCGCCAGCGTTTGGGTAAGGTTGCAAAGTTATTTGAGACGGGCGCTAACGATGTGTTGGTTGTTGCTGGTGATGCGGAAAGCATTGACCAGCGCGAACGCCTGATTCCCTATGTGCCTGAGCAATTTGTATTGGGTATAGATCTGGATGCGGGCGAAATACTCGTCGATTGGGATCCCGAGTTTTAATTTTAAAGCGTTGCTGAAGGGCGAGGGGTAATCGTCAATTGCTCAAGATTGCGGTTGTTTCCATTTTCCCGGAAATGTTTAATGCGATTGCTGATTTCGGTATCTCCGGTCGTGCAATCAAGCAAGGTTTGGTGGAGTTGAAAACCTGGACTCCGAGGGATTTTGCCCATGATCGCCATTCCACGGTGGATGAGCGCCCCTACGGTGGCGGTCCCGGGATGGTAATGATGGTGCAGCCTCTGCGCGATGCCATAGCGGCAGCCAGGAGCTGGGCAGGTAATGATGCCAAAGTCATCTACTTGTCTCCGCAGGGGAGGACACTGGATCAAACCAGTGTGACGGAGTTGTCAGGCTATCCCAATATGGTATTGGTTGCCGGGCGCTACGAAGGTATTGACGAGCGCTTGCTGCAAACGGTAATCGACGAAGAGTGGTCTATCGGCGATTACGTGTTAAGCGGGGGTGAGTTGCCGGCGATGGTGTTAATTGATGCGGTTATCCGCATGGTGCCCGGCGCGTTGGGGCACGCACTGTCAGCAGAGCAGGATTCGTTTACGGATGGGTTGCTGGATTGCCCGCATTACACCCGTCCGGAAGATTTTGAAGGAATGCGTGTACCGGAGGTGTTGTTGTCCGGTAATCACGAACTGATTCGGCGTTGGCGATTGAAACAATCGTTAGGGCGAACATGGCTGAGAAGGCCGGATTTATTGCAAGCAAGAAACTTAACCGAGGAACAGCAGAAGCTGTTGACGGAATATCGTCGTGACCTTGATACGACAAACTCTAGCTGTGAAGCTATAGACTCTTAGGAGATTAATCATGAGTAACCCAATTATCGATGCATTGGAGAAAGAGCAACTCAAGTCAAACCTGCCTGAGTTTTCTCCTGGTGATACCGTTGTTGTTAATGTGAAAGTAAAGGAAGGTGATCGTGAGCGTGTCCAGGCTTACGAAGGTGTTGTAATTGCTATTCGTAACCGCGGCCTGAATTCAGCGTTCACTGTGCGTAAAATTTCTCACGGCGTGGGTGTTGAGCGTACCTTCCAAACCCACAGCCCATTGATTGACAGCGTTGTGCTGAAGCGTCGTGGCGATGTGCGTCAAGCCAAGCTTTACTACCTGCGTGACCTTACCGGTAAGGCTGCTCGTATTAAAGAGAAGTTGGCATAAGTCTGGATCGATAGTTCGATCATTCAAAAAGCCGAAACAGGAAACTGTTTCGGCTTTTTGTTTTCCGTTCATAGTCTGATCTTTAAATATCTTTTCCTAGGGGGTGGTTGTGCAGCACCCTCTGAATCGTTAGGCTCATTTTATTTAATGTGATGAATAGTCATGCCTGATGTGTTGCTTGATGAAAACACCGAAAAGGTAACTCCCGGCGAATCGGACCTGGATTTGATTAACGCCTTTCTTGATAACAGTTGGATGGAGAAAGGCCTGAGTGGCCACACTCAAGAGTCCTATCGCCGCGACTTATCCCAGTTTGCGATCTGGCTAAACCGACAGGGGCGAGATTTGGTTAACCTTGATCCGGCGACGATACAGGAATTCCTGGGTTTTCGGTTGCAGCAGAATTTATCCAGTCGTACATCGGCAAGGTTCCTTTCCTGCCTGCGCGGTTTTTATCGTTATTTATTAAGGGAAAACCGGATAACCGGAAATCCCGTGGCGCTGATTGAAAATCCCAAGTTGGGTCGGCCTTTGCCGAAATCTTTAACCGAATCCGATGTCGAAGCCCTGCTCGCCGCTCCTGATGTGGAAAATCCGATCGGCCTGCGTGACCGCACTATGCTGGAAGTGCTTTATGCTTGCGGATTGCGGGTCAGTGAGCTGGTTGGTTTGAGCATGTCGCAGGTCAACCTGCGCCAGAATGTTGTACGCATTATTGGAAAGGGTAGTAAGGAGCGGTTAGTGCCTATGGGAGAGGAGGCCGCGCGTTGGCTGGAGCGTTATTTGCGCGAAGCGCGACCTGTGTTGCTGAATAATATTCCTGATGAGGTAGTATTTCCGAGTTCGCGAGCCCAGCCCATGACGCGCCAGACCTTTTGGTATCGCATTAAATACTGGGCAGATGTTGCAGGAATAAAGGCGGAGCTATCGCCGCACACTCTGCGCCACGCATTTGCTACCCATTTGCTGAATCACGGTGCCGATTTACGTGTGGTACAGTTGCTGCTCGGACATAGTGATTTATCAACGACCCAGATTTATACCCATGTGGCAAAGTTGCGGATGAAGCAACAACATGCGTTGCATCATCCGCGTGGTTAGAATAACGACGATTATTGACTGTTAAGAGACGCTATTATGATAAAAACATTGAAACACTTAGGATTGGTTGCGCTGGCGGGCATATCTATATCGGCATTTGCACCTATGGCATCAGCCCAGGGTGACCTCCTTAAGCGCAAATCGGTAGAAGAAACTATCCTCGAAAACCTCCATAAGGCTCGTCCGGATATCAATTTTGGCCAGCCTCGCCCTTCGATGATTAAAGGCTTATACCAGGTCCAGGTACCCGGTGGTCCTGTACTTTACGTTACCCCCGAAGGCGACAAATTTATTGCCGGTGAGATTTTTGGGATAGATGCCAATGGTTTTTCAAAGATAGAGGACCCTTATGTCGTTGAAGAACGCAAGAAGGCACTGGCAAGTCTGGACGGAAAAACCAGTATCAATTTTAAGCCTAAGGGTAAGGCTAAGGCTGTAGTGTATGTATTTACCGATGTGGATTGTGGTTACTGCCGTAAACTGCATAGCCAAATGCACGCGTATAACGAAGGCGGACAACAAAAGCCTGGATACAATGATTTAGGCATTGAAATTCGCTATCTGGCGTATCCTCGCGCAGGTATTCCCAGCCCGTCAGCAGACAAGTTAATTTCAGCTTGGTGCGCCAAAGACAAGCAAGCGGCATTGACTAAACTGAAGGCAGATGAAACTGTTGCAAATGCCACCTGTGATAATCCGGTTGCACAACAATTTCAGTTAGGCGGGCAGTTGGGGGTGAATGGGACTCCTGCGTTGTTCCTGCCGGATGGCAAGTTAATGCCGGGTTACTTACCGCCGGAAGACTTGGCCCGCACATTGGGAATTTAACGGGGCTTCGCTGCTTTTTATACCGCATTGGAACTCCATTTCTACTGCAATTGACACTGACGGCCACCATGAGTATGGTGGCCGTCTTTTTTAGTGTTGGCGTAATTTCATATCTTTTTTGATGAGGAATCCACCTTGAATCCGGTAAGAGTTGGCATCTGCGGTCTGGGAACCGTAGGCAGCGGTACAGTTAACATTCTCACGCGCAACAAAGCGCATATCGATGCCCGTGCCGGTTGTAATATTTCTATCGTTCAAATTGGTGCGCGCCGCGATAATCCCAATTGTGATACGTCTAAATTTAATGTTACTCGCGATATTTTCGAGGTTGCTAATAACCCCGAGGTGGATGTACTGGTAGAAGTCATAGGCGGTACAACAATTGCCAAAGACCTGGTATTAAAGGCAATCGAGAATGGCAAACATGTCGTCACTGCCAACAAAGCCCTGATTGCACACTACGGCAATGAAATATTTGCGGCTGCAAAAGCCAAAGGTGTCACTGTTGCCTTCGAAGCGGCGGTTGCTGGTGGCATACCGATTATTAAAGCCATTCGTGAGGGCTTGGCGGCAAATAACATTAAATGGCTGGCGGGCATTATTAATGGCACTGGTAATTTCATCCTTACCGAAATGCGCGACAAGGGTCGTTCATTCGAGGATGTATTGGCTGAAGCCCAGGCACTCGGCTATGCCGAGGCTGATCCCACCTTTGATGTGGAAGGCATAGATGCGGCCCATAAATTGGTAATCCTTGCTTCCCTGGCATTCGGCATTCCCTTGGAGATTAACAAGGTTTTTACCGAAGGCATCACCAAAATTGCCACTGAAGATGTGACTTACGCTGAGGAGCTAGGCTACCGCATCAAAAACCTCGGTATTGCCCGTCGTACTGATAAAGGTATTGAGCTGCGTGTCCATCCAACACTGATTCCGGAAAAACGTTTAATTGCGAATGTTGATGGTGTAATGAACGCTGTGTTGGTAAAAGGCGATGCCGTTGGTCCGACCTTATATTACGGTGCTGGCGCAGGTGCGGAGCCTACAGGATCATCCATCGTAAGTGATATTGTGGACGTGGCGCGTACCCTGACGGCTTCGCCTGAGCATCGTGTACCCTATTTGGGTTTTGGCGCCGACTTTGTCTCCGAGCAGCCGATTTTGGCGATTGAAGAGGTTGAAACGGCTAACTACCTGCGTTTATCCGCACAAGACAAGCCGGGTGTCCTTTCCAAAATTGCCACCATCCTGAGTGATTCGGGTATCAGTATTGAAGCCATGATCCAAAAAGAACCCAAAGAAGGCGACTCCACTGTTCCGCTGATTTTATTAACCAATAAAGTTCAGGATAAAAAACTTTCGGCTGCTATTCGCAGTATCGAAGCCCTGGATTCTGTGAGTGGTTCCGTGCAACGTATTCGCGTTGAAGCGTTGAAATAACCGACGCGTGTGCAGCAAAAATTAAAAGGTCATTATTGTGAAATACATCAGTACTCGCGGCCAGGCGCCCGCACTCAGTTTTGAAGAAGTGGTCCTTACAGGTTTGGCACCGGATGGTGGCTTGTATGTACCCGAGACGCTACCGACATTTTCCAGGGAACAAATCGCATCCTGGGCGGGTTTGTCCTACCAGGAACTTGCATTCCATGTGATGAAACCGTTTGTGGCGGGTGCGATTGGCGATGCGGATTTCAAAAAAATTATCGCCGATGCTTACGCAACTTTCCGCCATGATGCCATTGCGCCACTGGTGCAAACGGCACACAACGAATGGATTCTGGAATTATTCCAGGGGCCAACGCTCGCGTTTAAAGATTTTGCGCTGCAATTCCTCGGTCATTTACTCGATCATTTACTGAAAAAACGTAACCAAAAAGTCGTGGTAATGGGCGCGACCTCAGGTGATACCGGTTCCGCTGCGATTGAAGGTTGCCGTCGTTGCGACAACATCGATATTTTCATCATGCATCCGAATAATCGCGTATCCAATGTACAACGCCGCCAGATGACCACTGTGCTTGCACCGAACGTCTTTAATATTGCGCTCGAAGGCAATTTTGATGATTGCCAGAATATGGTAAAGGCGAGTTTTGGCGATCAATCTTTCTTGCCGGAAGGTCGTCAGTTGGTGGCAGTAAATTCGATTAACTGGGCGCGCATCATGGCGCAAATCGTTTATTACTTTTACGCTGGTTTGGCCTTGGGGGCACCGCATCGCCCGATTGCCTTCTCGGTGCCTACCGGTAACTTCGGGGATATTTTTGCCGGTTACCTTGCTAAAAAAATGGGCCTGCCGGTGGATCAATTAGTTATTGCCACCAATAGTAACGATATCTTGCACCGTTGTATCAGCAGCAACGACCACAGTAAAAATCAATTGCAACATACTTTGTCACCCAGTATGGACATTATGGTGTCCAGCAATTTTGAACGCATGTTGTTTGATTTGTATGATCGCGATGGCGATGCAATTCGTAAGTTGATGGAAGATTTCAAATCCGGAAGCATGACGTTAAGTGAATCTGCGCTGTCGCGCGCACGTGAGCTTTTTACCAGTCATGGTGTAAGCGACGAAACTACGATTGATGTGATTCGCAACGTGTTTGACCGCACCGAATATTTGCTCGATCCTCACACTGCAATTGGTGTGGATGCCGCGCGCAAAACCCGTCGTCGCCAGGATATTCCCATGGTGGTCCTGGCTACAGCCCATCCGGCGAAATTTCCGGAAGCGGTGCGTAAGGCAGGGCAGGATGCGGATCCGTCATTACCTCACCATATGAAGGATTTGTTTGAGCGCGAAGAACGTTACACAGTCTTGCCGCAGGAGTTGGCTAAGGTTCAACAATTCATCGCTGCTAATGTTCGCAAATAATTTGTTTTAAATTAGAAAGCCGCGTTGGAATTGCCCGACGCGGCTTTTTTTATGCTCCGCTACCTTTCCTGTTGTGACCTTATGCAAAAAACTATTCGTCGCCGTGAGCTAACGCAACTTATCCAGTTTGACCAGCCGGTGCACCCGCTATTGCAGAGAATTTATTGTGCGCGTGGTGTCCAGCACGGACGTGAGTTGCAATATCAATTGGCGCACTTGCATAAGCCGTGTTTTAAAGGGCTTCCTGAGGCCGTTAGCCTGTTGGCTGACGCCGTCGTCGCGCAAGCAAAAATTATGATTGTGGGGGATTTCGACGCGGACGGTGCAACCAGTAGCGCATTGGCTGTGTTGGCTTTGCGTGCGATGGGCTTGTCCAATGTCGATTTCCTGGTGCCTAATCGTTTTGAGTATGGTTATGGCCTTACGCCGGAAATTGTTGCAGTCGCTGCGGCGCAGCAACCGGATATTATCATTACCGTTGACAATGGCATTTCCAGTATTGAAGGCGTAGATGCTGCGCACGAATTGGGAATTGCAGTAATAGTGACGGATCACCATCTACCCGGCGCTCAATTACCCAACGCGGATGCTATCGTAAATCCCAATCAACCCGGCTGCGAATTCCCCAGTAAAAACCTGGCAGGCGTCGGCGTAATTTTTTATGTCATGAACGCGTTACGTGCAGAGCTTCGTCAAATCGGCTGGTTTGAGGAAAATGGAATTCCCGAACCGAATATGGCTAATTTTCTTGACTTGGTCGCGCTGGGTACTGTTGCAGACGTGGTGCCGCTGGATCACAACAATCGAATCCTGGTTGCCCAAGGTCTGGAGCGTATTCGCGCCGGCCGGTGCAGGCCCGGGATAAAATCCCTATTGGAAATTGCAGGCAAACAAGCGCATAAATTAATCGCAAGCGATTTCGGTTTTGCACTTGGGCCGCGTTTAAATGCCGCGGGGCGACTGGATGATATGTCGCTGGGTATCCAATGTCTGTTATGCGATAGTGAAAACCTTGCGCGTGAAATGGCTGCCCAATTGGACGAATTAAACCGTGACCGCAAAGCGATAGAAACCGGCATGCAGCAAGAGGCGCTGGGAATGCTGCAAAAAACCCTGGCAACAGATGCGCAGGATTTACCCTGGGGTGTTTGCCTGTTTGATGAAACCTGGCACCAGGGGGTTATCGGCATTCTCGCCTCGCGCATAAAAGATAAATACCATCGTCCCACGATTGTCTTTGCCGATGTGGGTGATGGGGAAATAAAAGGTTCCGCACGTTCCGTTCCCGGTCTGCATATTCGCGACGCGCTGGATGCAATTGCTGCGCGCCACCCGTATTTGCTCCAAAAATTTGGTGGTCACGCCATGGCGGCGGGTATGAGTTTGCAGCGTGAAAATTTCGTTGCGTTCGCACAGGCGTTTGATGAAGAAGTACGTCGTCAATTAACCGAAGGAGATCTGCAAGCAATAATTATCAGCGATGGTGAGCTGGCCGTGCAGGATTTGACCCTGCAAATGGCCGCGCAATTACGCGATGCGGGCCCCTGGGGGCAGCATTTTCCCGAGCCGGTGTTCGACGGCGAATTCTTTGTATTGCAGCAACGCAAGGTGGGTGAGAAACATTTAAAAATGACCCTCGCATTGGATACTCAAGGCCAGCAGCTTATCGATGCGATCGCTTTCAACATTGACACCAGTATTTGGCCGAATCCGCAAATCCGACGCGTGCGTCTCGCCTATAAATTGGACATCAATGAGTTTCGCGGCAACACCCATTTGCAATTGCTGGTGGATTACCTTGAGCCGTTGTAATCAGCGGAGTGATCCAGATATTTTTTTATTTCAGGTAAGGCCGTGTTAACAATGATTTGCTGCGCCTCAGCGGTAGGATGTATGCCGTCCCGTTGCATTAATTCCGCCTTACCTCCTATCCCCTCCAATAAAAACGGAATTAAACCCAACTGATTTTTTTCGGCCAGCTTTGCGTAAAGTGTTTTGAATTCGTTGCTGTAACGCGGACCATAATTGGGAGGAATTTGCATTCCTGCCAGGATAACTTTTGCTCCGGTATTTTTACTGGCATCAATCATTGTTTGCAGGTTTTTTTCCAATAATTTTAAGGGTTGCCCCCTTAAGCCATCATTGCCGCCCAATTCCAAAATCACGATATCCGGTTGATGTTCTGTAAGCAGTGCCGGTAAACGGGTTGTTCCACCAGAACTGGTTTCACCGCTGACACTGGCATTGATTATTTTGATGCGATGGGTCTCGGCTAATTTTTTTTCCAACAGGCTCACCCAGCCTTGCTGGATATCAATACCGTAACCCGCACTGAGGCTATCACCCATCACTAAAATTTTTTGAGTTGGTTGCTGTGCCAGCACAGCATTAGTGACAAAAGTCAGGAGTAAAAACACGTAAATGTGCAATTTTTGCATGGTTAACAAAATCCTCTGCCAATAGAATGGGATTTATTCGAATCGCTACAGGTTAATCAATTATGTCTGTTGTTTCCACCCAGGCCAGTGTGATGGTCGAAGCAAAATCGGTGACCAAACATGTCCCTACCCAGGAAGGGGAATTGTTAATCCTTCAGCCTATTTCCCTGGTTGTTAATGCCGGTGAATCTTTGGCAATTACGGGCGCATCGGGTTCCGGCAAATCAACCCTATTAGGTATCCTTGCAGGTTTGGATGTACCCTCTGGCGGCGAGGTGATATTGAATGGCAACAACCTGTCGCAGCTGGATGAGGAGGGGCGTGCGGCGGTGCGAGCACAGAATGTCGGTTTTATTTTTCAATCATTCCAATTGTTACCAGGCCTGACTGCATTGGAAAATGTAATGTTGCCGTTGGAGTTACGTGGTGATAAGGCTTCGCAAAACAAGGCAAAAGATTTCTTGCGGCGTGTAGGGCTCGAAGCGCGCTTACATCATTACCCACAACAATTGTCCGGCGGCGAGCAACAACGCGTAGCTATAGCACGAGCATTTGCGAGCGAGCCGCGAGTGTTATTTGCCGATGAACCTACCGGCAACCTGGATTCAACGACCGGTGCGCGCATCATTGAACTGCTGTTTGAATTAAATCGCGCGCAGGGCACCACTTTAATTCTGATTACCCACGAAGAACGCTTGGCGCAATTATGCCAACGCCGCATTGAAATTGCCGCAGGCGCAATAGTGCCGCGCAGGGAGTAACCTATGCTTGCTATTCATTTATTGAAACGCAATTGGCGCAGTGGCGAATTAAAGTTGCTGGGTTTTTCGCTGGTCCTCGCTGTTGCTGTGTTGAGTGGCATTGCGATTTTCACTGATCGCCTTGAATCCACCTTGGTCAGTGAAAGCAACAGTATGTTGGGGGCGGATTACATCGTGCGTGGATCCCAGCCCCATAATAGTGAGTGGCCGATGGCAGCGGAGCGTTCCGGTATTCGCCACACCCAGTCGGCACTTTTCTCCTCCATGGTATTTGCCGGCGATGAAATGCACCTCGCCTCGGTTAAGGCCGTTGATGAAGACTATCCGTTGCGCGGGCAATTCGAAATCAGTCGCGTTCCTTTCGCAATGAACGCAAACGATATCGAAATCGCCAAAGCAATTCCTGTTGCGGGAGAGGCCTGGGTAGATTCGCGTTTGTTGCCGCTATTGAAAATTAACCTAGGCGATAAAGTTGCGGTGGGTGAATTTGAATTAACGGTTACACACGTATTGATTCGGGAACCGGACAGTGCCAGTCCCTTTAGCATGACCGGGGCGCGCTTGATCATGAATATTGATGATTTGCCCAAAACGCAAGTAATACAACCGGGAAGCCGTGTGGATTATCAATGGCTGGTCTCCAGTGATGATGGACAGCGACTCAAGCAATTTATCGATCAATTAAAACCGCAACTTAACAAGCATCAGCGTTTAATCGATATTAATTCCGCGCAAGAGCGGGTAGGGCGCACCTTAAAAACCAGCAAACAATTTTTGTTATTGTCGGCGGTAATTGCGGTGTTGCTGGCGGGGGTAGCTATTGCAATTGCTGCGCGCCAGTTTTCCGCCCGCCATACTGACCAGGTTGCGTTAATGAAAAGCCTGGGGGCCAGCGCAACGCGAATTCGCAGTTTATATTTTTCCCAATTGTTTTTACTCGGCGTGGTTGCCTCTTTGTTGGGGCTGGCGCTCGGAAATTTTTTGCAACAGATCATTGCTGTTAGTTTGCAAGAAGCCTATCAACTTCGCCTTGGGCCAGCCGGTTTTTATCCATACGTGCTAAGTTTTTCAAGTGGATTAATATGTTTGATTTTTTTCGCTTTACCTGCGCTCTGGCATTTGCCCGGTGTGCCGCCATTGAAAATCCTGCGTCGAGAACTGGTGGTGGGCGCCACTCAGGTTTGGGAGCAAGCGGCGCTGGCATTGTTCGCGGTGCTCACCCTGGTCGTGTTGTTTAGCCGTGATTTTGAACTTGCATTGAGTATCAGCGGTGCTTTGTTAGCGGTAATTACAACAACCTTGATTCTTGCTTATGGCTTGCTGTTCCTGAGCAAAACCTGGGTGGCTAACCTGGGTAGTTTCTGGCGATTGGCATTTGCCAATTTGCAACGGAGCCCTGGGCAAAGCCTCATTCAGATCCTCGTGTTCGCTGTGGCGATTATGTTGTTGTTCACGTTGACCATTGTGCGCACTTCTTTAATCGAAGAATGGAAAGTTCAGGTACCTGATGAGGCACCG
This sequence comes from uncultured Cellvibrio sp., assembly GCA_946480695.1. Next base: position 110,011 of record CAMLKG010000012.1, read on the forward strand.
AATCATTTCCTGGTAAATATTCCGCCAGATGAATTGCCGCATGTGCAAACCCTTTTACAAAGCGCTCAGATTCGCCCTGAGCCTATTTACCCGATGATGCGCGCGCGTTTAACACATATCAATGGTGTAGAAACGACGGAAGGGCAACGCTCGGCCAGTAACGCCTTGCGACGTGAACTGAATGTCACCTGGGCTGAAACCTTGGCAGTGGATAATAAAGTGCTGGAAGGCCAATGGTGGGACAAGTGGCGAGGTAGTGGTGCAAATTTACCCGGCGTTTCGGTGGAAATTGAAACAGCGACTGAAATCGGTTTAAAAATTGGTGATAAGTTGCAATTTTCCTTTGGCGGCCTGGAAATGAACGTCCAAGTTGCCAGCTTCCGCAGCCTGGATTGGCGAAGCATGCGGCCCAACTTTTTCTTTATCTTTGAGCCCGGTTCGCTGGATAATTATTCACCGACCTATATCACCAGCATTTATTTACCGACGGCGCAAAAATCGTTTATCAATACCTTGCTGCGCGATCATCCGACTATTTTAGTGATGGAGCTGGATCGTATCATTGAACAAATTCGTTCCATCGTGAATCAGGTAAGTGATGGCGTATTGTTAGTGTTGTGGTTAACCCTTGCGGGGGGATGTTTGGTGTTATTTGCAGCAGTCATGGGGAGTATTGCTGCACGCAAACAGCAAGCCGGATTACTGCGTGCGCTCGGCAGCCCCCGGCAATTAATTGTTGGAAGTATTTGCACCGAATTCGCCATCCTTGGTTTTCTAGCAGGTTTAATTGCCATTATCGGAACTGAAATCCTCCTCATCAGTTTGCAAACATTAGTGCTGGAAACCCCCATCCAGCCACATTACCTGTTTTGGATAATCTCTCCGTTAAGTGGCGCACTCCTTGTTACCCTGTTGGGCTACATGGGATGCCGCAGGGTTGTTACCACCCCACCGGCAATCGTTTTGCGAGAGGCGACCTGAATATTGTTTGGTTACACTAATCCAATTGAATTTTTGATTTAAAAATACATCGAGGCAAATCCACGTAAAGCGGATTTGCACCTTGTGTTTACTATGATATTTCCCGAGTTTTCTTTATGAACCCGCGCGCTTCTTCTCCCGCCCCGAAACCATCCAGGAACCCACCGCAAAGCAAAGTATTGGATAAAGGTATTTGGGGTATGTCTGGCCCTATGTTTATTGACCAGGCGGTGACCTATACCATTCCGTTGGTAGATATGTATTTTCTTAGCCGTATTTCCGATAGCGCAGCGGCGGCAGTAGGGGCAATAACACCATTGGTATTTGTCGCCAATGCGTTTTTAATCGTAAGCGCGTTTGCCGGGGCAAGTATTGCCAGCCAGCGTATCGGCGCCAACGATTATACGCGCGGCAATGCAACGATTGCTGCCTATGCCATCTTCGTTGTTGCCCTTGCGCTTATCGCTGCGTTTTCAGTGAATCATGGCGGACCCTGGGTAGCCTCCGCTATGTCGCTCAGTCCTGATGTGGAAACCTATGCCCGCACCTATTTGTCGATCATTGGCTGGATGGTTGCCCTGTGGGGCTGCCGAGTGATTTACCAAACGATTCTAAATATCTACGGGGAACCCAAGTGGAATACATTTAGCAACATCATTTTATTCCTGGCAAATATTATTGGTTGTTCAATTGCCGTTTACGGCTTTATGGGGCTGCCGCCCACTGGTGTAAAAGGCGTTGCTATTGCCAGCACCATCGCGGCAGCATGCAGTTTATGTTTTGTCATGGCGATCGTTCATTTCAAGTTGCACATACACATTCCCTTGCGCGAGGGCGTCAAAAATTTCGTGCCGTTAATTACACCGGTAATTATTATTGCAGCGCCTTCAATCCTTGAACCTATGTCATTCCAGGCTTACATGATTACATTGAACTGGATCGCTGCGGAGGTCGGTGATTTGGCTCTCAAGGTTAAAGTCTACGCCTACAATACATTTTTATTTTGTTTGATGATTTCCATTGCGATAGGCATGGCAACCGAAGCCATTATTGCGCAACGGGTAGGGCGTGGCGAATTTGATTTGGTGAACCGGCAGCTTAAACAAAGCTTAAAAATTTCACTGATTGGTACCAGCATCCTGGCATTATGCTGGCTGCTATTCAACCAACCCATTTTGAAATTATTCAGCAGTGATCCAGAGGTCATCGCAATCGGCCTATGGGCGTTTGCATTGAGTTTTCTGGCAGAGCCATGGCGCACAGTTAATATCACTGTAGGTTCTGCATTACGTTGCACCGGGGACGCTGCATTTACTTCGATTTCGAGCATTGGTGTGATCTGGTTATTTTCAGTGCCCCTGGCCTATTTCCTGGCTATTCCGTGCGATCTCGGTTTATACGGATTATTGATCGCTGCCATTATGGATGAATTTATACGTGCAATGATAAAACGCTGGCGTTGGAAGCAGGGAAAGTGGAAATACACGGGGGTTGCGGCGAGGGAAGCGCGCTCGGTATAACCTGGATTCTACCGAGCTTGTCGGGAGTGTTGTGCCCATAAAGCTTTCAATTCTTTTCAACAGAAAATTTACAGGCACAACTCTACATTGGGCTAAATGGTTAAAATAAAAATTGTTCCAATGACAGTGAAAAGTATAGCAATTGCTTTACCCAAATTGGCCATACGAATCGCTCCATTTCTTTCAAAGCTTACTATGCTTATTGCGTACAGTGCACAGATCGTTATCAATATCGGCAATATATATCGGAAATCGATATTTGCTGGAAAGGTCATGCGCATATAGGTAACACCTGCCCAAAAGAAAAAGCCGAATAATAAAATTGGAGCCATTTCCCTAAAGTCTGATTTTCGCATGTTATAGATTCCTGCGATAGTGTAAATAAACATCACTATCGCAAGGAAACTGCATATGGTGGTGGTATTGATTGATATCAATTTCGGATATTTGAATTCACCGACTATTCCGGTTTTTCCTAAATAATTCCAAAAAAATTGCCTTCCCATCCGGTCATCGTAGGGGTCGGCGTAGGGTTCAGTAATAAATATTTTGGCGTCGAACCATAAATAATTGGCTGCTGTATTTCCTACAAGGTTTGCGGTTGATATCCCATCAATATTATCGATGTAAAGTTTTTCGCGCTTTCCTTGCATTTTTAAAATCAAGGCAGGTCCTACAGTGATGGCTACAGCACAAAGCATCAGTATGCAGGGCACAATAGCGATTTTAAAATAATATGCCCAGGCTTTGGTCTTTATCATTTTATAAAGACCGATAACACCCAAAACTGCAATCAATATCTCGCCATTTGCCTTGGTTAGTACGGCTGCAGCACCTATCAAGCTAGCGACAATGAGGTCTTTATATCTATCAGACCTATACCAGCGAATTATATAGTACAAGCTGGCGCTCACCAGGAAATACAACATGGGGTCATTTCCTATCCTGACCGAATGAACGATCCCTACAGGCCACAATGCGAATAAAGCGCCTATGACCCAAAATAAATTGTCGTGCTTGAGGGAATGTTGCATTCTAATAACAGTTCTTTTCCACCTATTAGTTTCGGAGTCTATCAGTGGTATTGGGCTATCGTTATTTGCCTTCCGGTACCGGCTCAACAATTCCTGCAGTATGAGCAAACCAAATAGCACATAACCCAATGCATAACATAAGCTCAACATTTGCTGTACCCGATAAATAATAACTTTATTTGTCGGTTCAATCAGTTGCGTCACCTTATAAAGAATAGCCCCGGAATAATAATATAGCGGGGGGTGGAAAAACGCACCGCCTGTGGCAAATTCCACGGGTGGTAGCGTCCAGTTCTTTGCCAAATATTCCGTATAGCCTATATGGTCCCCCATGTCATGGTCCCGAACGTCAGAGGGCGTTACCGAAAAATACATAATTCGAATAACTAGAGCTGCAAAAAATATGGCACGCACTGGCAGCGATGCGTTTATAGCTTTCAAAATTTTGGCCGAAAGCAGCAATGCAATGGCCGTTGCAAGCAAATAAAAAAAGCGTACAGAACGTTCATTGGGCTCAGCACTGATTACAATTCCCATCAGGCCGCCTCTATCGTAATAAGAAATTTCGAATTGATTGTCGCCTTCCATCAGGTAAGCCTTTAAATCGTACATAAATCCTTTGCTGTAGTCTTTGCGCTGCTCGGCTGATATAACATTTAAATTGACCGGTTGGCCGTTAATACTCAGTGAGTATATTTCGTCGTCTGGAATTATGCGTAGTACTGGGCTCGATTGCTGGGTCAATGTGATGGTTCCAGCCAGTCGATAAACCCCGCTTTCAAATGATTCTATAAAACGTGGTGTTTCGAGTGATTGTGTTTTTCCTGAGGGTGAGGTAATAATTAAATTGGAAAATGTTGGCTGGATGCTGGCAAATATATAAGCAATGATTAGAAGCGAGCTAATTATCAGATAGAGGGTTTTTGACCTTAATATACTAACTATTCTTGTTTTCATTTATTTTCTGTTCCTTAAGCGATTGTTGAAGTTTTTTGACCTCGGTTTTTAGAATTCCAACTTCCTGGATAAGGTTTTTGTTACTGTCCGCCAGCTTGGAAATGACGATAGAGAACTGGATCAAGATAAAAAATATAGAAATTACTAATATAAGCAGCAGCGCTGCCGGGGCATAGATTATACCGATGGCTGTTGCGACAATTTCCAGCAGTGGCCTCACTATTGAGAGCAAGATAAATATTATTCCAAACCCAAGCCACAATAGTGAATACTCTTCTTTCAGTTTTTTCCGTCGTATCAGTTTTAAGACAAATATCAATAACAACACACTGCCAATAATGGAGAAGACCTGGATTCTATTATCCAGTAACGTCGTTGAAATCTGTTCTAGCATGGAGATGTCCTACGTATTTTTTCTCTTCGAGCAGCCATAAACATTGCAAGAATAACTTTAAGCATGTAATGCGCTGATTTAAAGCCGGAAATAGATGATTCCCCGCCTTGGCGCTCGGCCATTTCAACAGATACTTCATTAATGCGAAAATCATTTTTGCCTAATAAGACAATAGTTTCAGGCTCTGGGTAGTCAGTAGGATAATTTGCGGCGAGAAAAGCAATTGCTTCCTTGTTGTAAGCTCTGAATCCGGATGTACTATCAAAAATCCTTTTCTTAATTAATAACCAATTTATAAAAGCAAAAATGCGAATACCTACACGGCGCATAAATGTTGATTGAAAACCGTGGGTTTTTTCGATAAAGCGTGAGCCTATGCAAACATCGAATTTACCGCCTTTCAGGGGGGCTAGAATGGTTGGGATCTCTTCCGCAAGATGCTGTCCATCACCATCAAATTGGATTGCATAATCTGCACCCTCATATAATGCGTACTTGAAACCGGTTTGGACTGCGCCACCAATTCCAAGGTTAGCGGGAAGCTGAATCACCGTTGCTAATCCATCGCGCTCTGCCTCAAGCTGTGTGTTATCCCGTGAACCATCATTAATAACAATACATTCGTAAGATGAATTGTATGTTTTAATGGATTTAACAACCTGGCGAATGCTTTTTTCTTCATTATATGCGGGAATTATAATAAGTATTCGTTCATTCATGGCGATAGTCCTAATCAAAAAGTCGTTTTTATTATCAATTATGCTGTGACTTGCATGGCAAAAAACTGGTGCTTGGATCAACTCCATGCCTACTTTGGTAGGCTATTGGTTAAGTAATAAGCCTATCCATACAATTGTATTTAATGCAATGAGAGGCGCGCCCAGGGTTAACAGTCGAGGGATCAATAATTTTTTATTACTGGACCAAGGTTGAGCTGCGAAAAATATAATTGTAACTATCACTGGATAGATATATCGAAAGTCAGTATTGCAAGAAAGTGGAACCTTGATTCGATAAGCAAGTAATAAAATAAACGGAAAAACCAACCCCATTATCCAGGGAGCATTGCGATAACTAATCTGCTTGATCCTATGCCAGGAGGTCATTGGTTGCTGTTGCAGATAAAATATTAATGTGCCCGCCAAGGCGATTAGCAACAAAATACCATTTATCGTGCCCCAGGCGTTCATCCATTTTCCGTTGAAAAAGTACTCGGAAGATAACGATGAACGCAAAACAAAATTCCAGAAATACTGGCGTCCATATTCATCCTCCCAAGTGCTGATAAACGGCTTTTCAATGAAAGTTGCTGCATCAAAAATGAGATAGTTTTTAGGTTCATTATTAACTTTTAAGCCGGGGTTAATCATCTCGCTAACGTTTGAGAGCAGCCAGTCTTCCGATGTTCCATCAAGATAGTGCTTAACGTTGTCGGCAAAATTCAACATTATTGCGCAGCAGAATAAACCGCCGGCAATTGCTATATCGCGGAGCAGTTTGGTTTTATGTTGCTTAAATAATATCGGTTTGCGTGTGCGGCTATAGATATGAAATATCATGAGCATTCCCAAAACCGCGGCTACCGCTAGCCCATTTGATTTACTTAATAGTGAACCAGCCATCCATAAACTTGCCCAAAATAATGTTTGCGAATTTCTGTTTTTCCACCATTTGATAGTAAAAAAAAATGCGAGTGAATAACACGCATATATGGCCAAATCATTACCAATACGGATGCTATGAATAATACCGGCTGGCCATAAGCAGAGAATGAGGCTGGCTGCAAAGATCACCCGGGAGTGAGTCCGGAATGCGATTTTAATGGTGGCGAGGCCTGCTATTAAAAAAAGTACCCACAGATACAAGGCATATAACTGACCCCAGAGTTCACTCGATACCTTGCTGTCTATTAATGCAGATTTTTTAGCGAGCGCAGCGCTTAAATAATAAAGCGGGGGTTGGTGATACTCCCATCCATCACCGGGTATTGGAAGCTTTTTGTGCTCGATTAAATATTCAATGTAATCCATGTGGCCGCCACCTTCAAACACATCAAATGTGCGCGTTCGCTCGTCCGTCTTGGACAGGTACAATGAAGAGATGGCCAGACTGAGTAACAGCAGGGCAGTCTGAGTCGAGTTGATAGGTAGATGCCGTTTCAATAGGAACGCCAACCCACAAAGCAATAGGTAAATGCCGAGCAGTTTTCCGTTACCCAGGCGTTTCGTTGATTCGATACGAAATCCTGCAGGATTGCTTGCGTTGCTTAACTGGATTTCCAGGGTATTAGTTTGGTGTGGAAGGAATTTGTCTATCTTGATCGCGAACCCTGCACTGTAATTGCGCCGGTCATCGACTGACAAATGCTCCAATGATATTGGTTCACCATTGACAAGGAGTACATGAATTTCATCATCGGGATAAATTCGGAAGCTATGTGTGGTTGACTGAATACCATCAATAGAAATACGAATGGAATAGGCTCCGATATGATCGCGAGTAAAAGGAAGGGAGATAGGTTCAAACTCTGAGCCGTTATAAGAAATTTCGGTCTTTTGGAAATTAATTGATTGCCATGTTGAAAGCCACATCAGCGTGATTAATATTGCCAGGGCCAGGATCGTGGTGATGGCATAACGGTAGTAAGTTCTCATTCGTAACCTGTTAGTTCGCAATGTTTTTGTTTTGGCCAGGAGTAATGGCGGGGTTTGAAACCTTATCGTCACTCGCAACGGTGAGAATTGGGCTTAACCAATTGGCATGATCGCTACTAATGTCATTTATGCTGTCCACTTGTAAACGCAAGCGATGCACGTTTTGAACATCGAGTTCAATATATTCGGGGTTTTCACTGCCATAGTGATGGCGAGACTCCCACAGGAGCCGGTCGTTTCCCCATATGGAGAATTTAACGCTGGCCGACTCAATTCCATCGTCCAACGCTACGGCAACGGAAAACTTTTCGCTCCGCGGAGGTAATTCGTATTCTATTGTTGAGTTTGCATGGGTACCCAGCCCCCTGGCATAGCGGCGGGACGCAGCACTCAATGTATTGCCATTAACATTTTTATTGATATTGAGTTGACCATAATCCTGCTTCGCGGACAAAACAGGCAGGTCCGTTAAAAACAATTGATGGGGCTTCAAATCAGGCAAAATCAGTTTAGCCTCGTAATAGAGGCGCACACCTATGTAGGTAAATCCTGCTATTAGCACGACCACCGCGATGTATTTTGTTCCGAAAAAGCGGAAGAACACGTTTTTGGTAAATACCCCCCAACGCTTGCCAACCAATAATTCAATAATTGTATAACCGAAAATCCCCATCATTATCCAGGCTATCGCTGGCCAGACATGGGAAGTTTTAATCCCTAAACACATGGCGACATTAAATGCCGAAACAAAGCTAAAAATTAAGGGATAAATAATTTTTCCGGGGTTTAACGCATAATAAACCAATGACACGATCACGGCGGGCAGCAAGTATCGTTCGTGCATTGCGGGCAATAGGGCAAAAAATGCCATAGTGCAAACCATTGCGTAAAAGAAAAGCTGAGATGAATTTTGTGGGTTTTGGCTAGGTAACTTTTGCTCCATTAATCGTCCCATTCCCTGGAGGAATACCGCAAGGCAAACCAGAAAAAAACCGATCATTCCGATATTTTTTGCTTTAAAAAATGCTGCGAGAGGGGAGTCGGGGTCTATACCAAATAAAATAATTGAATCGGGTGCGGCATTGCCCGTCAGCAAAATCCAAAGATTGGCAGCCCCCATGGTAGTCGCCCCATATTGATGTAAAACATCTATGTAGGCTAACTTGAATGCTTGGCTGAAATTGCCGGTAATGATTGAGGGGGCAAATGAGGTGGCGATTACCAACAGTGATAAAAGGCAGCCAAATAAATGAAGCTTA
>CAMLKG010000013.1 GCA_946480695.1 uncultured Cellvibrio sp.
CGAGGTGGTAATCCTCCAATCCGACCGCATATTCACGTACCAAAAGCACCGTATTGGCATCCAGCAGGGGTACAATAAGCACCGCGCCCGGCCCGCCGGAACACAATTTTTCGTAGGTGCGTTCTTCGCCATTGCTAAAACGCAGATGAATTTCATCGGCACGGAATAACCGGCTACGCGCCACTGTAGCGCGCTTTAAAATACTGGGCTTGACAGGCATAGGATGTCTACAGGCTAAGCAAATCGTGGTAGAGATAATTTTATGATTAATTGGGACTTAATAGATACTGTCATGTTGGATATGGACGGTACTTTGTTGGACCTCCATTTCGATAACCATTTTTGGCTGGATCACCTGCCCCAACGCTATGCCGAAATCCACAATGTGGATTTGGCCGCAGCCCATCGCAAATTAAGTACCGATATCCACCAGTACGAAGGTACCCTGCAATGGTATTGCCTGGATTTTTGGTCCAAAGCCCTGGATGTGGATATTCGCAGTTTGAAAGAAGAAGTGAAACACAAAATCCAGATACGTCCTTATGTCGGTGAATTTTTAACGCGTTTGCGCGCCCTGGGGAAAAAAGTGTTGCTGGTTACCAATGCGCATCCCCACAGTTTGTCGCTAAAAATGCAAGTGACGCAAATCGACCAATTACTGGATGTGGTTATTTCATCACATCAATTTAATGAACCCAAGGAATCGCAAGGATTTTGGCAACAACTGCAAGCAGCCGAACATTTTGATCCCGCGCGCACTCTATTTATTGATGATACCGCGCGTATTCTGGATTCCGCCAAAAGTTTTGGCATCCATTATGTGATCGGCATCCATCAGCCGGACAGCCAAATACAGCGGCGCATGGAACAACATCCGGCGATTTATCATTTTGACGAAATTATGCCGCCACTAAAAAGTGGTGAAATGGTGATTCATGGCTAAGCAGCAACTCATTGAAGAAGGCGATGACGAAAAAATTCGTCTTGATAAATGGCTTTGGGCAGCGCGATTTTTCAAAACCCGCAGCATGGCCAAGGAAGCCATTGACGGCGGCAAGGTGCACTGTGATGGGCAGCGGGTGAAACCCAGTAAAGAAGCGACAATCGGTTTGGAATTAACGATTCGCCAACATTGGGATGAAAAAACCGTCGTCATCAAAGCCTTGTCGGACCAACGTCGCGGCGCACCGGAAGCCGCACTGCTCTACGAGGAAACCGAAGCCAGTAAAGCACTGCGGGAAAAACGCGCTGCGGAACGTAAAGCCGGGTTGGGCGCGTTTATTGTCAGTGAGCATAAACCCAACAAAAAAGAACGTCGGCACATCCACCGCTTCCAGCGGATAAATTTGCTGGGCGACCAGGATTAAACAGGCATCCTCCGCGCTGCAAAGACCAAGCAATTAAAGAGATCAATTAACAATGCCAAGCAATGATTTACTCCACCGCTTTTTATTTGATGACTGCGATATTCGCGGTGAAATAGTGACGCTCAGCGACAGTTACCGCGAAGTCCTGAGCCACAACCCACATGTCCCTGCCATCCGCAGGTTACTCGGTGAATTCCTTGCCGCGGTAGGTTTGCTATCCAGTACCTTGAAGTTCGACGGGAAAATTATCCTGCAAGCGCGCGGCGATGGCCCCATCTCCACCATCATGGCGGAATGCAACCACCACAACAGCGTACGCGGTATTGTACGCATTAACTCGGATAGCGAATTAACCGACGAACTTGCATTGCAGGGCAGTATGCAACAATTGTTGGGAAACGGTGTATTGGTCATCAGCATTGAACCGCAACGTGCAGAAAACTTTGGCGGCAAACTGGAGCGCTACCAAGGCATAGTGCCTATGGATGCGGAAAGCCTTGCGGGTTGTTTGGAACATTATTTCCAACAGTCCGAACAATTAGCGACGCGATTATGGTTCGCAGCCAATGATCACCACGCAACAGGATTTTTAATCCAGGCCTTGCCACAACAACTTAACACCAATCCCGAAGACAACCGGGACAAATGGGACACCATCATCACCCTCGCGGAAACTATTACCCCGGGCGAAATGCTGGAATTGGATCACCCCACTATTCTTTACCGCCTATTCAACGAACAACCCGTACGCATCTTTGAACCCAAGCCCTTGCATTTTGCCTGCAGCTGTTCAAAAGAACGTTGCGCCAGCGCATTGCTCACCATTGGCAAGGATGAAGTGGAAGAATTATTACTGGAACAAGGCAGCGTCAGCATTGATTGCCAATTCTGCAACCAGCATTATCATTTTGCAGCAGAAGAAGTGCGCAAATTATTGGGCGGGGATGTGTTGCATTAAACATTCGCACGACAAGGCCGGATGCCCGGTTGCTTCCGGCCTTTTTAAGTCACTTAAAAAATTAAACAAAAATATCCAGCACCAGCACCCCGATCAATCCCACCACACCAATAATCGTTTCCATCAGCGACCAGGATTTAAATGTATCTTTCAAACTCAAATTGAAATATTCCTTGTACATCCAGAAACCCGAATCATTCACGTGTGAACACATAAGGCTACCCGCACCGATTGCCAGCACCATCAGGTTGGGATCTGCGCCAGTTAATGGAATAATCGGGGCAACAATACCGGCGGCTGTTAAGCCAGCAACGGTTGCGGAACCCAGCGCAATGCGAATGACAGTGGCAATCAACCAGGCGAGGATAAGCGGGTTAATGGCGATATTTTCCAATGAATGCGCAAGCTGGTCGCTGACGCCGCTTACCACCATCACCTGCTTTAATGCACCAGCGCCAGCCACGATCAGGAGAATCACAGCAATATCTTTTATGGAATCGCTATAAATCGCCATGATTTTACTCATGCTCATCTCCTGCCTTACCCCCAGGCTATAAGTGGCAATAGCAAGTGCAACCATTAACACCAGCATGGAATTGCTGAAAAATTTTGCCACTGATGACTCCGCAATAGCGGGCGGCATCGCATAGATTGCAAGGCTGCTGAGTGCAATCAGCAATACGGGCAACAGCGCCGTAATAAAACTATTTGCAATACCCGGTAACTTTTCTGTCGGTAAATCAGCGGGGGTAAACGTAGCGAGGGGAACACTGCGGATATTTTTAAGGGTGGATGAAAATACTGGCCCCGCAATAATCATGGTGGGGATGGCAACTAAAAAGCCATATAACAATGTTGTGCCCATATCCGCACCGAATTGCGGAATTAACGCCACGGGTGAAGGATGCGGGGGCAAGAATCCGTGCGTAACCGAAAGTGGTGCGAGCAACGCAATACCTAAATAAACAGCAGGCAATCTGGTTTGGTGCATGACAGAAAAAACCAGTGGCACCAGCAACACAAAGCCTACGTTGTAAAACAACGGGATACCCACAATAAAACCCGTGAGCATCAGCGCCCAGGTAATATAACTTTTCCCGCACCACCGCATTAAACTGCTGCTGATTTGTTGCGCCGCGCCAGACTCCGCAACCAATTTTCCAAACATAGCCCCAAGGCACAGGATTATCGCCAGCGCGCCAAGCATGCCGCCAATTCCGGCCTCAATAGTTCCGGGGATTTTATCCAGCGGAATGCCCAGCATAATGGCTGCGCAAATAGACGACACCAAAAAGGCGAGGAAGGGATTAAGTTTAACTCCGGTAATTAACACGACCAGAATAAGGATTGCGATGATAACTGCCGCTATGGCCATGACTTTTTCCTTTTTTATTTATTAAAATTTTTAAGGGTAGTGCCCATCCGGCAGGTTACAGTTTTCGCGCCCTGAACTTCCTGCCTTTTAATTTGCCTTCAGACAATTGCTGCAAGGCGGCGCGCGCGATACTTTTATCAACCGCAACATAAGCCGTAAAATCAAACATATCTATCTTGCCGATTTTCTCAAACGGCAACCCGGCATCCTTGGTAAGCGCACCAATAATATCGCCGGGCCTTAATTTATCTTTTTTCCCTCCGTCAATGTTCAAGGTAACCATTGACGGGGTTGGTAAGGATTTTTTATCCGTGTGAGGCAAGGATTCAAGCACAATGGATTGCCCCATATAATCCTCAAGGCGATTAATTTTGTGAACTTCCTTTTGTACCACTAAATTTAACGCCAAGCCGGATTCGCCCGCGCGGCCGGTGCGACCTATGCGGTGCACATGCACTTCGCTGTCGCGCGCAAGGTCCACATTAATCACCGCATCCAAACCTTTTATATCTATACCACGCGCAGCAACATCTGTGGCAATGAGCACTGCGCAACTTTTATTGGCGAAACGCACCAATACCTGGTCGCGTTCTTTTTGCTCCATATCACCGTGAAGTGCCAAAGCACTGACACCTTCGGCACGCAAATAATTTAATAAATCATCACAGCCTTGTTTGGTGTTGCAAAATGCAATTGAACTGGCGGGGTGGAAATAGGCAAGCAAAGTAAGTACTGCGGGATAAGTTTCTTCGCCAGCATGCAGCTCATAGAAATACTGGCGAATATTTTGTTCACCATGGATCGCTTCAACCGCAATCATTTTCGGGTTGCGCTGGCAGCGCTCGCTGATTTTTTTGATATTATCGGGATAGGTTGCTGAAAATAATAAGGTTTGGCGGTTCTGGTTACACGCGGAAAGTATAGTATCTATATCTTCCGCGAACCCCATTTCCAACATGCGATCCGCTTCGTCCAACACCAGCTGGTTCAAGTTATCGAGTTTTAATGTTCCCTTGCGAATATGATCCACAATTCGCCCCGGTGTACCCACCACAATATGCGCACCGCGTTCCAGTGAACCCATTTGCGGACCTATGGCAACCCCGCCACAAAGCGTTAACGTTTTTACATTCGGTGTGAGGCGCGCGAGGCGGCGAACTTCCTTGGCAACCTGGTCAGCCAATTCACGCGTAGGGCAAAGCACCAGGGCCTGTGTACCCAAAAAACGCACATTTAATTTTTCCAGCAGCGCGATACCAAACGCCGCCGTTTTTCCGCTGCCGGTTTTGGCTTGCGCAATAATATCCTCGCCGCGCAGGATAATAGGCAGGCTTTCGGCCTGGATTTGTGTCATCTCCTTATATTCAAGTGAATCCAGGTTGGCGAGCATGGCCTCACTCAAGGGCAGCGAAGAAAAAGACAGCGATTCAGGCATAATTGACTCGATTAAAAAAATTATTACAAACGCTTAAGCAAGCCCAGCGTTTTTATTAATGGCAAGGCTTCAAACAAACCCGACGCTTGCGCAAGCTTCCAGATTTCATAAGGGGGACGACCGCCATCTGCCGGATTGGGGAAAACATCGTGAATCGCTAACCAGCCACCAGGTTTTACATGTGGCGCCCAGCAGCGATAATCATTGAGTGCAGCCTCCATACTATGGCCGCCATCAATGAATATGAGTGATAAGGGTATGGACCAATAACGCGCTGCCAGTGCCGATGGCGCGACTATAGGAACGACCGTGTCCTCAAGTTGCGCACGCGCCAGTGTGTGGCGGAATTCGCGGAAACTATCCATTTTGCCGTAACCGGCATCATAGAGTTCCGGGTCGTGGTATTCCTCCCCCGGTTGATGCTCCTCCGAGCCACGGTGATGATCCAATGCAAACAACACAGCGTTGGCCTTTTTACAGGCAGCACCCAGGTATACCGTGGACTTTCCGCAATAACTGCCAATTTCCAGGCATGGACCGTTTGCGGCACTCTGCAACGCATATTCGTATAAGGCGCGGCCTTCTTCGTCATCCAGAAAGCCTTTCACCGTTTCTATAGCAATTGGCAGCATCTTGTTTCTCAATCATAATCGATGCACGAATTCTAACAGACGCAGAGCCGCCATGCGCCGCAGCAATACCCCTTATCTGGTCAAAAAAATTTATAAATCCATTAATCGCTGGTATATCAGCCGTTTTATTGCCCCGCAATTCGATAGCCTGGGCAGTATTCCCGAAGTTGCCCATCCGCGCAGCCTGGTGATTTTCGGACGCAATATCCACTTGGGAAAATATGCGCAAATAATTTGTGCCGGCGATAATTGCGTGCGTTTCACCTGCTGGCCAGGCAAGCAAGGCAACGCTGAAATTGTAATTGGCGATTATTGCTTGATCGCACCTGGTGTGCGTATTTCCGCCGCGAAATCTATTCGCATTGGCGATAATTGCATGCTTGCCGCTAACGTGATTATTAGCGATAGCGACTGGCACGGCATTTATAATCGTGTTCGTCCATTTCGCTGCACAAAACCGGTAACTATTGAAAACAACGTATGGTTAGGGGAACGCGTCATTATTAATAAGGGCGTCACGATTGGCGAAAACTCCGTGATTGGTGCAGGCGCTATCGTGACCAAAGATATTCCCGCAAACTCAGTTGCCGCAGGCAACCCTGCGCGTGTTATTAAAACAATTAACCCGAATCGCCGCATGTTAAAGCGCGAATTATTATTTAGCGATCCGGAACATTATTTTTATAATCAGGACCAGTTGGATAGATACATGCTGGCAGGCAATAGCTGGCGAAATTGGCTTCGCTCGTGCTTTAAACCAAACAGTAATGATTAACCCGACCCAAAACCAATCACGGAAGAGGACGCCATGAAAGTGAACAACACCGGACACACGCGAAGCCGGATGCGGGTTCGCGCAATTTTAACGGCGGAATCAACCGCAACAGGAGTAACATGCGCCACCTGGCCGTGCAATCATTAAGCGAACCACCACCTGGCAACTTTCACCACCTCGGGCTGCAATGGTTCGCTCCCCCACCTTCGTTACTACCTTGGGTGCAATGCTATTGGGTCGCGCAATTGCCGCTATTGTCCAGTGTAGAATTTAATGAAAATCTCTATCCCGACGGCGGCACCAGCTTGTGTATTGATTTCCACCCCGACAACTTACCATTAATTCACTTTAACGCTTATCACCAAACCAGCCAGATGCGCTTCAGCAGCGGCGTGGATCGCATGGGCATACGTTTCCATCCAGGCGGCGCCTTCCAGCTATTGGGATTGGAAATGTCCGATCTCATGGGCACCGAACATGACATTGAGGACCTGGGAATAAGCTCACTCATTGAATTGCGGGAAACACTGATGGTTGCCGGCAATATCCCTCAACGCGTTTGGCAATGCGATAACTGGTTACTGCAATTGGCGGCGCAAGCCAGTGCCCACCGGGGAATGGTTCAGCACCTTTTACATCAAATCGCCGTTACCCGCGAGCCGATAGAAATACTAAGCAACAAAATGCCGATTAGCCGCCGCCAACTGGAGCGTAAATTCCAATTGGAAGTCGGTATGGCGCCCGCGCAGATCAAACAACTTCATCGCGTTAAACAGGCGCGGATAATGATCAGCCGCCAACCCGAGCTGCCATTGGCACAGGTTGCACTGGATACCGGTTTTTATGATCAAGCTCATTTTATTCGCCAGTTCCAAAAAGTTACCGGCCAAACCCCCGGTAAATACCGCGAGAAAAAGATGTCGCAAAAATACAATCCAACTTAAAACCGGCGCGGCATCATAGCTCCCAACAACAACCGGGGAGCCCATCATGAAAGAACGTATTGCCTACCAAAATGTATACAAACTTCAACCGGCATTAGCCCAGCACCTGATTGAACTTGGGGACGCGGCAGCGCAAAAAATCGAACACCCATTAATTCATTTGATCAAGCTGCGGGTATCCCAGATTAACGGCTGCGCGTTCTGCCAGCACATGCATGTTAACGAAGCGCGTAAAGACGGTGAAAAACAAGGGCGGCTGGATGTATTGGCTGCATGGAAAGAAGTGCCGGTATTTTCCGCCCGTGAGCGCGCGGCGCTGGCTTGGGCAGAAAAGTTAACGTTATTGGCGCAACATGAAATCCAGGATGAAGATTTTACGCGAGTCCGGGAACAATTTAGCGAAGAGGAAGTTGTTAACCTCACCGCCGCAATTGTGACAATCAATGCCTGGAATCGAATTGCGACAGGCTTTCATTTCTTGCCCGCCATTAAAGACTGACGCCCAATTGCTCATAACCCAAAACGCATAATGGGTTGTGAGCAACATCAACCGCGTTTGTTATCCACAATGCGATTCACCGTACCTATACCTACAGCAACCAGACTTTCTTCTTTACCGGCACTCCAGGAAAAAACCTTACACTCACATACCACCTGACGTGATCCGACAAAAATAGATTGCGCACGCGCAATTATCTTTTCGCCAGTCGCAGCGCGCAGGTAATTTATTTTTAACTCGGATGTTACACAGTCACCAATTTCCGATGCAGCCGCATATGACAGCCCGGCATCTATCATATAACTGATTACTCCACCATGAACAGCGCCATAGTTTTGTTTGAACTCCTCCTTTATTTTTAATGAGAGAACAACATCGCCCTGTTCCGCCTTTTCAAAAATTGTTTCCATATAACAACTAAATGGCTGCCGCGATAAGCTTAATTTTCCTAACGCCAAAAGGTCTTGCATATTTCCTGGTTCCTTTTTTTAAAATACATGCGAGTTATACAGCAATACGAAGTAGACAGATTATGTAACACTATTTATTATGATGGAACTTTCAAAGAATTAATAAAGACAAGGATAAGGTTATGTACTGCTTATGCTCCAACAAATCATTTGATGAAATCATCACCCTGCAATCGCAAGCGCGCCTTCCCCTTAAAGAATTTTTCGATACATTTACTGAATGCACCACAACAGGTTGCGGCTCCTGTGTAGAGCTTTTGACAGCCGAATTGGCCGTCCATGACCTATTAATTCCGGAAATCAAATAAGCGAGGGAATCATGCTCTTTTCAAAAATATTTCTTGATATGGAAAAAGCCCGCTGGAACCTATCCAGCGATATACCCTGGGAAAAATTCAATGCCGACAAGCTGAGTGACCGGCAGTTGCATGGAATCAAAATGAATGCGCTGCTGGAATGGGCCGCCGCCCCTGCGGTCGCAATGTTTTTACGCGACAATTCAAACGATCCTGATTTTTCCGCCTTCATTTCGATTTGGTTTTATGAAGAGCAAAAGCACAGTCTGGTATTGCTGGAATATTTGCGCCGCTTCGCACCTGATTTCCTGCCATCCACGGAAGACCTCCAGGAAGTTAATTTTGAATTTGATCGAGCATCGCCACTGGAATCACTGGCGCTGCATTTTTGCGGCGAAACCCGTTTAAATCAATGGTATAGGTGCGCCCACGATTATCATGATGAACCGGTTATCAAACACATTTACACCACACTGGCAGCAGATGAAGCCAGGCATGCACGCGCCTATTTCCAATACATGCAGCACGCCATAGGAAAATTTGGCGACGCGGCAAAATTACATTTCGCAAAGATTGGTGTGCTGATGACCAACGCAAGGCTGAATCCCGCAATGCACCCTACGAACCTGCATGTGAATAAGGATTTATATCCGCGGGATACCATCACCAGCCGACTACCGGACCCCGCCTGGCTCAGGAATTGGCTGAATGATGAAATAAAGTTCGACGACCAATGGGAGCATAAAGTTGAGCAGGGAATCCTGGGAAGCATGTCCGCGCTCTTTTCGGAAAAATTTGCCTCTTCCGCCGACTTGCGCCAGTATCGCAAACAATTGGAAGCTATTTGAGGTCGCCCCGCAGGAGAAACTGGCTGCGTTGATTGTTTTAAATCTATTGAAGATCAACAGCAATACGCAGTAGAGCTGCCACTGAAATACCGTCGGTAATTTCGCCTCGTTTGACCATCGCGATGGCTTCTTTCAGGGGCAGCTTTTTACACTCGATATCTTCAGTTTCCTCCAAACGTTGCTCACCGGCATACAGCCCACGGGCAATAAAAATGATGCACAACTCGTCGGTAACTGAATTGGACAAATGTAATCGCATCAGCTCCTGCCAATCATTAGCCTGCAAACCAACCTCTTCCTCCAGTTCACGCATGGCAGCATCCAACGGACTTTCACCCTGGGGGCAGCCGCCCTCGGGAATCTCCCAGGTAAATTGGTTCAAGGTGTAGCGACTTTGTTTTACCAGCCAGGTATTCCCCTGGTCATCAATGGGCACTACGCCAATCGCCGTATTTTTGAAATGCACAACACCATAAATTCCATCGGTCCCCTTGGGAGTAACGACCTCCTCATGGGAAACTTTTATCCAGGGATTTTCATAGACAACACCAGACGTTTTGGTTTTCCATCCACCGGTTTTTTCCGCAATATATTTTTTGCTCATAGGCTTACATCTTTAATAATTGCTTTTTAACATCCACGCTCGCGGATTATGGGTAAAACCAAGCTTGGGATAATAATCATTAGCCTTGGGTGCCGCGAGTAAGACCATCATGCAATCGGAAGCTGTTTGCGCCTGGGTAAGATCAATTAATTGCTTACCTATCCCGCGTTGCTGGTAGGCCTCATCCACCGCCAAATCAGCAAGGTAAGTGACATAAACGAAATCACTTAATGCGCGCGCAATGCCTACCAGTTTTTCACCATCCCATGCCGTTACGAGAATACTGGCATTATCAATCATGCCTTGGAAGACAGCAGGTTTGTTGACCGGGCGACGCTCGCCCAGGGTGGAGCGATTGTATAAATCGATTACCTGATGAACATCAACTACAGCATTAGTGCGGTATTCAATTGCCATGATAAAACCTGGAATTAATGCAAACGATGAGGATCAAGTTCAACATGCGTAATGTGCGGCCCAAGCATTATGACCCGACCGTAATAGCGATCTGCACCGCTCACCGTGAACTCAAAATAAAACGCCCGCCACAACGAAAGGATGCCCTGGCTATTGCGCTTGAACCACAGGTGGCGCAGATAAACAGTTTCATCCAGCAACTGCACATCCATTTCCGTGCAGCGCCGCTGCGCCGCCATGAAAGCGCGCTCCTTTACACGCAAGGCACCGCGCCAGTAATAAATAGTCAGGATAATGAATGTGAGCCAGAGAATGGATTGCAAATCAAACATGGAACGGGAGCCATTTACGGGATAAAAAATATTTTCGCCCCCATTAAACCGGCGAAGGAAATAGCGCGGGAAATACGGAAGCCGAAAACACTAAGGGGCGATTGATTACTCAATCACCCCTTAGTTGAAACTCTCACAGATTAGAGTGGAGTTACGTTTTCCGCTTGCGGGCCTTTTTGGCCCTGGGTTACTTCGAAAGTGACCTTTTGGCCTTCTTTCAAGGTTTTACGGCCAGTGCCGTTAATTGCGCGGAAGTGTACAAATACATCTGCACCGCCTTCACGCTCAATAAAACCATAACCCTTATCATCGTTGAACCACTTAACAACACCAGAGACTAGATCTGACATAGTTTCCTCATCTTGCATCTTAAAACGTCAGCGTAGCTGACCGAACAAAAAAACCGACTTTACTAAAAGCCAGAGTGAAATAGCTTGAAATAAAGCTATTGCTCAGGTCGTGGTACGTCCAAGTGTCTTGAGCAAGCGATTGTCTTACAAAAGCCTAGTCTTGGGGCGGATCTCAATCTGTAGCGGATCAAAATTAAAGCACTTGGACGCGCCGAGTCAAGCAGTTATCCGTGAATTTAGAGAATATCGACACATTTTGTAGTGCTGTGTAACAGCTGCGCATTTAATCGGGCATTTTTGGATCACGCCGGTCGGGATTGCTATCATTTTGTGCAGTTTTTGCCACGGTTTTTCCTAACGTCTCGTGCAAAAAAAGGGCAATAGGAATCAATATAAAACCTGTAGCCATGACATGGCGCTTAATGCTTTGAAATTCGTAGCCTTGTTTGGCTAATTGGTAACAGGCCAATGCCCAGGCCGCCGCGGCAAAATAGCCCCAACGATTATGTTTATAACAAAACCAGGCGATAACCGCGGTCACGACCGCCAGGAAAAAACCATAGGTATTAGCAAACGAAATAAAACCGGCAATTGCTACGAAAAAAACGAGCAATAACAGCCAATTTAATACACGTGCAACAATCATTAATTTCGACATAAAACCTTCATTACCAGTGTTACTTTTCTACACCCATGTAACGCATCAATCCGATGAATTTTTATTTTTACCACGCCAATCCTGATATTTTTTATGGACACCGCGCGTGAACGCCTGCGAATAATCTTCCAATAAATCCACACCGACCAGTACGGCTATAACCACCAGGGATAATTTGATTGCTACGAGGTTGTAGCCTATAGCGATCACCACGCCGATAGATGCCAGGGCCCAGATAGTCGCGGCCGAGGTAACACCCAGGACAAAGCCATCGCGGGCGAGCATCACACCCGCACCGAGGAATCCAATACCGGTAATTACCTGGCCGATAATACGTGAGGGGTCGGTGACGACTTTTTCGGGACCGGCGAAATGCGCGGCAGCAAACAGTGAGGAGGCAATAAAAATATAAGTCCCCAGGGTGATTAGCGAAGATGTGCGGATACCGACCGGTTTGCCACGCAATTGCCGCTCCACCCCGATGATACTTCCGCATAATAACGATGTGCCTATGGAGGCCCAGTCAAAAGGCGCTATATCAACCCAAACATCAAATGGCACCATTGAAATAAATCCTCAAAAGCTGGCGCTTCAGTTAACTCCCAGAGCGGTATTAACAATGAATTTTTTTATTGCCGGTATGGAGTTTAGCTGGCGCATGCCGGTATTGCGTAACCAGTGAATGCCGAGGGAGCGACTGCCAAATAAATATTTAAATGCTTCCATGGCCGACATCATGCCCAAATTGCCCGCCAATCGCCGGCGCTGATAACGACGCAGAATGGATTCATCATGCAGGGGGACACCGCGCTGCAATGCGCGTTCAATTTCTTCCGACAAGGCAAGCACATCCAGCAAGCCCAAATTCACACCCTGCCCCGCGAGGGGATGAATGTTATGGGCCGCATCACCCACCAGTGCTATTCCCGGCTGGATATAGTGGGTTGCATGGCGCTGGCGCAGTGGAATGGCATAGCGTTTATCACAGGCGAGGACGCGGCCCAAACGCGCCTCAAACGCTTGCGTGAGGCGCGCGCAAAATGTTTCATCGTCCAGCCCCAGCAGTTCTTGCGCTAATTCATTATCCGCCGACCAAACGATAGAACAATGCTGCGCATCGCCCTTGTGTTGCAGCGGCAAAAACGCCAGGGGTCCGGTGCGCATAAAGCGCTGCCAGGCGGTAAATCCATGGGGAAATTCCGTACGCACTGTGGTGATAATTGCCTGCTGGCCGTAATCCCATTCGCGCGTTGTAAAACCGGCCAAATCGCGCACGCGCGATTGCGCCCCATCAGCGGCGATTAGCAACCCCGCTGTTAATTCGCGCTGGTTTGATAATTGGATTTTTGCATAGGGGCTGCCAGGTTGCGGCGCAATAATATCCGCCACCGTTGCCGGTTGCATCAAGGTAATGTTCGGCAACTGCGTTATACGCTTACGCAACTGGTTAACAATCACCGAGTTTTCCACAATGTGGCCGAGATGATGTTGTTGCACGTCCGCGCAATCGAATTCAATGGATGCTGTACCTTCCCCATCCCATACCTTCATTTCACGGTAAGCGCACACACGTTCGCGCGCAATCGCATCCCAGCAGCCAATTGTGCGCAACAATTTTTCCGATGCGTGAGTCAATGCCACAACACGCGGATCAAAATTTTCACCGGCATATTGCTGGCCATGGCCACCCGCTTCAACAACAGCGATACGTAAATTCTGTGCCGCTTCCGTTTGTGCGATAGCGCAGGCCAGTGACGCTCCTACCAACCCTGCACCTGCAATAACCACATCAAAATCGTTTCCTTGACTTGTGTTAGTCCCGGACAGTGTTACAGCACCCTGAATATCATTTTCTACAGGGGCCACTGAATTCAATTGCCAGCGAAATTGGCGTCCCGCTGTGCCCATGGTTTGCGCAATAAATTGATCTTTCAATAAGGGCAATGACTCAAGGCTCAATAAACCCAAATGACGCAACGCAATTAATGGCAAATGGTTATTGGAAAAAAGCCTGACTAATTTATCGCTGAATTCAATCGTTAATTGCTGGTCGAGCGCTTGCGCGGCGAGATAACGTTGTAATACCGATAAATCACCTGGCGGCTGGTTATGCGCAAGCGCAACACCCAGGGTCTCTACCAAACAGGCGCAATCGCGCAGGGCCAAATTAAAACCTTGTCCGGCGACCGGGTGCAGAAAATGCGCAGCATTACCCACCAACACAACGTGGGAACGTATTTGTTCTTCCGCCAATACCAGTTGCAATGGATAGGCAAAACGTTTTGCAACCCGGGTAAAACGCCCCACACGAAAACCAAAACGATTTTGTAAATGCGCTAGAAAATCTTCATCGGACGCCGTCAGGATTTCATTCGCCTTGTCTGCCGGCAAGGTCCAAACCAGTGCAGATTGCCGGGCCTGATGCGATTCACCCAGTGGCAATAATGCAATCGGACCTTCGTCGGTAAAGCGCTCAAATGCAATCCCCAAGTGCGGCTCGGAAAATTCAACATTGGTGATAATCGCTGTTTGTCCATACCCACGGGTTTGCGTTGCTATACCCAAATTCCGCCGCACGGCAGAATCACCCCCATCGGCCACCACAACTAGCGCAGCTTCAATAAAAAACTCCGGTGCATCTTTTTGCTGCACGCGCAACCGCGCGCACTTTTCTCGCGGAATTAATTGCAGCACTGTTGATGAGTCAAAACACTGGATGGAGGGCCGGGTCCGTACATGGGCAAGCAGTGCGTTGCCCAACCAGGCGTTCTCCACCACATAACCGACAGCATCGAGATTATTAGCGGTCGCATCAATTATTCCACCGGGGAAATGGCCGCGATCGGATACGTGAACTTGCTTGATGGGTGTAATGTGTTGTTGCAGGCGCTGCCATAAACCCAGTTCACGTAAAATATTTGCGGTACCGAAGGAGAGCGCGGTGGAGCGCGCATCGAAACTCGATTGATAATGCGCTTCGTCCGCACGCGCGAAGGGCTGGGCCTCAACCAGGGCAATACGCCATTGTGGCTGGCTCGCCGCCAACATACTGGCGAGGCTGGCCCCAACCATGCCGCCGCCGATAATGGCGATATCAAATTCAACGATGTGTGACATATGCAAAGAGATTCTAGCCCGCCATCAGGGCTTCAATTTCAGCAACCGTTTTAGGGACATCTTTGGTGAGGACATCATTGCCCTCTTTCGTAATCACCACATCGTCTTCAATGCGGATGCCAATGCCGCGCCATTTTTTAGCGACGCGTTCATTATCGGGCGCAACATATATTCCCGGCTCCACCGTCATCACCATACCCGGCTCCAGGACGCGCCATTCGCCACCGACTTTGTAATCGCCTACATCATGCACATCCATACCCAGCCAATGGCCAGCGCGATGCATATAAAATTCCTTGTAGGCTTCGTTTTTAATTAATTCATTGGCATCACCCTCAAGCAAACCCAGCTTCACCAAACCTTCGGTAATGACTCGCACCGTGGCTTCGTGTGGATCATTCCAGTGGTTGCCCGGTTTAGCCACGGCTATAGCGGCAAGTTGCGCTTGCAGGCAAATTTCATAAAGCGCTTTTTGTTCGGGGGAAAATTTTCCATTAACAGGAAATGTACGAGTGATATCGGCAGCGTAATAATCCAATTCACAACCTGCGTCAATTAAAACGAGATCGCCGTTTTTTAGCGGTGCGGAGTTTTCAATGTAATGGAGGATGCAACCATTTTTTCCGCCCCCGACGATTGAGTTGTAGGCGGGAAAGCGAGCCCCATTCGTGTGGAATTCGTGCAGGATTTCTGCTTCGAGCTGATATTCCATCGCCCCGGGTTTACAGGCTTTCATCGCTCGCACATGTGCGCGCGCGGAAATCTCCCCCGCTTCTTTCATCACGCGCAATTCAGCAGCGCTTTTAAATAACCGCATATCATTGAGGAAGTGGCTTAGGTCAAGGAATTCACCGGGCGGCGTTGCACCGGAGCGAACCTTGGCGCGGATAGTATTCACCCAATCCATTACATGTTTATCAAATTCCCCGTCTTTGCCCATAGCGTAATAAACGCGCTGCTTGCCCTCTAATAAGCCCGGCAAAATATCGTCGATATCATCAATGGGAAATGCATCGTCCGCCTCAAATTCACTGCATGCGCCTTCCGGCCCCGCGCGATAGCCATCCCAGATTTCGCGTTCGCGATTGCGCTCGCGCACAAATAAAACATATTCGCCGTGTTCACGCCCCGGAATCAGCACCAGTACCGCTTGCGGTTCTTCAAAGCCGGAAAGGTAGAGAAAGTCACTGTCCTGGCGATAATGGTATTCAGTGTCACGGCTGCGCGTGCGCTCGGGTGCAGCGGGCACTATTGCAATGGAGTTAGGCTCCATTAGTCCCATTAATTGTTTACGGCGACGGGCGAATTCAGTTTTAGCGATTCTCATGATTTTCTCGGCGCAAATTTATAAATTAGTGCAATTGGTGGGATGCCGGTGCCATAGCGGCCGGGTTACGCGCGGGATCTTGTTCGGCGGCGAATTCAAAATACAGCGAACTGACTACTACCCGCACATATTCAGTGACTTCCATATAATCCGCTTCCGCACTTGGCTCACCCTCCTCGTCATCCACCTGGATTTGAACGATGCTCGCCAAATCTTGCAGCATTTCCTCCGCCTCTTCGGAAATTTCGCGTTTACCTTGATGGTCTACGCTGCCGAAGCCCGACAAAAATCCATGGCACCATTCACTGAGCGCGCGCGCGCGTTCGCTGAGCAGGTTGTCGTCATCAGGCAACATCAGTTTTAAATTGAATTCGCCCTGTAGCTGGCTATTGGTGGAATGGAACAAGCGGCTCAGTGCGTGGCGGACTTGCTCGTCGGGTGCGGCAATAAAATCGAGGAACTCCACGGCATCCAGGAGCCAGCTAATTTCTGTCAGTTGGGCGCCACCGGCCAGTTTGCCGCAGAGTAGCCCATGCAATTCAGACGGGCTATTCAAGGTACCCAGGGGCGCAAGCAAATTGGCAATGTCATCGAAATTCAGGGGAGGTTGCAGGTAGTCTTCAGCGGTTGTGGATGTCATGGAGTGCCTCTCTTTCGCAATGGGCGAATGCTACCACGATTGATCCTGGTGGCTCTGCAAAGTTTTATATAGCCATTTCTACTGTTGACCTGGTTCAAGTAAAACCTGTTTGTTTATCGTTAATAACAACTAATTTCTCGAATCCACATTAACTTGGGCCGTATGATTGACCACCTGCTGAAGGAAGCAATATAGTGGGCGACCTGCGCTATTTATTGGTTATTGATAATCATGTCCGACGATCTTTTACTCGCCCTTGAAACCAAGCTGGATAAGCTGATTTTGCTGTGTAATCGCTTGCAGCAAGAAAATGCCGAATTAAAAGCCCGCGAAAGTGAATGGCACCGCGAGCGGGTGCGCCTGATCGAGAAGAATGAATTGGCGCGCAGCCGTGTGGAAGCCATGATCACCCATTTACGTAACCTGGATGCCGAATAGTCGGGGTAACCAATGAGCAACGAAACCGTTTTTGTAAAAATCCTCGATAAAGAGTACCAGGTAGCCTGTCCGCGCGAGGAACGCCAGGCATTGATTGAATCCGCCCATTTGCTGGATGAGCGAATGAAAGCCATCCGCAGCACTGGCGCCATTATTGGTTTGGAGCGCATCGCGGTAATGGCGGCGCTTAACCTGAGCCATGAATTGTTGCAGGCGCGCCAGGCTGGCAATAATGGCGGCGCGACGGTAAGCCAGGTGGATTTGCTGCGACTGAACGAAAAACTGGATCGCAGCCTGGCCAATCTTGGATAAGTGAAAAACCCGCCTCAGTTTACAAAGCCCGCCATTGCGGGCTTTGTTGTTTTGATCGCGGTAACAAGATGTAGTGCGTGCGACTGACTAACCATCAAATAGGATAAATAAAGATCACAAGTGCAAAATGCGTTTTTTTACCAGCCCTGTTTAAGACGAATATTTGCTAAACGACTCTATAAGCCAAGCATAATTTCATTTGCGAAAGTCCGGTAACCTTGGGTTATACTTGCGCCACGCCCTGGAATGTTCGCAATCCAACAATGTCCTTGAGCCGATAAATGTTAGCCCGGCAGTATCTCGTTGCGCTTGGTGTGCATGTCCGCTTGACGGAAAGCCTAAAAAGCCACAGGTATCGCCACCTTGAACCTTTGGGTTCAAGGCCAGCTTGGTAGCGGCATTTCGGGGTCTCTTATTTCCCTCCGGTGTTATCCAAATTCCTTCAAGGCTATTTATGGCCGATGTAATCCCTGTTGACCAACAAAAGGCCTTATTGCGCAACGAGTTGCGGCAGCGTCGTCGCGCATTGACTCCGGCACAACAAGCCCACGCCTCCGCGTTGTTGCTGCGGCATTTGCTGCAATTTCCAGCATTTATGCGCGGCAGCCAGATTGCGCTTTACATTGCTAATGATGGGGAAATCAATCCGGCACCTATCGCCCGGCAACTGTGGGATATGGGAAAACAATGCTATTTACCGGTACTGCGCCCCGAAACAAAACGCGAGCTATGGTTTGTGGAATTCACACCCCACACGCATCTGATCCCGAACCATCTCGGTATTCCCGAGCCGAATCACCTCCTGAACCATAAGCTGCCGGCGCATTTGCTGGATGTGGTGTTAATGCCACTGGTCGCGTTTGACCGCAGCGGTGCCCGGTTGGGTATGGGTGGCGGCTTTTACGACAGGACATTTGCCTTCAAGCAACACAAACCAAACGGTAAACCGCTACTTATTGGCCTTGCCCATAGTTGCCAGGAAGTTCCAGCGCTGCATGTCGACAATTGGGATATCCCCCTGGCCGCTATAGCCACTGAACAAGAAGTGATACACATCAGCTGTCCATAAACGACAAATCCCGCCGGAGCGGGATTTGTTTTTTCAATTCCGTTTTCTGCGCTTCAACTATTCCGACATGGACTCCACTGCGGCTTCGGCAAATGACACCAAAGCAGTAACATCCAATAGGGTGACGCAGACTCCCAGGCAAAACAAAAACGTTACCACTGAGAGAACATCGACTTTCATGGTTATACCTTAAATCATGACTGAGTTGGGCAGCCATACCTTGCACATTGTTATTAGATAAACACTGACATCCACAAAGCAGCCGGGATGCAACCCACACCGGCTGTGGCGTAGTCAAAATAATAGCTATGATTTTCAGGAATGAAAGACGCGACACAATGAAATATGTGACAAATATATCAATAAACACCACAAAATCAGCAAGTTTCCCGATTTTCCTGGTGTATTGCTTTAAGAAATGTGGATTTCAAGGATAAAAAATATATACAGGCGCTTCCCTGCGCAGGGATATTAACGGAAGCGTTATTGGGTAATAGTTACCCGACTGGTTTTATCGCCGAGCCGGGTACGCAGGTGGATGGCTTGGTTGGTGACCGCTATTTCACCCGTGTAGGTTGTCCAGCTGGCGCCTTTATTTGTACTGAATTCGATGGCCAGGCCAGGTATGGCGCTGTTAGCGAACAACTTGCCATTTTCCACCCTGGCCCCCGGCGGCGGCAGGTAAAAATCACCGCCCAGGTTCGCCAGCTTCGGCAATTCCTTTGCGCTTAGTTGCAATGCAAATTCGGCCCAGCCAGCGGTACGCGCGTGAGTGTCGGGCTTAGGGCCTTCCCAACCGGCTTTATGCCATGCGCGCTCGGCCAGGCTGATCAGGCGCGGATAAATCATTTCTTCCATTTGTTTACCGGTACGGATGGTTTCACTCCATACCTGCCCTTGTAGCCCGCGCAGGTTTTCCGGCTTTTCCAACGCCGGCAATGCGCGGCCCACCAAAGCTTCCAGGTTATCGATGGGGGCACCCATGCGGGTTTTATCCGCATTGGCGTAGAGGTTATCCGGCATGAAGCCAAATACCTTGGCAGTATCGCTGTAACGCGTCGCCCAGTAATAGCCGCGCTCTTCCGGGTGGACTTCGTAAGGATGGTCGAAATACAGATGGGTTGCGGGCGATAAAATCGGTTCATAACCGGCATTGGCCAATCGATAGGCCCGGTCAGCGACGCCCCATTCCCAAATATTATCCCAGGCATTAGCCAGCACATGTTCGTTGGCGAATTGCTGGCGATTGAAGGTATTGGTGGGGTCGTACATCAGCCCGTCCTCCCATCCGGCGAGCTTAAGGCCGCGGGTGTTGGTAATCTGCGCGACCTTGCTGACAAAATAGGGCTTAAGGTCCGCCACGCCAGCCACGCCTTGCTCGCCCTTGGCAAAAAGCGCTTCACAGGCGGGTGATGCGCTCCAGGAACCCGCGCCGACTTCATCGCCCCCCATATGGAAAGTCACGAGTTTTGTGCCCGCCTTACGATACATTTGTTGCAATTCGTACACGACTTTATCCACAAAGGCATAGGTGGATGCCAGGCAGACGTTTATTGAATTGTCGGTGTAGTTTTGCACAGACATATATTGTGATTTATCCAGGGGATCGGATAACAAATACTGTTCGGCTTCGGCTTTTTTCCCCGCCTTCAGCAATTTTTTGTACCGCGCCTCCATGGATTTAACCGCCGCGCGCGCGTGACCGGGCATATCAATTTCCGGAATGACTTCAATGTGGCGCGCGCGCGCGAATTTCACAATTTCAACAAAATCGTCCGCGCTGTAGTAGCCGTTGCCCGAACCGGATTTGTGCGGCCCGGTACCGAGTTGGGTCAGCAGGCAATTTTGTTCGGTGAGGTCAAAGCAGCGATAGGCACCAATATCCGTTAATTCCGGCAAACCGGGAATTTCAATCCGCCAGCCTTCATCCTCCGTTAAATGCAGGTGTAATTTGTTGAGCTTGTAGCGCGCCATCTGCTCAATCAAGCGCAGGGTATATTCCTTGCCGTGGAAATTGCGCCCCATGTCGTAGTGCATACCGCGCCAGGTGTAACGCGGTGCGTCACTGGCGGTGAGTTGCGGAACCCTGTGGCTGCTTGCGCTTTGCGCGGGCAATAAACCCAGCACACTTTGGATGCCGTAAAACGCACCGGCGTTGTCGCCGCCGACGATGGTGATTTTGTCCGCGCTGATGTCGAGTTTGTAGGCTTCGGCATTGCCGATGGATTTATCCACGCCCAATTCAATCACCTTGCCGGATACCGGCAAATGATCCGCAACACTCGCGAGTGTTAAACCGTAGCTTTTTAATTGTTCGCTAAAGTAGTTGGTTTCACCCGCCAAGCGGCCGGCATAATGAATTCGCCAACTGTTGTCGAGCCTAGCGGTACCTTTGCGATAGTGAATGTCAGCGGGGGTAGGAATAATTTTCGGACTCGCATCGGCCCTGGCCGCTGCCTGGTTCACCGCCAGGTTTTCCTGGTAGCGCGATGCCGCTGTCGCAAGCGGGTATAAATCATCTTTTGCGCGGAGCTGCTGCTCGGGCTTGCTGAAAGGCGCAACAAATGCAGTGATGTTTTCGGTATCGGTATTCGCAAAAATTTCTGCACGCAAACCCGGCTGGGCGATAAATGCGCGCGGCATAAAATCAGTAAAGCTCACCAGGTGGGCGCTTGCCGCATAAGGAATATCCACTCTGGCACCACTTGCCAACCCTTTAAATCCGGCAACGGGGGCAAGCTCATGTAAATCGCCCTGGATATGACGCAGGCTCAGGCCTTCAACCCGGGTTGTATCGATTTTGCGTACCGAATGAAAATAAATCCGCCAATCCCCGGCCCCGCCGGGCAATGCCACAGATGATTCATTATGGATACTGATCCTGGCTTGCGGCTTGGCCGCAAAGTTACTGACGACTTCAAAGCTCACTTTCGCACCGGCGGCGAAACCACTGAGTTGCTGCTGGTTCAAACTGGCTGCATGGATGGCTTGGGCAAGTCCAAGCGCCAGGGCAAACAGCCCCAGGCGCATATTGGTCGATCGAAGGGATTTTTTCATAACTGGACTCCTGCCACGGGTAATTTCGGGGTTGATGGCCATCAATGTTTTATTGTGTTGGAAGTTTTTTGACAACGTTGTCCAGATTACACCAAAATCCACAGACTGCCAGTGCCTGAACATAAATTAACCCTGGGGCGGCCAATGTAAAGACCGGGATAGAACCACCGATAAAAATGACCGCAAAAAAGGGCGCATAAGCGCCCTTTTTTGCGATTGATGAGGAATTTGGCTTAACTGAGGAAAAATTTATAAGCCTCATTATGGGTTTCATCCCAATAGGGATAATTCAAATCTTTTAAAAACGCCTTCAATTCCCCGTATTCACCCTTGGGAACCTGCATTCCCACCAGCACCCGGCCAGAGGCGGAACCATGGTTGCGATAATGGAACAGGGAAATATTCCAGCGACCGGCGACCTTGTTCAGGAAGGTGTAAAGCGCACCCGGGCGCTCCGGGAACTCAAAGCGATAAAGCACTTCATTTTCAACGTTGGGCGCATGGCCACCCACCAAATGGCGGATGTGGAGCTTGGCCAGTTCATTATCGGTCATATCCGCTACCGCATAGCCTTCCGTGCTCAGGTCGGCAATCAACTCCGCGCGATCCTGCCCGTCTGCGCTGACCTGCACCCCCACAAAAATATGGGCGGATTGGGTATCGGCATAACGATAATTAAATTCGGTAATGTTGCGCTTGCCAATCGCCTTGCAAAAATCCTTGTAGGCGCCGGGTCGCTCCGGAATCGTTACCGCCAAAATGGCCTCGCGCTTTTCACCGATTTCGGTGCGCTCGCTGATGTACCGCAAGCGGTCGAAATTGATATTCGCACCGCAATCAATCGCGACCAGCGTCTGGCCGGTGATGCCGTATTTGGCTACATATTTTTTCAAACCCGCGATCCCCGTCGCGCCCGCCGGTTCAGCGATGGAACGGGTATCTTCAAAGATATCCTTGATGCCCGCGCAAATTTCATCGGTACTGACGGTGATACATTCATCCACCACTTTGCGCAGGATGCGGAAGGTTTCCTCACCGATTTGGGCTACCGCAATGCCGTCCGCAAAAATACCGACCTGCGGCAATACCACGCGCTTTTTCTTTTCCATGGCCGCGAGCAGGCAGGCGGATTCCTCCGATTCCACCGCGATGATTTTGGTCTCCGGTCGCAAGTATTTAACGTAAGCGCCGATACCGGCGGCCAGGCCACCACCACCGACGGCGATAAATATCGCATCGATTTTGCCGGGGTACTGGCGCAGGATTTCCATTGCAATGGTGCCCTGGCCCGCAATGACTTCCGGATCATCGAACGGATGGATGTAAGTCAGCCCTTTTTCTTCCACCAGTTTTTTGGCGTGGGCGGAGGCTTCATCATAGTTATCGCCGTGCAATACCACCTTGGCGCCGCGCGCTTTTACCGCATCGACTTTAATGGCCGGGGTGGTGCGCGGCATGACGATAGTGGCTTTGATCCCCAAATGCTGGGAACCCAATGCAACCCCTTGCGCATGGTTGCCCGCTGATGCGCATATCACTCCGCGATTGCGTTCTTCCGCAGTTAATTGCTGGAGTTTGTTGTAAGCGCCGCGCAGTTTGAACGAGAACACCGGTTGCAGGTCTTCGCGCTTGAGTAACACTTTGTTGCCGGTGCGGGCGGAGAGCAGGCGCGCTTCGTCGAGCGGGGTTTCTATCGCCAGGTCGTAGATACGGGCGTTGAGGATACGTTTTATGTAGGATTCAGGCATCGGATTTCTTGTTTATATGGAATGGCTAAACGGAGTGGAAGTCGCCGCAGTGTAAACAATTTGGCCGCCGCCCGCACGGCGAAAATCCGTATAATGCGGCAAGTTTTCCGCGATCATGCATGATTCACACGAAGCCAGCCGCGGCTGGCGTACCTTTTATTAGCACGAGACCACCATGACCCAAGACCAACTCAAGCAAGCCGTCGCGCGCGCCGCGATTGAATACATCAAACCCAAATTATTCAACGATTCCATCATCGGTGTCGGCACCGGTTCCACCGCCAATTTCTTTATCGATTACCTCGGCGACATCAAATCGCTGTTCGCCGGTGCCGTAGCCAGTTCCGACGCCTCCGCTGCGCGCCTGAAAAGCCTGGGTATTGAGGTATTGGATTGCAATTCGGTGAGCGAACTGGTGGTGTATGTCGATGGCGCTGATGAGAGCAATGCGTATCTGCACCTGATCAAGGGCGGCGGCGCGGCGCTGACGCGTGAAAAAATCGTGCGGGCGGTATCCAGGGAGTTTGTGTGTATTGCCGACGAAAGCAAATGGGTGGATGTACTGGGTAAATTCCCGCTGCCGGTAGAGGTGATCCCCATGGCCCGTTCTTACGTTGCGCGCGAGTTGGTCAAACTCGGCGGCACACCGGTGTATCGCGAAGGTGTGGTGACTGATAACGGCAATGTGATCCTGGATGTACACAACCTGCAAATTGTTGATCCGGTTGGATTGGAACACCGCATCAACCAGATCACCGGGGTAGTGACAAACGGCCTGTTTGCCGCCCGGGGTGCAAGTGTTCTGCTGCTTGGCACCAAAGAGGGTGTGAAGACCATTTTTCCGCGTTAGGTTTACCGCACCGATCTATAAACGCGCTATAAACGCGGCAGATAAAATCTTCCTGCCGCGCTTTCTTTTCCTATACTCAAAACGCCGTTTCCTTTCCCCGGTTTTTTGAGGTTTTTCCTATGTTTTCCTTTTCCAGTATCCAGGGCCGATTAATTTTCGCGGTCGGCGCCGGGGTGATTTTGTTCCTCATTATTAGCGGTATTGCCATTTCCTTACTGAGCAAAACTATCACCGATTACAACCATCTCATCGCCGGTTCAGTGGCGCAGGAGCGCAGCATTAATGAGATGAATTTCAAGTTAAAGCTCCAGGTACAGGAATGGAAGAACGTACTGCTGCGCGGCAAGGACCCGGCCAAACTCAATGAATACTGGGGCCAGTTTGAAACCCTGCACCGGGATATACAGCAACAGGGGACAGCGCTGGATAGAACCCTTGAGGGCGAAAGCCGCGATAAGGTGGCTGAATTTTTGGCAGCCCATGAACAAGCCTTCGGGCGCTACAAGACCGGGCTTGAGGCATTCAGGAACGCTGATTTCGATCCGGTCGCGGGTGACACTGCGGTGTCCGGCATAGATCGGGAACCCAGCACCTTGCTCGCGGAATCCGCGCGCCTCATCAGCGAACAGGTTGCGCAAGATACCAAACATAACCTGGCTGTCAGCAGCAGCGTATCCCTGTGGGCGAACGGGCTGATTATCCTGGGCGCTATCGCCATGGTTTTGCTGGTGCTCCTGATACTGCGCAAGAGCCTGGTCTTGCCGCTGGTACAAATCAACGCCCACCTAAGCCAGCTTGCCGAGGGCAATTTCCGCCAGCCTTTGCGGTTTTCATACACAGGGGAGCTGGGCCGGTTGAGTGTCAGTATCCAGCAAGTCCAGCAGAGCATCGTGGAAGTCATTACCGCTGTGCAAAACTCCATGAGCAGCCTGAGCCAGGCGTCTCACTCCATTACCCAAAGCTCATCATCGTTAGCAAGTTACGCCGATGACACCCACCAGGCCACAGACCAGGTTTCCGCCGCAATCACCGAAATGAGCGCAACCGTCCAGGAAGTCGCGGGCAATGCCAGCGGTGCGGCAAACGCGGCGCAATCCGCTGATAACAATGCGCGCCAAGGCTTGACCGTAATGGACAATACCCTTAATGCCATTAACCAATTGAGCGATGAGGTGAACCATGTCAGCGCAGCCATGACGCAACTTGAAAATGACACCAACCGCATCGGCAGCGTGCTGGATGTCATCAAAAGTGTGGCGGAACAAACCAACCTGCTCGCGCTCAACGCGGCCATTGAGGCCGCGCGTGCCGGTGACCAGGGACGCGGCTTTGCTGTCGTGGCTGATGAAGTGCGCTCCCTTGCCAAACGCACCCAGGATTCCACCGCTGAAATCCAGCAAATTATCGAAGCGGTACAACAAGGGGCCGCCAGGGCTATGCACGCAATGAAAACCAGCCAGGAAAAAAACGGTGTAACCCTGGAAATGGCGGGCCAGGCAGGCCAGGCGATCAACCAGATCACCCGGTCGATTTCAGCGATTTTGGGGATGAATATGCAAATTGCCACCGCCGCAGAAGAGCAAAGCTACACGGCGGAAGAGATCAATAAAAATATCGGTAAAGTGGTCGGCCTGATCAGCAACCTGAACCGCGACGCCCAGGAGTCGGCCCAGATTGCCCGGCAATTGGACAACACGGCCAAGGGCCTGGAAACCCAAATCGCCCATTTTGCGATTTAAGGCTGTGAAAAAACCGGGCTATGAAGCCCGGTTTTTTTACCCCCGCGTGGATTAACAACAGCGGCGACGGCGGCTGAATCCCAGCAAACCCAGGCCAGTCAGTAATAATGCCAGGGTGCCGGTTTCCGGAACTTCGGTGGTGGGCGGGGTGTAATCCCAATAATAATGATGGATCTGGCCCCTGCCATCGTAGGATTTGGCGGCGAGGGAACCATCAATGTCATTCGCGATTTTTACATCTGCATCAATCGCCAACACATTGCCTTTCCAACCGTTGGCCAGGTTCAACGTGGTAGCTTCGTAGAAATTCCACAAAATGTTGGAGTAGGTACTGGAGGTGAAGCCGCTGCCGCTCAGGTTAACGGAACCCGGGTTAACCAGGTTGGTACCGGACACATTGATTACCACATTGGCCGCATTGCCAAAGTCCAATTGCCAGTTGGCGTTATTGGCAAACAGCTCGCTACCGGCAACGTTGAACACCACCAGGTCCGTGGCCAAACCGCTATAACTCAATTGGGTTCCGGATACATTCCCCGTTTGTGCGAACCCGCGGTAAAAATCGGATTCGGCACTCAACGCATCGTAGAAACCCTCCAGCATGGAGGAAACCGCACCCACATCATCCAATGTCCGGACGCAGGAATTCTGGGCGATACCAGACTCATTGCAATTCAGGTTGCCGATAGTTTTGGTTCCACCGTAACCCAGGTAACCATTTTGGATCGTCAGGTTCTGGGAGGAAACATTACCGATAACTTCCACGTTATTGGTTGCGTTAAAGGATGCGTCGGTCAGGTGTGAACCGAACTCGCCGCTGGACTTCAGGTCCCCACCGATTAATGCCTTGCCATATACCTTTACGTTACTGGAGGTATTCAGGTCCCCGAAAAGGATCAGGTTGTAATCATTCAATGGCCCCGCCTGGGTGATAGCGGAAAACATAACCGCACCTGTTATCCCTAACAGTTTGGAATAAAACGTCATAAAAACCTCGCGCTTGTGTCAGTGTCGTCGTAATTTGCATTTTTCAGGCAGGAAGCGTGCCGGTTTAAAAATTCCTTTTAAGATCAAGTTATTCGCGCCACATTACGCCAACACCATCACAAAAAATGTCAAATCGCTCGACACCTATAAAATAAACACAAGATGCGTACTTTTATTGATAAAAAAATGCAATCGATTAATTCCTAAAACGACCCATGAAAAAAGCCACCCTAAGGTGGCTTTTGATGAGCAACACAGGCTCGGTTTATTGGTATAGCGCGGGTAGCTCGTCCTCGAACAATACGGTCGGGTTTCCATAAAATGCCTTGAAATTTTCCGCGGTGGCCTGTCCCGGGTAGGGGGCAAAGAATTGTTCGGTTTTTTCGCGCCCCGTGTTGGCGTTGCGCCATACCAATACATAGGTGATTAACTGGGAATCCGGGTCGGCCAATACCGGGGCGAGGATACGTTCGGTCCAAAAGTTGGGGAGTGTAAGGCGGTTGTTGCCGGTTTCGGTCAGGGCGGCAATTTTGTGGCGTACTTGGGCAATCCTGGAAATATTTTTTAATGCCGCTGTGAAGCTGGCCTTTTGCTCATCAGCGCTGGCGGTATTGGCTTCATGGCCCGCGTCCCAATAGTTATCCAGGCCGATGATGTCCACATATTCATCGCCGGGGTAAGCATAGAAATAATCGCTTTCAAACCGGTTCATATCGATGCGGCTGCGATCCGGCGAGAAGGCGTAAATGAGATTGTGCTGGTCTTTTTCGTCGCGCAGGTATTTCACCGTGAATTGGTACAGGGTGATGTAATCCTGTTCGCTGGCGTGGCCCTTGCCCCACCAAAACCAATCGCCGTTGTGTTCATGCCAGGGGCGGAAAATCACCGGGATTTGCTGTTGCTTACCCTGGGCATCGGTGGCGACCAAACCTTCGTTAAAGGCGACGAAGGCATCCAGGTATTTTTTCAGGACCTCATGCTTGGCACCACCGGGTACCAATTCATGGACGGCGGGGGTTTTGTCCCAGGAGTTGGCCCCCGAAACCGGGTTGTACATGTGCCAACTGAGGGTGATAACCCCGCCGCGGGAAAAGCCCGCCTTGATCCACTCCTGCATTTGCCGGAAGTTGACCCCGTCCAGGTTTTGCTCCTGCCCGAGTTCCAGGCCGCCGATTTCCCAGCCATATACCGCCGGGTTTGCGCCGGTGACATCGCGCACATCGGAGCGATCCGGCTCGCCCTCCCAGTTAACCCCGTAGGCCAGGCTATCCTGGTGGCCAAATAAAAAGTGCTTGCCGCGCAGCGCCGCCAGGTTGTTGTAAAGCGCAACCGCCGCCGGGAGCGCATCCTTATCCACCAGTTTGAAAGCGTGGCTTGCAGACGTGGCCCCTAGCGCTTGCACACTTTCGCCGTTAGCCTGCGGCGCCCGGGCGGTGGAATCCTTTTGCCCGCAACCCGGCAGGCTGGCCAGCAATAGCAACATCGAGACGGTTGGAAGGAGGGAGAAAAGTCGGGTCATGGGAACTCCTGATCGGGTTATAGCGAGTCGTGCCAGGGCGCGATCTTAGCAGTTGGGGAGCACAACGACAGGGCCATCCCAAATAAGTGTTGAGTGAGTCCGCTATTTTGCCTAGCCTTGGCATTCGTTGAATGACCGGCCTGCCCGTTATGAATTTTACCTTTCCCGCCATCGGTGTTGTGCATTCCTGCTTCAAGGAAAAATTCGGGATTCCCCGCCAGCCCGGCCTGGCGCCCCTGGCCGAAGCGGAAATTGAAATCCTGCCGCCCTTTGATGATATTTGCGCCTTTGATGGCCTTGAAGGGGCGAGCCACCTGTGGGTCCAATTCGTGTTCCATGCCAACAGGCGCGACCAATGGAAAGCGAAGGTCAAGCCGCCGCGCCTGGGTGGCAATAAGGCCTTGGGGGTTTTCGCTACCCGCTCGCCTATCCGGCCGGCACCCATCGGCTTGTCGGTGGTATGCCTGCGCGGTGTCAGCGCGCGCGATGGCAAGCTGTATGTACAAATCAGCGGCGTCGATTTGCTGGATGGGACACCGGTACTGGACATCAAACCCTATGTGCCCTACACGGATTGCATTGCGGAAGCGCAGAATAGCTTCGCCCCTGAACCGCCCGCAGCCATTGCTGTGGAGATCCCGGTCGGACTGGCGGATTTTTGCAGTGACTACCGCAACCGTACCGGCACCGACCTCGCCGGGCTCATCACCCAGGTACTCCGGCAAGACCCGCGGCCGCAATACCAGCAGCCGGAACCCGAGCGTATTTACGGGATGAAATTACTGGATCTGGATGTGCACTGGCGCTACATCACCAGCGATAATGGCGTCCATATCCAATTAACCGGGCTTATCCAATGCCCAGACTCCTAGTCCACCACCAAGGGAAACTTGTTAATGAAACCTGTCAAAAACCTGCTTGTCCACGCGTGCCTGCTTGCCTTGCCTTTCAGCCTGGTCGCCTGCAATGCCACCCTGCCGCAAATCATGGATACCGGTGCCACGGTTGCCGGGGCCGCCGGTTATAACAACCAGGCCCAGTTGGTGCGCGGTATCAAGGAAGCGCTGGAGCTGGGCAGCGGCCGTGCCGCAACCAGCCTGTCCGCACCCGGTGGTTACGCCAATAGTCCGCTCTATCGCATTGAATTACCGGCAGAGGTGCAGCCACTCGCGGGCAAGTTGCGGCAACTGGGGCTGGGTGGACAGATGGATAAAGTGGAATCCCTGATGAACCAGGGCGCGGAAAAAGCCGCAGTGGAAGCCAAGGCGGTGTTTATCGACGCGGTACGCAATATGAGCATCACCGATGCGCTGGGTATAGTGCGCGGCAGCAATACCGCGGCTACCGATTACTTCCGCGCCCAAACCGAGGCAAGCTTGCGCCAGCGCTATCTGCCGATTGTCCAGCAGAACCTCCAGCAAATCGGCTTCTACAACCAATACAAGCAATTACTTAACACCTATAACCTGCTGCCCATCGCCAACAAACCCAACCTCGACCTGGAACAGCACGTACTCACCCAGGCCCTGAACGGCTTGTTTAAACAGGTAGCGGTAGAGGAACAGTTGATCCGTAAAGACCCGGTTGGGCGGGGCAGCCAGGTTATCGGCACGGTATTCGGCGGGAAATAAATTTAACCCTGCGCAGCTCGACTGCGCAGGTTTGCACGGTGCCTATGGCCGGGAGCGAGTTTTATTATCCGCTAACCCGGCGCGCCTGGCATCGATCACCATCCAGTAAAACATTCCCATACCGGCCATGGAGAGCAGGACCCCGACCCACCCCGTGGAGGCGTAGCCAAGGCCGGCATCAATCGCCACACCGCCTAAAAAAGCACCGGCGGCGTTGGCGAAATTAAATGCGGAATGGTTCATCGCCGCCGCCATGGTTTGGGCCTTGCCCGCAACGTCCATCAGGCGGATTTGCACCGCCGGGCCGATAACCACCACCGTCCCCACACAAAACACGGCGACGCACGCCAGCCACAAGTGCGACGCGGTCAGCGCAAAGAAGGCGCAAACCACAATCGACCAGATCAGGCAGCGCTTGATGGTGCCGAGCAAATCCCGATCAGCCATGCGCGAACCGAAGATATTCCCGGTTACCATTCCCGCCCCGAATAAGGCCAGCACAAACGGCACGCCCATTTCGGTTAAACCGGCCAGGCTCATCAGCGTGGGTTTGACGTAGGAGAAAATCGAAAACAGGCCACCAAAACCTATGGCGCCTATCCCCAGGGTTATCCATACCTGGCGATTGGTAAACATGGATAGCTCATGGGATACGCGCACCCCTTGCCGGGGTGGTTCTTTAGGGACAAACCTGACGATGCAAATCGCCGAGGCCAGTGCAATCAGCCCAACCAGCACGAATGCCGAACGCCAGCCCAGCCATTGGCCGAGGGCTGTCGCCAGTGGCACACCGGCCAGGGTTGCAATGGATAACCCCAACATCACATACGCCACCGCGCGGGTCCGCATGTGCGCGGGCGCCAGGGACGCGGCCACCAATGACGCAATACCGAAGAAAGTACCGTGCGGCAACCCGCTCAGCAGGCGCAATACCAGTAAGGATTCGTAATTGGGCGCCAAGGCGCTGGTGATATTGGCCACCGCGTATAATCCCATCAAAACCACCAACATGCGGGTGCGCGAGCGGCCGGTACTGAAAATCGCCAATACCGGCGCCCCTATAACAACACCCAATGCATAGGCGCTGATGGAATGGCCAGCTTGCGGGATGGTGATGGAAAGGGAGGAAGACATTTCGGGCAACAGGCCCATGGCGATAAACTCACCGACACCTATCGCAAAACTGCCTAATCCCATCGCGAGGAGCGCGATAAAAAAGGCGGGCGAAGGTGGCTCGTTCAATACTACTGACGACGACAAACCCTGGACCTCAAACACAAACGATTGCCTACCGCAGGCAATCCGGGCGGCCATTATAGGGACTCTGCCCGCCGGGTGATGCAATAAATAACCGGTAATGCAATAAATACTATAAGCCCCGCCCCGACGGATTTTAGCCAGCCCCAATCAGCAAACCCCATTGCCTGTGGTATGATGCGCGCCAATTTTTCAGCCCCCGCCGTCACCTTACCGAACGGCGCCCCACGTCTTCGCACCCGGCCCTTGCGCCGCTACTTGTCCGCGAGACCGGCTACCGCATTACCCATCTTAGGAGTTTGTTCCCATGAGCAAGACCTCGTTAGACAAAAGCAAGATCAAGTTTCTGCTGCTGGAAGGCGTCCACCAATCCGCCGTGGATACCCTGAATGCGCAGGGCTACACCAACATTGATTACCTGAAAACCGCCCTGGGTGAAGATGAGCTGATCAAACGCATCCAGGATGCACACTTCGTCGGCCTGCGCTCACGCACCCAATTGACCCGCCGCGTATTTGAAAACGCGCCCAAGCTGATCGCCGCCGGTTGCTTCTGCATCGGCACCAACCAGGTTGACCTGAAAGCGGCGCAAGAACACGGTGTGGCGGTATTCAATGCCCCCTACTCCAACACCCGTTCGGTTGCCGAGCTGGTGATTGCCGAGGCGATCCTGTTGCTGCGCAACATCCCGCAAAAAAACGCTGTCTGCCATCGCGGCGGCTGGGATAAATCAGCAACCGGTTCCTATGAAATCCGCGGCAAAACCCTGGGCTTGATCGGCTACGGCTCCATTGGCAGCCAAACCAGCGTGCTCGCGGAATCGCTGGGCATGAAAGTGCGGTTCTACGATGTGGTGACCAAGTTACCGCTGGGCAATGCCGCGCAAGTGCGCTCACTGGATGAACTCCTGGCAACGTCGGACATCATCAGCCTGCATGTACCTGAAACCGCTGCCACCCAGGACATGATCGGCGCACGTGAAATCGGCCTGATGAAAAAAGGCGCGATCCTGATCAACGCTTCGCGCGGTACGGTGGTGGATATTGATGCCCTTGCAGATGCCGTCAAATCCGGCCATATCGCCGGTGCCGCTATAGACGTCTTCCCTGAAGAACCCAAAGCCAACGGTGATGAATTCATCAGCCCCTTGCGCGGGTTGGATAACGTGATCCTCACCCCGCATATCGGCGGCTCCACCATGGAAGCGCAGGAAAACATCGGGATCGAAGTTGCGGAAAAACTGATTAAATATTCCGACAACGGCACCACCACCAGTTCGGTAAACTTCCCCGAAGTGGCGCTGCCCGGCCACCCCGATGCGCACCGTTTGCTACATGTCCACGCCAACGTTCCCGGGGTGTTGTCGGCAATCAACAAGATTTTCTCCGACAACAAAATCAATATTTCCTCCCAGTACCTGCAAACCAACGACAAGGTGGGTTACGTGGTAGTGGATATCAATTCACCCTACAGTGAAGCAGCGCTTGAACAGTTGAAGAAAATTGACGGGACTATCCGTTGCCGCGTTTTATTCTAATTCCCGCCGGCAAAAAAAACGCCGCAGCCCGAAAGGACTGCGGCGTTTTTTATACCCGGCTCAACCCTCTACCGGAACCTCATTGCGACGCTTGATCCACAGGGCCACCAATTCCACACCCAGCACCAGGGCAATGCCCAGAAATGCCCACAGCACAGCCAGGCCAATGGTCGGTTCGTTGCCGGTTACCGCCAGGTAATTCATTGGGTTAAGGTTTTCCTGTTGCAGCACAACGGTGCGGCCTTCACTGTCGGTCGTCGTTAGGAGCGCATGTTTCCACGGCCAGGTTACGTACAGCGAGCCAACAAGGAACCCGATCAGCACGGACAGGGTTTGGTTGTGATAGGACCTGAGCAACCACAGCAGGAAACGGGAAAAAACCACCAATCCGGTGATACATCCGGCACCGAACCACAGCAGCTTGATGATCTCCAGGTTGTGGATCGCCTGTAAAAACACCGGATACAACCCCACCAGCAACAAAATAAAGCTGCCGGAAATACCGGGCAGGATCATCGCGCAGATAGCCACAAACCCCCCGAGGAACAAAATCCAGCCATAGCCGGGTAATTGCGCAGGCGCCATAAAGGAAATGGCGAGGATAAACGCGATGCCAAACACCAGGCCAAACACTTCGGTCAATCCCCAGCCACGCTGCTCACGAACCAAATGGTAAATGGAGGCGCCGACCAAACCGGAAAAAAACGCCCATACGAGGATTGGATAGGTATCCATGGCAATTAACACTATGGCGGCAAAGGTTTTCAGGCTGATGAGAATGCCGCCGAACAGGGCAACCAGAAAATACCCGTTAATGTAATGCCAGGTTTTGATAAAGCCTTCGCGTTTAAGCATTAGCAAAACCGCCGGGGTACAGCGCTTAAGCGAGCTGAGCCACTCATCATAAATACCGGTGATAAATGCGATCGTGCCTCCAGACACGCCGGGCACCACGTCGGCAGCCCCCATACACAGGCCTTTGAGCATAATAAACAGGTAATCTTTTAATGTTCGATCTGATTGGTGCACACACAGCTCCTTCAAAAAGCAGGTTGTTGTTCCAAGGCTAAAAGTGGTGGCGGCGAGTGTGCATAAGCACAGCGGGATCCACAAGTCAGGCGTTAAAAAAGAAACGACTAATTTGCGCAAAAACCTGATTGCGCAAGTCGGAACGTTCATTCACCAATTGGTGGCCCGCGTTTTGGATAAGGTGGACTTGCGCGTTTGGTAATTTGCTTTGGAGTTGCTTGAGGTTGTAGCACCATGCGACTGTCTGATCCTCGGTTCCCTGGATAATTAAGGCTGGCTTGTCCAGGGACTGCCAGCGGCAAAATTGCGCATCCCATTTTTTCATCGCCCCTACCCAGCGCACGGAGAGGTAACGCGACTGGAGGCAATCTTCCTCATCAAGGAAGCGGATAAAGTCCAGGTCATGCGAACTACTTGAATGGCCACGCGGCAACCGCTTAACAAATTTGTGCAGGAGCATATAGAGCCAACGCCCGCGCGTCCATCCGCGCGGCAACACCAGCGGTGCACAAAGCACTGTCTTACCCAGCAATGGCTGGGGACGATGTGAATCGTAACGCCATAAATGGTTTAGCAAGACCGCACCACCCGTGCTTTGGCCCAGTGCATACCAGGGCGCAGGAAGTTTATCCGTTGCATGCCGGAGCAGGGTTTCCAGGACATCACCATATTGGTCGAAGGAATCTATAGTCGCCCGCTCGCCACTGCTCAGCCCATGGCCGGGCAAATCAAACCCCAGCACCGCCAGGCCCTGGGCCAGGCCAAAGGCAACAAC
This sequence comes from uncultured Cellvibrio sp., assembly GCA_946480695.1. The sequence continues at coordinate 34,993 of CAMLKG010000013.1, forward strand.
CTTGTCATAAATCCCCAGGTGGTCATAGTAACCATGCACGACCAGCAAGGTCCCCTTTGCCCCCGGTGGAATCCAATATTGGACGGCAATCCTGAAATCAACGGCGCTAATGCACCCCAGCGTATGGACCAACCCGGGATATTGCGCGGAAAAATCCAGCCCGTAACACGCCAGGTAAGCTTTTACCGAGGGATAATCGCAATCGATTCCCTCGCCATCAGGCCCAAACACCAGTTCGGGCAACATAGCCCTAAGTTCTTCAGCCTGATCCAGGGTAAAACAGGGTGGCGACATAAAAAGCCCGTAACTAAGGTTGGGTAACGCATTAATGGTTATTTGACAACGCAATAGGGAGTACAGGTAACACCCCCGCAATTCGGTGCGACACTGGCGAGGGCTTCCACTATAATCAGGCCGTCAACCAAAAACACCCGCAAAACAATAACAACCAGACCTAAAACCATAACAACGACAAACATCAGGGTTTGAGCCCATGCAAAAACATATATTCAATATTCACGACGTCGTCCTCTTTATGACGGTGGCAGAATGTATCCTGCTGGTCATCTTCCAAGCTATCCTCCCGGTTAAAAACCGGCTCGCCAATCGCTTGCTCAGTACCTTTCTATTATCCATTGCCATCAGTTCCGCCTGCATATTGGTCCTGTGGAATGATGATGTCAGCCTGTTCACCTGGTTCGATGAATACTTGTTGCCCTATTTCCTGGTTATCGCGCAATTATTAAAGGGACCGCTGCTTTTACTCTATGTCGTGTCACTGACAGAAGATGCGTTCAAACTGATGCGCAGGCACCTGGTGCATTTAGTTCCACCCGCGATTGCCGTCACCTGGCTTGTGCTTTTTCAAATCGACAGCACCGATTTACGCTTCAGGACCCTCGGCATGACCGAAGTCCAACGACAAATTACCAATGGCATATGGCATTTTATTAAAGTCATGCCGTTCTTCTACGCCCTCGCCGCCGTTAATCGCGTGCGCCTGTATCGCATAGGCTTACACAACCAGTATTCAAATTTTTCGCCAACCGAACCCAGTTGGTTAAATATTTTGAGCCTCGGCTTTTTGTTCACCTGGAGCTTTTCTATCCTGGTGCACATCATAGCCAACACTATTGCGGTAGCCTCCCCCGAAATCTCTGACCTGTTTGGCATTGCAGAAAACTACATTATCTTCATCCTCATCAATGCGCTCTTCATCAACAGCGTGGTACACACACACAAACTGCTGACCACCAAACCGGAAGCCTCCAAAGACAAAGCTGACGAAAAACTCACAGACACCGCCATCCAAAAAGTGCAACAAGGAATGGAAACCCAAAAACTATTCCTCAAGCAAAACCTGAACATCGATGAATTTTCCAAGCGGATCAATTTACCGGTAAAGGAAGTTTCCGCCGTCATCAACAAACACTATGGCACCAACTTTTTCGAGTTTATGAATTCCTACCGGGTCGAAGAAGCCAAACGATTGTTAAGCGATAGCCAACATGCGGATATGACCGTGATGGATGTGTTGCTACATGCGGGATTCAATAGCAAATCGGCATTCCACCGGTTTTTTAACCGGTTGGTGGGAATGTCGCCTACGGAGTTTCGGAAGCAGAATATCGGTAAGGAAGTAAAAACGAATTAAGGAGCAACTTTTAACGGTTGTTCCTGATTTCACTAAGGAATAGCGGTAAATTGTACGCTTATTTCGCAATCCGATGTCAGGGCTGGGATCTCGAAATTAGAACCGTTCAACACACCGCCGCAGCCGCTTACATTCCCGGCAACAACTTCGTAGCCGATATCAGGCGAAATAATCAACGTGAATGGCTCGTTACGAACCATTAAACTTACAGTTGTTGTATAAGTTACCGAGTCATAAGAAAAAGAACCACTGCCTTCCATATTAATTTTAATTTCAGGTGTTCGTTCCAATTGAAACGATGTGCCTGGTACACAGTAGCCGAAAGCCGGATACTCACATACGTCCAAAGAATTTTCATCTGACGACAGCATTTCAAGGATCTTGTCGGCCGACGCATCAAACAACAAATGTGGTGCTATCTTGCTATACCGCCTTACCTGCGTTGTGTCATTCTGATTAATCAAACTCAATTCATGGCCGTAAAACCGCCAGTAATCGCCAGTATCCGCATTATACAGTTGCGCACGAGCCCAAACTCCCCACCAGGTAGTACCTGAAAAAGTTGGGTCAATGACATAGCTTTCCAGTGTACAAAACATCGGCGTTAGTCCTTCAAAACCCTCACAGCGCTGGAAATAATGTTTTCCGTTATCAATCGCAATAAGTTCAAAATTTGCGAGCCATCCGCTATTAAAAATTCCATTCATTTCAGTATTACTTACGACAGACCAGGAACCCATAAGCCTGTTTTCAAACCCATCCTGTAATGTTCCATCCGCATAAAAATCCGAGGCGGAGGATGCATAATTATCGAACCCCCTTGTCCACCGGCCAACCCAATCCGCCACTTCCATACTCACATCTTGCTGTTTGATCAACGGAGTTTGTTGATAGGCGCCCCTCTCCACAGCCGACAAATTCTCGGACAATAAATACATTGCTATAAAACCGGGACCCTTTGGATACATAGGTAAAATTGTTGTTGTCTCGCCACCTATATATATTTGACCGTCGGCTAATGTCCACTGAAGTTGAGTTTCGGTCTTTTTAAATAAATCCAACCGGCTGGCGGTTCCGTCCGCATTAAATACATAACGATGGTAATTGGTGGACCATTCTCCGCCAATCAATTCATCTTCGGTAATTTTATAAAATTGCGAAGCATCCAATAGGTTCGCCAGATATATTTCATCTGAATCCCACGCGGAGTTACCATCGGCATCTACTAAATTTAGTTCCAATCGGGCTTCAACCGCTTTACCAACCTGGTTCTCGGCAACCAGCGAAAGGGTAATGCCGTCCAAATTCGCTGTGCACAAAGGGATTGTCACCGCCGTTGATGTATCAGCACAGGGCCCTTGATTGTTATTATCGAAGCCTGTCGTTTTTCCATAAATTATTGGCTCATCTAAAATAATTTCGACTTGGTTAGCGGCTTTTGTCCAGGAAAACGGTGCGTAACGATACGTGAAGTCGCCAGCCGGTATGTTTAACCCAGGTGAACTTGATGTGAGTATCGCCCCGGTTCCAGCCTCATCAAATATCAGGAAATAGGTAAAGTCCTTCGCCTTAAGTAAAAACCTTCCAATAACCGGTGCAGCAGAAACCTGCACTTGCGAAGCATCGGCTTTTATTTTGTTCAATTCCAAATTGAAATTCATACCCTCCAATTCGTGGATTTGTATCATCGCACCCAGGGTGTTGTTATCCAGCAACATTTGCAGTGTTGTCTCATATTTGGGCGATAGATCGGTATCTGTTAATTTTCTAGAAAGGTAGGCCGCCTGTTTCAGCTTATCCCATGCGTCAACCTGCATAAGCGCATACTTATATTCTTCGTCAGTTTTGATGGGCAACTGTTTATTAAAAACGATTGCATATTCCACACTTGTCAGTGGAGAAATATTCACACCTAAATATTCAGTTGCATCCAGCACACCATCCCCCGCCAACGCCGCCAGTTTACTGACCGATGGATAAATGGCTGCGAGCTGAATCCAACCATTTGCACCAGCACCAGTCGCAAGGGCGACGAATGGTTTATCACTGTCTTCGTGCGGAATCTCAAGCGTAACGCTGTATTCCAGGGATTCATCGATTGTTGTTTCAAAAGTCTGTGAACCAACAGTGAAAACAATTTTTCCACCGGCCAGCGCATTGGCCACGGCGTTTCCCTGAATAATTAAATGAGTTGACGCGGGTGCGTTACTGGAAGAAGACGATGAGCTTGAGGATTGCTCAACTAATGACGATGCAGCTAACGAAGAACTGCCGGCATCGACAGATGAAAAAGATGATGATACGTCAATCGATGAACTTGAGGATTGCTCAATTACCGACGATACCGTCAACGAAGCACTGCTGGCATTAATAGAAGATGGAATGTTTGAAGTTGGTGCCGGTTGCTTGGATCCGCCACCTCCACCGCCACACGCGGATATTGCCAATGCCAGGGAAATGATCAAACCATAAGAGAGGAACGCTTTTTTCATACCATTATTTACCTATTGTTTTCCATAAAGTAGACGAGTTTCAAACGGCGCGTAGATTAACATGTTTGATTGAAAAATAACCTTCGAAAAAACGAAGGGCAGACATTTTTTTCTCACTCATCGTTAACCTGCCCTATAAATTCACTAATAAAAAAGCCGGCAAACTGCCGGCTTTTTTATTAGTTATAAGAACATCTTGCAGGTTTTGGTACTTCCCGGTTTCGGGGAACTCAGGGATTGACCCAACGGATGTTGTCCAACTGCAGGTGAACGCCGTTTTGCGAACCCCATGTGGGCAAAATTATAAAGGGTGTGTTGACTTTGGATAAGTCCAGGCCACCGCTCACCATTTGCGAAACGGGAACCTGGAAGGTTTCCCACTCGCCATCAGCAACAAACCCGAGGGCTAAATCACCCGAGGAGCAAGGATTTACACAGTCTGCCTTAACGACAATACCGGTGGTATTGGTACCGTAATTAACGACTTTCATATCGAATTGCAGATAGCCATCGGCCGCAAAGGCAGTTACATTTTTTGTTCCGGTTGCCTGGATGAAAGCAACTCCGTTTTGGTCAGCTGTTTTAAATTTTACATCGAGTATTTTACCGCGCGCACTATCCTCAGAATCGATAACGGCGGTATCGACATGGTCACCTGCGGTTTGCCATTCGCCAATGCCGAAATCCCAATTGGGATCGACGGCATCCACAAATATGTCAAAGGTTTCAGTTAAGGTTGAACTAACGCCTTTAAGGATGGGGTTTATTGCGCAGTCAGCAATGCAACTCACACGCAGATTATTAATTTTTACGTGGGCCGTTCCGCCACTGGGCTCGATAACGAACGGATTGGTAATTAAATCCATGTTAACTTCGCCGGGCTGGATATTGTTGGCTTTCAATCCGCTGAAGGGAACCGATACTGTTTGCCATTCACCGGTTTGGAGGTTTTCCAGTTCAGTGTAACTTAAATTTGGCCAACCGGAATCGAGTTTGATTTGTAATTTGGTGTCCGGCTGGATTGCCTCAACAAACAAATCAAATTTCAATTCACCACTGCCCATGTTCACGAACTTGAATCCATTATCCACAAGCGCGCTCTCGCTCATATCACCTGTCATCAAATAAGCATTGCCCGGTGTGGCATTGAACATTAAATCCCATACCACTGAATCGCCAACAGTAAGTGCGGGATTGGACACAACATTTCCCACCGAGCCATTATCATAAATAGTGGGGCGTAACGTGTTGGTAACGGTTTGGCCGTTCACAGTAAATTGCAAACTTTTCACACCATTTTTGAATAAATCAAATTCTTTTTTTGCCGGTTTCGGAATGCCCTGGAGCGGTTCGATTTGTGGATCAACGTGGGTGGCGCAACCTTTACCGCTCACTTTGTCTATTGCACATTGATAAACACGCACATAATCCACTTCCATTTTTTGCGGGAAAACAGTTTGTGCATTGGGGTTTCCTGGCCAATTACCTCCCACGGCGACATTCAAAATCATATGGAATAATTGATCGAAGGGAGCAGCACCTTCACCGATTTTGTAACCCTCTGATTGGCCTGCCCAATAATAGGTATACCAGCCATCTTTGGTTTGGGTAGCAAAATGTACGTTATCAACATACCAGCGAATTTCGCCTTCTTCCCACTCTACAGCGTAAGTATGGAAATTATCCCAAATGTTGGTGGCGGGAACATGGTCCGTCCCAACGTATGCATTGTTTGGCCAGGGGCGACCGAAATGCAGGGTTCCGTGAACCGTATTACCAAAGGTTCCGGTGTTGGAATTGACTGCCTCAAAAATATCGATCTCGCCACTCAGTGGCCAACTTCCATATTTCCACTCGGTGGGCAGCATCCATAACGCCGGCCAAATTCCTTGTCCTTGCGGCATTTTTGCGTTTATTTCCATGCGTCCGTATTTCCAATCACCTTTATTTTTAGTGCGCAGGCGAGCAGAGGTGTACTCGCGTGTTACCGATTTATCATTAACATCATAGCCAGGATCATCATCAATTTTGGCTTGGCCGGAGAAGGTTTCTTTTTTCGCAACAATGGTTAATTTTCCATCGGCAACAAAAGAGTTGTCGGCACGATCGGTGTAGCATTGCAATTCATTATTACCCCCGCCCGTACAATTTTTTTCATGGCTCCATTTAGTGGAATCGATGCTTGTGCCATTGAATTCGTCGCTCCATACCAATTCCCATCCTGCAACGGACGATGAGCTTGCGACGCTTGAGCTTGCCATATCAGAACTCATCGCATTACTCGAACTTGCAACACTGGAACTCACCGCGCTGCTTGAACTCATCGCTGCGCTGGATGCGGAGGAATTATTTTTGCCACCCCCGCCGGAACCACCGCAACCAATCAGGCCGGTTAGCGCTATGCCGAGGCAAAGTGGAATTATTTTTGGTTTAACGCGGTAATCTTGGATTTTCATAGCGACCTCTATTGTTATTGTAAAAACCGGATTTTATAAATTGAAAATGGTTGGATTTATTATTATCAAGGTCACGGCGAGGCTGGCCCCGCCGCGACTATTTGGAAATATCTATCAATTTTTATTCGCTGCACTTGGGTGTCGTCGCGTTTTTTTCGATACGTAGATTGTAGAGCGAAATATCCAGGCTGCCCGCTGTGCGGAGCATAAACGGTGCCAAAACCATATCCATTTTTACGCGTTTTTTTGCCAGGCATTCGAGTGCGATACTGATGGTGGCCCATTCACCGGGGGTGGCGGCATTTAATTGTCCGGTAACAGGAATTTCCCCAACACAATCGCTGCCACAATACATACCGATAGTGACAACATCCGTCGGTTTGCTGTTAACGCGCACGTCAAATACCAACGCGCCTTTGTTTACCGCATAGGCGCTTAAGTCTGTGCGGGTTGTGGAACCGAAGGTTACTGTGGCGTTTGCTGAACCATTGAATTGCAGCCTGCGCGTATCTTCCTGCACTTGCTTGTCTTGCGAGGATACTTTCACTGCGCCAAGTTCGCCGCTGCTGGTTGTGACCGGTGCCATGTTGTTCACATGGTCAAGCAACACTAATGTCCAGGGGCTCATGACGCGCTGATTGAAAATGGATAAGGTATCCGGTGTTTGCGCGGCAACCAGTTGTGCCGCAGATTCGTCCAGCAGGGGCGTTTCGATTTGTTGTGCGTAGGTTAAACCGAAGTCGAACGCAAATTGCGGTTTATAATCCGCATCGCCGTGGTTAAGCGGTGATTGCAGCGGTGAGGATGGCCATGAAAAAGGTAACTTGCCTTTAACATCGTAGTTGATCGAGCCATCTGCCTTGGTCAGGATTACATCGGCAATTCCGCCCGCTTCGGTTCCGGGCAACCAGACCACTGCAAATGCATCGGACGCGTTGATAAAATTGTTCACCCACAGGGGGCGACCGGTAATAAATAAGGAAACCACGTTAATGCCATCGGCTTTTAATTTTTTTAGCAGCGCAAGGCTGATTTCGTTTTTATAAATCAAATTACCAATGTCGCCCTGCATTTCCGCGTAGGGGTCTTCACCGAAAACGACTAACGCAACATCGGGTTTGGTTGTGTAATTGCCATCGATGCTTAATTCGACAGAGCCACCGGCCGCCGCGACAGCATCCGCGATGCCTTTATAGATGGATGTTGCGCCGGGGAAATCGGTGTTGGTATTGCCGGTGCCTTGCCAGGTGACGCTCCAGCCACCGGATTGCTTGCCGATATTATCCGCGCCGTCGCCCGCCACCAGGATTTTACCGCTTGCTGTTATCGGCAAGGTTCGGGCGTTATTTTTCAATAGCACTATGGATTCACGCACCGCCTGGCGCGCTATTGCGCGATGCTCCGGTGCACCGATAATTTCACGCTTGCCTGCCAGCTCACGCGTGGAGGGCGCACCTTTTTCAAACAAGCCCGCGCGTATTTTTACCCGCAGGATGCGCGCTACGGCATCATCCAAACGCGCTTGCGAAATTTCACCGCTTTTCACTTGCGCAACCGTGTTGTGGTACAACTCTTTCCAATTGCCTTCCGGGGCCATAAAAATATCCAGGCCGGCATTAATCGCCGGGGCGCAACTCACCGGGGTACAACCGGGCACAAATGCGTGGCCATTCCAATCACCCACCACCAGGCCATCAAAACCCATTTGGTTTTTTAATTGCTCGGTGAGCAAATAATGATTGCCGTGCATCTTCACGCCTTGCCAACTGCTGAAAGATGCCATCACCGTCTGTGCGCCGGCAGCGAGTGCGGTTTCATAACCGGCGTTGTGGATGCGCACCAATTCCGCTTCATTGATTTGCGCATCGCCGCGATCCTGCCCGCCCTGGGTGCCGCCATCGGCGAGGAAGTGCTTGGCAGTGGCAATGACATGTTGTTCACTGAGGAAATCCTTACCGGCGATACCCTGTAATCCTTCCACCATTTTGCCACCGTAGGATTTCACCACCGCCGGATCTTCCGAATAGGATTCATAAGTCCGGCCCCAACGGTCATCGCGCACGACGGCGAGTGTCGGTGCGAAACTCCAGTCGATACCGGTCACCGCAATTTCCGCCGCCGTGGCTGCACCTATCTGGCGAATTAATTCCGGGTTGCGTGCGGCGCCCAGGCCGATGTTGTGGGGAAAAAGGGTTGCGCCGACAATATTGTTGTGGCCATGGACGGCATCGGTTCCCCAAAAAATGGGAATAGCCACGCGCCCGTTTTCGCTATTCATGGAGGCGTTATAAAAACCATCCGCCAATGCGAGCCAGTCCTCCACCGTCGCGTTTTTATTTTCGCCGGGGTATGAGCCGCCGCCATTGAGGACCGAGCCCAAGTGATATTCGATGACCTCTGCCGGGGTGACATGGCGCAATTCGGGCTGGATCAATTGACCCACTTTTTGCTCAACCGACATTTTGCCGAGCAGTTCGGCAATGCGTGCTTCTATGGCCGGATCTTTTTTAACCGCCATATCCAGCCTGGGCCAGGGTGATGCAACAGAGGTTGGGGTTGCTGCCTGTTCCGGTGGTTGCTCCGCCGATTGCCGGCCACAGCCAATTAGCGTAGCCATCACCGCCAAACTGCAAAATGCCAGCGCTGCGGGCTTGAAAAAAGTGGGCATAGGTTACCTCGCATAAAAATGATTAAAACGGACACGGGCAGCACCTGGCAGCGGCTCAACCACGGGTGCGCAGTCAGGTTGACCGGCGAATAGTGGCACCCGATTCAAAGCAGTGTCGTCCCACTTTTAGTGGCGATAGAACATGGGGCTATCCACTTTGCGCAGCGGATTCGCCACGCCAGGTTCAGGCAGGGTGGAGGCGCGGGGTTAATCGAACGGTGTAATGAATGCGCGCAAACAAAAAAGGCCGGCCATAGATTGACCGGCCTTTATCGCCGCTGCGAATGTGTTACCGGCTAGATTTTTTGGAAGCCAAATTCGTGCAATTTACCGAGCAAGGCGCGATTAGTGGGTAGTTTGTCCATAAATACCTGGGCTTTTTTCCTATTTTCGTTAAATAGGTGAGCCGCTTTTTCGCTGTCCATCGACGCCCTGCGTTTAGGGTGAAGGGGCGAGGTTTCAAACCCCATGCCGTAGAGCACATATTGGTAGCTCGCCCAGGGGAACATTTCATCACCGCGGATATCCTGCTTCCAGGGCACTTGGTAGCGCCAGAGCTCCAGCAGCTCGCGCAAACCGTCCGGTTGGGTGGAAGCATCCAGATGGTCGCGCCAGTAATCCGTATCGCGCCGTTCGCTCAACACATAATGCAATTTCAGGAATTCAATAATGCGCTGCCAGTGGGCAAAGAATGTTTCGTTAAAACGCTTCGCGATGGTATCCATCACTCCACGTGTGGCCGGCAATTGCTCAGCGATCATTTGCGCCGATAATTCAATCAATACCAATGCCGTGGCCTCCAGGGGTTCAATAAACCCGGCCGCAATGCCTACGCCCACACAATTCCTATGCCATAGTTGCTGGCGATAACCGGGGTTGAAGGCCAGCTTGCGCGGCATCATTTTCTCCGCAGCAGCCTTGCCGATGGCCGGTTGCAGGTAGCGTTTTAAATTTTCCAATACCTGTTCTTCACTGGTGTGCGCACTGGAAAATACATGGCCCACACCGCGACGGGTAGGCAGGCCTATGTCCCAAATCCAGCCGCAATCCTGCGCCGTGGAAATTGTGCAGGATTCAATCGGCGAGTCCGCTTCCGGGTATGGGACCTGCACCGCCAATGCCGAATCATTAAATAAAACCCGGCGCTCTTCCTTTAGTGGAATCTGGTAATGCCCACCCAACAGGAGCGATGCAAAGCCTGTGCAGTCGATAAACAAATCGGCAGCGAGATCACCGTTCATCTTGGTGGATATAGAAGCTATATCACCATTTTCAGCGGAGTTGATCTGGGTAACGTGGTCCTGGATGTAAGTCACGCCTAATTTTTCGATGCAATGTTTTTTCAGGAAATGGGCAAACTTGCCCGCGTCCAGGTGGTAGCCATAGTTGCTGTTACCTGCAAATTCCGGTGCGGTTATTAATTTGGGGGCGAGGTGTCGGTCCGAAATAAAACGGATAGGGCAAACAGCATCCGCAAAACTCACCTTATCGCGATGCGCCAGCCACTGCGCCGCCAGGTTTAAATCATTACCGCCCTCGGGCAAGCTGAACGGATGGTAATAAGCACCGCCTGATGGTTTTACCCAATCCACAAATTTGGAGCCTTGCTTAAAACTCGCATCGCATTCACGAAAAAATTCTGTTTCAGAAACGCCGATTTTCTTCAGCGTGCTGCGCATTGATGGCCATGTGCCTTCACCCACACCGATGGTAGGTACATCGGGTGATTCAACAAGCACTAATTCTATTCCGTGTTCCTTATCAACCCGATGTTCCGCCGCAATTACCCCCGCCGTTAACCAACCGGCGGAACCGCCCCCAACAACCATTATTTTTTTTACTGGATTATTCATGGATTTGACCTTGTAACCGGTGTCGCTGTGTAGTGACGGCATTATGCCCCAGGCCTATGCGGGGCGCACCTTTCCGCATACGGAGAGCCACCATTGTCGCGCTACCACCCCAAACCGGATGAAAAATCATCCGGTTTTTATGTCGTTAGCCGGCGCATCCGCCTTGCAATAATGATCAATGAATTGTGGGTGGCCCGGGAACCGGGCGAGGTATTGGTTGTGTTCGTTTTCGATGGAAACCATCAGCCGCTGCAACTCTTCATCACTGAGTTTATCCACCACGGGGTGATAATTTTCCGGTGTAATTCCCTGCCCCAACATCACTTGCTGCCAGGAGCCTTCGTGGAATAGTTCGTCCTGTTCCTTAAAGACACTGGCGGAGCTTTTATAGATCGCAATTTTGCGGGCAAGTGTTTCCGGGATCGCCATGGTGCGGCAGTAATTCCAAAAATCGCTGTCGGTGCGGCGGGTAACGTGGTAATGCAAAATAATAAAATCACGGATGCGTTCATATTCGTAACGCGATTGGCGGTTGTATTCATCAATTTCGCATTGACGGATGTCGTCACCGGGAAACATTTTAATCAGGCGCACAATGCCCGTTTGGATTAAATGCAAACTGGTTGATTCCAGTGGTTCAAGGAATCCACTGGATAAGCCAAGCGCAATACAATTTTTATTCCATTGCTTTAGCGCACGACCGGTGCGGAATTTAATCAGGCGCGGCTCGGTCTTTACTGCGCCCTGCACATTGTCCAGTAATAATTTCTTTGCCTCCCCATCGCTTATATAGCGGCTGCAATACACCAGGCCGTTGCCCACCCGGTGTTGTAACGGAATACGCCATTGCCAACCCACCGGATGCGCAATGGAACGCGTGTAGGGAACAGGTTCGCCCACCGATTCTGTTTGCACCGCAATGGCCCTGTCGCATGGCAGCCAGTGCGACCAGTCTTCAAAACCGGTATGCAATGTATGTTCAATTAACAGTGCGCGAAACCCCGAGCAATCAACAAAAATATCACCCTCGATGGTTTCACCGGAGGCAAGCTTCAGCGATTGGATAAAACCATCTCCACTGCGCGTTTGTACTTTATCGATAATGCCTTCCACACGCGTCACGCCGCGCGCTTCGCTGTATTTACGCAGATAAGCCGCATAGCGGCCCGCATCAAAATGATAGGCGTAATCCAATCCGGTAGCCGGGTCGATAACACATTTGTTGGCTTTAGCGGCACGGATATTCAAGGAATAATCGAAGTAACTTTTGGCCATGCCCCGGCGCCAGGCCTTTAACCAAAAGTGCTGGAAATTCGCCATCCAGGAATCTTTTCCCACCAGGCCAAAGGGGTGCATGTAGCTATCCCCCGGCGCGCCCCAATTTTCAAATTGGATGCCCAATTTAAAAGTTCCCTGGGTCGCTTTTAAAAATTCGGCTTCATCAATTCCCAATAATTTATTAAAGGATTTAACCGCGGGAATCGTAGCCTCACCCACCCCCACAGTGCCGATGGCATCGGATTCAATCAATAGTATTTTTTTGGTTGCAGCAAATGCGTTGGATAACGCAGCCGCTGCCATCCAACCCGCTGTGCCGCCGCCGACAATAATAATTCTTGAATTTTTTTTCATGGGAGGTCCGCGATTTCCTAGCCTGGAAAAGGGTTAACGGTTCAATCGATTCAATAATTGCGAACGCAGACGACGCGCCATGGTTTCATCTATTTCACCCAGGATTCCCCATTTTTCGGCGGGGATATGCGCATGGTTTTCCGGTGTTGCATCGAAGATGTAGTAATCAAACAAATTTTTCCAATGCCGGCGCTCATCTGCCGGTAGCGAACGGATATTCATCAGCGCGTGGGTAAAGGCATCCTGCGGCGATCCCAAATAGGATGGCAATGTTGTCCACCAATAATTCACCATGGCATTAAAAGGCATTAAGCCTTCCACATGGTGCCACCACATGCCCGGAATAAAAATCGCATCGCCTGCATCCAGCTCGGCCATTTGCGCGCTTGCCAATGCGGCGCGATAGCGCGGGAATTTTTCGAAATCGGGATTATGCAAATCCACCATGCTGATGGCGGGCCCCGCAGGATTAAAATCCAACGGGCCGATGTAAAGGTTAGGTAATTGTTCCGGCGGAAATACCACAAAGCGGCGCTTGCCGATCACGACGCAGGCAATATTGTCGGGGATGTCGTGATGGGCGGAGACAATTGTCCGGTTGCCCATCCATAAACTGACGCGCGGTTTGACTGGCCCGAGGTTTAAATCATTGTGGTCGCGAAAACCGGGCACACAAAAATCGACCGGCGCGGAATCTACATAATAGGCGCGCCGCGAACCGTTGGCGTGGAGGTTTTTAATATTGTTGTAAACACCGGTGAGCGATGAGCGGGCGCGCTCGTAGGCAAAGCCAGTGCAATCCTGGTTGTAAAAAATCGCACCAGTATTGTCCGCATTACCGATAGCGGTATTGACCAGCTCGCCGTTATAAAACTGGCAAAGGTATTTATAACCTTCTTCGTCGGATTGTTGCGCGGCGGTAACCAGGGGCCAATTTTTTACCAACCCTTTTAATACCAACGGTGTTGGCGATTCCAGAACTTCAACGGGAATTGAGTCAGCCGTAATTCCGGTGACGGTTTTTATCGGTTGGAAGTTCTCGAGCATACGATTGGCCTCAGGCGGATAATAAATTATTTTTCTTGTTAACCAATTTTTGGATATTCGCCAGCGAGGCGATAGCCATATAAATCAATTCGAGGAAATTCTGGCTGTGCAAGCGCGCCAATTGTTCCGCGTCCAAATCGCGCAGCACCATTTCGTTGATGGTATAGAAGCCGCGCATTTCAATGTGCTGGCCGTTGTCCAGCGCAACTGTTAATACAAACGGTTCCAGCAGGTCTTCCGCCAGCAAAATGTCGATAAACCGCTGGCACACAGTCACGCCGTTAATTAATTCGGCAAGGATAGTATTGATTTGTTCGAGGTATTCGGAATTGCCACCCTGCGCCAGGAATACCGGCGTACCCTGGGTAAAGCTGGCCCGTGGGTGGTCCATATCCACATGTATGACCGGCTGGCGCTGGCCGGTGGAATCTTGTGTATAGCCGATGGTGAAGGGAATGCGTTCAATCGATAACGGAATGTAGGAATTGCCCCAACCCTCCTGGTCGGCAAATAAATTTTCATCGGGCGCAAAACCAAACAGCGCTATCGCTTCAAACTGGTTGTTATTGGTTTTGCGAAAAAAAATCGGGTAACAGGATGCCACCTGGCGGAATTCCCAAGGGATTATGGCGGAATAACCCATGGTATCGCCCCGCCCCGTACCGCGTTCCTGGATTATCTTTAGCGCTTTGTGCGTAACGTTATCGAGCAACACATTGTTAGCCACACCAGGCTCCTGAATAACTGCGTTAGGTTGGATTCACGTTTTAAAAGAGTGTGTAACCTCGATCAGGCAAAAAAAAGAAAAGCCGCCAGATTGCAGCGGCTTTTCCCTGTCACACCCGGCAAAGGGTTAGAAGCTGTAGCGAACACCCAGGTTATAACGCGCACCGTACTGGTAGGCGGATTTGAACTGGTTTTCGTAACGCGCATAGACACGTTGCGATTCTTCGCTCAGGTTAATGCCTTCAACAAACACGGTCATACCCTCGACCCATGGCAAGTCGTAGCTGACGCTTAGATCCAGTTGGCCATATTCCTCAGTGTAGTAAGGTGTGTTGCCTTCACCAAAACCGTTGAGGAAGGTGTCGCGCCAGTTGTACGCAATACGCGCCTGCAAACCATCCTTATCGTAGAAAGCAACCAGGTTGTAGGAATCACTCAAACCGGGTAAGGCAAACTGGAAGTCGGTTGAGGAGTTATCCACTTCAAGGTCGCTGTTCACGAAGGTGGCGTTGGCCTGTAAACCGAAGCCGCTTTCACCGAACATGTGCTGGCCCGCAATTTCCCAACCGTAGAACCTGGCTTGCTCCTGGTTAGCGGGTTGGGTGATGTCGAACTCGGCCAGCGGATCGGTATTGTTCTGCACAATATTGCTACCGGCGGGGATACCTTCATTGGCCTTGATACGCTCGATCACATTAGCGTCGGTCGGCGCGATGCCTTCCTCAACCAGTTGCGCCCGTGCCAGTTCCGCACGCGGACCTTTGGATGGATCGCGCAGGTTGCCCACTTCGCGCTTGGTGATCACGTCAACGATAAAATCGTCCACTTGCTTGAGGAAGAAGCCACCCGACACATAGCTGGCTTCGTCGTAATACCATTCCGCCGACAAGTCGAAGTTATCGGCCATAAAGGGTTTCAGGTCGGGGTTACCCGCAGTACCAGTACGCTCGCCCGGTTTGGGACGGGTGGTCACGCTGGTGGTGCCAATCATTTTGTTCAGCGTCGGGCGGGTGATGGATTTGCTGTAGCTCATGCGCGCAATCACATCATCGGTAACATCCAGGCTTAAATCCACGCTCGGCAACCATACGTCGTAATCACCGTTTACCGAGGTATAACTGCTTTCCGGCGCCAGGTTCAGGCTCCACTCGGTCTGGTTGATCCACACCAGTTCCGACGGGTCTTTCTGGAAGCTGTTGGCCTCGATACTGGTGCTTTCATAGCGCATACCGGTGGTAATGTTCAGCGCCTTGCCCGCCACATCGCCAGTAGAGTTGAACTCCATGTACGCACTGGTGGTGTCTTCGGTCACCTTGTGGTCACTGGTCGGGTTGCCGTCCAGGTCAGGGCGCATATAGCCGGTACCCCAACCCCATGGCCGCGTCGAGCCGCCCGGGATATTCCATTCAGTTTCGGCGATACCCACCATAGTCTCGAAATCCCAGGCGTGATAGACGGGTACATTGGAACCGCCGCCCGAGAAGGATGGAGTCAGGCCATTGAGGTTGTGTTCGGTGAAGACCTCATCCGGGAAAAGGTCCTGGTTGCCGCCGTACCAACCTGCCGCAATCTGCCCGGTACTGAAGCTGCGCCAGCGGTTGGTAATGTCCGATTGCCCGACACCAAAATCAATCGACGTAATACCCGTGTCGGCATTGGTATCGAAGCTGCCGCTGAGCTGGACTTGGGTCACTTCGGATTTGTTCAGCGCCAGGTTCGCTTCACCGAACAGCGAATCGTAGGAAGCCGCCGTCGGCATACCGTTAACAATACCGGTGCCGGTCGGCCTGAAGGTAATGTGCATGTAGGGAATGTCTTGCGCGGCCGTTGCGTCATAGGTTTTCTGGTCGATAAACGGCGCCGCGAGGATCAGGAACGCATTGTTACCGCGACCGACACCGCCGTTTTCGTTTACCGAGTCGTGGGCATCAAGCGCCAATGTCAGGTTGTCGTTGGCTTCCCACTCCAGGTTGAAACCCACCGATTGGTTTTCCGTCTCGGAGGTGTTTAACCGTATATTCGACGCATAGTCATCGCCTGCCGCAGTCAATTTCGTAACCGTGCCGTTTTCGTCGATCACCACTTCGCGGGCATCGCTACCCGAGTCGTTGTACCAGATGCCGACCCCGGTATTGATTGCTTCCAGGTCAACCTTTGCATAGGTGTAATCGAGGGTCGCCTTGAGCGTGTCCGTTGGGGTGTATTGCAATACCAACTGGCCGTTGGTGCGCTCGCGATGGAAATCCTCAATGCCGTAACCAAAGTTGCGCGGGTAATACACATTGCCGGACTTGTCCGCGCGGTTGTCGGTTAGGTTCACCGTGGCACCGGCGTTCGCTGCCGCCGTCTGGAAATCAATATTGTTGCGCCAGTTGGCGATATCCGCGTTTACGGCGCGGTTATCGCGTTCCTGGTACGAACCGGAAATCGCAATACCAAAGGTGTCATCGGCAAAGGTGTTGCTGAAGATGCCGGACACTTCGGGCGTTACGTCATCGCCCACTTCATTGGTGCTGTCCATAACCGCTTTGGCGCCAATGGAAGCCTTGAGGCCGGGGTTGTCCAGCGGGCGCGCGGTTTTGATATTAACCAACGCACCTATACCACCGCTCGCGCGGGTTGCGCTGAAGGTCTTATACACTTCAACACCGCTTACGGTTTCAGCGGCCAGGTCGGAAAATTCAAAACTGCGGCTGGAACCGTTGGTGGGCATTTGACGGCCATTCAGGGTAACCAGGTTGAAATCCGGGCCAAAGCCGCGCACGGTAATCTTGCTGCCTTCGTTGTTCTGGCGATCAATCGATACCCCGGAAATACGTTGCAGGGATTCCGCCAGGTTGGTGTCCGGGAACTTGCCGATGTCCTCGGCCGAAATCGCTTCGACCACGCCTTTGGCATCGCGCTTCACATCCATTGCGCGCTGCAAGCTGCCTTTGATACCCGTTACCAGGATCTCTTCCACATTATTGTCGCCCTGCGCCAGTGCTACGCCGCTAACACCGAGCATGGCGGAAGCTACCGCCGTTGTAATGAGCTTTCTTTTAAAGCCGGTTGATGGCTTGTTGGTTGGTGTTTTACTCATGGAGTTCTCCATTTATTTATTGGTATGGATTTATTGTTGACCTGTCATAGAGCGGTTCTCGCTAATTCCCCTCGTGCCGGGCCATGACCGCTATCAAGCGAACCGATAATCACAGCTGGCGCATGAAGTGTCGTCCCACCTTGAAAACTTATTGGAACCTGAGGCATGTCACTTTCTGGTGACTTAGGTGGGAAGACCGGAAATCCAGTAAATTCAAATAGATAGCTGAAGCTGCGGAGCACGATTATCGACCTGTGCCCACCCGCTTTTATAAAAGTGGTACGAAAAAAAGCCCCCGAAAGAACCAGTCTTATCGGGGGCAAAAAGGGTCCCACTTATCGTGGGGGGGCGAACCTTATAAACGGGTGATGCGGAACCAGTTGAAGTTCCAGCCCGCCTGCTGGGCAAAGACGCCGAAGCTGTAAGTACCGGCGTTCAGGGTGACGGTGTGGTTAACCGTGGTCCAGTTTTGCCAGCCGCCGGTCGCCGGAATGGCCACGTTACCCAACTGGATGGAACCGGCATTCATGTCCGCGGAAAGCAATGAACCCGAGGGGCTGGCAACACGGTATTCAATGCGGTAGCTGCCGGTAGTCGGAATGGTGATATTGGCGTAGGCCATCCAGTCACCCGCATCGATGTAGGCTACATTCTGGCCGCCGTTGGTATCCGTGGTGGTTTCAGTCTGTACCCCGTTCATCGCAGTAAAAGCTTCTGCCTGCACCAATTGGCTGAATACCGAACTGGACGAGCTGCTCGCCGGTTTGCTACTGGCAGGCGTGCTCGATGCGCCGCCGGAACAACAGGTGAACTGGGCCCAGGCGGTATCGTAAGCACCGGCGCCCTGGGCGATGGTGAAGAAGTAACGCACAGTCGCCCCGGCCGGGATGTTAGCCAAATCGTAGGTGTTGGAGTTATCCGCATTGTGGGTCATGCGGATGTTTTGCTGGGCACCATTGTTAATGGTGTAGTGGATATCCGCCCAGGCGGCATTGTTGGCATGGAAACGCACGCTGGTGCTGCCCACTACTGTGTAGCCATAGGGCGTTGCGACCGCCGAACTGGCAACAGACGAAGAAGCAACCGGTACCGATGAAGGAGCCGCGCTGGCCGGCGTTGAGCTGGCTACCGAACTGCTGGTACCGGAACAACCCGCACCGCTGGACACCACCGCCTGGCCGGTGCGCTTCAGGGCATAACCCTTGGCCGGCACCGAAAAGCCGGTACCGTCCGAATAAGCCACGCTGATCGCTGAACAGCCGAAGTTGTAGGCGATATAGGTAAGGGTGCCGTTTTTATTAAAGGCCACTGCGGCCGGATGGTTCGCGGTCAGGGCGCCGGTGCCCGTTGCCAGGTGGCCCAGTTGTTTCAGGGTGTAAACCCAGTGATAGGTGTGGGCTTTGGTTTCGCCCTCTTCCGGCGTCAGGTTGTTCAAGCCGTAGGCGAGCATATCGTCCACCGCCGCCTGGCCGTTGGTCATCGCCCAGATATTCCACCAGACATCGCGCCATTGGCCATTCGGCAAGCCGGAGGGCTTACCGTTGGACGACTCGCTCAAACCCAGCGCCACATAGTTGTTCAGGTAATCCGCATGTTGGCCGATGTGCAACACCAATGGGCTGAGCGGCAACCCCTGGATACCGAGGATGTGTGCATAAGCCCCGGAGAACCAGGTCGAGAACACATGGCCGTTACCCCAAATGATGGACGTGGTTGGCTTGGTGTAGGTGGAACTGAAGTTATCGTAATCCCCGCCCAGGCCTTTGAAGCGGTCAATGTTGTTCCAGTATTCCCAGTAAGTCGCGGTGGATGAGGCATGTAAATACATACCGCGGTTCACCAGGTCATTATTACCGGTGATCATGCCGTACAGGATGATCGCCCCGTAGGCGTTAGCCGCTTCGGAAGTGGATTCGTTATTGTTACCCAAGGCAAAGTTGGCGTGGCCGGAGGCCCAGGAGAAACCATAGGCCGGGTCAAAGTTGCGCAAGTACGGGAATTGGGCATCATTGCGGCCGGCGGCGTAATCGCGAATCAGCAACTCCACCATAGGGCCGTATTGGCTGGCGCTACACCAGTTGGCATCCACCCGGCACACTTCCGCAGCCGCGCGCACGAAATAGCCGTAATGGAAGTGATGGTCATTCAACTGTTGCTGCGCACCGAAAGACTCATCGAAACCGAGCAGGGTGTTCCAGTTATTGTCGTATACGAAGTATTTGGTGGTATCCAGCGCACCGGTCGTGTTGGCACGGAACCAGTCCTGCAACTCGGCTTTCAGCCAGGCGATCATCTGGTTGGCTTCGGTAACCATGCCGATGGAACGGGCAATGGCCGCCAACTCTGCCACCTTGCCGTAGTTCTTACCGGCCCAGTAGGTATCGGTCGCGGTATTCCAGGTTGCAGTACCCTGGCTAACAAACTCGGTCACCAGCGCGCGCAATTGGGTCGCATTGTAATCGCCGATATTTTCCGGGAAGTAAGGCAACACGCCCACATAGGGAATGGTGTAGCTGTAGCTGCTGGTGGTCGCGAACTTGGTGACCCCGCGCGCGGAGCGCACCTTATAGCTGGTGACAGCCTGGGTGGAATTCTTCCAATGCAGCGGCAACAAACCCGCCATGGTGGTTACATTCGCACCATTGAACTGGTACTGGTGGGTAATGGTGACCTTGTTGGTAGTGCGATCCACACTGTAATTGATATTCACCTTATCCACTTGCTGGGTCGCATATTGGGCAAAAGCGCTGATCATGGCGCTGGATGGGGTACCCGTCAGTTGCGGCAACCAGGCAACGGTCATGCGTTTGGTGCCGTTGGTTACGCCGATGCTATTGGTGTTAACACCGCTGAAGGTGGTGGTGTCGTGGCCGGTTATAAGGAAGGCGTTGCGATTGCCCGCCACATCGGTCCATACCCCAAGGCTGTTGCCGCTTTGGTAGAAAATCCCCTTTTCACCGCCGTCGGCGGATTTGGTACGTACCACCAGGTTTCCCTGCAAGGCAGTGAAATAAACATAGGGCGAGCCGTGGACAAAGGTCGCTTCCATCACTGCGGTTGAACCGCTTTTCCATTGCACAGTGACGGAACCATCACTGTAATCCTTCAGAAAGGCTTCCAGGTTGGAATAGGCGGAGTTGCCCACTGCGATACCATCAAACACCTCGCTGAACGGATCGGGAATTGCGTAAATTGTGTCGTTGGTGCCAGTGCGCAGGCCGCCGGGAATACCCAGCAGGCGCACACCGCGCTCGGTGATGCGGGCGGTGATCGGGTCGGGGGTGATATAGCCGGCATCGGTCGAGACACCGACTTTCATCTCACCCATAAACGGGATGGAACCCCACCAGCGGTGGGTCATGGTCGGTTTGCCATTGGCCGGTGATACTTCCTGCGGATATATAGGGGTAGGCGCGCCTATGGGGTTACAACTGCTCACGCCGGGTTTAACCACGCCCGCATTGTGGATCCAGTTACCGTAGTCCACGGTGCATTTCCATCCGGCGGTATTGATGGTATCGCTGATATTACCGGCACCATAGTTGATGATCGCCGCCTGGCTTGCATGGGCAAAACCCAATGCGCCCAGCAACAGCAGGACTCTGTTGAATCTTTTCATAATAGTGACCTAGACAAGTGTTGTTATTGGTTATTCGAACCAGGGGTTTCGCGGACCGGACCGGCATTATTTTTATTATTTCCCTGGCACTGCCTGTGCCAAATTGATCGTCGGTGCCCTAACGGCAAACCACAAAGGGAACCCCAGTTGCACCAGTCTTAACCAGCCACACCACCCTGTCGTCCCATCTTGGGCCCGCACCCTAAGGTGGGCATCGTCTCACTTTAGGCAGATGTAAAGGGGGAAGCCTTGTTGGAATAGAAAAGATCGGGGCAGCTACCCTTAAGTGCTGGTTAGAAGTGGTTTCGCAGCGAGACGACTCCCGCCGGGGTAGCATTGTGCCTTTCTTTCAATCAATTAAAGGAACCATGTATGTAGGCAACACACTGGGAAGCAGAAGAGCGTTACACCAAAGTGAGGCAAGCGGTACTGGACGAGATCAACAGGGAACTAGCCGGTAACAGGCAGGTAGGCATGAGGGCAAAATTCATAGATCAAAGCGCTCTTTTGCAATCAGAGCAATGGATCAGTCAGCTAATCGGAGGGTAGATTGGCAATGGATTTGTGGATATAACCTATTCAGGTTCCGCCACCCAGCGTTTGAAATGGCGTTATGGCAGGACAATAAGCTCCTCAGCCTGAATTTGGGGCTCCCTACCTATAGTGGCAGCAAGCTACGGTTACGAATCCTATTAACGCCGATGTCAGACGTATTATCAGACTGTAGGACTCAATATGAGTGACAAAATCAAACATTTGAGCGAACAACGCGCAAAAAGAAATCGCAAACTATTGCGGATGCTATCAAGCGCGCGCAAGCACATATCCGCAATATACATGCAGAAGATATGGAAGAGCCGAAAAGATTTGCTTCAGGGGATATGAAAAGTGTCTGGAAAATCCTGATTCCTATGAAAAAGAGGATGACGAAAATAAATGACAAATGAATCTGTAAAGCCCCGACTGAAATTGATGCGAGCCGTATGCATGAATATTTTGTGTATCGGATCACATATCAATTTCCCCGCCAAAATCAAAATACCGACACTAACGACCTAAGGGATTAACCTATGCCCACTGTAACCGCGCAAACCCTATGGGATAACCATCCCTACCCGGCTTCCCCATGTAACTCCAGTTTATTTCCGAATCAATGTGCAATCCGAATGAGCGTAGCATTACAGAAATCAGGAATAGACACATCCTCATTCGATAAGCTCTATCCTCGTCGCAGATGTTGTACAGCTTACCCCAGCCTTAAGCATCACAGGCCAGGTCATATTATGTCTGCGCAAGAGTTAGCTAATTGGATCGACAAAAATCCCTCTACGTTTGGAAAAACGAAAAAGTATACAAAAAAAGTAGCCTCTTCCTATTTCGTGGGCAAAAAAGGAATTGTATTTATTATGAATGGATGGGGATCAACAGACCATATTGATATATGGGATGGCAGCGACATGAAAGGCGGACAGCAACAATATTTTTCATTAGGAGAGGAAGTATGGTTTTGGCAACTCGATTAATATCACTAGGCATCATTGTTTGTACCTTACTAAGCGCAGGCTGTCAGGCTGAACCTATCAATATTTCTGATGAAACAACTTTGGATAAGTATCACCTGCAATTGGTGGATAATGATTCCAAGTGCTTTCTATTAAGCAAGAAAGATCAATCAACGAATAAAGTCGAATTATTGTTGCAGCCACCTTGCCATTTTGCGAGAAAAAGCGATTCTGATTTATTGAAATTTTCCTATCCAGATAAGAGCTTGCAAGCTGTAGCTCTAGTTATCGGCAATCCCGTATCTATAGAAAAGCGAAAAAAGTGGAATTTAGAAGATTCAATGATATGCGGAGAAAAACGTCAAGCCATTTATTTGTCGAAAGGTAACTTAACCATATCGAAAACCACTATGGATGGCGGATTAGCCTGTAAAGACAGCGGGATTGATGAAAAAGACTTTGCCTATTTTGCTACAGAGTTTAGCAAGAAAAACTAACTAACCAGTTCTGGATAAAGGAAAGCCTGTTTCCATAAAGTTGTTACAATGTGAGAGAGAACAAACATAGTAGAAACAAAAGAAAACAGGCTTTGTCAATTCTAATACCGCATTTCACTAATTACTAAAACCTTTATCGAGACATGATTTTGAAACGGAAGCAAGGAAGCATCATGTCGGTCAAAAATTGAAAAGGAGCTTTTACCCATGCCGGGTGAGGCCAATCCAAAGGACTACTACACCATACCTTCACGAAGCACAAAGGGCAGCTAACCAACAAAAAGCTGCCCGGCACCAGCCGGGCAGAAGCGATGCGCTACGGAAAGTATGCGCTTAGGGAATGGGGCAGGAACCCGTGCAAGCAGAAGTATTCATTTGGCTGATGCCCAGCAAGGTCACATCGGCGGGGCGCACATCACATGCCGGGGTATCGAACTCAACCCCCAGGGCCGAAGTACTGCCCTGGCCTTTCACCACACCTTTGTACACCTGGCAAATCTTGGTTTTAGACGTGCTGCTGTTATTGAGAGTCAGGTTGCGAATAACCGCAACGTCACCGAAGTTGGAATTGATTCCCACGATGGTGCTCACATCGCGTGTAATCACATCATTAATAACGATCTTGCGCGGGCCACCATTGTTAGTGCAATCACCGCAGGTACGTGCCAGCTTGCCGGATTTCTCCACGTAGAATTTACTGATATGCAATTCGCCGCGGCCATTGAACTGGAAGGTTTTATCCGAACCGTTAAAGGCCGCACCGCAGGTTACATTCATGATGGTGCCGACCGGGCCCATCGCGGTTGCGGCATCCTCACCGATATCTTCCCACCACACATGGTCGAGGGTGCAATTGCCTTTACAGTGGATACCATCAGCCGCGAGCGAGCCGATAATCACATTGCGCACTACCCCACCCTCCTGGACCTCGAATACCGGTGGCTGGCCTTCGCTTTGGCTGCCACCCGACAGGTTGTAGCGCTTATTCTGGCCATCAAACACTTCCCCTGCTGCTACTACACGGGTTTGGCTAAATTGCACGGTTTCCGTCGGCTCGGGTTTTTCACAACCGGGGTAATAACTACCGACGGGCGGATTAGTGACTGAACTGGATGACGAGCTTGTCGCTACCGAACTCCTTGAACTGCTGGTGGAACTCACGGAACTGGAAGCAGGTTTGCTGGATGACGATTGCGCCGGTGCAGAACTGCTGGCGACGGATGTCGTGCGCGGTATCGAGCATTCGTTCACACCACCGGGAACCCGCGCCCCGAAAGTCGCTTCGGAACATACAAAACTGCCCGAGAGCACCTTGTAAGTAAATGTATCGGCACGCCCGAACGCCACGGTTGTGAATGTGGGGACAGAACAGGTTTTACCTTCGTTGCAAATGGTTACAAAACCCGAAGGACGATTGGCAGCCAGGGCAGTCGATGCAAGCGCCACCAGCAAAACGCCGGAGAAGATAAGGGGAATACGCATAATGATGTCCTCAAAAAGATTTACGCTGTGTTTTCGTTATGAAAAATTCACTGCTGAAAACTCATGAGGTATTGCACGGAGCCGAATAATCCTTTCCTGTAAGAGGGAGGAAAACTGCACGGAACCAGGAATTGCCACGCCGAAAAAATTATCGTTATTTTAAATGGCTCTATGAGCCAAGCGGTGTGAGTCTACGCTGCCGCAAAAAAACCACAATTACACCCAGGTAAAAATTGCAGAATCAAGACCCATCCCACACATGGATTGCCTACTGACAGGCACTAATTGTAGAAGCAATTCAAATTTGAAGACCGGATAAAAACTGGAATTTTTTTAATTTAAATTTAATTTTTAAATACCGAAAGACAACACAGAAAAAATATCACCCATAAAAAAGCGATCCGAAGATCGCTTTCTGCTACCTGGCCAAAAAAATCGGGTGATTAACCTTTGGCGCGCTCTTCCAGAATCGCAACGGCGGGAAGTTTTTTTCCTTCGACGAATTCCAGGAACGCGCCGCCGCCAGTAGAAACATAGGAAATTTTATCCGCCAGGTTCCACTTATCGATTGCAGCCAAGGTATCGCCGCCGCCCGCTACCGAAAAAGCGCCACTTTCAGCAATGGCACGCGCAACCACTTCGGTGCCTTTTGCAAAGGCGTCAAACTCGAACACACCGCATGGGCCATTCCATAATACTGTTTTGGCATTCTTAACAATTTCTGCAACGCGCGCAGCCGTTTCCGGACCATAGTCAACGATTTCTTCATCGGACTGGATCTCGTTAACTTTTTTCTCAACGGCAACGGAGTTGTGATTCCACTGTTTGAAACCTTCCTTGGTTACGCGCACATCAGTTGCAAAAACCACTTCGGTTTGTGCGCGCAAACGCTGCGCTTCCGGGATCAAATCTTTTTCGTGCAATGAATTACCCACTTCGTTGCCCGCCGAAGCAACGAAAGTGTTGGAGATGCCACCGCCGACTACCAGGATGTCAGCAATTTTGGAAACCGCGTCCAACACGCTCAACTTGGTGGATACTTTTGAACCGCCGACAATTGCCACCAACGGGCGCGCAGGATTGTCGAGCACTTTGCCCAACGCATCCAATTCCGCCGCCAGCAACGGACCCGCGCAGGCGATAGGGGCAAACTTCGCAACGCCGTGGGTAGAAGCTTGTGCGCGGTGCGCAGTACCGAATGCATCCATTACAAACACATCACAAAGCGCGGCCATTTTTTTGGAAAGCTCGTCAGAATTCTTGCCTTCACCCACATTAAAGCGCACGTTTTCCAGCAACACCAAATCGCCGTCCATCGCAAAGCCATCAACCCAGTTTTTTACCAATGGCACATTGCGGCCCAATTTTTCGCTTAAATATTTTGCAACCGGCGCAAGTGAAGAAGCTTCTTCATAAACACCTTCTTCCGGGCGGCCGAGATGCGACATCACCATCACTTTCGCGCCCTTGCTTAAGGCTTCCTTGATGGTAGGAATAGAAGCATCAATACGCACCGCACTGGTGATACGTCCATCTTCCAATGGCACATTCAGATCCTGGCGAATCAATACACGCTTGCCGGCGAGGTCCTGGTCTTTCATTAATTTTACGGTCATGGCGAATACCCGATTAAAAATTAGAAGAAAACAAAAATATCATTTTAGTGCTGAGATTCGATGCAACTTATGGGCAGCAGGCACTGAACCACCTGCGTTAGAATCGGCGGTATCGTAACAATGAAAGTGCGCCTTTTTACCTGACGCATACAGCGTCAAAATAATTGAATTCAATGTTTTTTGCGCCGCAGAAATATAACACCAGGTTCCATTTGAAAGCTTAAAATGAACAACGGTAGTTTCCGTATTTTCCCAAGCCATGATTTCTACTATGGTTTGATTAGTGGATTCTTTCCATGCAAAGGCAGGAGCCGATGCAAATATTAAGGCCAGCAAAAAAATTTTCATTTAAACCTTTCCGTCCATATTAAACCGGAAGCTGTGAGCTTCCGGCATATTCAAAGATTAGTCTTCCAACAACTCCTCAACAGTGCTGACGATATTATCGACAGTGAAGCCGAAATGCTCCAGCAGCTTGCCGCCGGGTGCGGACTCACCGAAAGTCGTCATACCGACGATGCGGCCGTCGAAGCCTACGTATTTGTACCAGTAATCCACGTGTGCAGTTTCTACCGCAACACGCGCAGATACGTGGCTTGGCAATACAGATTCTTTGTAGGCAGCATCCTGTTGATCAAATACCGATGTTGACGGCATGGACACAACGCGCACGTTTTTGCCTTTTGCTTTCAGTGCCTCAGCCGCTTTTACCGTAACACCCACTTCTGAACCGGTGGCAATCAGGATTGCGTCCGGCTCGCCTTGCGAGTCAACCAACACATAACCGCCTTTGGCGATATTGGCTACTTGCGCAGGCGTACGCGCGAAGAACTCCAGGTTTTGACGGCTGAATACCAGGGCCGCCGGGCCATCTTTGCGCTCAACCGCGGCTTTCCAGGCTACCGCCGATTCAGTGCTGTCCGCCGGGCGCCAGGTGTGCAGGTTAGGGGTTAAACGCAAGGTGCCTAACACTTCGATTGGCTGGTGAGTCGGGCCGTCTTCGCCCTGGCCGATGGAATCGTGGGTATATACGAAAACATTGCGCAGTTTCATCAGTGCCGACATACGCACCGCGTTAGCCGCATACTGCTGGAACATCAGGAAGGTTGCACCGTAGGGAATGAAGCCGCCGTGCGCAGAAACACCGTTCATGATCGCGCTCATACCGAATTCGCGCACGCCGTAATACACGTAGTTACCGCTCGCATCACCCGCTTCCACGCCTTTGGATTTCTTCACCAAGGTCAGGTTGGAGCCGGCGAGGTCGGCAGAACCGCCGAGGATTTCCGGCAACCACTCCACAAAGGCAGCAATAGTATTTTGCGATGCTTTACGGCTCGCAATTTTTTCGCCTTTGGCTTGGGTTTCAGCAATGAATGCTTCCGCTTTCGCCGCGAAGTCAGCCGGCAATTCACCTTTAATGACGCGACGCTCATATTCAGCCGCCAATTCCGGGTGCGCGGATTTGTAGGCAGCAAATTTTTCGCCCCAGGATTTTTCTGCCGCGGCGCCTTTTTCTTTTGCATCCCAACCGGCGTAGACATCGGCAGGAACCGCAAATGGCTCGTAGTTCCAGTCCAGGGTTTTGCGCACCAGGGCCACTTCTTCCAAACCGAGTGGCGAGCCATGGCAATCGTGTGAGCCCTGCTTATTCGGAGAACCGAAACCGATGATGGTTTTGGTAACGATCAGGGTTGGTTTTTTGGTTTCAGCGCGCGCCGCTTCGATCGCGGCTTTAATCGCGTCCGGATTATGGCCATCAACCGCCGGGATTACATGCCAGCCGTAGGCTTCGAAACGCTTTGGTGTGTCGTCGGTAAACCAGCCTTCAACATGGCCATCAATGGAAATACCGTTATCGTCATAGAACGCAATCAGCTTGCCCAGGCCCAGGGTACCGGCCAGCGAACAGGCTTCATGGGAAACACCTTCCATCATGCAGCCATCGCCAAGGAAACAGTAGGTAAAGTGATTAACAACTTCATGGCCGTCGCGGTTGAATTGCGCTGCCAATACTTTTTCAGCCAGCGCCATACCTACCGCATTGGCGATACCTTGACCCAATGGACCGGTAGTGGTTTCCACACCGGGGGTATAACCCAATTCGGGATGGCCCGGGGTTTTGGAATGCAATTGACGGAATTGCTGCAAGTCTTCGATAGAAACATCGTAACCGCTCAGGTGCAACAGGGAGTAAACCAGCATCGAGCCATGGCCGTTTGACAGTACGAAACGGTCGCGGTCAGCCCATTGGGGATTGTTCGGGTTGTGCTTTAAAAAGTCGTTCCATAGAACTTCGGCGATGTCCGCCATGCCCATTGGGGCGCCCGGGTGGCCTGAGTTGGCTTTCTGAACCGCATCCATGGAGAGGACACGAATCGCATTGGCAAGGTGTTGACGAGTTGGCATGAAACTCAAGGCTCCTTAAATAAAGTTGATTGCTGTTGTAGGTGGGCGCGTTTCGCCTGGCCGTCTGCGCGGTTCAGGGCACCCTGGGGTTGCAAAGCACTAATGGGCAAACGCCACTTATTTACAGGCCTCTGATGGGCTTTTATGTCGTTGGGTTCCAGCCGCCGTCGCTGGGAGCGGCATTCATACACACTGATGGATGCCACTGACAAAATGGGCAGGCATTTTCACCCAGCAAGCGCCAGCCGTAAAGAAATAACCGGTTCGATTGCCAGAATTAATCGCAAAAAGCGGCAAGAAGGACCATCCAGGCACAAAAAAGCCTGAAACCTATATCAAAATATTTTGATATAGGTTTTTCCGGCTGATAGACTGCACGGCAATTTCTCGCGATTGATTAAAGAATGAACCAAACCCTGTCCGACAGCCCCGATGGGCATCCGGTACTTACCGATGCAGTCGAGCTGGAAACCCCGCTCAGTCCCCTCGCCAATTTGTTAAAGGCGGCGGGCGACCCGTTGCGCCTGGACATCCTGCGGGTATTGCGCCAGGACTCCTACGGGGTATTGGAACTGTGCCGGATCTTTTCGATCAAGCAATCGGGGATGAGCCATCATTTGAAGGTGCTCGCCAATGCGGGTTTGTTAAGTTCACGCCGCGAGGCCAATTCGATTTTCTATCGCCGTGCGTACCTGCCGCCGGATCACCCTTTCGCGGCGCTCCAGCAACAACTATTTACCAGCCTGGATTCACTTCCTATCGCTGAACACCTGCGCGCACCGATTCGCGAGTTACAACAGGAGCGCAGCCTTGCAGCCCAGGCATTTTTTAGCGGGAACGCGGATAAATTCCGCGCACAGCAGGATTTGATTGCCAGCTACCCGGTTTATGCCGAACAAATGACCCAATTGCTGAACAACACAGCACTGCGCGATAAAAACCTGGCGCTGGAAGTCGGCCCCGGCGAAGGTGAATTCCTCGCGGTATTAGCGCAGCAATTTAACCAGGTCATCGCGCTGGACAACGCCGCCAACATGCTCGAAAAAGCGAAAGCTTTCGCACAGGGAAACAACCTGCGCAACATCGAATTTATCCACGGCGACACCCAAAGCTTGCCCGCCCATAAAGTATTGGCCGATTGTATCCTGGTAAATATGGTGCTGCACCACACTCCATCGCCCGCCGATATTTTCCAGGATTTAAGTAATGCGCTTGCACCCGGCGGCGCGTTATTAATTTGCGATTTGTGTCGCCACGAACAGGATTGGGCGCGCGACGCTTGCGGCGATTTATGGCAGGGCTTTGACCCGCAGGATTTTTCACGCTGGGCCCAGGCAGCGGGATTGGATGAAGGACAAAGCGTTTACTTTGCATTGCGCAATGGCTTCCAAATCCAGTTAAGGCAATTTTTTAAACCGACAATTTTCTAATTCATTTTGCGTTTATCCAAAAGGAAAAAATCATGTCCGAATATTCTGTGTTTACCTCCGAATCCGTTTCTGAAGGCCATCCCGATAAAATGGCGGACCAGATTTCGGATGCCGTGCTCGATGCGATTTTAAAAGATGATCCCAACGCGCGCGTTGCAGTGGAGACTTTGGTAAAAACCGGTATGGCGGTGGTGGCGGGCGAAGTGCGTACCTCAACCTATGTCGACCTGGAAGACCTGATTCGCCAGGTAATCCTGGATATTGGCTACAACTCCAGTGATGTCGGCTTTGATGGCGCAAGCTGTGCGGTATTAAATGCGATCGGCAAACAATCGTCTGACATCGCCATGGGCGTAGATGAAGGCGATGAAAAAGATTTAGGTGCAGGCGACCAGGGTTTGATGTTTGGTTATGCCACTAATGAAACCTCGGTATTAATGCCCGCCCCGATTTTTTACGCACACCGCCTGGTCGAACGCCAGGCATACCTGCGCAAGAGCAACGTATTGCCCTGGTTGCGCCCTGATGCCAAGAGCCAGGTGACCTTGCGTTACGAAAACGGCAAGCCAGTGGCAATTGATGCGGTGGTTTTATCAACCCAACATGCACCCAGCGTCAGCCAGGCTGATATTCGCGAAGCGGTGCACGAAGAAATTATCAAACACGTTTTACCCGCCGAATGGTTGCACAAGGATACGCAATACCATATCAACCCCACTGGCCAATTTATTATCGGTGGCCCCGTGGGTGATTGCGGTCTAACAGGGCGCAAAATTATTGTGGATTCCTACGGCGGCATGGCTCGTCACGGTGGCGGCGCTTTCTCCGGCAAAGACCCCTCTAAAGTTGACCGCTCTGCGGCTTACGCCGGCCGTTATGTTGCAAAAAATATTGTTGCAGCGGGCCTGGCTGATCGCTTGGAAATTCAAGTGAGTTACGCAATTGGTGTTGCTGAGCCGACTTCGATTTCCATTAATACGTTCGGCACCGGTAAAATTTCCGATAACGCAATTATCGATTTGATCCGTGAGCATTTTGATCTGCGTCCGCGCGGTTTGATCGAAATGTTGAATTTGAAACGCCCGATTTATCGCCAGACTGCAGCCTACGGTCACTTTGGTCGTGAGCTTCCCGATTTTACGTGGGAAAAAACTGACAAGGCTGATGCATTGAAAAAAGCACTGTAAATATTATTGGTAGGTTGGGCAGCAATGCCCAAAAAAATTATTCATTCCGATCATGTTGGGCATAACTGCCCAACCTACGCCTGAATCCGATGGCGTGACAACACACAGGAAAAAATTATGAGCTTTACCGATTACAAAGTTGCCGATATGTCCCTGGCTAACTGGGGCCGCAAAGAAATTGAAATCGCCGAAGGTGAAATGCCCGCGTTGATGGCCTTGCGCCGCAAATACAAGGATTCAAAACCCTTGGCTGATGCGCGTATCATCGGCTGCATACACATGACCATCCAAACCGCTGTGTTAATTGAAACCCTGGTGGAACTGGGCGCGGAAGTGCGCTGGTCATCGTGCAATATTTTTTCCACGCAAGATCATGCCGCCGCCGCAATTGCAGCGGCCGGCATTCCGGTATTTGCCTGGAAAGGTGAAACCGAAGAAGAATTCTGGTGGTGTATCGAGCAAACCATTTTGAAAGATGGAAAAGCCTGGAATGCCAATATGATTCTCGACGACGGTGGTGATGTGACCCAAATCATCCATGAAAAATATCCACAAATGCTGGATAAAATCCACGGCATTTCAGAGGAGACCACCACCGGTGTCCATCGCCTGTTGGACATGTTGAAAAAAGGCACGCTAAAAGTTCCCGCCATCAACGTGAATGATTCAATTACCAAAAGTAAAAACGATAACAAATACGGATGCCGCCACAGTTTAAATGATGCGATCAAACGCGGCACCGACCATTTGCTCGCCGGTAAAAAAGCATTGGTAATTGGCTACGGCGATGTGGGTAAAGGTTCTGCCGCCTCCCTGCGCCAGGAAGGCATGATTGTTAAAGTGACCGAGATTGATCCTATCTGTGCAATGCAAGCGTGTATGGATGGCTTCGAGGTAGTATCACCGTACAACAACGGCATTAACACCGGCAAATTTGACGATATCAATCACATCGTACTGGGTACTACCGATTTGGTTGTTACCACTACCGGTAACGTCAATGTATGTGACTCTGCCATGTTGCGCGCTTTAAAGAACGGTGCGGTAGTCTGTAACATCGGTCACTTCGATAGCGAAATCGATACCGCTTACATGCGCAAAAATTGGGAGTGGGAGGAAGTTAAACCGCAAGTACACAAAGTGTATCGCGATAAAGCTACCAACAACCATTTGATTATTTTATCCGAAGGCCGCTTGGTAAACCTCGGCAACGCCACTGGTCACCCATCGCGCATCATGGACGGTTCTTTCGCCAACCAGGTACTCGCGCAAATTTATTTGTACGAGCGTAAATTCGCCAACCTGCCCGCAGTCCAAAAGCCGGAGCATTTGTACGTGCGTGTGCTGCCCAAGAAACTCGACGAGGAAGTGGCGCGCGATATGGTGGAAGGTTTCGGTGGGGTAATCACCAAACTCACTTCGCAACAAGCCGACTATATCGGCGTGGAAGTGGAAGGCCCATTCAAGCCGGATTCTTACAAGTATTAATTTTTTACCGCAAGTTGGGCCGGGCTGCGCAGGCAGCAACGCCCAACCTACAGGAATACACCATGAGCGACTCACAACTGCGCCTGAGTTTTGAATTTTTTCCACCCAAAACACCGGAAGGAAAGGAAAAACTCATCAAGGTGCGCGATGAATTAAATTTCTTTAACCCGGATTTCTTCTCCGTCACCTATGGTGCTGGCGGTTCCACGCGCGATAACACCAAAGGCTTGGTCACCAGGTTTAAAGCCGATGGCGTTAGCACTGCGCCCCATTTGTCATTTGGTGGCGATGATGAAGAAACCATCAAGGAATTAATCCAGGAATATAAAGACGCGGGTGTGGATCGCATAGTCGCACTGCGCGGCGATATGCCATCCGGTGTTGGCGGTGCCTTCCAATTGGTTTACGCCAATGAACTGGTTGCGTTTATCCGCAAACATTTCGGCGGGCATTTCCATTTGGAAGTTGCGGCTTATCCGGAAATCCATCCGCAAGCGAAAAGCTACAGCGACGATGTGGGTTATTTGAAAGGTAAATTTGACGCCGGTGCAAATAGCGCTATCACGCAATATTTCTTTAACCCGGATTCATACTTTTTCTTTTTGGACCAATCCCAAAAAGCCGGCATTACGCAACCAATCTATCCTGGCATTATGCCGATCATCAATTACAAAAATTTAACGCGCTTTTCCGATGCCTGCGGTGCGGAAATTCCACGCTGGTTGCGCAAAGCGCTGGAAAATTACGCAGATGATGAAGCCAGTTTGAAAGCCTTTGGGGTGGAACTGGTGACGGAACTCTGCGAAACCCTGTTGGAAAACGAAGCTCCCGGCCTGCATTTCTATACCATGAACCAAACCGAACCTACCGCGCAGATAGTGCGTAATTTGGGCTTGGTTCCAGCAGAGTAACCATGAATCCCCCGCTTCCTTTATCAGGAAGATGGGGGAGTTCAAAAGACAAGGGACAAGAAAAAAACGCTTAATTATTTTTCGGCTAGCGCCAGCCTCTGCAACTCATGCAATTGCGCAATTCCCTGCTTGGCCAGGCCCAACATGGCTGCGAATTCTGTTTCGGTAAAGGGTTCCGCTTCGGCAGTCCCCTGGATTTCGATAATACCGCCGTCATCACCCATGACCACATTCATATCGGTATCCGCTGCCGAGTCTTCCGGATAATCCAGGTCCAGGACCGGAACGCCTTGGTAAATCCCCACCGAAATGGAAGCGATGGCGCGCTTGAGCGGTTCGCCTGTTACCTTACCTTGCGCCTTGAGGAAGGCAATCGCATCAGCCAGGGCCACCCAGGCGCCGGTAATGGATGCGGTACGGGTACCGCCATCCGCCTGGATAACATCGCAATCAATATGGATGGTATTTTCGCCCAGCGCGGCCAAATCCACCGCGGCACGCAACGACCGGCCAATCAAGCGCTGGATTTCTACGGTGCGGCCTTGCTGCTTGCCGCGCGCAGCCTCGCGATCCATCCGTGTACCGGTGGAGCGGGGCAACATCCCGTACTCCGCTGTCAACCAACCCTGTCCCTGGCCGCGCAAAAACGGCGGAACAGAATTCACCACGCTGGCGGTGCAGATCACCTTGGTATCACCGAATTCCACCAACACCGAGCCTTCGGCGTGTTTGGTGTAGCGACGGGTAATGCGGACTGGGCGCAATTGGCTGGGTGTGCGGCCACTGGGACGTTGCATAATCAATTCCTTACTGCGGATAAAGCAGAAATCAAAGGGATGGCAAAAACCTGTGGTACCATCCCGATCTGTAAATGAATGTTAATGTGCCGGGGAACTCTACCAGTTATGGCCGCGCGACGTAACCGCCCCGTTTGAATTTACCTTTGCCAAGAACGACTTAGTTCCAGGAGCCGCTATGCCACGCAGTATGACGGGATTCGCCCGCCGTGAAGCCAAACTCCCCTGGGGAACCCTGGTGTGGGAAATCCGCAGTGTCAATCACCGTTACCTTGAACCCAGCTTCCGTTTGCCGGAAGATTTCCGCGAAATAGAACCCCAGCTGCGCGACGCCATGCGCAAAGCGCTACAGCGCGGCAAGGTGGAAGCGAGCCTGAGCGTGCAATGGGAGCAGGAAGGTGAAACCGAATTGGGCGTCAACCTCACCAAGGTTGCGCAACTTACAAAAGCATCACAACAAATCAACGGCTTGCTCGGCACTGCCGCGGCGCCGGTAAATGCGCTGGATATTATGCGCTGGCCCGGCGTAATCCAGAAGCAGGAACTGGATCGCGAAGAACTCCATAAATCTGCACTGGAATTATTTGATAGCGCCCTCGCTGGGTTAATTGAGCATCGCAGCCGCGAAGGCGCCGAACTCGAACAATTAATTATCAATCGCCTCGCCAGCGTTTCCGCCCAGGTGGCGGCTGTGCGTTTGCGTATGCCGGAAATCCTCGCGGCGCAACGCGAAAAATTGCAAACAAAACTCGCCGCACTGCAAATTGAACTCGACCCGGAACGACTGGAACAGGAAGTGGTTTTGCTCGCCCAAAAAGCCGATGTTGACGAAGAACTGGATCGCCTTGACACCCATGTTATCGAAGTCAAACGCAGCTTGCGCCAAACCGATTCCCTCGGCCGCCGCCTGGATTTTTTAATGCAGGAATTAAATCGCGAAGCCAATACCCTTTCATCGAAATCCGTTGTCAGTGAAACCACGCAAGCCGCGGTGGAATTAAAAGTGCTGATCGAGCAAATGCGGGAGCAGGTGCAGAATATTGAATAAGGATTCAAGGCGTTCCCATCGGAGCGCTTTTCTCTGCTCTTTTTATTCTCCGCATAATAAACGCGACAATGCATTGCGCAATTGCTCAATCAAAACAGTCGATGAGAAACCGGTTTTTCCGCTGGCAAATAACTCAATAAAACAAGTGGTCATTGCAATTCGATTATCAGTCTACACTGACTGATAATTTCGGATTACCCCATTCAATTTTTATTATTTATTTATCATTTGAGGAAACTGCCAATGAAATCACGTGCTGCCATTGCCCTTGCGGCGGGTAAACCACTGGAACTTGCCGAGATTGATGTACAAGGCCCCAGGGCTGGCGAGGTACTGGTACGTATTGTGGCTACCAGTGTTTGCCATACCGATGCCTACACCCTTTCCGGTGCTGACCCCGAGGGGGTCTTTCCCGCCGTTTTGGGCCATGAAGGCGCAGGTATCGTGGAAGAAGTGGGTGAAGGCGTTACCAGCTTGAAAGTTGGCGACCATGTGATCCCGCTCTATACCGCTGAATGCGGCAAATGCAAATTTTGCCTTTCGGGCAAGACCAATCTCTGCGGCGCCGTGCGCGCCACCCAGGGCAAGGGTTTAATGCCCGATGGCACGACCCGCTTTTCATTGGATGGAAAACCGCTATTCCATTACATGGGCACCTCCACCTTTTCCGAATACACCGTACTGCCGGAAGTGTCCCTCGCAAAAGTTTCACCCAGGGCACCGCTCGACAAAATTTGCCTGCTCGGCTGCGGCGTAACCACCGGCATAGGCGCGGTGGTTAACACCGCAAAAGTTACCCCGGGCGCTACAGTCGCCGTGTTTGGCCTGGGCGCCATTGGCCTCGCGGTTATCCAGGGCGCACAAATGATGAACGCGAGCCGCATTATCGCGATAGATATTAATCCGGATAAATTCGAACTCGCCCGTCAATTTGGCGCGACGGATTTTGTTAATCCAAAGGATCACTCCGCACCCATCCAGCAAGTTATTGTGGATATGACCGATGGTGGTGTGGACTATTCGTTTGAATGTATCGGCAATGTCAATGTTATGCGTTCCGCGTTGGAGTGCTGCCATAAAGGTTGGGGTGAATCCATCATTATTGGTGTCGCCGGGGCGGGGCAGGAAATTTCAACGCGCCCATTCCAGTTGGTTACCGGTCGTGTGTGGAAAGGCTCGGCGTTTGGTGGGGTCAAGGGACGCAGCCAATTGCCCGGTTATGTGGAGCGTTACATGAAAGGCGAAATTCGCATCGACGAATTCATCACCCACGATATGCCTTTTGAAAAAATTAACGACGCGTTCGATTTGCTACACGAAGGAAAAAGTATTCGCACCGTGTTGCATTATTAATTTCCAGCCATTTCCGCAGCTCTACTGCGGGCTGTAAGTTAACCAGGATTATTAACGGAATTTTCTATGTCGAAAAACATAACTGAAATCGCCGCTAACAAAAGTTTTGGCGGTTGGCATAAACGCTTCATGCACTTCTCCGCCACACTCAATTGCGAAATGGTGTTTGCCATTTATTTACCGCCGCAAGCGGAAACAGAAAAGGTCCCCTTGTTGTGGTGGCTTTCCGGCCTGAGTTGTACCGATGAAAACTTTATGCAAAAAGCCGGTGCCCATAAAATTGCCGCGGAATTGGGCATAGCCATTATTTGCCCGGATACCAGCCCACGCGGTTTGAACTTGCCGGGTGAATCTGACAATTATGACTTTGGTGCCGGCGCTGGTTTTTATCTAAACGCAACCAAAGCCCCATGGAAAAACAATTACCGCATGTATGACTACGTCACCAGGGAATTGCCACAATTGGCAAGGGTGAATTTTCCATTGAATGGCAGGGAATCCATTAGCGGCCATTCAATGGGCGGACACGGGGCACTGGTCATTGCGTTGCGCTCGCCGGAGCGCTACGAATCGGTTTCGGCGTTTGCTCCCATCACTAACCCAACCGACTGCCCCTGGGGACAAAAAGCATTCATGGGATATTTGGGTGAAGACCGCGAAACCTGGAATGCTTATGATGCCTGTTATTTAATTGCAAATGGCAAATCCAGGCAGCCGCTGTTTATCGATCAGGGCGATGCCGATAAATTCCTTGCTGAACAATTAAAACCCCACGCCTTGCAAAAGGTTTGCGAGGAACACCGACATTTATTAGAGCTGCGCATGCAACCGGGATATGACCACAGTTATTTCTTTGTGGCGAGTTTTATTGAAGACCACCTGCGCTATCACGCGCGCTACCTCAAGCCCTGACACTCTTTGCCTGGATTCATCCCGGCATTCTGTACCAATGCAAATCGTATGCTAAATAAAAATGGGCCGACCCTTTCGAATCGGCCCATTTGTTTAACACGCTTACTCATTAAAAAATTTCTTTACTCCATCAAACCAGGAATCCTTTTTCGGTGAATATTTCCCACCTTTCATCGTTGCCTGGAATTCCTTTAACAAATCTTTTTGTTTACTGGTGAGATTTACCGGAGTTTCCACCACTACCCGGCAGAGCAAATCCCCTACCCCGCCGCCGCGTACCGGCGTTACACCTTTGCCGCGCAATTTAAACAATTTTCCGGTTTGGGTTTCCGGCGGAACTTTTAATTTGACGCGGCCATCCAATGTGGGAACTTCAAGTTCGCCGCCGAGTGCGGCATCCACAAAATCGATGGGAACTTCGCAATAGAGGTCAGCCCCATCACGTTTGAAAATATGATGCTCACGCACATGGACTTGCACATACAAGTCCCCGCTTGGACCACCGTCGGTTCCCGCTTCACCTTCACCGGATAAA
Source organism: uncultured Cellvibrio sp. (assembly GCA_946480695.1). Next base: position 73,389 of record CAMLKG010000013.1, read on the forward strand.
CGGATACGATCACCGGTATCCACACCCGCTGGTACTTTAACTTGCAAGGTTTTGGTTTCTTCTACACGCCCCTGGCCATGACAGGCCCTGCAAGGATCAGAAATAATGGTGCCGCGCCCGCGACAGGTTGGGCAGGTTTGTTGTACAGAGAAAAAGCCCTGTTGCATGCGCACCTGGCCATGCCCGCCACAGGTAGTACACGTTACCGGTTTGCTCCCCGCTTTTGCACCTGAGCCGTCACAGGTTTTACAGGAAACCAGGGTAGGCACCTTGATTTGTACACTGGTCCCTTTAACTGCTTCTTCCAGATTTAATTCGAGGTTGTAGCGCAAATCCGACCCACGTGCCGGACCGCCACGACCGCCGCGACCACCACCAAAAATATCGCCGAATACATCGCCGAAAATATCGCTGAAATTACTGAAACCCGCACCGGCACCACCGCCCATGCCGCCCTGCCCATCCACACCGGCGTGACCAAAACGGTCGTAAGCTGCGCGCTTGTTTTCATCGGACAGAACTTCATAAGCCTCGTTAGCTTCTTTAAATTTTTCTTCTGCTTTGGGATCATCCGGATTGCGATCCGGATGATGTTTCATCGCTACACGGCGATAGGCTTTTTTCAGTTCTGCTGCATCTGCATCTTTGCTGACGCCAAGCACTTCGTAGTAATCGCGTTTTGACATGGTTACACCGATAGTAGAAATGTGTGCGACATTTCAATAAAAAATTCACAGTTTCTTACATGACAAATGCGGGGCAAGCCCGCATTTGTCGCTGATACTTCCATTGAAGGTTTCAGAAAACTATTTGTTGTCTTCTTTCACTTCTTCAAATTCGGCATCCACTACACCATCATCCGCTGGCTTGCTGCCACCCGCTTGCTGTGCACCCGCACCTGCTTGCGCTCCCGCTTGTTGCTCTGCGTAGAGTTTTTGCGCGAGTGAGCCGGAAGCTTCTGTTAACTTGGTAGTCGCCGCTTCGATCTTCGCCAGGTCATCTGCCTTCACTACATCGCGCGCTTCATTAAGCGCCGCTTCGATTTTGGATTTTTCATCCGCCGTCGCTTTGTCACCCGCTTCTTTCAAGGTTTTTTCCGTTGCGTGGATCAAACCTTCAAGGGTATTGCGCGCTGCAACAACCTCAGCGAACTTGCGATCAGCTTCAGCGTTTGCTTCCGCGTCCTTGATCATTTTCTGGATTTCATCATCGCTCAAACCGGAAGATGCCTTGATAACGATAGATTGCTCTTTACCAGTCGCTTTATCTTTTGCGCTAACGTTCAGTATACCGTTAGCATCAATATCAAAAGTGACTTCAATTTGCGGCATTCCACGCGGTGCGGGAGGAATATCAGCCAAATCAAAACGCCCCAGGGATTTGTTTTGCGACGCCTGCTTGCGCTCACCTTGAACCACATGGATGGTCACTGCGGTCTGGTTATCATCCGCCGTTGAAAACACTTGCGATTTCTTGGTTGGAATCGTGGTGTTTTTGTCGATCAGCGGAGTCGCCACACCGCCCATGGTTTCAATACCCAACGTCAGCGGAGTTACGTCCAGCAGCAATACGTCTTTTACATCACCGGCCAGTACCGCACCCTGGATGGCAGCACCAATGGCTACAGCTTCGTCGGGGTTCACATCTTTGCGTGGCTCTTTGCCAAAGAAATCCGCTACCGCTTTTTGCACCATTGGCATACGGGTTTGGCCACCCACCAAAATCACATCATCGATATCGCTGATGGATTTGCCTGAATCTTTAATCGCTTGTTTTACCGGCTCCATGGAGCGAGTTACCAGGTCTTCAACCAGCGATTCCAGTTTGGCGCGTGTCAATTTCACCACCAGGTGCTTGGGACCCGTTGCATCCGCAGTAATGTACGGCAAGTTCACTTCGGTTTGCTGGCTGGACGACAATTCGATCTTGGCTTTCTCTGCCGCCTCTTTCAAACGTTGTAACGCAAGCGGATCGTTGTGCAGATCTATACCTGTGTCCTTTTTGAACGTGTCCGCCAGGAATTCAATCAGGCGCATATCGAAATCTTCACCACCCAGGAAGGTATCCCCGTTGGTAGAAAGCACTTCGAATTGGTGTTCGCCGTCAACGTCAGCAATTTCGATAATGGAAATATCGAACGTACCGCCACCCAGGTCATAAACCGCGATAGTGCGATCACCCACGCCTTTATCCAAACCGTACGCGAGTGCCGCAGCGGTTGGCTCGTTGATGATACGCTTTACTTCCAGACCGGCGATGCGGCCGGCGTCCTTGGTAGCTTGGCGTTGTGAATCATTGAAATAAGCCGGGACAGTAATTACTGCCTCGGTAACTTTTTCGCCGAGGTAATCCTCAGCAGTTTTTTTCATTTTTTTCAAAACTTCAGCAGAAATTTGTGGCGGTGCTTTTTTATCACCCTTTACTTCCACCCAGGCATCGCCATTATCCGCCGCGACAATTTTGTAGGGGACCATTTTGATGTCTTTCTGCACTACGTCATCTTTGAATTTGCGGCCGATCAAACGCTTTACCGCAAACAGTGTGTTGTGCGGGTTGGTTACAGCCTGGCGCTTGGCAGACTGGCCGACAAGGATTTCGTCATCGTTAGTGAAAGCGATGATTGAAGGTGTAGTGCGATCGCCTTCGGCGTTTTCAATCACTTTTGGAGTGCCGCCTTCCAGAATGGATACGCAAGAGTTGGTGGTACCCAAGTCGATGCCGATAATTTTACCCATGGTGTTGCTCCTGAAAAATTCTATGGTTGCGAAGTGCAAGCAGATGTTTTGCACCGCATTCGTAAATAACTTGTGAGTGACTTGCCCTAGTTGCGCTGGCGCCGTGCGTTTGCGCTTTCGTTTGCAGTTGGTTTCTATATTGGCGCGCTGCATTTGAATTCAAGTGCAGCGCTGAAAAAATCCCCTCGAGCAGCGCGGTTTACAAGGCTCAGGGAGCCTTGGATACCACCACCATCGCCGGACGCACCAAACGACCATACAAGGTGTAGCCCTTTTGGAAACAATTAATAACGGTATTCGGCTCTACATCCGGATTGGGTACCGCCGATACCGCCTGATGCAAATTGGGATCAAACGGTTCACCCTGCGGGTCCACCACCGCCACCTGATGACGGGCCAGGGCATCCACAAACGACTTGTGGGTTAACTGGATACCTTCGGCGATTGCAGCAAGGGCTTCGTTATTGGTATCAATGGTGGAGAGCGCACGCTCCAGGTTATCGACGACCGGAAGCAGGTCATTCACCATTTTTTCCAAGCCGAATTTATGGGCTTTTTCAATGTCCTGCTCGGCGCGGCGACGGGCGTTTTGTGCATCCGCCTGGGCACGCAGGCTTTGTTCCCTGGCTGATTCATAAGCAGTTGCCAGTGTTGCCAGTTGCGCCTGTAAAGCTTCGATACTCAACCCGGCATCAACCTCTGGCGTGGCTTGTTCAGTAGCTTCTTCCGGAGCCTGCTGGGGGTCAGTCGCGTTTTGAATGTCGGTGTAATCTTGGGTTGACACTGTACTTCTCCAATCACTTGTTGGGCGGGACAAGCCCGCCGGAATAAGGTTCGCCAAAAGGCATCCAAAGACGGTGGGGGCTATATGGGGTTGGGAGCAATGTATTCAAGCGGAGCAAGGCAAAAAAGTGCGGCCATAAGGCCCCGCCCGAACTGCAAGGCACCGGATAAACCCGCCGCAACCTGGCAGCTTCAACGGTTAAACATGCTTGCAGGCTCCGCACCAAATACTGTATAAACAGCCAGATAAAACCTGATGTTATCTGGCCTCCTGGTGGTGCGGTGCCCCTATGCTCACTCATTTGAATATCCAAAATTTCACGCTGGTTGATCACCTGGACCTGGACCTGAAGCCGGGCATGACTGTGATTACCGGGGAAACCGGCGCGGGCAAATCTATCCTGCTGGATGCCCTGGGCCAAACCCTGGGAGACCGTGCAGACGGCGAGCGGGTACGCGCCGGGGCCAGTCGTGCGGATATTTGCGCTACTTTCGATACCCGCCAGATTCCCACCGCCGCAGAGTGGTTGGTCAATAATGATTTACAGCAGGCAGATCACCCCCATGAATGCTTGCTGCGCCGGGTAATTGCCAGCGATGGTAAATCCAAGGCCTATATCAATGGCCAGCCCGCAACCCTGCAACAACTTCGAACGTTGGGCGAAATGCTGATAGATATCCATAGCCAGCACGAGCACCAATCCCTCTTGATCAAGGATACCCACCGACGCCTGGTGGATGAATTCGCGGGCCAAACTGACCTTGCCAAACAAGTACGCCTGGCCTGGCGCGAATGGCAAAGCCGGCTGGAGCACTTCATCCATTTGCGCGATAACGCCGCCGAGGTCAATGCCCGCTTCCAACTCCTGAGCTATCAGGTCGAAGAACTTGAGCAACTCGGCTTGCAAGCCGGCGAACTGGCACGGCTGGAAACTGAACAGCGAAGCCTGGCCAATGCCGAGGAAATCCTGCGCGGCAGCCAACAATTGGCGGCTTTCTGCGGGGATGATGAGCAAGGGTTGAGTGTCAACCTGCACCGTGCCTTGCATATACTACGCAACCTCCCGGAAAAATCTGCCGCCCTTAGGAGTGCCGAAGAACTACTGGCCAGCGCACAAATCCAGGTGGAAGAAGCCCAGCATGAAATCGAGCACCATATCGACAGCTTTAACATTGACCCCCAGCGTTTACAGCAAGTGGAAGAACGTTTATCGGCGATCTACGACCTTGCACGCAAACATCGTATCCAGGCGGAAGAATTACCGTCCCTGGTCGATAAACTCAGCGCCGAGCTGGAGCAATTGCAAAGCGGCGACGCCAAACTCGATCAACTCGCGCGCCAGGTCGAACAGGCCGAAAAACACTATCGCCAGTTAGCCGAACAACTTTCCGGTAAACGCGCCAGGGCCGGAACCGCCCTGGCAAAACAAGTCAATGAACAACTCAAGTCATTGGCAATGGAAAATGCGAAATTCAGTGTGAGTTTAATCCCGCTGGGTGATAAACCCGGAGCCCATGGTTTGGAGGAAGTGGAATTCCTGATCAGCACCAACCCCGGCCAAGCGCCCCGGCCGCTGGCCAAAGTCGCTTCGGGCGGTGAACTGTCGCGTATCAGCCTGGCCATTCAGGTGGTTACGGCCCAAACCTCGGCTATTCCAACACTGGTATTTGATGAGGTGGACGTCGGTATTGGTGGCGCAACCGGGGATGTCGTAGGCCAGCTGTTGCGGCAATTGGGGGAGCGTGGCCAAGTCATCTGCGTGACTCACCTGGCACAGGTCGCCAGCAAAGGGCACCAGCATTTACATGTGGTGAAAACCGCTAGCAAGAAATCCGCCGAATCGACCTTGGTTGAGCTTGGCGGCGACGCGAAGGTAGAAGAAATTGCGCGTATGCTGGGCGGGTTAAAAATTACGGACCAATCGCTCGCACACGCCCGGGAAATGCTGGCGCTTTAGGTGTGTGGCAGCCGTGTAAACCCACGCATACATTATTTGTTTTGGTTAAACGAAAAAGGGCGCAATCTGCGCCCTTTCTTATTTTGCGTTTTGCTCTGGTTGTCAGCGCTTCTTACGTACGTAAAGTACCAGGCTGTGATCGGTCAGTTCGTAGCCATATTCAGCGGCAATACGTTTTTGCAGTGCTTCAATCTCATCGTTATGGAACTCAATGATAGTGCCGGCATCTATATCGACCATGTGATCGTGATGCTCACCGCGCGCTACTTCGAACACCGAATGACCGCCATCGAAGTTATGACGAACCACCAGGCCTGCGGTTTCAAACTGGGTCAAGACCCTGTACACAGTTGCCAAACCAACATCATCGCCCTGCTCCATCAGCGCTTTATATACATCTTCCGCGCTCATGTGGTGCTTTTCAGAGGACTCCAGCATTTGCAAAATTTTAACTCGCGGCAAAGTGACTTTAAGGCCCGCCTTGCGCAGCTCGTGGTTACCGTCTGCCATTATTTCCCCCAAACCCTTCTCAGTGTTCCTGTGGTTCGGGTATTATCCGCGTTCATTTTCGTTAGTGGAAGCCCTAGTATGAAATTAGCCAGCCGCGTTTTTCTGGCCGTTATTGTCGCAACCAGTCTCACCGCTTGCTCCAGCTTCCGCTTCCCGGGTGTGTATAAAGTCGGTATCCAGCAGGGCCACATCATCACCGAGGAAATGGTATCCCAATTGAAATTGGGGATGTCAAAGCGCCAGGTGCGTTTCGTGCTTGGCAACAGTTTGGCTCCCAATCCATTTAACGATGACCGCTGGGATTATCCCTATAGTGTGCGCCGCGGTTCCCAAGGTGAAATTACTCAGTACCTTTACACTGTCTATTTTGAAAATGACAAGCTGGTAAAAACCGAAGGTGATTACCTGCCCGGCAAAGCACCTTTAAGCGGCGAGAAATCCAAAAAATATCTGGACGATATTAACCGCGATGTGCCCGTTCCCACCGAAGAAAGCAATCGTCCGCCAGAGGTTCCGGAAATAGAGGATGGCAACGAATAGGCTATTTTCGCCCCCTCCCCCTGATTGATTGATGCAATCGCGGGGGGGGTTAATTATCCTCAGCTTTATCGGCGCGTTTACGACGCGCTTCCTTGGGATCAGAAGCCAAGGGGCGGTAGATTTCAACCCGGTCCCCTGCATGCAAAATATGTTTTTCAGCAGTTTCCAACCCCTTTGTCCCCAGGGATTGCCCGAAGATACCCATCTTGGCCGCAGTGATGTCCAGGCCGGGGAAATGATCGGTAATTTTGGAGCGCTTTACCGCCTCAAGCGCTGTCGTGCCCGGCTCTACCAGCAGTGAAATAATCTTTTGCTTGTGCGGTAATGCGTAGGCAACTTCCACAGGAATCAAATCAAAATCAGCCATGGGTTTGTTCCGAAAAAATTAACGATAGATTTGTTTGGCGCGCGTACAGAGTGCATCCACTTGTTTGCTGCCCACCGATTCAAATAGCTTGGCTACCGCCAGCCCCAGCAGGCGATTTTTCATTTCGAATTCCAGTTGGAAACTCACTTTGCATGCGGTTTCGCCCAGGGGCGTAAATTGCCAGACCCCGCGCAGGTAATTAAACGGGCCATCCACCAGTTCCATCGCCATTTTATGCGGCGGGTGGAGCTGGTTGCGTGTTACAAAACTTTGGGTTACGCCGGCTTTGTTTAAATCCAGCCGCGCCTCTACCCAGCTATCCCCACGCGCCAGGACTTGTGCCCCGACGCAGCCGTCCATAAATTGTGGGTAGGCTTCTATGTCATCCACCAGGTCAAACATTTGTTGCGCGGAATAACTAACCAGCGCGGATCGTTCAATTTTGCTCGCCACTCTTTACCCCAATATGCCAATTGCAGTTGCCGTGCGCTGGCGTCACTCCACAAATGTCCTGCGCAACACCGGGAATATACCGTTGATCAGGAACAGCAAAACCGCAATGGGAGATATGTATTTAAGGATCGGACGCCAGAGGCGGAATACCCAGGCCGCTTCGAATTTCAGATCGTGCAGGATGATCTCATCGCGCAGCTTCCAGCCCACGAACAACGCAATCAATACTCCGCCGAGGGGCAGCATTATATTAGTGGCGACAAAATCCATGCTATCGAAAAAGTTTTTACCCCACAGGATTTGCACATCCGCCCAATCATTAAATGAATAGACAGACCCCAGCCCCAGCAACCAGGTAATGGCTCCCAACAACAAACTCGCTACTACCCTGTGGATTCCGAACCGCTCATTAAGATAGGCAACACCCGGCTCCAATAATGAAATGGTGGAAGTCCAGGCGGCCAAAATAACCATCACAAAAAATACCGTCCCTATAACCACACCCGCCCCCATATTGCCAAATGCCACTGGCAGGGTCACAAACATCAAGCCAGGACCCGCACCGGGGGAGATTCCTGGTGTGGCAAAGACAAATGCAAAGATTGCGACACCGACCACCAACGCCACCAGGGTGTCCAGCGCGGCGACGATAAGCACAGTTTGGCCCACGGATTGGCTGCTGGGCATATAGGCGCCATAGGCCATAATTGCCCCCATTCCCAAGCTCAGGGTAAAAAAGGAATGCCCCATCGCCACCAGCGCGCCCTCCCAGGAAACATCCTCCAGTTTGAAACTGAACATAAACCGCAGCGAGGTTTCGAATTCCCCATCCTTGATGGCATAGCCCAGCAGGACGAACAACAACAGGAAAAGCAGGGGCATCATCCAGCGCACCGAAGATTCCAACCCGCGGGTAACACCCAGGGCCAGGATAACGACCGTCATCAACGTAAATACGCTATGCCATTGCAGCACTTTTCCGGGATTGGCAAGCAAACTGTCAAACAAGGCTTTGGAGCCCTCACCATCCAGGCCGGTAAATGTTCCTTCAAAGGCCAGCAGCGAATATTCCAGGGTCCAGCCCGCTATCACCGTATAGAACGACAGGATCACCATGCCCGCAAGCACCCCCATCCATCCCAAGCCCGACCAGGCCTTGCTTACCCCCGCCTGTTCGCACAGTTCATAGGTGGCGATAATCGGGTTGGCGCGCGCGCGGCGCCCCATGAGGATCTCCGCCATCATGATGGGTATACCTATAGTGGCCACAAACAGCACATACATCAGCACAAACGCGCCCCCGCCGTTCTCGCCGGTGATATAGGGAAATTTCCAGATATTGCCCAAGCCTACCGCCGAACCGGTAGCCGCCAGAATAAAACTGCCGCGCTGGCCCCAAATCGCATGTTGTTTGAGTCGCATGGGAGATAATCCTCAGGTTATTCCATCGTTATTATTCACAGGCACAGAGCGCGCCAAGCCCGCCCAACAAAACCGGAACAGAATTGTACCGGTAATGCCTAATGCACATAAGAGCCGAGCGCAGACATATGGCGATGATTGTCGATATAATGCCCGCCCGATTTGATTTGACCCGAGAAGCCTTCATTCCATGGCCAAAAAAGCGCAAAAAAATAATGGCAGCACCATCGCCCTGAACAAAAAAGCCAAGTTCGATTATGAATTGCACGAACGCTTTGAGGCAGGCCTTGCCCTTACCGGTTGGGAAGTAAAAAGCCTGCGCGCCGGCAAGGGCAACATTACCGATTGCTATGTGATTTTAAAAAATAACGAAGCCTGGTTACTGGCCAGCCAAATCCAGCCGCTTTTGAGTGCATCCACCCACTTTGTGACCGATCCATTCCGCACGCGTAAGTTGTTACTCAACCGGCGCGAAATTAATCGGCTGCAAGAAGCGGTGGAGCAAAAAGGTTACACAGTAGTGCCCACTGCGCTTTATTGGAAGGCACATATGGTGAAATGCGAAATTGCCATTGCAAAAGGCAAGCAATTACACGACAAACGTGAAACGGAAAAAGAGCGCGATTGGGCGCGCGAGAAACAGCGCCTGTTTCAAAAGGATCAGCGCAGTTGATAAAAGCGCAAGCATTCGTACAGGCAAAAAAAATCCCGCTCCTGCGGGATTTTTTCAAATGGATTTTCCAATATCAATTTTTATTTTCTTTCAACATAACCTCGCGGAAATGTTTGCCTTGCAAGGTGGGCTCATAAGTTTTGTAATCCTTAATCATTTGCGGCGACCAATCCGGATCAAACACCCAACCCACCCAACTGATACCTTTGCTCCCGAAATAATCCGTAATTCGCTTACCGTAACTGCCGTCATCAATGACCGGAACGTGCGCACCTTTATCTGTCGCCAACTGGTATCCAATCTCGGTAGCCATGACCGGATATTTATCCGCAACAAAACCAAAATCGCGATCCCAATTTTTTTCGTAGGGCGCGCCAACTTTCATCGGATAGGGATGGCTCACATACGCAATGTTATCGCGCTCAATAGGCGCCTTGGCCACAGGTGTCAAGTCATAGGCCCAATTAAAACCGGCGACCAATGAAATTGCCTTGGGGTTGTGCGCCTGGATAATGGTGATAATTTCTTCGTTAATGGCTTTCCATTCCTCCCAGCTCACAATGCCCAACCGACCGTTGAATACTGTGGGCTCGTTGAAAATTTCGTAAAACGCTACCGCATTGATTCCCACATAGCGCTCCGACACCGTACGCCAGAAATCATAGGTTTCAGCCTTGTCGGTGTAGTAGGAATTATTCTGGAACATTTGTGATTTCAAATTACCGATGGAATGCCAATCCAGAATCACATACATACCTAACTCATTCGCCCAGACCACAACCTTATCGAGCATTTCCAAATACGCTTTCTTGCCGTGTTTGCGCCAGGCCGATGGATGCACAGGGACACGAATAACATTTGCGCCCCAGGATTGAATGATTTCAAAATGTTTTTTATCGAAGCGTTTATCGCGCGCAATTTTATCCGGATCGGAAATATTAAGGCCGCGAAACACCATTACCTTGCCCGCATCATCCACAAATTTATTGCCCTGGACTTTAACAAGCGGCAATTGCCGGGTAATTTTATTTTTATCAAACGCGGGAATATTACTCTGGTTCCACCAACCGCTGGTATTTTCCCAGGCGTTATCGGCGATTGCCGACACCGGGATGAGCAATACCATGCACACAAAAGTCAGGTAATAACGGAAGCTTTTCATGGAGGTCTCTTTGTTGATATAGGTTGTTGACGATACGGAGGAGCGAAGTGTTTTCACAATTATTCATGTATCCGCGTCGCATCGACTGGATCGCATTGGTTAACGCCAAACATGCGTTAAAGGCATAGCATAAATAAAGCAAAACACAATGTGGCAAGCATTAACCCTATTTAACGCGACAGCCAACCTGCCTTATAACCTTATTATTAAAATTAACGTTCGATTTTATAAACGACGTCCACGCTTTGTGTTTCGCCGGATTCCGCCTCCAGGCGCAGGCGATCCGTCAATTGGTATTCCACGCCAAAGCCGAAAGCCTGGTCAAATATCCCTACGATGTAACGCACCAGCAATCTGGGTGTCAGGTATTTGCCCACCCACAATTCGCTCTGATCAAACCCCTGGTCAGATTTGATTTCCAATTGGTCCACGCCAAAAAAGCGAGTGATTCCACTGGTAATGCCCTCGCCGGAATCCATTCCCAAACCACTCATGGCACTCACCAGCAAAGAGGCATCCGCTTGCGATGCGTCACTGATCGGCTTACCCGTTAACAACATCATCATCGCCTGGCTGTCACTCAGGCTCTCTGAGGAAAACACCGTTGCCTTCGGCCGCTGTAACGTACCGCTGATATCCAAACCAACCCTGGTATTATCTTCATCGCGAATGATGCGCGATGCGCGAATTTCCAAACCGGGATTTTCATAGGGCCCCTGGAACAATAATCGCCCGCGGTCAATCGTTAATGTTTGCCCATAGGCTTTATAGGTTCCATCCACTACGCTCACATAACCGCTGGTGAAAAATTGCCGCTGCGCTTCCTTCAATAATTTTATTTTCCCCGTGAGCTTGCTGTTTAAACCGAAGCCTTTAAAACGCACATCCTCACCGAACGCCAAATCCAGGTTAGTATGTATCTGGATCGGTGCGTCAGCCGCACCCTGCTGGAAGTCCTCGTCTATAACCACCGCATCGGGAGATACCGCCGTTGCGGATTCCGGCAAGCTTTTAAAATTGGTACGCGCCCAGGGGATAATTGCCGAGCCGGTTAATTCCAGTAGATCGCGATTTGCGGTGACTTTAATATCAGGGCTCAGGGTTGCCTTGAGCTGCGATAACGCAATTACCTGGAAATTGTTGCCGTTGATAAATCCCAGCAGTGTCCAATCGGGCGTACCCACGCCCCGTAAATCGCTGACGATAGATAATCGCCCTTCGCCGGATTGCATTTGGCTGACCAAGTTAATATTGCCTGATTCAGAAGAATTGAGTTTGATTTCCACATTGGATAAATCCACCCCCAGGCGCGGCAAATTCGCCGCGCCATTGTGTAAGCTGATGTCACCGACGAGTTGCGGCTGTGCAAAGGTTCCACCGAGCGACAAATCTGCGAGCAAATCGCCTTTTACATCATTCGCAAATGGCAACAGGGTTTCCAGCGGTGCCAGGTTGGAAAATCGCGCTGTCAATTTGCCGTTATTAATTTTTTGCTGTTGTAAATCCAATTGGCTGGTGGCTGAAATAGTTCCGTAACCGGTCCAATCCATTCCCGCATCCGCTTTAAAATTCGCACCATCCAGCGTCGCGCGCACAAAAAAATTGCTCCAGGCATACACTTCTGTCGTGCCACCGGTGTACTGGTAGCGCAATTCAGCATTACGCGTGGTGATATTGGCGTTAGCCCTGGTGGTGGCGAGCGATAATCCTTCACTTTGCACATGCAGGGAACCATCCATAACCCCCGCAAAATACACTTCGGTTTTAAAAAGCGATAAAAACTGGCGCAACGGCACCGAATCCAGGTTGGCATTCAAACGCGCACCGGCAGTTTTTACCCATTCACCATCGATACACAATTGCGGCAGTGAATATTTTTCTACCGGATTAGCGGCCAAGGTTAATGCGGGCACCAGCCAATTATAATTGCGCTCCGCATAACTTTGGTTGGAAGTCCACTCGCCAATGACCTGTTCCTGTTCAACCGCCGCAATTTTTTCTACCTGGCCTGTAAGGTTGGTGCGAGTGGTGAAGCATTGGCGCCCGATGCTTACCCCCCCTGTATCAACAACTATGGGTTTACTTGCCGTAAGCCACCAGCGCGGCACCTTTTTCAATTTAATGGCAAGGTGTTTAAATTGTCCCTGCCATTCACCGTCACCATATTTACCGCCGAGCGTTAAATCCATGCGCCCATAACCGGTATGTTTTACGACGGCCTGTAACTGGTGTTGGTTAATAGAACCTTCGCCATTTACCGTTATCGTTGAAAAACGATTTCCCGCTATACGCAACTGGCTGGCTGAAAAATCCAGCGTGTACTTGTCCTTGCGGATGGTTTCCACCAATGTTGCCGACGGTATTGGGGACGAACTGCCCGCGGTGGAATCTACAACGGGATTTTCATTTTCGCTTGTTACCGGTGTTGCAAGTTTTTGTTCAGGGGCAAGCGTTAACTGCAATTTGTCCACCGCATATCCGCTCCAGGAAAATTGCTGGATAACCGCTTCAATATCCACTTGCGGCTGTTGCAAATTACCGCGCAGTTTTCCCTGGGTAAGTACGCTGCCGTGCAAACTATTATCGATCTGGCCCAACATGGGCGCGTTCAAATCCCAATCCAGGTTATAGCGTTTACCTAATTCACCTTTCAGCCGAAGCTGGTTAGCGCCATAAACTATATGTAAACCATCGGTGCGCAATTGATTACCGTCATAGCCCAGGTTTCCGCTGCCCCGGACATTTACGCCACGCATATCCCCATCAATAGCGAGGTTTTGTAAACCTATATCCCAACCTTTATCACTGCGCGCACCCTGTGTGGAAAACGTTGCATTAATATTGCTGGGCCAGTTTTCAAATAAACTCGCAAAATTCAAGTGCTCCGCATGGGCAGTGATTTGCCAATCCAGTTGCGGGGACCAGTGTACTTCGCCTTGCAATGTCAGGCCTGCATCCGTATCGACGACACGGGGAATTGCCGCACTGATCGGGGAATTTGCCAGGGATGCTATTGTTACGGCAGGAATTGATGACACTGCGACCGACGAATTTGCAGGCGCTTGCATGGCAATGTCAGCCGCTGTTGAAATATAGCGCTCGCGCAGCCGCAAAAAATCGATACGGATTTTTTCCAGGTCGCCCTCCACCGCAGCGCTCACTCCCAGCAATGGAGCATGGGGTAAATGTATGTCACCCTGTAGTTCCGCTTTATAGTTTTTCCAATTACCTTGCGCACTTAATTCACCGTTAGTTACCGGGGCCGCTTGATCGGGGATCCACCAGGCGGCGGGAAGTAGCTGTTGTTGCCAGCGCGCGCGTAATCGCAACAGTGGCTCGGCCAGCAATTCATTGTTGTTATTGACGAGGGACGCAGAAACATCGGCGTCCATAATAATGGGCGCGCTCATCCGCGTAGTGACGTCGAGGCTTTTTAAATCGCCGCTGATGTCACTGACGCCCATATAAGCCAGGGCAGGTTTTGCGTCGGTAGCAGATGTGAGGGTTGTGTCCAGCGGTGTGGCAGGTTGCCACTGCCATTGCAAATTGGCCCGTGTTGCGTAGGGAAACGTTGTTCTGGTATCGCCAGTCAAATATAAATTGTAGCTTTCATGCATTAGCGCAAGGCCGGTATAACTTATTGAAAATTGCCCCCAACTGAGCGACCCCCTAAGGGCCTGCCAACGCTGCCGGTTTTCACCGCGCACTAATTCAATAGTGTCGATGCGCATTTGCTGTAAATTAATAATTATCGGCAAACTCAACGCCGGCCATTTAAACGGTTGTTGGGTTGGTTGCGAGGGTGCGGCAGGCGGTGGCTGGATAATGACCGATTGCGCCCGCAAGGATTGGATCACCAGGGCGCCGTAAAGTAAATCCACCGGACGCCAACGAAATGAAAGCTGCTGCGCACTATATGCCTGCTGGCCAGTGCGATATTCCAGCGCTTCCACATCCAGTCCCCTGCGCAAATTGCCTCTGACGCCATGCAATTTTATGCCGGCGATATCCGCAACCGTTGTCACCAGCCAACGACTGCCGGTTTCGGTTTCCATCAATGCGCTCAAGCTGGCCAGCAAAATCAAGAGTGCGGCCAGCGCACTGAAAAAGACATTGCGAATAGTTTTTAAAATTTGTCTCCGCTGCATCACAAATCAGGCCCCATGCTGATATGTAAACGCCAGCCTTTGGTCTCATCATCCGGCTTGATCGGGTCCAGCGCTTTGGCGACATCGATACGAATCGGGCCTATCGGTGACACCCAGCGCACACCGACACCGGCACCCGCTTTGAATTCAAAATTGCTATCATCCATTGCGTTACCCATATCGTAAAATGCCGCAACTACCCAATTGGAATCTTCCAGGCGGTAGTCATATTCGATACTGGCAACGATTAAATTATTACCACCGATAACCTCGGGCTCTTTGGTCCGCTCATTCTCGGCTACGGGCCCCAGCGATTTATAATCATAGCCCCGCACACTGGCATCGCCACCGGCAAAAAAACGTACCGAGGCGGGTAAGTCCGCAAACTCTGCAATATCGGTAACACCCAATTCAGTTCGCAATAACAAACGGCCTTGCGCGAAACCCCGGATGTATTTTGCACGCGAATAAAACTGGAGGAAGCTTACGTCAGACCCCAGACTCTCCGGCGAACCGGATAATTTGCTGATCAAGCTCCAGCCCGACAATGGGTAGGGGCTGCCATCGGATTTGGTGCGCGACATGGATACCGAAGGAATTAATAAACCAGTGGCCAAGGGTACTTCCGCGCCCACTCGCGACTCCTCATAGGTGTATTCAAGCGCGTAGGTTTGCAACCATTTATTATTCTGGTAATGGGTGTAACTTGCGCCATACGTATCCTTGGTGCTGATGAAGGTATCGATTTCCTCTTTCTTGTAACCGGTGTAAATATTCAGGAATTCATAGGCGGGGTTACGCAACGGAATTTTATAGTTGGCCAAGGCTTCCTTTTTAATTTCCGACGCAGAAAATTCTGCGTTAAATGAATGCCCGCGACGATTCAGGTAACGATCTTCAAAGCCGAATTTGACTCGCGGCTCATCGGATTCGACACCCGCACCAATGGAATAGGCGCGGCGTTTGCGCGCTTCCAATTCAATATTGATCGCTACTTCATTGTTATCCAGCGCTTGCAAGTTCGGTGTAACATTGGCTATCGAGAAATAATTACTGGCGTTGTATAAATTTTTCAGCTCCAGCAATTGATCGGTATCGTAGTAATCGCCGGGTTTAAAGGTGTAATAACGCTCAAGTAATTTCTTATCTAAAATATTGTGCTGTAATTTAATCGCACCAATTTTATAACGTGGACCGGTATTGTAGATGAGTTCAATAATCGCGGATTTCTCCGCGACATGAACAGTGATGCGCGACAAGTCAAATTCCGCGTCAAAATACCCGTGCGTTGCGGCCAGGGTTCCAAAACGCGTCTTAAGGGTTTCATAGCGACCATGGTTTAATTTGTCACCCACTTTTATGCCGGGTTTGTCATACAGGCTTTGGAAGATTTTATCGCTGCGGCCTTCACCGTGAATTTCAATGCGCAACTCTTTTACCAGCACCGGCTCACCGGGCGTAAGCGTTAACCTCAGACCCCAACAATTTTTATTGTTAAGCAGTTTGGTGTCGTATTCCAGTTGGTAATAACCCAAGGCCTGGGCTGCCGCACTGATTTCGCTTTCGGCATCCGCCAGCAGGGAGTTGAGTCGCCAGAGCGGTGCCTTGCAACTTTCATCGGCCAAACTCAAATGCTGGCGAATATTTTCACGCAGGGTTTTGGTACCGCCTTCGATATCTATCTCAGGTTCAGCAGCCAATACCGACCCGGCCACCAGGGCAAGCGGAAATAAGAGGTAATAAAAACAGGGGCGCGGTACTACTGAAGTTTGCAATTCCATACTCTTCATCGGGAGCTCAGCGGTGGCTACTTTAACCGCTAATAAAGGTCACTAAAAGACTAAAATTGTGACATTCTTGTTCGGGTAATTGTTCCTTGCACCCGCTATAATCGCGCCGATTTGGCCTGTTGTACGGCCTCCACCTTCTGGAATAGACCATGCTTAGTTATCGCCACGGCTTCCATGCCGGCAATTTTGCCGATGTGCTCAAACATACAGTCCTGGTACATATACTTGAGCATATGAAACTAAAAGACAAACCCGTGCGCATTATCGATACCCATGCTGGCGCCGGTGTGTATAAATTGAATTCAACCCAGGCACAAAAGAATCGCGAGTTTGACACCGGGATCGGCCGCCTCTGGCCATTAACCCAAGTACCGGCTGCGGTACAGCAATACCTGGAAAACGTGCGCGAATGTAACGAAAAGCGCCAATTACAACTTTACCCCGGTTCACCCTTGTTAATGCAGAAATTAATGCGTGCGCAGGACCGTTTGTTCTTGCACGAATTACATCCGAGCGATTTCCAATTCCTGCGTGACTGCATGCGCGATATCAGGAACGTTAAAGTAATTAATGACGATGGCTTCGCCGGACTGCAAGCGCTGTTACCGCCACCCGATAAGCGGGCACTGGTACTGATTGATCCTTCCTACGAAGTGAAAAGTGATTATCAGCATGCCATTAAACAAGTAATTCAGGCACACAAGCGTTTTGCCACAGGGACCTTCGCCATCTGGTACCCGGTGGTCTTGCGTCAACGTATCCATGAAATGGAAACAGCATTGCAAAAATCCGGGATTAAAAATATCCAGTTAATAGAGCTGGGGTTGCAACCGGACAACCCGGAGCACGGCATGACATCCAGCGGAATGATTGTGATCAATCCTCCCTGGACACTGTGGCGTGCCATGGAGGAAGCCTTACCCTGGCTGGTAGACCAGCTGGGTGAAAATGACCTGGGCTTTTACCGCCTTGAACAATTGGTCCCCGAGAAATAATGGAGGAAAAATGCCTGCCCCTGACAGAAAATCCATGAGTTATGCCATGCGCGCGGCTATCAGTTCCGCGTGTATTTTCCCGGGTGCCGGATTATTTTTGCTGGGCCACTATGTGCGTGGCTGTATTTTTGCTGTGCCTGCGGGTGTAATTGTATTGATGTTGTTCAAAAATTTATTTGCCGCCGCGTTTCGCATTAATGATCAATTGCGACATCAGGCGGAACAGGGAATTTTTTCTTTCGATGTAATGGCAATTTTCAACGAACTGCACAGCTCGCTTTTCGCATCACCTTATTGGCAGGATGGCAAGTGGGTTTTGCTGGCAAGCTGGTTACTCAGTATTGCCAGCTCCTATTTCGTGGGAAAAAAAATTGATCTGCAAACATCGGGGGACCAATAATGCAGGCTTCTTTGATTGCCGTCGGCTTATTATTTTGCAGCAATATCTTCATGACATTTGCCTGGTATGCGCACCTGAAAGAGCTGAACCAAAAACCCTGGATTATTGCGGCGCTGGTGAGTTGGGGCATCGCCCTGTTTGAATATTTGCTCCAGGTTCCCGCCAACCGCATCGGCTATACGGTCATGAGTGTCGGCCAACTGAAAATTTTGCAGGAAGTTATCACCTTGGGTGTATTTGTTCCCTTCGCACTTTTTTATTTGAAAGAACCGCTAAAGCTGGACTACCTCTGGGCGGGCTTATGCCTTTTAGGCGCGGTTTTCTTTATGTTTAGGGATAAATTGACTGGTTAAAAACCGCGACTCGGGCAACAAGCGGAAATATATCGGCTATAAATAAAAGGATTTCAATTCCAACCTTTTAATCAATAACAAGGTGCCGTGTGTCCGAACCAAATGCTTCCCACTCCCCTGCGCAAGGATTGGTCTATCGGGATTTCAATAAGCAGAATAATAAACGCCTGACGCAAATCCTGCGTGGCAGCCAAATAGCACTTTTACTGGTGAGCATTATCAGCATCAGTGCCGGCAGTTATAGCGACGCTGCGGTGATGCTGGTCACCGGTGTTTTTTTATTTACAGTGGATTGGGCCATTTATAAAAAACGCCCGGTTATCGCTGCCAGTATCTTGCTTGTTTCCCTGACACTGATGTTGTCCTACCTTGCCTGGCTCGGCAGCGGGGTTCGCGATAATGCCCTGCTCGGTTTTTCCGGTGTGCTGGTCTTTGCCGCTACGCTGGGAAATAAACGCCTGCTGACCTGCCTGTTGGGCTTGATGGTGGCTGTACTGCTGGCATTCGCCTACGTAAATCACCACGGCATTTACCGCCATCACATAGAACCGACAAATCTTAGCACCGGTATTATCGCGGTGATCATCCTGTGTGTAGTGGGTATGGCCGCCTGGTTGTTCGCCCACGATTATCGATCCGCACTGGATGAGCTGGCACGCGAAAACGACCGGGTGAAAAGCGCCAAAAACCATATAGAGCATATGGCCCTCCACGATCCGTTGACGGGCTTGCCCAATCGCATCATGGCGCAAAATAATTTCGCTGCGATTTACCAGCAAACCAAAGCCCGCCAGCAACAGCTCGGTATTATTTTTATCGACCTTGATAATTTAAAACCCATTAACGATTCACTCGGGCACCAGGCAGGTGACCAGATTTTAAAGGAAGTTGCCTTGCGTTTGCTGAGTTACACCCGGAAGGTGGATAACGTTTGCCGCTTTGGTGGTGACGAATTTATTGTGTTTATGCCGAATATCCAATCCGAAGAGGACGCTTCCAGGGCGAGCCTGGAAATCCTGAAATTGGTTTCGGAAAATTATTTGTATCGCAATATCGAAATTTTTTGCACCTGTTCCATCGGGATCGCGCTCGCACCGCAGGATGGCGAGGACCTTGATACGCTGATCAAAAAAGCCGACATTGCCATGTATCATTCAAAAGATTCAGGGCGCAACAGCTTTCGCTTTTTTAATCCCGCCATCAGCCGCAATATGCACGACCATATCAGCCTTATTTCCGGTATGCGCAAAGCCCTGCAAGATGCGCAATTCAGCCTTCACTATCAACCTAAAATTGATTTGCAACAAAATACCATTTCCGGTTTTGAGGCCTTGCTGCGGTGGAATCACCCGGAGCAAGGTTTTATTTCACCCGCGGTATTTATTCCGCTGGCGGAATCGTCCGGCCTGATCATCCAATTGGGCGAATGGGTAATCAATGAAGCCTGTCGCCAAGCGAAAATCTGGCTGGATGCGGGAGTTCTCGCTGCCAGCATCGCCGTGAATATTTCTTCCATCCAATTCAAACGCGGCAATATTGATAGCATCGTACTGAACGCGCTCGCCAATGCGGCACTGCCACCGCAATACCTGGAACTGGAATTTACGGAATCGCTATTGATTGAAGACAGCGAACGTTTAGTGCAAACACTCGCAGTGCTGCGTGGCGAAGGCGTGCATTTTTCGATAGATGATTTTGGTACGGGTTATTCCAACCTCGGCTATTTGAAAAAATTCGAAGTCGGCGCATTGAAAATCGATCAATCCTTTGTGCGCAAGATGGATGATAACTCCGGCGATGCGGCAATAGTGCGTGCGATTATCCAGATGGCCTCCAGCCTCGGCCTGAAAACCATTGCCGAAGGTGTAGAAGAAGCCGGCACGGCTGCCCTGTTACGCAGCCTGGGTTGCACGGAAGCCCAGGGCTATTTATGGGCCAGGCCCATGCCGGCAAGCGAAGTCGAAATGTTTTGCAAGAACTGGCCCCGGGCTCCTGCCTAGCAGGTGGGCCTCGGCTGCGCCGTATTTCATTAGGAAAATTCCTTTTATTTTTAATATTTAACGCCGCCTGGCTCCACGCCCATAGTTAGTGGAGCCACCCCGATTGCGCCCGGTTGCACCCCCATCACAATCCCGCCCACAATAACTGGTATACTAGTCGCCCGATTATTGCCGTCTGTTGCGCAAGGGATTCGGGCCACTCATGTGCAACGGGTTTTTAGCCAATTGGCCCAACCACGAAGGATTACCCCCATGACCAGAATAATTCATAAGATAAGAACCACCGCCCTGCCCTTGTTAACCTGCGGAATGTTATTGGCCAATCTGGATGCCGAGGCCGCCAGCCTGCGTGAAATCACCGGCTTCGGCACCAATCCAACTAATTTGCGGATGCATTTGTATGTGCCCGATGTACTGCCCAACAACGTTCCCATACTGGTTGCCAACCATTATTGCACCGGCACCGGCCCGGCATTGTATTCCGGGACCCAGTTCGCATCACTGGCTGACCGCTATGGTTTTATTGTGATTTACCCCAGCGCTACCCGCAGCGGCCAATGTTTCGATGTGTCGTCTGCGCAAGCGCTGCGCCGCGGTGGCGGCAGTGACCCGGTCGGCATCATGTCGATGGTGAATTACGTGCAGCAAAACTATAACGTGGATTCCACACGTATCTTTGTAACCGGGGTTTCATCCGGAGCGATGATGACGCAGGTATTGCTCGGGCTTTATCCCGATGTGTTTAAAGCCGGTGCATCCTTTGCCGGCGTACCTTTCGGTTGCTTTGCAACTACCGATGGCAGCACCTGGAACAGTGCCTGCGCCAACGGCACCATCACCCGCACCCCGCAACAATGGGGCGACCTGGTTCGCAATGCCTATCCGGGTTACACCGGTGCGCGCCCGCGCGTACAGCTTTGGCACGGCACCGCCGATGACACATTGCGTTACCCCAATTTCAATGAAGCCATAAAGCAATGGACCAATGTCCATGGCATCAGCCAAACACCGGTCACTACCGACTCCCCCCAATCCGGGGCTACCCGCACCCGCTATGGCAGTGGGGGAGACCAGGCACCGGTGGAAGCTATCAGCTTGCAGGGAACCGGGCATAACCTGCCGGTCAATGCAGCCGAGGCGATTCGTTTCTTTGGGTTGAATACCACCACCTCCAGTACCGCCAGTTCGCGTTCTTCGACACCATCATCAGTTGCGCGCAGCTCTTCCTCACTCGCTGCAAACAGTTCATCCAGTTCGGCGGTTACCGGTGGCGATCGCTGTAACTGGTACGGCACCCCATATCCGCTGTGTTTAAACAGCCTCAGCGGTTGGGGTTGGGAGAGCAACCGGAGTTGTATCGGCAGGAACACTTGCACATCCCAACCCGCACCTTACGGGGTGATTGGCGGAGCCAGTTCAACACCCGCCAGTTCTTCGCCCGCGCTTAGCAGTGCGGCAGTTTCGTCGAGCAGTTCCAGCATTCCCGCCGGCATTGGCCAAAATTGCAACTGGTATGGAACCCGCTATCCACTGTGTGTCACCACCCAAAGCGGCTGGGGCTGGGAAAACCAACGCAGTTGTATTTCGCGCACAACCTGCAGCACACAACCGGCCCCCTTCGGCATAGTTAATTAATTTTTATTGCCAAAAAAAAGCCTTGCGATTTTACGTAAGGCTTTTTAACGGTGAGAAACTGTAATCAGCCAAGGGCTTTAGTCATAAACACGCTATATGGATCTTCCACATAGTCACCGAATGGCCCGCAGTATTCAAAGCCGTAACGCTCGTAGAGTTTGCGCGCAGGGATAAAAAAATCTTGTGGGCCTGTTTCCAAACTCAGGCGCTGATATTGGCGCGCAGTGGCAACCTGGAGGATATGTTCCAGCATTTTTTTACCGGCACCCTGGCCACGAAACCGATTCGACGAACGCATGGATTTTATTTCCGCATGGGTAGGGTCTAATTCCTTCAACGCGCCACAGCCCATTAATTGGTGGTTATCCCACACACTCCAGAACGTAATCCCCGGCTTACGTAATTTTTCCAGGTCCAACGCATGTACACTCTCTGCCGGAGAGGTGGCATACATATCACGCAAATGTTCATTTAATAATTCCGCAATCTCCGGGCCGGTTAAATCGTCGATAAGGATTTTCATATTCGTTCCTTTGTGACAGATATTAAATTCAACTGCAATGTAATAACAATCAATTGTTGTCAGTGATAATTATGGTTTATCACCCGGCAATATATATTTATGTAAGACTTGCTCGTCTATCGGACCAGTGATAGTTTCCCTTAGTATTTCACCTTCATCCCAATAGTTGCTTAACGTGTAATAAATGTTATCTCCCATAGTGCTGGTAATTTCCCTTTCCAAAAAATATTTATGCTTAATGAGAGGATCAATAAAGTCCATGAAGGATTCCCTTATTCCGTCCATATCTTTACTTAAACCACGGAAGCTCCCCGCAGCAGAACGTATAGTAGAAAACTTTCCCATTTTCGCATTTTGAATAGATTCAATAATATTTTTTTTCATACCCAAAAAATTTGGCTTGACTTTAAGATTCCACAAACGCACATCTGACAACACGTCAGAATATATTGGATGGCCAACTGGTTTTGGTTGAAGATTTTCATAGGCCTCAAGCGCAGCCAAACCTGTATCGATAAAAGTAACAAAATGGGTTACGTAATCCTCCATATATTCTATTGAAGAAAACATTCTTAATAAAAGTTGTTCCCTAAGCTGTGAATCCATTGCTAAGCCTCCGGCCAGTTCGTTAACTTGGGACTTAGTGATCCCAAGGCATTAAAGCTCACATATAATTGGGTCGCTCCTCCCTCCAGATAAAACTCCCTTCCTTCGTGCTCAAGATATTCTTGTCCAGCTACTTTTCCTTCCCATACCTTTAATCCTTTTTCCCCTACAACATGTTCTACATAATAGCCATTATCATTCCAGGAATCCTTGACTGCATAATTGCTTCGCCACTCCGCCTTATTTGCAGGTTTAGTGTATGCCCAATAGCAACCCGATTTACCGTTCGCCTCGCTACTTCCCTCGTCAACGATACGATAAATTTTGGTGCCGGGAGGTAAGTTTTTGGGCTTAATATCGGAAAAGTTTTTGTAGTCCTTACGGCTATTCACATCTGGATATCCTTCAGGAATTAAGGATAAGTAGTCATCACGGAATTCTTTCAAACCTTTCGCATGCTTAGGCATAATTCCCTCCTTCGCACCCAACGGTTTTCCGCTTTCCGTTAGGGTATATGGGTCCTTTCCGTTGCCGCTGATGTGTTCACGCTTGTATACCTTGCCGCCCTCGTAGGGCTGTAGCTGCGATTTTTCAGTTTTATTCGATGAAGGCTTCGGACTACTCGGCGGTGCCAACGGTACCGGTTCGTACATCGGTCCACTGGCGAATTCGTATACAACAACTTTTACCGTCGGTGCGACGGGCGGTAACGGAATTTTATAGGCCAGCAGTTCGCCCTTTGCCAATAATTGGAGCACTTCATTTATTGACCCACGTTGTTGGTCGCGGCTGTATATATTCTTAAAAGACAAAAAGCCTAACAATGTTTCATCATTAATCCCCATATCACCCAACAATTGTCGGGCAGCCTGCGGACTGATGATGGTTTCGGGTTTGAAACGGGCAGCACAGTGGGGTTTGGGGCCGGGGATAATGCACAGACCGATGTCGCCTTTGCAACGCAGGCTATTAAACCATCCACACGGGGAAGTCGATAGAGGCGGAGATCGCCACGCATGAGCGCGTCGGTAACCGTTTGGTAAATTTCCCCCGGATGGTTACTGCCAAACTTAATGGGACTGGCAGATGCACGCCGAAGAATACTGAACCAATCGTGAGGTTGTAGTGAAAGGCTCGCAATTAATTGGAATGTTGAGTAAGGATCGTCGCGATACAAGCATCCCGATGATGATTGCGGAGCTGTATAGCGATCAGTCAACTCGTAAGCCTGGCCATCGAAATGCATGAGGGTGAGATTAATCATTGCAGCATCCTTGTTACAAGGTTGGATAGTTGCGGTAAGTTTATCCGCACTATTTTATGTGTCCAGAATTTTAATCTCGTTTTGTGTCGTATTCCGCGAGGGAAAGATGGTCCTCCTCCCACAGCTAGCGCGTTAAATTATTCATCCATTTTTTACTGGCGATGCGTTTGATCACCGGTATAAATTTCAAGCCATCCTCCAAAAACATCAGCGCATATAAATATACAAAAGTGATGTTGGTGAAGAACACCGCCATGACATAAATCGGCAAACCAAAAACCCACATGACAATGGTATCGGTAACCAAGGTGAAACGGTTGTCGCCACCTGCGCGTAGCACACCGATAATACGCATCATATTAATAACCTTTACCCATACCAGCAGGCAAAAAACACCGAGGGTGTTAAACAACAAATCCGTCGAAGCAGAATCCAATTGGTCAAAAACAGTTAGCATCCAGGGGCGGGCAAACCACAGCGCGACACAAAAAATGACAAGCAAAACAAAAGTAATGCGATCAAAAAATTTGTGCAGATGCCAGGCGGTTTCATTATTGCCCGCGCCCAATTCACGCCCGATCAACACCGCCGATGCATTGGCGAGGCCGACAAACAATGCGAAGAACGCGCTTTCAATCGGAACGATTACTCCCATCACCGCCAATGCGGATGTGCCCGCATAACCGGTTACCAAATGATAGGTAGAATTTCCCACGGCCCAAATCGCATAATTGGCAACCAGGGGTAATGAAAACGCAAGGTAGCGATGAATTTGGATTTTATCCAACCCCATACGCAATTGCGCAAAGGTTAATGCGAAGCCATGCTTTCGCGCATAAATCCATCCAACAACGATAAACAATTGCAACGCGCGCGCACCCAGTGTTGCCCATGCGGCACCGGCAACACCCAGGGCCGGGAATCCCCAGTTACCGCCGATTAATGCGTAGTTACCAGCAATATTCAACGTTGCCGCAAACACACCGGCAATTAACGGCATGGTGGTACTACCCAATGCGCGTAAGGAGGCCTCGTAAATAACAATCCATTGGGTTAATAACAATACCGGCGCGGTGATAATCAAATATTGTGCGGCAAGCGTTACCACAGCGGGATCGGGGTTGATCCAGCCCACCCAGGTATTTGAGGCAAAACCAAAAACCAATGTAAACGGCAGCATCACCACTGTGCCCACCAATAAGGTTACCGCCAGGGTACGCTGGCAACTGGAGAAATCCTTTGCCCCAGTATATTGCGCGACGAGAATGCTGCACCCGGTGGCCAGGCCGCTCATTAATACCAATAATAGAAAATGGATTTTTGCCGCAAGGCCAACAGCGGCTATCGCATTCGAGCCCAGGTCGCCAACCATAATGACGTCCGCCATGCCCAACAGGGATTGCAATAACATTTGCACGGCAACGGGCAGCGATAACAAAATCACCCCACGCCAAAACCTGCGCTTGTCATCCAGGGTAATTAATTCAGGGGTAGCGACCAAGAAAGGCTCCGGCGGGGAAACAGGAAACAGCTATTATAAGGTTTGTTGACCCAACGGATTGTTAAAAAGTGGTAAGGCATCGGGCAATACTTTACACAGTGCGACAGGTTATATTGATTGATCGGCAACAAACAACTTTCACTCCTAGTGCATACCGAGGATTTAACATTTCTTAAGAAAAAAATAACGCCAGCGGCTAGACTTGGACCTGACAACGAGCCAATAACAAACCTGACAACCTAGTGAGCCGTATATGCCACCTATTTCGGTTAACACCATCGCCAAACCCCAACGCAGTGAGTTAATAGATTCCTTGCGCGGCTTTGCGCTCATGGGCATTTGCCTTGTGCACTGCATGGAATATTTCGAACTCTATTGGGTAAACCAGGACCCTACTGTTTTGCACAATGTGATTTTCTTTTTATTCGCCGGAAAATCCTACGCCATTTTTGCCATGATGTTCGGCTTAAGCTTTTTTATCATTATGGATAACCAGGCGCGCAAGGGAGTGGATTTTACCTATCGTTTTGCATGGCGATTAATGGTGTTACTGGTGATTGGTTATATCCATACGCTTTATTACCTTGGCGATATTTTATCGGTGTTGGGTGTTATAGGTTTAAGCCTGTTGGCGGTGCAAGGGCTTGGCAATCGCTGGTTATTAATACTCGCCATATTGTGCTTGTTGCAACTGCCCTTTTATTATCAATTTTATGCGGCCCTGCAAAATTGGCCCGGTGCTAACGATAATCCGGCGCACTGGGCCATGTTTGCCCATGTGTATGGCAGTATCGAAAAATCTGATTTCAGCGAATTAATTGCACTCAATGCCACCGATGGATTAATTGCTAAATGGATGTTTTTTATTGAGTCCGGTCGTGGCTTGCAATTGATTGGTTTATTTTTAATTGGACTGGTGCTGGGACGTATCGGTTTTTTTACCCAACCGGAAAAATTTGGCCGCCTGCGAATGGGGGCCTTGATTATTGCAGTGATAGCAACGGCGGTGTTATTCGCGCTGGAAAAATATTTGAAGCAATTACCCGCCACGATTTTCCAGGAAAAAGGACTGGCGAAAATGTACCTTGAACAATTAATCGGTTCTTATTTGAGTACCGCTATCATGGCTAGCCTGGTACTGCTATTCACCAAGGCTTACTTATGGCAGCGCAGCGGCAAATGGCTCCATTTCCTCGCACCCTGTGGGCGCATTAGTTTAAGTATCTACTTAATCCAATCGCTGGTCTGTGTACCCTTGTTTTATCCCTACGGCCTCGGTTGGTACAAAACTATCGGACAAACCAATAGCTTATTATTTGGCATCGCGTTTTACGGGCTGCTAATGGTTATTGCACACTGGTGGGTAAAACGTTTTTACTATGGCCCGGTTGAATGGTTATGGCGCAGCGCAACCTATTTGACAACCGGGGTTCCGTTCAAACGCGCATAACGTTCGGGCATACAACCTTATTCGCGATCATTGCCAATCACCTGAAAGCGCCGTTCCAGTTTATAACCGTTTTTATCCATTACCATAAGCTTGTGTATGCCAACGTCCAGAGAAGCTTCACGCTCGTGGAATATTTTGGTTTCACCCAGGTATTGATCATCAAGGTGCCAATATAACACCGCTGCCGGATCGCGGTGCACAGCGTTGAGAACCACGCGGCTGCGTTTGCCATCCAGGTCGACTGGAATGTAAATGCGGCTCGATGCCTGTGGATAAATTAATTCCATGGGTACATCATCGTCCTGTTGCGCGGATTCGGCTACGCAATCTTTCCGCCAGGGCGGCAAAGGTTTGTAATCCGTGTGGTATTGGCGCCAATAAAATTCCTGTGCTGGCGGAAGCACAAACCAATCGCGCGTTTGCATGTTGCTTACGCTTTCACAATGGTTGTGCACGCGGAACTGTTCCATGCTATCCAAATGGACACGCTTATGATGCGGGGTAATTTTTTCAAAATGGCTGTTAACCGGAATTTGAATATCCATGGAGTCACATTGGCCTCCGGCGAGATAACCATCATCTTTACAAACGGCGATCATTTTTAATGAATGCCCCGGCTTCACAAACCAATTAACGCTGGGTAACGCATCGAACATATCAAATAAAATGGGCGCAGCACTGCTTTGTCCACTGATAAATGTGGCGGGCTCGCCTCCCGCATTGCCCACCCATACACCCAATGTATAACGGCCGTTGCTACCGATGGCCCAGGCATCACGCAGGCCATAGCTGGTGCCGGTTTTCCACGCAATGGTTTGGCTACCGGCAAAGTCGCGCCAATAATTTTCATTGCCGGGACGCGCTACCTCAATTAATGCTTGCAATGTCAGCCATGCAGCGCCTTGTTTGATAACCGGTTTAACCAAAGCGGATTGCGCCACTGAATTTTTTTCCTTCGCTAGCAAATGCACCGGCACTTGCGCTTTATCACCATCGCGCGCAGCGGCGGCGAGGCGCGCATAAATTGCCGTTAATTCCCACAAGCTGGCTTCGGCTCCACCGAGTATCAGTGTTAAACCATAATCATCGGCCGGACGGAACAAACTGCTCATGCCCATGGCCTGCAACTTTTCCTGGAAGCGACCGATTCCGTAATCGCGCAACATACGCACGGAAGGAATATTTAGCGAATGGGCCAACGCATATTGCGCAGGAACAGCGCCACGAAAATTACGGTCGTAATTACGCGGGCTATAGCCGTTAATTTGTGTGGGAATATCCGGGATTAAACTGGTCGGCGCGAGTTCACCTTCTTGCAACATCAAGCCATATAACAAGGGTTTCAGGATGCTTCCGGTGGAGCGCGGTCGCTGCAATATATCCACATCCGGCGCAAATAACCTGTTGCGACTAAATGGTTTATTACCCACATAGGCAAGGGTTTCCATCGTTTGGTGGTCAATTAACACTAACGCAATATTATTGACGCCTTCATTCGCAAGGCGTGCACTGTGACGCTGCGCAATATGGTTGGCCAATTGTTGCTGGCGGATATCCAGGCTGGTGTAAAAGAGATGTTTTTCAGGGAATTGTTTTTTTACTGTCGCCAACGCATGGGGCGCAATTTGCGGTAAAGGCTGCGGTCGCTCCGGCAAGGGTTCAAGCAACGCCAATTGCAGGTCAAGGTCTGATAATAAATGTTGCCGATGTAACCTGCGCAACAAGCGATCACGCTTTTGCTGTAGCACATCACGCTGGCGTCCGGGATGAATTAATGCCGGGCTGTTCGGCAACACAGCCAATAACGCCGATTCGGCCCAGGACAAATATTCCGGCGAGCGACCAAAATAACGCCACGCGGCCGCGCGCAGGCCTACAATATTTCCACCGAAAGGCGCGCGGCTCGCGTAGTGGATCAGTAGTTCATCTTTACTAAAATGCCATTCCAATTGCAGCGCGAGCATGGCTTCCGCTATTTTGCTGCGCAGGTTACGTGTACTTTTTTTCCCATCCAGCAATAGCTGCTCCTGGCGCAGCAAGCGCGCCAATTGCATACTGATAGTGCTACCACCGCTTGTCACCTTGCCGGCTGCAATATTCCCTGTTAACGCCCGCACTACCGCCAACAGATTGATTCCCGGGTGGTAATAAAAATAGCGATCCTCAAACACCAAAAGCGACTGCAAATATTTCGGTGGCAATGAATCTACCGGAGCGAACCGCCATTGCTGGTCTTTCGCAATAGTGGCACCCAGCAGGCTGCCATCGCGCGCCAATAACAGTGAAGCGTAATGTTGCTGATGCAGCCCGGCGGGTAAAGGGAACCATTGCAGGCCACTGGCAAATACGGCAATAAAAATCGCACTGAGGAAAAATACTTTACGGCGATGGGACAACATCAGCAACCATCGCCAGCGTTTATGAGTTGAATGGATCCCTTGCATTGCGCGGGATCAGGTAGAATGCCCAACCAGCAATAAACTTTGCTGGTAATATTCCGCGCTTTTTTTGTGATCGCCAAGTTTAGTCATCAGGCGCGCAAGTTCCGCCGCCGTTTCCAATTGTTGTTTTTGGTTCAGGCTGCGCTGGAAATATTCGCGAGCCAACTCCCACTGTTGGTTACGCTCCATTAAACGGCCCATGGTCAGCAATAAAGTCGCGTCCTGCGGTTTATTTTTGAGCCAGGATTCTACCGTGCGAATCTGGGAGTGGATTTCTTTCACTTGCAAGCGGCCATAGAGTGCTACCAACGGATCGTACCATTGGTTGGCCAGTGCTTTACGAATAATAATTTCTGCTTCCTG
Source organism: uncultured Cellvibrio sp. (assembly GCA_946480695.1). The sequence continues at coordinate 103,461 of CAMLKG010000013.1, forward strand.
GTCCTGATAATTTTCTGCAAGCGCCCGTGCGTAGGCCAGGATAACTTCCGGTGATTTCTGCAAGCCGCGCGAAAATGATTTCCATAACCTTTGCAAGGTAGGTAAGCGCTCGGCAATTAACAGGGCTTTGGTCTGTGCCGACTGCACATGAATCTTTTCGCATGCCAGGCGTATTTCCAACGCGTCAAACTCCACATTGGACAGTACTTTGGCCTTTCGCATGACGGGAAATAACTCTTCCAATGCGCGCCAATTTTTTTGCGCGATATAGATGTGATGCATCAAATCCAATACCGCTGGCTGGCGCGGCATCTTAATATCAATAGGTTTGAGAATATTGATAGCCTCTTCGTAGCGCCCGGCTTGAACATGCAAGCGCGCACGGGTTAAGGCAACTGGCAACTCGCTTTGGGAGACGGCAAGTGCCTTTTCAAGGATTCTTTCAGCCTCCTGTTCATCGCCCATTTCAAAGCTGCTGCGCGCTGCCGCAATGTAGTTTGCGAGCGGGTATTCCACTTTATCCAACGTCCGCGTTAATTTTTTACGCGCTTCAAACCAATCGCCGGTGAGGTAATCCACCATGCCATTGGCAGCGCGTTTTTGCGCCCGCTCCACGGAACCGAATAAAAATATTTCGCGGAAACGGCGCGCCATTTCCACACCGCCGATCATTAACTGCCGCAGCAACCAAATGCCACCCAATATTAGCGCAGCAACAATCGCGGCTACCCATAAGGTCATTTCAATGGTTTTGGTCCCGTAAGCAATCAGCAAATAACCATCGCCACGCACCAATAAAAAAATAACCAGCGCAACAGCCAGTAAAAACAAGATCGATTTTAGTAGCCTTTTCCTCATGGGCGGCCCCCGCGACGGGCTGCCGCCATTTTTTCGCGTTTTTCGATGTACTCCGACAAAGCAGCCGAGCTATTGCTGAAATTTGTCAGGTCAGGCGCGATATTTTCCTGCTGCAAGGATTGCAATTCCTCCAACACCGCTTTGGCTTGTTCGTTCAGGTTGTAATATTGGTTTACCCAATTTTGCGCTTTCACCAGGCTCTCCTGATAGATTCCTTTTTCGTTGCGCAACAGTGCGACCTGGGCTTGCTCCAACATCAACCGTAAATTTTGTTGCAGGAATTTTTGTTCATCTGGTGGCAGCACCGCGTTGATAGTTTTGCCATGGTCGCGCACACGCACATAGGAACCGAGTTTATTCAGGAGCGTGTAAAAGTTGCGGGTGAGTCTTTGCTTGAAGGTTTCATCTTCAGGAATTTGTTCTTCGGGTAGCAGGCTTTGGTCCTGGCCGAGCGGCTCGATAAAAGGAATAGCATCTACCTGAGTGGAAAGTGCCGAAAGGCGCAAGTAAATACCCTCGCGGTCAATCACACCGGCGAGTTTCAGTACGGCGATTTCTTCAGCGAGCAATTTGCGCACACCCACAAGGTCGGCCTGGTCGATATCGCGCAACACGTCGTCGGCCGAAATAGCAAGCGCCAGTGCATTCTGGCTATCTTTTTCGAGCAGGATTCGCTGGTCTGCGAGGCGCAGCAAGTATTGCGCCTCCTGCAATTTCCACTCATCGCGATTCACACTCGATAGGGATAACAAGCGAGCGTTGTTACTATTCACTTGTTCTGCCAGGTCATTGAGGCTGGCCTGTACCTCTTGCTGCTGCTCAACCAGTTCCTTATCAACTTCGTCTTCCAGCACCTGTTGCTTGGTTTCCATGGTGAGTGTGCTTTGCTCAAGTTGCTCTCGCAAATTGACGATGGTTTGTTGTTGCTTGTCCATTTGCCGCAACAGGAATGTTCCACCAAAACACACACCTGCCACCAGCAATACGATAAACAGCCACACCAGGAAAAAGGCAATATTATAATTTTTTGCCGGCGCAAGCGGCACGCTATTGGTGTATTGCGTTGCATTGGTGTATTGCATCGCGGCACTTGCGGGCGCCGCAGAGGTATCCGACGGGGAAGGAGGTATTTGGTCTGTCACGCTGAAAATCCTATTAAGAACAAAATGTAATTTTACTATTCGTTACTTCAATGAGTTGTTGCGTAATGCGTCAGCGCGCGGGTCATTGCATCATCGGTAGCATTTTCCGCGCATACAATATGGATAAAACCAGCGGCCTCCGCGCTGGCGGCAATGCGCTGGCTCGGTACCAGCAATGGCAAGGCCAACATTGATAATTTCACTGATGGCGCCACCGCTTGTAGCAATTGCAATAAATTTTCCAGGCTTTCCCCGCTATGCACACTCAGTAGGTGTCGCTGTGTGCCTGCGCTGATTTTTTCGCCCAATTGTTGCAATTGTTGGGCCGCCCCTGCCGGCAGACACCGTTCATACAGTTCGCAATAATCTACCCGGGCACCGCGCTGGCGCAATTCATCACCCATATGGCCGCGCCCGCCACATCCGCGAAAAATAATTATTTTTTCGCCGTCAACCTGTTGCAACCCGGGCGCGCGCAACAGGTCTTCGCTGGTCATACCGCCGTTACCGCTGGTAGCAAGGTCAGTTACTGCAATACCGTGAGCGGACAATTTTTTTGCCGTGGTTGCACCTACCGCAAAAAAATCTATGCCGATGGGCAGTTGGGGCCAATAATCCTCCAGCCATTGCATCCCGAACTCGACTGCATTCTGGCTGACAAAAATAGCTTTTTGATAAAGGTCAAAATCCAGAATTTTATTTTTTATTGCGCGAATTTTTTCTTCGTTGCTAACCGGTACTATTTCCAGCAAATTTAATAGGGTGGAATTAAACCCCGCTGTCGCCAATAGCTGTGCCCATTGATTGGCTTGTTGTTGCGGGCGGGTGATGACCACACAATAATCGCGAGTGTCCCCCATAATTTATTCCGCGTTTGCGTAGACCTCGGCCAGAATTTTATCGGCACCGGCGGCAAGTAAACGTTCGGCCAATTCCACACCCATTTTTTCAGCGTCACCCACCGGACCACTGATTTCGTCAAACAACATTTGACTGCCATCGGGCGCTCCCACCAGGCCCCGCAACCATAATTGGTTATCGCGATGAATAGCATAGCAGGCAATAGGCACCTGGCAGCCGCCCTGCAAGCGGCGATTCATGGCGCGCTCAGCGATTACTTGTTCCGCTGTCACCAAATGATGGAGCGGTTTAATTAATTCGATGGTTTCAGCGTCATTGATGCGACATTCAATGCCCACCGCACCCTGTCCGCCTGCGGGTAAGCATTGCTCCGGCGCAATATACGCGCGGATGCGCTCCTTGAGTCCAAGTCGAATCAGGCCAGCCGCCGCCAGGATGATCGCATCGTATTCACCATCATCCAGTTTTTGCAGGCGCGTCTGTACGTTGCCACGCAAAAATTTTACTTGCAGGTCCGGGCGACGCGACAGCAATTGGCACTGGCGACGCAAACTTGACGTCCCAATTACCGCCCCGGCGGGAACCTCATCCAGCGAGTTATAACGATTGGATACGAACGCATCACGCGCATCTTCCCGCGGGCAAATCACTGGCAAACCCAAGCCTTCAGGGAACTCCATAGGTACATCTTTCATGGAGTGCACAGCAATATCCGCGTTACCTGCCAGTAATGCCTGTTCCAGCTCCTTTACAAACAACCCCTTGCCGCCCACCTTGGCGAGCGGAACATCGAGGATTTTGTCACCCCGACTTGTGAGGGGAACCAATTCAATAACCAGCCCCGGATGGTGCTTTTCCAATTCGGCTTTGACATATTCAGCTTGCCAGAGGGCAAGCAGGCTTTTACGGGTAGCGATACGTAAACGAAGGGGAGTGGACATAAATCGGGCGCTTGGGAGTTAATCAAGGTGCGAATCATAGCACTTGCCCCCCGGAAAAAGGACATTGGTTGCCTATTTGGAATTAAACCTATGCAGGGATGGGACGCTTTACAGATTTTTGAAAAGACGGGAAGTAAAGGCCCATCCATGGGCCAGAGGATTATTGGGCGGGGCGGGCGGCAGGTTTCATTAAACTCGCCACCACCATCACCACAGCAGCGGCAATAAAGCCGGCAAAATGGGGGGGCAACGAGGCATCCGGCATAATAAATTCAAGCGGAACCCACACCAGCAAGCCAATGGTGATTGAACAGAGCGCACCAAAATTACTGGCTTTTTTCCAGAACAACCCGGCAAATAACGGCACCAATGCGACCACCAGGGTCACTTTATAAGCATTTTCAACCATCGCGTGGATGGAGGTTTCCTGCTCCAGTGAATAGAAGGCGTACAGGGTTACCATCACCGAAAAGGTACCCACCACAATGCGCATTAAATTGAGGAATTGTTTATCGGTCAGATTTTTTCCGTTGGGCAATAATTCCTTAATCACGTTTTCGGACAAGGTTACTGACGGCGCCAACAAGGTGCCGCTGGCGGTACTCATAATTACTGACAGTAGCGCCCCGAAGAAAATTATTTGCGCATACATCGGAAGGTGTTCGGTTACAAAAGTGGGCAATACCAATTGCGGGTCCTTTTCACTGACCCTGGCCGCCATTTCCGGATCAATCATGAATGCCGAGTAAGCGAGATAAAGCGGTACCACGGCAAACAGGAAATAGGCCACACCGCCAAAGAACGTTCCCCATACGGCAACAGTTTCGTTTTTGGAGGAGTTAACACGCTGGAAGACATCTTGTTGGGGAATAGAACCAAAACCCATGGTTAAAAAGCCCGCAATAAAGGTTATCACCGCTGTCCATTCCAATGCGGGCCAAAATTCAAATTTACCGGCTTCATAGGCATGCTTAACTACCGGCGCAACACCGCCGGTTTGGTCCGTGACCAGAAATGAAATCCATAACAGGCCGAGTACGATTACTGCCATCTGCACTACGGTGGTCAGTGCCACCGACCACATACCACCAAACAATGTGTACACAAGGACCACGGCGGAGCCAATCAAAATACCTTGCCCCATGGTGACAGCGCCTTCGGTTAACACATTAAACACCAGGCCCAACGCCGTAATTTGCGCAGATACCCATCCCAGGTAGGAAAGGGCAATCGCAATCGATACGGCAATTTCCACCGGCTTGCCATATTTTTCGCGGTAGAAATCACCGAGTGTTAGCAAATTTTTTCGGTAAAGCGGACGCGCAAAGATCAACGCGAAAAAAATCAAACAAAAAGATGCACCGAATGGATCAGAAATTAATCCACCTAAATTTTCTTCGACGAAAGTCCCCGGGATACCCAGCACGGTTTCTGCACCAAACCAGGTGGCAAACACCATGGCGATTACCACTCCCATGGGCAACCTGCGGCCTGCGGTAACATAATCCCTGGTATCGTGAACCTTGGTCGCACCATAAACCCCTATCGCAATAGAGATGAGCAAGTAGAGCGCAACAAAACTGACTAACATTCGTTGGTTCCTTTATAGGTTGGCGAGTTATTGGAAGGGAACAGATGCGCATACCCATAAGCAACTCCTCCACAAGGAACCGCTGGAGCCGACCGAAACCATGGGTGTGAACTTGCCCGATGTGAAATTAAATCCCTGGGCGCAGCCAAAGCCCGCCTCAAGTATTGAGCGCTAATATAATTGAAACGTTTGAAAATAAAACTAAAACAAAGGGCGAAACTGCATTTTATACGCAATTAGCCTGCCACACCCGCCGTAATTGTAGATACAAAAACCCCCGCATTATGCGGGGGTTTTTAAAATACGATCATTAAATAGGGCGGCCTCCGTAATCCGGCGTCGGCTTCTTGGGCGGGTCAGCCGTTACGTTTGGCGGTACCTCATTGATTTTTCCACCACGCGCAAGGAAGGCCGCAACCTGATCTTCAATTTCATCACGAATTTTCTGGCGTGATGCAATACTGAAATCTTCCAGCGCTTCTGATTCCGTCGCCTTGGCCGCTGTTCCCGCATAACTCGCCTCATCGCTATCAATGGGTTCGTCTACGTCTTCAGCGTCTTCTTCCCCCTCCACGCCAGTATCTTCTAATTCTTCGTCGTTAATGGGGTCTTCATCAGTCATAATGTCACCTGAAAACTTGCACAATGAAATTCATTATATTTCTGGTCCGGTAAAAAAATTATTTCAACCGGCGCTACGGCTAAATTTATAGCGCAGACTCTTATAAACGTCATGATGATCCATGATGCTTTTTTAGGCTTTTTTTGCCTTACTGGCCGCCGATGCGGCGGATTTTAGTTATTAACATAGACCAAGTCTAGCTCTGCCAGTGAGCTAATATAAAAGTAACAAAAACGCCATAAACGGGCAGTAACAACACCAACGCCCCATATTAAGAAAACCAGTAGTTTGCAATATGATGAACGTTAAAAAATTTGCCAGATATTTTCCTGAAATTGCTCACCTACCCCTGGAAGAGCAGCATCGGTTACTTAACAAAGCCTACCAGGATGCGTTTTCTCCCGATAACAAAATGCGCAACTGGGGGAGCAATTTGATCATCGCCGTATCGATGTCCGCACTGTGTTTTTTATTTGTACTGGTGATTCGGCCGGCGTTAGGGATATCACAGCAGGCCAGCGCTATTTTATTGATGGTCATCGCATTCCCAGCCTACTTGCTGTTTCAACACCAGCGGATGCTACGGCAGGTTCGTGTTAGCCTGCAAAAGTTTCTGCCATAAAAAAACGCCACCCGAAAGTAGCGTTTTTGCGAGCCGCACACTGGCGGCTTGATTATACCCCGCCGTTAAACAGCATCAGAGCCGGTTTCCCCGGTGCGGATACGGATAATCTCATCCAGCGGCGCGATAAAAATTTTACCATCACCAATTTTGCCGGTTTGGGCGGCCTTGGTGATTGCTTCCACCGCTTGCTCAACCATTGAGTCATCAACAGCCAGCTCGATTTTTACTTTGGGCAAAAAATCAACAACGTATTCAGCACCGCGATAAAGTTCGGTGTGCCCCTTTTGGCGACCGAAGCCTTTCACTTCAGTCACAGTCATACCTTGAACCCCCACGTCAGACAATGCAGTGCGCACATCATCAAGTTTGAAAGGTTTTACAACGGCAGTAATCAGTTTCATTATTAAATCCTTTGCTGGAGTCTTAAGAAGGTGGCGCTGGATAACCTTATCGGCCTGGGCCAAGTTTGAATCCAGCAACTTGGGGTTAAAGATACACCCAAGTTTCGCCGATCAACAACAATTTTGTAAGAAATCGGTTTATGGAGGCTGGCAATTAAATTTCCCGGCATACAGAAATAAAAGCGCTATGCAGAAACACATAGCGCCCGGGGAAATTACATGTGATAACCGCGCTCGCCATGCTCAGCGGTATCCAGGCCTTCGGTTTCAACCTCATCGCTAACACGCAAGCCAATAATGATGTCGATTAGCTTGAAAGCAACCAGGGAAACAACACCGGACCAGATAATAGTGATCAGCACACCTTTGGTTTGAATCCAGGTTTGCGTACCTATGCCCGCAAAGCCCCAGGTTCCGGCGACATAATCGTAGACACCGGTACCACCCAGATCCGGACTATTGAAGACGCCGGTCAGTATCGCACCTACGATACCGCCAACACAGTGAACACCGAATACATCCAGCGAATCGTCATAACCCAACCAGGCTTTCAGTTTTAACACAGCCAGCATACAAATCAGGCCGCCGGCGATACCGATAAACAATGCGCCCATTGGACCAACCCAACCGCAAGCTGGCGTAATTGCCACCAGGCCAGCAATAGCCCCGGATGCCGCGCCCAACATGGTTGGCTTGCCGCGAACCATCCACTCACCAAAGGTCCACGCCAATACCGCTGCCGCTGTGGCAATGAAAGTGTTGATAAATACTTGCGCAGCAAATGCGTTAGCTTCCAGGTTTGAACCTACGTTGAAACCGAACCAACCCACCCACAGGATTGCCGCACCGATCATGGTAAAGGGCACATTATGTGGTGCCAGTGAAGCATTACCGAAGCCCTTACGCTTACCGATTAACAGGCAACCGACGAGACCGGCAATACCGGCATTGATATGGACAACTGTACCGCCGGCAAAATCGAGCGCGCCCATTTGGAAGATAAAACCTGCGCCCGCGGTGGCCTCAAGGGCAGCTTCCGCAGTGGTGTAAGCATCGGGACCTGCCCAGAACCATACCATGTGCGCGATTGGCAAATAAGCGAAGGTAAACCACAGGACCGCAAAAACCAGCACTGCGGAAAACTTCATACGCTCGGCAAACGCACCCACAATCAGGCACGGGGTTAACGCAGCGAATGTCATCTGGAAAGCGGCATAGAGGTACTCGGGAATATAAATACCTTTGCTAAAGGTAGCCGCAGGCAGGAGATTACCGGCGGCGTCCAGCATATCTTTCAGGAACAGGCGATCAATGCCACCGATAAACGCGCTGCCGGAGGTAAACGCCAACGAGTAACCGTAGATGGTCCAGAGTACCGCGATTAAACAGAAAGTAACGAACACTTGCATCGACAGTGACAGGATGTTTTTGGCTCGTACCATACCGCCGTAAAACAGGGCGAGGCCTGGCAACACCATAAAAATAACCAGGAGAGTGGCGGTCAACATCCAGGCGATATCGCCTTTTTCAAATGAAGGGGCAGCAGGCGCGGCTTCTTCCGCAGGTGCTGCTTCCGCCGGTGCGGGCGCAGCCGCTTCGGCAGCCACGACGTCGGTTACAGTAGTGGCGGCATCTGCCGACGTAACTGCTTCATCTTGTGCCCATGCGCCTGCGGGGAGCATGAACGCAGCCAGCAAGAACGGGGCGAGCGTGACGCCCAAACGAAATAATTTATTCACGAAATATTCTCCTGAGGTGATTTATCTGGTGCCAGCAAACATGCACAGCTGGTCGGTTGTTATCGTTTAAAGAGCTTCGTTGCCGGTCTCTCCAGTGCGAATCCGCACCACTTGTTCCAAATCGGAGACAAAAATCTTGCCGTCACCGATCTTGCTGCTATTTGCTGCCTTGGTAATAGCCTCAACCACAGCGTCAACTTCGGCATCAGCAATGGCTATTTCCACTTTGGTTTTTGGTAAAAAGTCCACTACATACTCTGCACCACGGTAGAGTTCGGAGTGGCCTTTCTGCCGGCCAAAGCCTTTTACTTCAGTTACGGTCATACCGTGAACACCGATGTCCGAAAGGGCTTCACGCACCACATCCAGCTTGAACGGCTTGATGATTGCTGTTACCAATTTCATTAGTTGCGCTCCTGAAAATTCCCACACCGCCGAGGATGCGGGGAAACACCGGAAATACTCCCCGGTCGAGGGCTGATTAGCCGCAAGACACAACGACAACAATCCACCCAACCGACATCAAAGTAGCCAAGTAAAATTTTGCACAGAGTAGGCCAATTTCGGAAAGACAAATGAAATCATATAGTTATATGTATTAATTGGCGCTAAAAACCAAAATATCCAAGATCGCATACATGCATTGCACCAATTTCGCCCAGGCAAGCAAACAACCAGCACCATTTGTGACCACATACGGAAAAGGCGCGTTGCGACCTCAAAAGGCTTATGGATGCGGGCATTGATAGAAAGCGCTAAACTGCCGCGTCACCCTAGCCTGGTAAACCATATGATTCGCAACCTGACCGAAAAGCTGTTGGAAGAACTGCAACAATTTGGACCAAGCGTCGATTTACTACCCAAACGCGAGTTGCACCTGGCCCTGCAAGCAGCCCTGGGACGACTGGATTTGGTGACACGCGAGGAGTTTGATGCGCAGGCAGCGGTCCTGGCGCGCACCCGTCAAAAACTGGAAGAACTGGAGCGGCAGTTAGCGCTCCTGGAGCCATAACGGATCCCCGTTACGCTTCTTTTATTATTGGCCTGAAAGACGCCCTGCTCTATAGTTGCCGGGTTTAAAACGGTTTCAACAATCACAAGGATGATCTATGTCACTTGCTATCGTTTACTCTCGTGCCAAGCTGGGTATTAATGCCCCGCTGGTTACTGTCGAAGTCCACATTTCCAATGGTTTACCCGGCCTGTCCATTGTTGGCTTACCCGAAACGGCCGTTAAAGAAAGTAAGGATCGGGTTCGCAGCGCCATTATCAACAGCCACCTCGAATTCCCTGTCCAGCGGATCACCGTCAATTTGGCCCCGGCGGACCTTCCGAAGGAGGGTGGGCGCTACGACCTTGCCATCGCTTTGGGTATTCTGGCGGCCTCCGGACAAGTTCCCGTGGAACAGTTAGATCGCCACGAATTTTTAGGTGAATTGGCCCTGTCAGGAGAATTGCGCCCAATTAGTGCAGCACTTCCCGCTGCACTGGCGTGCGGCGACGCCGGGCGTGACTTGATTATTAGCACAGCCAGCGCCAATGAAGCGGCTTTTAGCAGTATCACGCGCATATTTGGTGCAGCTAATTTATTGCAGGTTTGCGCTCATTTGCATCAACGAGAATCCCTTCAACAGGCGGTTGCCGAAGCAAGCCTGCATCCTGCCCCCAGGGATGCACTGGATATTCTTGATATAAAGGGGCAATCCCACGCCAAACGCGCCCTGGAGATTGCCGCCTGCGGTGGCCACAATTTATTGTTTTACGGCCCGCCGGGCACCGGTAAAACCATGCTCGCCAGCCGCCTGCCCGGGCTTCTACCCAGCCTAAGTGAACGGGAAATGCTCGATGTGGCCGCCATTTATTCCGTAGCCTCCCAATCCGGGGAATACCAGTGGCGACAGCGTCCATTCAGGGCTCCACACCATACCGCCTCCGCGATTGCCCTGGTCGGCGGCGGTACCAACCCCAAACCCGGAGAAATTTCTTTAGCGCACGCCGGTGTGCTTTTTCTCGACGAACTCCCCGAATTTTCAAGGACCGTGTTGGAAGTGCTGAGGGAGCCGCTGGAAAGCGGCGAGGTGCGTATATCCCGCGCGCGGAGCCAAGCTTGCTTTCCCGCCCGCTTCCAGTTGATCGCCGCCATGAATCCATGTCCATGCGGCTATCACGGGAGCGATA
>CAMLKG010000014.1 GCA_946480695.1 uncultured Cellvibrio sp.
AAATGCAAGGTGGTGCAGGTGGAAAAGGCGGCCCTATGAGCTTTGGTAAAAGCAAGGCGCGTCTGTTGGGTGAAGACCAAATCAAAACTACATTTGCCGATGTTGCCGGTGTTGATGAGGCCAAAGAGGAAGTCCAGGAGTTGGTGCAATACCTGCGGGACCCTTCCAAATTCCAACGCTTGGGCGGCCAGATCCCACGTGGCGTATTAATGGTTGGCCCGCCGGGTACCGGTAAGACTTTGCTGGCCAAGGCGATCGCGGGGGAAGCCAAGGTTCCATTCTTTTCGATTTCCGGTTCAGATTTCGTGGAAATGTTTGTAGGTGTGGGTGCGAGTCGTGTGCGTGACATGTTCGAGCAAGCCAAGAAACAGGCCCCCTGTATTATTTTCATTGACGAGATTGACGCCGTAGGTCGACACCGTGGTGGCGGCCACGGCGGCGGTCATGACGAACGTGAGCAAACCCTCAACCAGTTATTGGTCGAAATGGACGGTTTTGAAGGTAATGACGGCGTGATTATTATTGCTGCGACCAATCGTGCCGATGTGCTCGATAAAGCCTTGTTGCGCCCCGGTCGCTTTGATCGCCAGGTCTATGTTGGCTTGCCCGATATTCGCGGTCGTGAGCAAATCCTTAAAGTACATATGCGCAAAGTACCATTGGATGAGCGTATCAGTGCCTCCGTGATTGCCCGCGGTACGCCCGGATTCTCTGGTGCGGAATTGGCGAACCTGGTTAATGAAGCTGCATTGATGGCTGCGCGCGCCAATAAGCGTTTGGTCACTATGGAAGATTTCGAAAAAGCTCGCGATAAAATCATGATGGGTGCTGAGCGTCGCACCATGGTAATGAGTGAGAAAGAAAAGGAAAATACCGCTTACCATGAGGCAGGTCACGCTATCGTCGGGCGCCTGGTTCCTGAACATGATCCTGTACATAAAGTGACGATCATCCCCCGCGGCCGCGCTTTGGGGGTTACCCAGTTCTTACCCGAGGCGGATAAATACAGCTTGAGCCGCCGCGCGCTTGAATCCAGTATTTGTACGTTATTTGGAGGCCGTATCGCAGAGCAAATGACATTGGGTGACGAGGGCATTACTACCGGGGCATCCAATGATATTGAGCGGGCAACGGCAATTGCGCGCAACATGGTAACCAAGTGGGGTTTATCCGCGAAGCTGGGTCCGCTTCATTACGGTGAGGAGGAGGGAATGTACCCCGGCATGGCAACCCAACAGTATTCGGATGATACCTCCAAGCGAATTGATGAAGAGGTTCGTCGTATTATCGAAGAGTGCTATGCGCGCGCTCAGAAAATCCTTGAGGATAATCGCGATATCCTTGAGGCGATGAAGGATGCGTTAATGGAGTACGAAACTATTGATGCGGAGCAGGTTGATGATCTTATGGCGCGCCGCAAGGTGCGTCCGCCGCGTGAGTGGAACGACGATGATTTCAATAATCATTTGCGCGATAAAGATGCCGGTGAATCACCTGCGGGTCCCATCGGTGGTCCAGCCAATACCCATTAGTTTATTGTGACTTCCTTAAAAGAACCCCGGGCTTGCTCGGGGTTCTTTGCTTTTACCAGCTTGTAGCGCGAGGCTAAAATGCAGCTACCCTATCACTCGTCCGTGCTTGTATGCGGGAAACATCGGCTCGATATATCGCGGCCAATTGTTATGGGAATATTGAACACCACTCCTGATTCATTTTCCGATGGCGGTAACAGCTATATAGGACAACAATTGTCCATTGACCTTGCCTTGCGCAGGGCTGAGCAAATGCTGGCGGACGGGGCTGGAATTATTGATGTGGGGGGCGAGTCTACCCGCCCTGGTGCTGCCAGGGTTTCTGAGCAGGAAGAGCTGGATCGTGTGGTGCCGGTCGTGGAAGCACTGGTCAATAAGCTTGATGCTGTAGTCTCGGTTGATACAAGTACCGCCAGGGTTATAAGCGAATCTGCCAGCAAAGGTGCGAGCCTGATTAATGATGTCCGTGCGCTGGGTAGAGACGGGGCAATCGAAGCGGCCGCAGCGACAAACTTGCCGGTCTGCTTAATGCATATGCTCGGGCAGCCAACAAATATGCAGGTAAACCCGGTATACAAAGATGTTATTGCTGATGTGCGCCATTTCCTAATGGAGCGGGTTGACGCTTGCCTGGCCAAAGGCATTTCAATGGATCGAATTATCCTTGATCCCGGGTTTGGCTTTGGTAAAACACTCGCGCATAATCTCGCGCTTTTACGGCACTTGTCCGGGTTTAGTGAGTTAGGCTTTCCCTTAATGGTTGGTATGTCCCGTAAATCCATGCTTGCGCAATTATTAAATCGCACTGTTGATGAACGGCTTCCAGGTAGCCTTGCATTGGCAATGTTAGCCGCACAGCGAGGTGCGGTAATTATTCGGGTACATGATGTGGCCGCAACAGTTGACGTATTAAAAGTACTCGCTGCAGTGGCGAATGAAAATTATTAAATATTTATTGGAGTTAGGAGCATATGGCTCGCAAATATTTTGGCACTGATGGTATTCGCGGTTTAGTGGGCGAGTTTCCTATCACTCCGGATTTTATGTTAAAGCTGGGTTGGGCTGCGGGTTGCGTACTTAAAGACCGTTTCGATGGACAGAACGTAATTCTGATTGGTAAAGATACACGGATTTCAGGCTATATGTTTGAGTCTGCCTTGCAAGCGGGCTTGATCAATGCCGGGGTTGATGTGGGCCTATTAGGGCCGATGCCAACACCCGGGGTAGCTTATTTAACCCGTACTTTCAAAGCGCAGGCAGGCATTGTCATCAGTGCTTCACATAATAGTTATGTTGATAATGGAATTAAATTTTTCGGCGGTAATGGCAGTAAATTACCGGATGAATTGGAAAACTTAATCGAGCAACAACTCGAACAGCAGATGTCAACGGCGGAAAAATTGGGTAAGGCCCGGCGTATTGCGGACGCTTCCGGTCGTTATATCGAATTTTGCAAAGGCACTATGCCTTGGGGATTTAACCTCAAAGGAATGCACATAGTGCTGGATTGCGCGAACGGTGCAACTTACAACATTGCACCCGATGTGTTTACCGAACTGGGTGCGCATGTTACCTCACTGTTTGTTGAACCTAACGGTACCAATATCAACCGCAGTTGCGGTTCTACCAAGCCCGAAGCGTTACAGGAAAAGGTTATTGAATTGGGGGCTGACCTCGGTATCGCGTTTGATGGCGATGGTGATCGGGTGGTGTTTGTTGACCACAAAGGTGAATTGGTAGATGGCGATGAATTGCTCTATATCATTGCAGCATACCAACAGGAATATGCCGGTGGTTGCGATGGTGTTGTTGGGACATTAATGAGCAATTTCGGTTTTGAGCTCGGTTTGAAAAAATTAAATATTCCCTTTGCGCGCGCCAAAGTCGGTGATCGTTATGTCATTGAACTGATGCGTGAAAAAGGCTGGCGGTTAGGTGGGGAAAATTCTGGCCACATCGTTTGTAGCAATGTAACTACAACGGGTGATGGTATTATTTCCGCGCTTCAGGTCCTTTTAGCGATAACTACCATCGGTGATTCCTTACACCGTATAAAAAAGGCAATGACCAAGTTGCCCCAGGTTATGATCAATGTTCACATATCGAAACGTGTTGACCTCAACGGTAATGAAACCATCCAGGCTGCAGTTAAACTAACTGAAGAAAAACTCGCTGGCACCGGCCGAGTGCTCTTGCGTCCGTCAGGTACCGAACCGGTGGTGCGGGTAATGGTGGAGGGAGAAGATAAAAAACAAGTTAAGGAGCTGGCCCAGGAATTGGCGGCGGTGGTTGAATCTGCCCTTTCCTAGTTGCTCTGCGATTGATTAGCGAAACTATTGAAATACCTGACAATTTTTCATGATTCGTTGATTCCACGCCTAAAAATCGGTCAAGGCGCGGGTTTTGTATTCAGGCATTTGGTGGTACTCAGGGCTTTTCAATCAAAGCGCCAAAAAACACAGAAAAAATCAGGGCCTCCAGCAAGATTTTGTTGTATGTTCAAATCATCTTGGCTACCATTAGCGCCCGCTTTGGGGGAGGTATTGCTGTTGACTAAAGCAAGTAACACCAAGCGTCGCCAACTGGTAGTTGGCAACTGGAAAATGAATGGAAATTTGCATGAAAATGCAAATCTGCTTACTGCGATAACCCAAGGGTGGCAAGGTGAGCGAGGCGCAGATGTAGTAATCTGCCCACCGTTTCCTTATTTATTGCAAGTTCAAGCTTTTTTGCAAAACTCTCCGATAATTTTGGGAGCGCAAACGGTAAATGAACAAGATAAGGGCGCTTATACCGGGGAAGTTTCTGCGTTAATGCTCGCAGATTTGGATTGCAAATTTGTGATAATTGGTCACAATGAGCGCCGCCGGATGCAGCAGGAATCTGATTTGCAAGTTGCGCAAAAATTTGTCGCGGTACAAAAGGCCGGTCTGGTTCCGATTTTATGTGTAGGCGAATCTTTGCAGGATCGTGAGCAGGGAAGGCATTTGGAAACTATTAGCAGGCAATTAAATGCTGTATTTTCATATGCTGGTAAGGATGGCTTTGATAAAGCGGTACTGGCCTATGAACCTGTCTGGGCGGTAGGTACCGGAAAAACTGCAACACCTGAACAGGCGGAAGAAGTGCATAAATTTATGCGTTCGCAGCTGGGTGTAATGGCAGAAGAAATAAGAATTTTGTATGGTGGAAGTGTTAAAGCGCACAATGCAAAACAATTATTTGCGTTGCATGATATAGATGGCGCCCTGCTCGGTGGAGCATCTTTGGATGCCGATGAGTTTCTCGCAATATGTAAGGCCGCTGAATAATTTCCAGTCGGGCCGCAATATAAAAACGCTCACAAGAGAGTTTTGTAATGGAAAAATTGGTATTAATTATTCATTCCCTGGCTGCACTGGTCATTATTGGCTTGGTATTGTTGCAGCAGGGTAAGGGTGCAGCAGCAGGTGCTTCTTTTGGTGCTGGTGCTTCACAAACTGTATTTGGTAGTGAGGGTAGCGGTAATTTCTTTACTCGCGCAACCTGGACCATCGCATTTATATTTTTTGCTACCAGCTTTGGTTTGGCTGTTATTGCCAAGAATCAGTCACAAGTTGCAACCCGGGGATTAGTCGTTCCCGCTGTACAACAGGTTCCTGTATCCGATGTTCCAGCAACTTCAGCGGCGCCGGTAGAATCAGATGTTCCTGCTGCCGCTCCAACGACAACAACGGATGTTCCATCTGTGGAAAATCAGGCAGCACCTGCTGATGCTGCCAAGCCTGAAGAGGCTAAGGAAGAGTAATTAGTTTTTTTGCCCCGGTGGTGGAATTGGTAGACACGCTATCTTGAGGTGGTAGTGGCGAATGCCGTGCCGGTTCGAGTCCGGCCCAGGGCACCAAAAGAAAGTTTGATGACTTTTCAAAACATCCTAAAAGCCCCGTTAATCGGGGCTTTTTGCTATCTGGAATTAATAATCTTTATTTCTTAACGCAATAAATGATTTTGGTAGGGAAAATCATTTTCTGTTTTCACTACAGCATCGTTAAATAACGCATGAAACATATCGTTGTCGGAAGGTAGCACTTTGCAAGGTGTGCTGCTTCACTTGTCGGGTTGGCAAGGTGAAGTTAACCAGCTGTTAATCCAACATACACTTCATGTACGTCATCATCATTATCAATGGCAGCAAGGAATGATTCGACTTCTTCCAATGCTTCACCGCTCAGGCTCACCGGATTTTTTGGACGATAACCCAATTTTGCAGAAACAACGGTAAAACCCTGGCCGGGTAAGGCTTTTGAAACCAGATCAAGGTCGGTTAAGTCGGTGTAAAAAGTTGCACTGCCATCTTCTTCAAGTTCGAAATCTTGCGCGCCAGCTTCAATAGCGGCCATTTCAATATCTGCATCTTTATTTGCTGGCGTTGCTTCAATAATGCCCAGATGATCAAAATCCCAGGATACTGAACCGGAAGACCCTAACTGGCCTTTGCGGAAAAGCACACGCATTGAGGAAATGGTGCGGTTTACATTGTCGGTTAGACATTCAACAATCACCGGAACCTGATGTGGAGCGAACCCTTCGTAAGTGACTTTTTCATAACTGATATTGCCATCAAGTTGTCCTGATCCCTTTTTAATTGCGCGCTCCAAAGTCTCGCGCGTCATTGAGGCTTTCTTTGCCGCTTCCACGGCGAGGCGCAAACGCGGATTCATATCCGGATCTGCGCCATTGCGCGCGGCGACCATGATTTCTTTGGTCAGTTTGGTAAATAATTTGCCTTTGGCGTTAGCCGCTTCTTCACGGTGTTTGGCTTTCCACTGTGCGCCCATATCATCGCCCCTATTCGCACAACGATTTGTGCATGGTTAATTGGTAGGGCGCGATAATTGCGCCCGGTTTCTGAATGCAATCAATCAGTACAACACATCACATTCGATAAATTAATTCTTGTGCAGTGCGGTATTTAATTGCAGGGCACTTTTGTTAGTAACGACTTCAACACGACCAGTAACGGAATTACGGCGGAAAACCAGATCCGAAACCCCTGCCAGTTCGCGTGCTTTTACTGTCTTTACTTCGTTGCCTGTATCATCCAATACAACAACTTTGGTTCCTGCGGTTACATACAAGCCGGATTCTACTTTGCAGCGATCCCCGAGTGGAATACCTATACCGGCATTAGCGCCAATAAGCGATTCTTTACCCACAGAAATTATGATATTCCCACCACCCGAGAGCGTGCCCATGGTTGAGCTGCCGCCTCCCAGGTCTGAACCCGCACCTACAAACACACCGGCAGAAATCCGGCCTTCAATCATCGCGGGGCCTTCAGTGCCGGCATTAAAATTTACGAAACCTTCATGCATGATTGTTGTGCCTTCACCCAGGTAAGCCCCCAGGCGTACTCGTGCAGTATGTGCAACACGGACACCCTTGGGTACTACATAATTGGTCATTTTGGGAAACTTATCGACGCAGGAAACTTCCAGTTCTTCGCCGCTCAGGCGCGCTTGCAATTGGCGAGCGGGCAACTCGTTTACATCTATTGCACCTTGGTTGGTCCAGGCAACATTAGGTAATACTCCAAAAATTCCAGCGAGCACGGTGCCGTGTGGTTTAACTAAACGGTGGGATAGCAGATGTAACTTTAAATAAGCTTCAGGCACAGAGGTGGGGTTGGTATCCGTTGCGAGTAACGTTGCAACCAGGGGGCGCTTGCTACTGGTAAGTGCTTTAGCAATTTCCGCTTGGGCTGTATCACCGGCGATAGTTAATGCCTGGGCAATTTCGCTGGCTTGGTTAGTACTGATGGTTATTGCCTGGTTGCCCTCGCTGTAACCTGCAATAGTAGCGATTGCGCGCGCGCTGTTTTCGGACGGGTTGAGTATCGGTTGTGCGTAAAATACTTCAAGCCATTCGCCTTTAGCGTTTTGAGTACCTATGCCCAAACCGAGTGCATAAAATTTTGTCATGATAGTTCCTGCTCTTTTCAAAAAAAAATTAAAAAATTCGGGCGTATTCAGCGTCTTTAAAACCGATAAACTTTTTATTGCCGGTCTCCAATAATGGACGTTTAATCAGTGTTGGATTCGCAGTGATTACCTGTACGGCATTTTCATTAAATTTATTTTTGGTTTCCTCGTCCAATTCCTTCCAGGTAGTGCTGCGTTTATTCACCAGAGCTTCCAGTCCCAATTCATTAATCCATTTATTGACCTGGATTTCACTTAAGCCATCTGTACGGAAATCATGAAATGTGTATTCAATATGATTGGTTTCCAGCCATGCACGGGCTTTTTTTACGGTGTCGCAATTTTTAATGCCATACAATATGTTCATGTTTTTCTCGTTTAAATAAATTTTCCTAACGCTTCGCTTAACAAGATGCGTTCAGGTTGCTCCATTTAAGGAGGCGAGGAAATAGTCAGGCTTTTAAAGTCAGCTTCGGCTTTTTTCGATTGGGGTAACAGGTTTTGCAAATAGGGCAGGTGGTGCCATCGCAGCCGCGCGCCGAGCAATACTCCCGGCCATAATAAATTATTTGCAGGTGCAGGGCATTCCAGCTTGATTGCGGAAAAAGTCGCTTTAAATCCTTTTCAGTTTGTACAACATTTTTGCCATTGGTTAATCCCCAGCGTTGCGCCAGGCGATGGATGTGAGTATCCACAGGGAATGCCGGGTGTCCAAATCCCTGGCTCATAACTACGCTGGCGGTTTTATGACCGACCCCTGGCAAGCTTTCCAATGCTTCCCAATCCTCCGGCACCTGCCCGTTATATTGGTTTACCAGTATTTGTGACAATAATGAAATTGCTTTGGATTTTTGGGGTGATAAACCACAGGGGCGGATAATTTCCTGGATTTTTTCGACAGGCAGTTTCGCCATGTCATAAGGATTATCGGCCAGTGCAAATAGGCCCGGAGTAACAGTGTTTACCCGCTCGTCAGTGCATTGGGCTGACAGCAACACCGCAATTAATAAGGTATATGGGTCCTTATGTTGCAATGGAATGGGTGGTTGGGGATAGAGATCCTGCAAGGTTTGCGAGATGTATGCCACGCGCTCCATTTTGGTTAAATTTTTTATGCCGTTCATAATCAAAGTGATTGCATAAATTGTTTGATACGTTGTGCGGCTTCGATACACTCCCCCAAGGGAGCCACTAACGCCATGCGTATGTAGTCTTCGCCTGGGTTAACCCCGTTTGTTGCTCGCGCTAAAAAACTTCCTGGCAATACAGTTACTTTTTGCCGGGCAAATAATTGTTGCGCGAAACGCTCGCTGGTAACGGGTGTTCTAGCCCATAAATAAAAACTGGCGTCAGGCTTGGTCACAGGTAATACGCCCGCGAGCACATCCAGCACAGCATCGAACTTCTGGCGATAGGCGTTACGATTTTCAATTACATGCTTTTCGTCTTGCCAGGCGGCAATGCTGGCCAATTGGGTAGGTACCGGCATGGCGCAGCCGTGGTAAGTACGGTAGAGCAAAAATTTCTCAAGGATCCTCGCATCACCACCCACAAACCCGGAGCGTAGGCCAGGCAAATTGGATCGCTTGGATAGGCTATGGAAAACCACACAGCGGGCGAAGTCATCGCGGCCCAATTCCGCACAAGCTTGCAGCAAGCCTGCGGGTGGATTGGATTCGTCAAAATACAATTCTGAATAGCATTCATCTGACGCGATAACGAAATTATATTTATCGGCGAGGGCAATTAAGTCTTTCAGTTGCGCGGTGCTCATAACCGCTCCGGTTGGATTGCCGGGCGAGCAGATAAACAATAATTGGCAGCGCTGCCAGACGTCTTCCGGCACTTTGGCAAAATCCGGGATAAAATTATTTTCCGGGGTACAGTTTAGAAAATAAGGTTGGGCGCCGGATAAAATCGCAGCGCCTTCATAAATTTGGTAGAACGGGTTGGGCGAAACAATCAGTGCATTTTGTTCGCTGCGATCAATAATAGCCTGGGCGAACGCAAACAGGGCCTCGCGGGTGCCATTTACTGGCAATACATGTTTATCCGCAGTGAAGGTGCCTGCGTTTAATTTAAAGCGCTTGGTTGCCCAGGTTGCAATAGATTCACGCAGCTCAGGCAAACCTTTTGTGGTGGGGTAATGGGAAAGTTTGTCTAAGCTTTTTACCAGGGTTTCCAAAACGAATGCCGGAGGTTCATGCTTTGGCTCACCGATAGACAACATTATGTCCGTCAAGTGCATGGGTGCGCTAACCGCTGCTTTGAGCGCAGCCAGTTTCTCAAAAGGATAAGGATGTAAGAGGTTTAAATCCGGATTCATGGAATTGCTTGGCTCGTTTAAAGTTTATCGACGCGTTTATCCAATTGCTCGCGAATCTCCTGCTGTAATCTTTCGCAGGTGGCGGCATCACTGAGGGGCTTTCCTTCGCTGTCGGCAATAAAGAAAATATCTTCCACCCGCTCGCCCAGTGTGGAAATTTTAGCGTTTAGCAGGTGTATATCGAAATCCATAAAAATACGGCCGATACAGGCGAGCAGGCCGGGGCGGTCAGGGCTGATGACTTCCAGCACGCTACAGTTGCGAATAGTGTCGGTACTGAGCGATGTACGCGTGGGTGACGCAAAATATTTCAAACGGCGCGGTGTGCGGCGGCCGATGACTTCCCGGTAGTTGTCAACAAGGCTCAACTCATCTTCCAATGCCTTTTGGATTTGTTTCAGTAAGGTTGCGTTATTGCCCAGCGGCTTTCCATCTTCATTGAGTACAAAGAATGTATCAATGGTATAACCGGATTTGGAACTGTAAATCTTGGCGTCCTGAATGCTCAGGTTTATTTGGCTAAGTGCCGTTGCCGCAGCGACAAATACATTTTTTTGATTTTTACTGTAAACAAAAATTTGTGTGGCGCCCGCCAACTCTTTGCTCGTGGTTTTTTTTATGAGTACTAGTGGCTTATCACCGGTACGGGCCGCAATAGCTTCCGTATGCCATGCGATATCAACAAAGTTTTCGCGCAGGAAGTAATCATCGCCCATGTCTCCCCACAGTGCGAGGACTTGTTCTTTGCTTAATCCCTTGCGGGCGAGCTTGCGAATGGCGGCTTGTTGGGTTTCTTCAATTAAATCGTGTTTATCGACAGTATTTTCCAGGCCGCGACGCAGGGCGCGACGAGTATCCAAATATAGTTGGCGCAACAGGCTGGCGCGCCAGGTATTCCATAATTCCTTGTTGGTGCCGTTAATGTCGGCCACGGTAAGGCAATACAAATAATCCAGATGCAGCTGGTCGCCTACAGTCAGTGCAAAATTATGAATAACTTCAGGATCGGAAATATCTTGTTTTTGTGATACTTGGGACATCAATAAATGTTTTTCAACCAGCCAACATACGAGGCGGGTTTCGCGTGGCGAAATACCGTGACGGGTACAAAACTCTTCCGCGTCTACCGCCCCCAATGTCGAGTGATCACCGCCGCGCCCTTTTCCAATATCATGATACAGGCCGGAAATATAGAGTAATTCCAATTTCGGTAGGCGCGTCATTATGAGTGCTGCAACCGGGAAATCTTCCTTTGCCGATGGCAACAAGAAATTACACATGTTTTGCACCACTTTTAAGGTGTGCGCATCCACTGTGTAAATATGGAATAAGTCGTGTTGCATCTGACCTGTGACCTGGCCAAATTCCGGCAGGTATAGACCCAGGATTCCATAACGCGACATACGCCTTAACTGTTCAACCAACCCGGCAGGTTGCTGGAGCAGTTTTATAAAAAGCTGGGTGTTTTTGGGATTGTGGCGAAAACTGTCGTCTATTAAATGACGGCTCTCGCGAATCCAACGAATCGTTGAGGCGCGCACACCTTCGATTTGCGGGTCCTGCGCCATAAGCACAAACATTTCCAGCAGCGCGGAAGGATTTTCTTCAAAAACATAGGTGTGGGTTGCTTCGATAAAATTATCGCGCAATTGAAAGCGTTCATTGATGGACACCACACTTTTGGTTTTGCCTTTTTGTAAAATTGCTTCCGACAAAAATTGCAGTACCACATCATTTAATTCACGCAAGGCCAATACGGTACGATAGTACTTATGCATAAACTGTTCGACCGCCAAGCCTTCATGGTTATCGGTGTAACCGAATAATTTGGCAATTTCACGCTGGTAATCAAATAACAACCGTTCTTCGGCGCGTTTGGCGACCATGTGCAAGGCGTAACGAACTCGCCACAAATATTCTTCGCCGGAATTAAGCAGCGAAAATTCCTCGTCGGTGAAAAAACCCTTGCCTTCCAATTGTTTCAGGGTGCGTACACCGAAATAACGCTTGATAACCCAGCTAATTGTCTGGATATCACGCAGACCGCCGGGTGCATTTTTAATGTTGGGCTCAAGGTTGTATTCGGTATCGTTATATTTTTTGTGGCGCTCTTGTTGCTCCTGGTATTTGGCCCGAAAAAATTCTTCGGCGGACCAGATTTTGTCAGGCGCGGATTCCTTAACGAGTTCAGTGCGCAACGAAGGGTCGCCTACCAGCGTACGCGATTCCATAATGTTGGTTGCGACAGTGATATCAGCGCGCGCAATTTCAATGGTTTGTTTGACTGTGCGTACACTGCTGCCGATTTCCAGGCCTATATCCCATAGCAGCGTGAGGAATTTTTCAATATCGTCCTTGCAGGTTTCAAACACGTCCGGACGATGAAGGATCAGTAGATCTATATCGGACCCCGGGTGCAATTCGCCGCGTCCGTAACCTCCTACTGCCTCCAGGCTGATACCGTCTGGCCACGCAAATTGGTGCCAGGCGTAATGCAATACGCAATCGACAAAAAGTGCGCGTTCATACACCAACGCGCGGATATCCTCACCTTCCAGGAAACGGCGATTGGATTGGGTGCTGGCGGCGTTGATGGCGTCTTTGAATACGGTGATTATGGGATTTTCAGCAAGTGCGCGACGGAATCGGCTTTGATCAAAGAAAAATAAGGGCCGCTCAAAATAGGGGACAGAAGACATCGGCATGGGACTGCCGGATTCCCGGATCGGTTGCAACTCGGTTGCGGGTTGTTCGGTGCGCTTTCCGAGTACCCGCGCAATCCAGTCGTTAATGGCCATTAATTAAAGACTTCACCAGTGCGGGCAGTTAATACTTCCACGCCATCCCGGGTTACCACCATGGTGTGTTCCCATTGGGCGGACAGGCGGCCGTCTTTGGTTTCTACCGTCCAGCCGTCACTTTTTAATTTGGTGTGTGGTTTGCCCGCGTTAATCATCGGTTCAATGGTAAAGCACATGCCCTCTTTTAATTCCATGCCGGTGCCGGGGCGGCCATAGTGCAGGATTTGCGGCTCCTCGTGAAAAACCTTGCCGATGCCATGGCCGCAATATTCGCGTACCACAGAGTAATAATTTGCTTCGGCGTATTCCTGGATTACGTGGCCAATATCGCCGAGGCGACATCCAGGCTTTACCAGTTTAATGGCTTTGTACATGCAATCCTGGGTAACTTTAACCAGGCGTTCAGCGTGTGGGGCGGGTGGACCAACAAAATACATAGCGCTGGTATCGCCATGGTAGCCTTCGTAAATAACGGTGACATCAATATTGATAATGTCGCCTGATTTAAGCACTTTTTTGTCGGAGGGAATACCGTGGCATACCACTTGGTTAACCGAGGTACAAATTGATTTCGGGAAGCCCCGATAACCCAGGCACGCGGGGATTGCTTTTTGCACATTTACAATATGATCGTGGCAGATTTTATCCAGTTCGGCGGTAGTAACCCCGGGTTGGACGTGGGGGCCAATCATTTCCAGTACTTCGGCGGCCATTCGGCCGGCGATGCGCATTTTTGCAATTTCTTCCGGAGTTTTGATAGTAACTGACATGAATTCGGGCAAGCTCGACAGTAATTTAACGTATGCGGCATTCTAAACGATTCCTGCCGGGTTTGCCCAAATCAATCCTTATCAGGCGGTGCGGTGGCGTAAACGGGTGAGTGCATGTATAACGCCGCGCAGTTCGGCCAGGCCTTTCATCCGGCCCGCGTAGGAGTATCCGGGGTTGATGCCGGGCTTGCCGATTTCCTCGCCCATCAAATGGCCGTGATCTGGGCGCATGGCGATGGGTGGTAGGTTAACCCCGGCTTTCTTGCGGCGATCTTCTTCATCCAGTAATGCCTCGATCAAACCCACCATGTCGTTGTCGCCGTCCAAATGGTCGGACTCAAAGAAGGACCCATCCTCTTCCCGCTTGATATTGCGCAGGTGTACGAAATAGATGCGGTCGCCAAATTCACGCGCCATAGCAACCAAATCATTGTCACAGCGTGCGCCGTAGGAACCGGCGCAAAGGGTCAGGCCATTGGCGGGACTAGGGACTGCATTGAGCAAAGCGCGGGCATCATCGGCTGTTGAAACGACGCGCGGTAAACCAAACAGGGAAAATGGCGGGTCATCCGGATGGATGCACATGCGTACCCCGGCTTCCTCCGCGACCGGAATGACTTCACGGAGGAAGGCAAAGAGGTTTGCCCGCATACCTTCATCACCCATTTTGATGAAGAGATCGATAGCGGCGCGAATGCCCTCGCGGTCGTAGGAACCTTCCCCGCCGGGCAGGCCGGCAATGATATTTTTTTCCAACAGGACTTTTTCTTCATCGCCCATGGCATCCAGTCGTGCCTTGGCTTTGGCTAATACATCGGGGCGATAGGATTGCTCGGCACCAGGGCGTTGCAATAGGTAAACATCGTACGCAGCGAAGTCGCTCATCTCAAAACGCAGTGCGCGGGCGTTATTGGGCAAGGTGTAATTCAGGTTGGTACGGGTCCAGTCAACGACCGGCATAAAGTTGTAGCAGACGTCCTTGATGCCTGCATTGCCCACATTGCGTAAGGATTCCTTGTAATTATCTATGTACTGCTGGAAGTTGCCAGTACGGGTTTTGATATCGTTGTGCAGTGGGATACTTTCGATCACGGTCCACTCAAGTCCATGATCCTCAATGAGTTTCTTGCGTTCCAGGATGTCCGCCATGGGCCAGGCGGCACCGGTGGGAATGTGGTGGAGCGAGGTGACTATGCCGGTGGCTCCGGCTTGGGCAATGTTTTGCAGGCTGACGGTATCTTTAGGGCCAAACCAGCGCCAGGTTTCTTTCATGATTGGGTCTCTGGAGTTTTGTTGGTTGATTTCACTAGTGTACAAGTTGGACGGGGTCCAGCCTAGGGGCAATGCAGTTCCCTATGTTTGGTGAATGGGGGAAAATGGCGGGACTGGACAGGGTTTTTTGTTTATCCGGGGAATTTTTTGTGGTATAAAACGCGCCTCTTTTTTCCGGGCTGGGTTAATCCCGCCTGAAATCGAGAAAATCCATTTATTTATTAACAATCGTCACACATACATCGACACGTGAAACCTGGGTGCCGAATGTTTGCTTCTACCTTGAGTAGAGCCACTGCAAACATGCTGGTTGGTGAGCGGGGTGTATGGAGGCCTAACCCAGTAGGAATACTAAAATGCCACAAGTAAGCATGCGCGACATGTTGTCTGCCGGTGTCCACTTCGGTCACCAAACCCGTTACTGGAACCCCAAGATGGGCAAGTACATCTTCGGTGCACGTAACAAGATCCACATCATTAACCTTGAGCACACTGTTCCAGCCTTCAATGAAGCCCTGGCATTGATTACCCAAATGGCTGCTCAAAAGAAAAAGATTCTGTTTGTTGGTACCAAGCGCGCTGCGCAAAAAACCATCAAAGAACAAGCTGAACGCGCTGGCCAACCTTATGTTAGCCATCGCTGGTTGGGCGGTATGCTCACCAACTATAAAACCATCCGCGCTTCTATCCGTCGTTTATCTGAACTGACTACCCAAAGCCAGGACGGTACTTTCACCAAGCTGACCAAGAAAGAAGCCCTGATGCGCACTCGTGATATGGAGAAGCTGGAGCGCTCTATCGGCGGTATCAAGAACATCGCTGGTTTGCCGGATGCAATGTTCGTTATTGATGTTGATCATGAGCGTATTGCGATCCAGGAAGCTAACAAATTGGGTATCCCTGTAATCGGTATCGTTGATACCAATAGCAACCCTGAAGGTGTTGACTACGTAATTCCTGGTAACGATGACGCTATCCGTGCAATCAAGCTCTACGTAACTGCTATCGCCGATGCGTGCCTTGAAGGTTCCAAGTCTGCCTCTGCTGTACCCAACAAAGATGAGTATGTTGCTGCTGAAGGTGCTGCCGAGTAATTTAGCAACCACAGTCATTAAACGACCATAAAGCCCTGTTAGCTTCACGCCCAGGGTTGTCGGAAGAGGGGGGCTTGGCCCCCTTTTTGTACTGAATTTGAACACTTTTATTTGAGGAATTAACCATGAGCGCTGTTACTCCTGCACTGGTAAAAGAATTGCGTGAACGCACTGGCCTGGGAATGATGGAATGTAAGAAAGCCCTGGGTGAAGCCAATGGCGACATCGAACTGGCGATTGAAAACCTGCGCAAAGTGTCTGGCCTGAAAGCCGCTAAAAAAGAAGGTCGCACTGCGGCTGATGGCGTTGTCGCAGTTAAAGTGGCTGCAGATAACAGCTACGGTGTTGCTATTGAAGTTAACTCTGAAACTGACTTCGTTGCGCGCGATGCGGGCTTCCTTGCGTTTGTAAACAGCGTATTGGAAAAAGCATTCGCTACCAGGCAAACCGATGTTGCTGCCGTTATGGCCGGTGAGTTGGAAAATGCACGTGAAGCATTGGTTCAGAAAATCGGTGAAAAAATCAGTGTGCGTCGTATCAGCCTGGTTGAAGGCGGTGTGGTAGGCGGTTACCTGCACTTGAATAACCGTATCGCGGTGCTGGTGCAGTTGGAAGGTGGTAGCGAAGAAATCGCTAAAGACGTTGCTATGCACGTAGCTGCGGTTAATCCACAGGTGGTTAGCTCTGACCAAATGCCAGCCGATGTCGTGGAGAAAGAAAAAGAAATCATTCGCGCTCAACCGGACATGGCTGGCAAGCCCGCTGAAATCGTTGAGAAGATGATTGTTGGCCGTATCAGCAAGTTCCTGAAAGAAGCTAGCCTGGTTGACCAGCCTTTCGTTAAGAATCCAGAGCAAACTGTTGCCCAATTCGCCAAAGCCGGTGGTGCGACTGTGAAAAGCTTTGTGCGCCTGGAAGTAGGCGAAGGCATCGAAGTAGCTGTTGTGGACTTTGCTGCTGAAGTTGCTGCACAAGTGGCTGCGGCTAAAGCTTAATCCGGTTTAATAAGAAATAAAAAACCCGCGTAATTTTATGTTGCGCGGGTTTTTTTATTCAGGCGCTTACTCAGGATGGTTCCGGTCCATGGAAACTTCTCGCTATAAGGTTTCCTCGGCCGCTACACAGCGGTTCCGCCCTTGTTGCTTGGCTTTATAAAGCGCATTGTCAGCGCGCTTGAAACATGTGGCAAAATCTTCATCGGGCAACCGTTCGCTCACGCCGAAGCTGGCGCTCAGGCGAACCTCTTCGTTCAGATCAAACCTGTTGCTCGCCACTGCTTCGCGAATCAGTTCAGCCATGGCCATTGCACTTTTCCCGTTTGCTCCCGGCATAATCATGACGAATTCTTCCCCGCCCCACCGGCCAACAAAATCACCGGCACGCATGTTTTCCTGGATGATTTTGGCAACATGCTGGAGCACCTGGTCACCGGTATCGTGACCATATTGATCATTAATTCGTTTGAAATAATCAATATCGGCAACAAGCAATGAATATTTGGGGTTGTCAGACGCACTCAAGTAACCTTTACCTGACAGGCTTGCAATTATCTGGTCGATACCGAAACGGTTATAAAGCTGTGTTAGCGGATCAACTGTGGACAGCCGACGGAACTTGTTGGTCTCTTCCTTCAATTGTTCGTTAGTGCTGCTGAGTTGGGTGATGACCTCGATGTCATGCTTGGTTTGGGCATTTAATTCAATGAGCCTTTTGATGGCGAAGATGAAAATCCCGAGCATCCAGGCGCTGAGTACGAGTAGGTACCAGTGCTCTACCTTGATCCACTTGCCTTGCAATTCCAGTTTTTCTACAAAAAACGAATGCGTACCCGCCTTTTCCGGTTCCCCGAAATCCACAGTGATGGCCAGTGCATTGCTGACCTCCGCTGCGGCATCGGAGAGTGGAATGTTGTATTGGGTGAGCCACCAGTCAGCCGCGGCAAATGCAGTTAATGCAATGCGGTTCTCCTTGTTAAGCTCTTTGGTATGGAGCTGTACGGCGTTGAACTTGCTGCTATTCCTGTCGTTGGTGTTGGAGTACGCCGAATTGTAGTTACGGATAGCAATGCGAACCTTATTGGCGGGGCCACTGTAATTCAAATGAATAACCAGGTCTTCATACCGTGACAGGTTCATACCGTGTACCGGCGAGGTGGCCAGGTCGACGGTCCAGGAGCAGGGGAAATAATTTTTCGGGTAATTCTCCGGGTAATTGCATTTCCAGGCGGTGTGGTCGCCGTTGGTCCATTCGGATGACACAGTCCCATCCGGGAGCTTTTCAGTTTGCAGATAAATTGGCTTTCCCCCATACGGAATAAGGACAAGCCGTTTGTCGGGGAGAAAGTGCACGCCGGCAACCAATATTGCGGTGACTAAGATGGCGGCGAGTAAAATCGAATTAAAGTGTTTATCGTTCATTATCGGGCTATGACCTTGCACAGTTTGATTCCAAAGTATTGCCTACTGGAGACGAATTTCAATGTCATTTTGACAATTAGGCCATTTCCTTTCCTGAACAGTTCACGTCTTGGCTAACCCCATTCAACTTGCGCCACCCGCCGTATGGATTTCTGTTACACTGCACCGATTTTTTCAGCCCCCCGGTTGAGGCGGGCATTGCGGCTAACTCATTGTTTTGGAGAGCATTATGTCCAGCCCAAGAGATAAGAAGTACAAGCGTATCCTGTTGAAATTGAGTGGCGAGGAATTGATGGGTGCGGAGGGGTTTGGCATCGACCCCAAGGTTCTCGACAAGATGGCCCTGGAAATTGGTCAATTGGTAGGCATAGGGGTACAGGTGGGGCTGGTTATTGGGGGAGGAAACCTTTTTCGTGGCGCCGCCCTGAGTGCGGCCGGGCTTGATCGGGTAACCGGCGATCATATGGGGATGCTCGCCACTGTGATGAACGCGTTGGCAATGCGCGATGCGCTTGAGCGTTCCAATATATCTTCGCGCGTAATGTCAGCCATTCCCATGAGTGGCGTGGTTGAGCATTATGATCGCCGTCGCGCTATTCGTTTTTTAAATTCCGGTGAAGTCGTTATCTTTTCGGCGGGTACGGGTAATCCATTTTTTACAACGGATTCCGCGGCTTGCTTGCGCGGTATCGAAGTGGAAGCAGATATAGTACTCAAGGCAACCAAAGTGGATGGTGTTTATACTGCAGACCCGAAAAAAGATCCTGCCGCAACCAAGTATGATCGCCTTTCGTATGATGAGGTGTTGAATAAAAAATTGGGTGTAATGGATTTAACCGCCATATGTCTGTGTCGCGAACACGACATGCCAGTGCGTGTATTCCGTATGAATAAAACCGGTGCGTTATTAAATATTGTGGTGGGTGGTAATGAAGGCACCCTGATTGAAGAGGAAAAAAATTATGATTAATGACATCAAAAAAGATGCCGAAGCGCGTATGAAAAAGGCTATCGAAGCCTTGGGCAACAACTTCAATAAAATCCGTACCGGGCGTGCCCATCCCAGTTTGCTGGATGGCGTCAAGGTAAATTATTACGGTACTGAAACCCCGCTAAGCCAAGTGGCAAATATCAACATTGAAGACGCGCGTACCTTGTCGGTGAGCCCCTGGGAGCGCAACCTGGTCCCTGAGATCGAAAAAGCGATTATGAAGTCCGACTTGGGTTTGAATCCTTCCACCAACAACGGGTTGATTCGTATCCCCCTGCCGATGCTAACTGAGGAAACACGCAAAAACTTTATCAAACAAGCCCGCGCGGAAGCAGAAAACGCCCGTGTTGCTGTGCGAAATGTCCGGCGCGATGTGTTGGGTGATGTCAAAGCCTTATTAAAAGACAAGGCGATCAGTGAAGACGACGAACGTCGTGCACAGGATGAAATCCAGAAAATTACGGATAAATATGTTGCCGAGGTTGATAAAGCCCTGGCTGCCAAAGAAACAGATTTGATGACCGTTTAATCTGTGTCCTTTTGTCGGGCCCGGTTAGTCGGGCCTGAAAAACCGTTAAAAATCACTGCAAAAAAATAAAAACAGCAATTTGCTTGCTTTGATATAGCTGTCGTTGGGAGATTCGCGTGACTGACAATTGCCTTCGCCACGTGGCGATCATTATGGACGGAAACAACCGCTGGGCCAAACGGCGCGGAATGGCAGGAGTTTCCGGTCATAAAGTGGGGGTGGAGCGCATCCGCGATGTAATGGCGGCGTGTCAGGAGTTAGGGGTTGATGTATTAACTGTGTTTGCATTTAGCAGTGAAAATTGGCGGCGTCCCCCGCTGGAAGTAGAGGCATTAATGTCGCTATTCCTGTTGTACCTGAAAAATGAAGCCAAAGCGCTTAAGAAAAAAGATGTAGCCTTGCGCGTAATTGGTAACCGCGAACGTTTCAGCCCTTCCATACAAAAAGCCATAGCGGACGCGGAACAGTTGACTGCGGGTGGCAAAACAACATTGGTCATTGCGGCCGATTACGGCGGCCGTTGGGATATAGCCCAAGCTGCGCAAAAAGTGGCCAGGCAAGCGGTTGAGGGAAAACTGGATATTGCAGAAATCAATGAAGATGTTTTGCATCAACAAACCTGCCTTGCCGATCTTCCACCGTTGGATCTATTGATTCGCACCGGTGGTGAAGTGCGCATCAGCAATTTTTTGTTGTGGCAATGCGCATACGCCGAGTTATTTTTTAGCGATAAACTCTGGCCTGATTTTGACGGGGAAGAATTGAAGAAAGCGGCGGGTAGCTTTTATGAGCGCCAGCGGCGCTTCGGTATGACGGGTGATCAGATAGAGGCAGGTGCAGGTAATGCTTAAGCAGCGTGTAATCACTGCATTTGTGCTGGCCGCTATTTTCCTGGCGGCGCTGTTTGGCCTTCCGGCTGGCTATTTTTCATTTTTTGTTGGGGTGGTGGTGCTCATCGGGGCTTGGGAGTGGTCCAACCTTTCCGGTTTTGCGCTTCGCTGGCAGCGAAGTATTTATGCTTTTTCAATTCTGGTTTTATTGATAGCGGCCTCGGTTTATTTCGGGTTCGAGGGTGAGGCAAGCCCTCGCTTAAAAGAAGGTGCCATTCGCGATCTGTTGCTTATCGGTTGCGGTTGGTGGGCGTTAGCCTTGTTATTGGTCCAGGGCTATCCATCCAGCAGCCTGTTATGGGGCAACAGGTGGTTGCGTTTGCTTATGGGGCTGGTGGTGTTAGTCCCCACCTGGGTAGCCTTGGTGTATGTCCGCCAGCAAGCGAATGGAGCCTGGCTGGTATTGATGCTGATATTGATTGTCGCGGTCGCAGACAGTGGTGGTTATTTTGCCGGGCGCAAGTTTGGCCGGCACAAACTGGCACCCGCGGTTAGCCCCGGCAAAACCTGGGAGGGATTTGCGGGTGGTTTCTTTGCTAATTGCCTGCTTGCGCTCCTGCTGGGTTATTTATTGGATGCCGAATGGCTGTTGATGTTGGCGCTGGTGGTTCCTACCAGTCTGGTTTCGGTATTGGGTGATTTGTTGGAGAGCATGGTCAAGCGCCATGCCGGCGTTAAGGATAGTGGGCATATATTGCCCGGCCATGGTGGTATCCTGGATCGCGTGGATGGTATTACTGCGGCGGCGCCGGTGTTTGCCATGGCATTGATGGCTACACATATTTTTAGTTCAAGCACGGGTTTTTAACCATGTCGGCAAGTCTCCAATCCATCACCGTGCTGGGCGCAACGGGATCCATCGGTGTAAGCACCCTGGATGTGGTTGCTCGCCACCCCGATCGCTACAAGGTATTTGCTTTAACAGCGGACCGGCGCTGGCAACTTTTGGCGACCCAATGCCTCGCACACAAACCCCGTTATGCGGTATTAAGAGATCCGCAGGCAGCCAGGGAACTCGAAACTGAACTGCGTCGGCAGGGCTGCCAAACGGAAGTGTTGCAAGGTGACCATGCTTTTGAGTGGGTGTCTGCGCACGACGAAGTAGACACCATTATGGCTGCGATTGTTGGCGCAGCCGGCCTTTTGCCCACCTTGGCCGCAGTAAAAGCTGGCAAGAAAGTATTGCTTGCCAATAAGGAAGCCCTGGTAATGGCTGGCGGATTGTTCACCCGCGCGGTGGCCGAACATGGCGCAAAGTTGCTGCCCATTGATAGCGAGCACAACGCTATATTCCAGTGTTTACCTAACCATCGCACAAATTATTTACAGGACGGTTTGCAATCCAGTTGGGTGCGCAAGATTTTATTGACGGCATCCGGCGGTCCTTTTCGCAATACACCTGTCAGCGATTTGGCCAAGGTAACCCCGGAGCAAGCCTGTGCCCATCCAAATTGGAGTATGGGGCAGAAAATCTCGGTTGATTCCGCCACCATGCTTAATAAAGGCCTTGAGCTAATCGAAGCCTGTTGGCTGTTTAACACGCGTCCGCAGCAAGTCCAGGTTGTGGTGCATCCACAAAGCGTCATCCATTCGATGGTGGAATATATTGACGGATCAGTACTGGCGCAATTGGGAAATCCCGATATGCGTACCCCTATAGCACACGCCCTGGCTTGGCCGGAACGGATTGAGTCGGGTGTCGCAAGCCTGGATTTGATTGCCACCGCGCGCCTGGATTTTAGTGCGCCGGATTATGCGCGTTTTCCGTGCCTGCGTTTAGCCCAGGCGGCTGCCGGGGAATCGGGTACAGCGCCCGCGATTTTAAACGCTGCCAATGAAATCGCCGTTGCCGCGTTTTTGCAGCGGCGAATCCGTTTTGACCAGATTGCTGTAGTGATTGATCAGGTATTATCTCGCCTGAAGTCCTGCGAACCCGAGGACCTCGCGCAGGTCCAGGCCGCCGATGCCGAGGCCAGGGCGTTGGCGCAGCAGTTAATCGCCAGTTGGTAAGCGTCCCCCCGAGGTTAGATTCATGGCAATACTCCAGACGATTTTATCTTTCCTGGTTGCACTCCTTATTCTCGTTTCTATCCACGAGTTCGGTCATTTTTATGTGGCCCGACGTTGCGGGGTAAAAGTCCACCGTTTCTCGATTGGCTTTGGCAAGGTGTTATGGTCATGGCGTGACCGTCACGGCACTGAATTTGCCTTTGCTGCACTGCCCCTGGGTGGTTACGTAAAGATGTTGGATGAACGTGAGGGGCCTGTAGCGCCGGAAGAACGCCACTTGGCTTTTAACCATAAATCGGTGTGGCAGCGTATTGCGATTGTAGCAGCGGGCCCCGCTGCTAATTTTATCCTGGCAATCCTTTTATTTTGGGGATTGTTGCTTCAAGGTGAGCGCGGGTTGGTTCCTATTATTGAAAGCGTGGAACCCGGTTCAATCGCAGCACAGGCAGGGCTTGAACAAGGGCAGCAAATTGTGGCGATTGATGGCCAGCCAACGCCAACCTGGCAAGCCGTGAACCAGGTATTACTTAACCGGTTGGGTGAGTCTGGCACCATTAGTTTTACTGTCTCCTATCCGGACGACTCCCATTTCCAATATGAATCTGAAGCACAATTACAGGAATGGTTGCGCGATGCTGCCGATCCTGATCCGGTTGCCGGTTTGGGGATCAGCCTGCAATTTCCCAAAATCCCGCCAATCGTCGGTGAGGTTTTGCCGGACAGCCCGGCGGAGAGGGCCGGGCTTAAAATAGGCGACCGTTTCCTGCAAGTTAATGATGTGTTCCTGGATGATTGGAAGGCCTGGGTGGAATACGTGCGCGAACGTCCCGGTGCGGCATTGGCAGTCAAGCTGGAGCGTGATGGACAAGCCATCAACCTTACCCTGGTTCCTGACACCGTAACCGAGAAGGGGAAACCCCAGGGCAGGGTTGGTGTGGGCGTTCAGCCATACAGTATCCCCGAGAAAATGATCCGCGCTTATGACTATTCAATTACCGGTGCTTTTATCGCCGGGGTTAATAAAACCTGGGAAACCTCCGGTTTTGTTCTTTTATCAGTCAAAAAATTGATTCTTGGCGAAATTTCCACGAAAAACTTGAGTGGACCGATAACCATTGCTAAGGTGGCGGGCTCTTCGGCCGAGAGCGGCCTAATGAGCTTTATTGGTTTTGTCGCCCTGCTGAGTGTATTCCTGGCGGTATTCAACCTGCTACCCATCCCTGTGCTCGATGGGGGGCACTTATTTTATTACTTCATTGAAGTAATAAAGAGGAAACCGGTGTCCGACAAGGTGCAGATGCTGGGGTATCAAGTTGGACTCTTTCTGGTGATTGGCTTGAGCATTCTGGCACTCTATAACGACATAATGCGGCTCTAAACAGGCATGCCTGGCTGCAACCAACATTCATTAATGATTAGAACAGATTCTATGAAGCAAGTTTTGATGCGATTTTTTAGCTGTTTGCTGGTGCTTTTTTTTGCGGTGGCGGTGCAGGCACAAACGTTCCGTGTAAGTGATATTCGTGTAGAAGGCTTACAGCGTGTTTCTGCAGGTACGGTATTCAGTGCGTTACCAATACGAGTGGGGGATACCCTTACCCAGGCAGATATTCAGAATGCGACCCGTGAGCTTTTTAAAGTTGGATATTTTTCCGATGTCGCTATCAAGCGTGATGGTGACGTACTGGTTTTGATTATCAAGGAACGCCCGGCTATTAATAAAATCGAGCTGAAGGGAAACAAGGCCATCAAAACTGAAAACCTGATGGATAGTTTAAAAGAAAATAATCTTTCTGAAGGCCAGATTTTTCAACGTGCGACCCTGGAGGGTATTACCCAAGCCTTGCAACGTGAATACGTAAACCAGGGACGTTATGGGGCGAGTGTAAAAATCGAAATTGAAGATATGCCGCGTAACCAGGTAAAAGTGCTGGTAAAAATTGATGAAGGCAGCCCTTCACGGATCAAGGTGATTAATATTGTCGGTAACACCAAATATACCGAAGAAGAATTAATTGATCTCTTTGAATTAAAAACAACGGGTATGTGGTCCTGGATTAGCGGTAACGATAAATACAACAAAGAAAAAATGAAGGGGGATTTGGAGCGTCTCGAATCCTGGTACATGGACCGCGGTTACCTGAATTTCAAAATCGATTCCTCACAAATTTCCCTAAGTCCGGATAAATCCAGGATTTTTATCACCGTGAATATTACCGAAGGTGATATTTATAAAGTCAGCGATGTAGAGCTTGCCGGTGATCCGGCGATCGACGAACAAATTATTCGCCGCATGATCCTTATGCAACCGGGGCAAATTTTCTCCCAGATTTTAATGACCACATCGGAAGAATACGTTACCAAGCGCCTGGGCAATGAAGGTTATACCTTTGCCAAGGTAGAAGGTATGCCGGAGCGTAATGATGCGGATAAAACCGTAAAAATTACCTTTTTCATTGAGCCTGGCAAGCGCGCGTATGTGAATCGTGTGAATTTCCGTGGCAATACCAAAACCATCGATGAGGTTTTGCGTCGCGAAATGCGCCAAATGGAAGGTGGGTCAGCGAATTCCGCACAAATCGAAAATTCCAAAGTGCGCCTGGAGCGTTTGGGCTTCTTTAAAGAAGTAAAAGTGGAAAATAAAGAAGTTCCGGGTACTTCGGATCAAATTGATGTTGAATACACGGTAGAGGAGCAGCCATCCGGTAGCATGGGGCTTCAGGTAGGTTACGCACAATATTCAGGTTTGTTGTTCTCGGCGAGTATCCAGCAAAACAACTGGTTTGGTACGGGTAAGCAAGTGGGCTTTAGCTTCAGCCACAATCGTTATCAAACGGCCTACAACTTTAATTACAACGACCCTTATTTTACGCCCGACGGAGTGAGCCGTGGTGTGAGTTTGTATTACACCAAAAGTGATTACGGTTCTTACAATATCACTCCATACAGTACAAACGTTTATGGCGGTAAGTTGAATTTCGGCTATCCCATTTCCGATATTGAAAGGATAGGTTTTGATATCGGATTGCGTAACCTCGAGGTTACCCCAACCAGTTATTCATCCCAGGAAATTATCCGCACTCCCAGGGGGTGGGAACCCGGAATTGGTTATATTACCCAATCCGAAAATTATGAGTTGATGCTCCGTCGGTTATATGGATACGACTTCCCGGAAGGTAGTTACGAAATCAAACCCGCTACCGAGGAAATGTTGGGACCGAAAGGCTTTCTGGATATTTATGGCGATACATTCAACGATGCACAAGCCAGTGTGTATTGGTTGAGGTCCACCCTTAACCGGGGGATATTGGCGAATCGCGGCGCCCAACAACAAATATCATTTGAAATATCATTGCCGGGCGGAGACCTCCAATATTACAAACTTAACTATAATGGACAGCTGTTTATCCCGCTCACTCGTGCATTAACCTTGAGGTTGCACACACGCCTGGGATATGCAGATGCCTATGGTGACTTGGAAGAATTACCGTTCTTCGAGCATTTTTATGCGGGTGGCTTCGGGTCTGTTCGCGGTTTCGAACGTAACACTTTAGGCCCTCGCAGTACGTTTATTCGCGAAGCTTCCAGAGTCCCCACCATTTGGGATGACTTGAATGGTGATGGCCTTCAGCAGAGCGGGGAACTCGGCGGGATGGCTTATGTATTATGTGAAGATCCGGATTTACCCGGCGCTAACGGAAATGTCCCCTGTACCCCGGGCGAATTGGCGACAAGTGCAAATAGCGCTAACTACGTCGGTCGTAACCGTGGGGCCTTTGGCGGTAATGTGTTGATCCAGGGCGGCGCGGAAGTGTTGTTCCCGCTTCCGTTCATTAAAGATCAGCGCTCTATCCAAACTACATTTTTCGTAGATGCCGGGAACGTCTTTGATACAGATTGTGGAAGAACCCAAGTGAACTGCTACGATGTTGATTTCGATCACATCAATGCATCGGTTGGTTTAGGTTTAACCTGGATTTCCGGTTTCGGCCCAATGACGTTTAGTATTGCCGAACCGTTTAGGGAAAATGAAGATGATCGTACAGAAGTGTTCCAGTTCTCCCTGGGACAAACTTTCTAACAATAAATGTTTTATCTGATTATTTAAGAGGAAAAAATTGTGACTGTTGCACAAAAATTATTTGCTGTTGTGGCCTTATCGCTGATGTCAACAGTGTCCTGGGCCCAAGGCAAGGTCGTTGTTCTGGATCCTACGGCTGCGGTGATGGGAACTGCTGCGGCCAAGGCAAAATTTGAAAAGTTACAAAAAAGCGCGGACT
This sequence comes from uncultured Cellvibrio sp., assembly GCA_946480695.1. Next base: position 26,873 of record CAMLKG010000014.1, read on the forward strand.
TTGCTACGGCAAAAGCCAAGTTGGATGGGTTGGCTGCGGATATCAAGGCCCTGCAAACCGAATATCAAAAGGATGGCATGACCTGGAGCGCTGAAAAGCGCGCTGAAAGTGAAAAGAAATTACAAAGCCTGGGGCAAGACTACCAATTCCAGGGAAAAAAATTGCAATCAGAACAGCAAGCATTAATGCAGCAGATCATGCAGGAACTCGGCCCCAGGATGGAAGCTGTGGTCAAGCAATTGGTTGAATCGGAAAAAATCACCATGATTGTTGATGCCAAAGCCGTCATGATGGCCAAACCTGAAAATGATTTAACTCCCAAAGTAACCGAATTATTAAATAAAGCTAAATAAGCTTGGATGACTGGCTGTGGCGCGCACTTTTTCTTTAGCTGAACTGGCAGCCTTGCTGGATGCTGAACTCGTTGGTGATCCACAACAAGAAATAAGTGCGCTGGCTACTTTGCAGAAGGCAACTGCCAGTGATTTAACATTTATTGCAAATCCCGCTTATAAAAAATACTTACCTGGAAGCCAGGCTGGGGCAATATTGATTCATCCGGAATTGGTCGGGGAATTTAGCGGCAATAAATTGGTTGTCAAAAAACCTTATGTCGCTTATGCGAAGGCCACCAAAATTTTTGATGCCTCTCGCCCTTCATATGCAGGTATCCACCCCTCCGTGGTTATGGGGGCAAATTGTGTATTAGGTAATGATGTCTCAATAGGTCCCAATGCAGTGCTAGGGGAGGGGGTAACTCTTGGGGATGGCGTCGCCATCGGCCCGGGTTGTTATATCGGTAATGATTCCAGTGTTGGTAATAACACGGTGTTAGCTGCCAACGTCACTGTTTATCATGCAGTGAATATTGGCGCTCATTGCAGGATACACAGCGGTGCCGTTATCGGGGCTGATGGTTTTGGCTTTGCCCCGGATGCTGGCGAATGGGTAAAGATTCACCAGCTGGGTGGGGTTGTCATCGGTGATAAGGTCGAGGTAGGGGCGTGCACCTGTATTGATCGTGGTGCGCTCGATAACACTTATATAGCCGATGGGGTAATTATCGATAACCAGGTACAGATTGCTCACAATGTGAGTATCGGAAAAGGTACTGCAATCGCGGCGCAAACAGGAATCGCGGGCAGCACCTCCATCGGTGAATACTGTACGATTGCCGGTGCTGTCGGTATTGTCGGGCATCTTACAATTACCGATAAGGTTCATATTACTGCCATGAGTCTGGTTACGGGTTCAATTACAGAACCGGGCTCCTATTCTTCGGGCACTGCTCTTGGGCCCACGAAAGAGTGGCGTAAGAATGCAGCGCGTTTTCGCCAATTGGATAAGTTGGCGACACGTTTAATCAAACTCGAGCGCAATAGCGACGAGGAATAATTTTATTTTGCTTGGGGTCATCGACCATGATGGATGTTAATGAAATTCGCGAATACCTTCCTCATCGCTACCCGTTTTTGTTGGTAGATCGCGTTGTAGAGCTGGTTGAAGGTGAATCTATAATCGCTTACAAAAATATCACCATCAATGAAGCGGTTTTCAATGGGCATTTTCCCCAGTTTCCGGTATTTCCGGGGGTGATGATTATTGAGGCTATGGCCCAGGCTTCCGGGATACTCGGTTTTAAAACCATGAATAAAAAGCCACAGGACGGCTCGATTTATTTATTTGCCGGTGCTGATGACGTGCGCTTCAAGCGCCAGGTTGTCCCCGGCGACCGTTTGCAATTGGAGTCCCGCGTACTTTCAGAAAAACGCGGTATATGGAAATTTGAATGCAAGGCAAGTGTTGATGGCGTGCTGGCTGCCTCGGCAACCATCCTTTGTGCAGACCGCAGCATTTAAGATGACTCACCTTTTATCGTTGACAATGAGTGAAAAATTATTTTGATTCATCCATCTGCAATTATTCATCCGGATGCCAGGCTCGCTGCTGATGTCGAGGTGGGGCCATGGACCCTGATTGGCCCCGATGTTGAAATCGGTGCGGGCAGCGTGATTGCATCCCACGTCGTTATCAAGGGGCCAACCCGCATTGGAAAACATAATCGAATCTTTCAGTTTTCCTCTATCGGTGAAGATACCCCGGATTTGAAATACAAAGGCGAGCCTACGCGCCTGGTGATTGGTGACCACAATGTCATTCGCGAAGGTGTCACTATCCATCGCGGTACCGTACAGGATCGCAGTGAAACTACCATTGGTAATCACAATTTATTGATGGCATATGTGCACATTGGCCATGACAGTGTAATAGGCAACCATTGCATCCTGGTTAATAATGCTGCGTTGGCGGGGCATGTACATATAGGGGATTGGGCAATCCTGAGTGGCTTCACGCTGGTCCATCAATTTTGCAAAATTGGCGCCCACAGTTTTTCCGGAATGGGCACGGCAATCGGTAAGGATGTGCCTGCTTATATCATGGTGAACGGAAGCCCTGCCGAAGCCAAAAATATCAATGTGGAAGGGTTGCGTCGTCGCGGTTTTTCCAAAGACGATATCGCCGTGCTCACCAAAGCATATAAAACTATTTATCGCCGCGGTTTGACACTTGAAGAAGCTCTTGCGGAATTGGATACACAAGTCAATGAATGCCCGGCGTTGCAATTGTTAATCGACTCCCTGAAATCATCCGAGCGCGGTATTGTTCGCTAGAACAAGAAACCGCATCGCGATAGCTATTTTTAAAAATCCGGAGGGCTTGTGTCTGATCACATACACATAGGTATTGTTGTCGGAGAGGCCTCCGGGGATATCCTTGGCGCAGCATTAATGCACGAATTGCGCAAACATTTTCCCAATGCAACTTTTTCAGGTATTGGTGGCCCACGCATGTTAGCTGAAGGTTTCCATTCTTATTTCCCGCAAGATCGCCTGGCGGTCATGGGATTGATTGAGCCTTTGAAACGTTTGCCGGAATTGTTGCGTATTCGAAAATTTTTACGTGAACATTTTATTGCCAATCCCCCGGCGGTATTTATCGGAATAGACTCTCCTGATTTTACCATTCCACTTGAAGCATCCTTGAAAGAAAACGGTATCAAAACGGTTCATTATGTCAGTCCATCGGTATGGGCGTGGCGGCAAAAACGTATTTTTAAAATTGCCCGCTCGGTAGATTTGATGCTTACCCTGCTGCCGTTTGAGGCAAGGTTTTACCAGGAGCACAATGTACCGGTTGAATTTGTCGGCCACCACCTGGCTGATGAAATTCCCTTACAGGTTGATAAGCAGGCTGCGCGAAAAACATTGGGGCTGGCTGAGGAGGGCAGGATAGTCGCGCTATTGCCAGGGAGTCGTTCCTCGGAAGTTGAACGCATGGGCGATTTATTTATGCGTACCGCGGTGGTTTGCCTGGAGCAGGACCCCAGCCTTAGATTTATCATTCCCGCGGCCAATTCAGATCGCTACCGCCAATTGCACATTGCGCTGAATGATTACGTGGATTTTCCCATCGAACTCATTCATGGCCATTCCCACGAGGCTATGGCGGCGGCGGATGTCGTGTTGCTTGCATCCGGTACCGTGACATTGGAAGCATTGCTGTTAAAAAAACCAATGGTGGTCGCGTATAAATTGGCCCCACTATCCCACTTGATTTTATCCTGGCTAGTAAAAACCCCGTGGATATCATTACCGAATTTGCTCGCGCAAAAAATGCTGGTGCCCGAATTAATCCAGGATAAGGCCACACCGGAAGCGCTGGGTAGCGCGGTAATGAATTACTTTGATAACCCGGACCAGGCCCGGCAGCTTAGCGAAACCTTTGCCGCCATGCACACCGAATTGAAACGTGATGCGAGTGCCCGTGCTGCCGATGCTATAAAAAAATTAATTGGCAATATTTCCTGAGGTAATTAATGACTATCCTGGAGCCGTTTGTAACCACATACCGGGGACTTTTGCTGGCGGGTTGCGATGAAGTGGGGCGCGGTCCTTTGGCGGGCGACGTGGTAACCGCTGCGGTTATCCTAGACCCGGAGAATCCCATTGAAGGTTTGGATGATTCAAAAAAGCTCACAGAAAAAAAGCGCGAATTGTTATTCCACGAAATTCAACAGAAAGCAAAAAGCTGGTGTGTTGCTCGTGCTTCGGTTGCTGAAATTGATGAGCTTAATATTTTGCAAGCCAGTTTGCTGGCAATGGCTCGCGCCGTCCAGGGATTGCATATCCAACCGGAACACGTATTGGTTGATGGCAATAAATTACCAAAATGGCATTACTCCGCGGAGGCAGTGGTGCAGGGGGATGCGCGGGTTGCCGCTATCAGTGCGGCATCGATTCTGGCCAAGGTGACACGTGACCGGGAAATGGTTTTACTTGATAAACAATTTCCCGGTTACGGTTTTGCCGACCATAAAGGTTATCCTACCCGGATGCACATGGATGCGTTGGAGCGGTTGGGTGCAACGCCCATCCATCGCAGGTCCTATGCACCGGTCAGGGCCAAGCTTGAGCAAATGCAACTCTTTTAATTTTTTCGCCATTTCGATCCAACTAACCCTATGCCTGCAGCCAATTTTGTCCATTTACGTTTACACACGGAATTTTCACTGAGCGATAGCCTGGTGCGAATCAAATCGCTGGTCAAGCGTGTGGCTGAATTAAACATGCCTGCCTGTGCGATCACCGACCAAACCAATTTTTACGGTTTAATTAAATTTTACAAGGCGGCGCAGGGGGCCGGCGTTAAACCCATAGCGGGTAGTGATTTTTGGCTGGCAAGCAGTGACACCGAGGGTAAACCGACACTGCTCACTTTGTTGGCAATGAACGACAAGGGTTACAAAAATATTATCGAATTAATTTCCCGCGCCTGGCGACAAGGCCAGCACCAGGGAGTTGCCTATATTCAACGTGAATGGGTAAGTGAATACAGCGAGGGCGTCATTGCGCTATCGGGCGGCAAATTTGGTGATGTGGGCATGGCGTTATTGGGTGGGCGCCATGCGCAAGCACAGGAATTATTATCCTCCTGGATGCGCGATTTTCCCAACCGGTTCTATCTGGAGCTACAGCGCACTGGCCGCGAAAACGATGAAAATTATTTGCACGCGGCGGTGGCGCTGGCCGGCGATATGAATTGCCCGGTTGTTGCCACCAACGATGTGCGTTTTTTAAAGGCCAGTGAATTTGAAGTGCATGAGGCGCGTGTCTGTATTGGTGAAGGCCGCACGCTGGATGATCCGCGGCGCGAACGTCGTTACAGCGACCAGCAATATTTGCGCTCTGCGGAAGAAATGACAGACCTGTTCAGCGATATTCCTGAAGCTATTGCGAATACTATCGAAATTGCCAAGCGTTGCACTATTGATATCCAGATGGGTAAATATTTTTTACCTGAATACCCGGTGCCGGAAGGCTTAACCGAAGCCGAATTTTTCCGCAAGATTTCCCACGAAGGTTTGGACTGGCGCCTGGAGCGCATCCTTGATAAAACGGCGCCCGATTATGCCGAGCGCCGCAAAGTCTATGAAGAACGTTTGAATTTCGAATTGGATATTATTATCCAAATGGGGTTCCCGGGTTATTTCCTGATTGTGATGGATTTTATCCAGTGGGCTAAAGACCATGATATCCCGGTGGGGCCGGGGCGCGGTTCGGGAGCGGGCTCACTGGTTGCTTACTCGTTAAAAATTACCGATCTCGATCCGTTGCAATACGATTTGCTATTCGAACGTTTCCTTAACCCTGAACGTGTTTCCATGCCGGACTTCGATATCGATTTCTGCATGGATAATCGCGATAAGGTTATTTCGTATGTTGCGGATAACTACGGTCGCGATGCGGTAAGCCAGATTATTACCTTCGGTACCATGGCTGCAAAAGCGGTGGTGCGCGATGTAGCACGTGTGCAGGGAAAATCCTACGGCCTTGCGGATAAACTTTCCAAATTAATTCCTCCAACACCGGGCATGACCCTTGCGCAAGCCCTGGAAGAGGAGCCGCAATTAAAGGAATTTTTAGCGCAGGATGGTGATGCGCAAGAAATTTGGGAAATGGCTGTGCAATTGGAAGGGCTCACACGCAATGTCGGCAAACATGCCGGGGGTGTGGTTATTGCGCCCACCAAGCTCACCGATTTTGCACCATTATTTTGTGATGAGACCGGTAGTGGCCTGGTTACCCAATTCGATAAAGGTGATGTGGAAGAAGCGGGGCTGGTGAAATTTGACTTCCTTGGCTTGCGTACGCTGACGATTATCGATTGGGCACGCATAATGATCGATAAACAGCGGGCTAAAAAGGGCGAATCCCCGCTCGATATCAATGCCATTCCACTTGATGATCCCAAAACCTTTGGTTTATTAAAGCGTGCAGAAACCACCGCGGTATTCCAATTGGAATCACGCGGTATGAAAGATCTGATTAAACGCTTGCAGCCGGACAATATTGAAGACCTGATTGCGTTAGTGGCACTCTTTCGCCCGGGTCCCCTGGAATCGGGAATGGTGGACGACTTTATTAACCGCAAACACGGTCGTGCACAAGTTGCCTATCCTGACGCGAAATTCCAGCACCACACATTAAAGCCGGTGCTGGAACCCACTTACGGAGTTATTGTTTACCAGGAACAGGTAATGCAAATTGCCCAGGTTCTTGCGGGTTATACCCTGGGTGGTGCAGATATGTTGCGCCGTGCCATGGGTAAAAAGAAGCCGGAGGAAATGGCCAAGCAGCGCTCGATATTTGAAGAGGGCGCAAAGAAACAGGGCGTTGACCCGGAATTGGCGATCAAAATTTTTGACCTGGTGGAAAAATTTGCGGGCTACGGATTTAACAAATCGCACTCTGCGGCTTATGCGATTGTGTCTTACCAAACCGCCTGGTTGAAAGCGCATTATCCCGCTCACTTTATGGCGGCGACCATGTCGTCAGATATGGATAAAACCGATAAGGTCGTAACCTTTATCGAAGAATGCCGCACCATGAAATTGAAATTGCTGCCGCCGGATGTGAACTCCGGTGAGTTTCATTTTACGGTCGATGATACCGGCCGGATTATTTATGGTTTGGGGGCGATCAAGGGGCTGGGGGAAGGCCCGGTTGAATCCATTATTGCGGCCCGCAACCAGGGCGGTCGATTTAAAGATCTATTTGATTTTTGTGCGCGCGTTGATCCGCGCAAAGTCAACAAGCGTGCATTGGAAGCCATTATTCGCTCAGGTGCTGCGGATAGTTTGGGACCAACCTACGACACCCCCGGCTACAATATTGATCATGATCGTGCGGTGATGTTCGCTTCGATGGGTGAGGCAGTAAAAACAGCGGAACAAGCAACAGCAAATTCCAATGCGGGCATGATGGATTTGTTCGGATCTGTCATTGCTGAAGGAAGTTCTACGAAAGATGTTTACGCAGATTTTCGCCGCGCCCGTACCTGGACTATGAAAGAGCGATTAAACGCGGAGAAGGAAACACTCGGCCTTTATCTCACCGGTCATCCGATTGATGAATACGAACATGAATTGGAACATTTGGTCAGTTCGCGTATTGCTAATTTAAAACCGGAAAAAGGTAATCAAACGATTGCGGGATTAATAATTTCCCAACGCGTGGTAAAAACCAAACGCGGTGACAATATGGCTATTGTTACCCTGGATGATCGCACCGGCCGCATGGACGTTACTATTTTTGCGGAAACATTTAACAACGCGCGGGATCTTTTACTGAAAGATGGCTTGCTTATTATCAGCGGGCAAGTTCGTTATGACGATTTTAGCGGCATGTTAAAAATGAGCGCTGAAAACCTGCGCTTGCTCGCCGATGTCCGCCAGGAAAAAGTGCGCGAACTCCTGTTAGAGCTGGAGTCAGGTATTTTGCCGGTGGGTTTCGTGCGCGATTTTGCCGAATTGCTTGAGCCCTATCGCCAATCCCCACAACAAGACGCGCGTTGCGGTTTGGTCATTGATTACGTGCGTAGCGATGCACGTGCGCAAATCCGTCTTGCCCCGCAGTGGAATATTCGTCCGGAGGATGAATTATTACAACGCTTGCGCGATACCTACGGTAGTCAGCGAGTTCGTTTAATTTATTAATGCTTTAGCTGCTAATCACGCAGGTGATTAGAAAAACTCGATATAACTTTCTCCACTAATGTTGATTGAGGCGGTCTAGACTGACTAGGTAAGCATTCGATAATGAATCGGGGGTGCAATATGTCATCAATTCTTGTGCGCGATTATATGCAGTCCAGCCTCCAGGCCATTAGTGCTACTGCCAGTGTACGGGAGGTTGTCGATAATTTACTGAAATGGAATATCACCGGGGCGCCAGTAGTGGATGAAGATTTTCGAGTAATAGGATTCGTTTCGGAACAGGATTGCATTAAGGAAATGCTTAACAGCGCGTTTTACGCAGAAAACTCCGCACTGGTAACAAGTATCATGCGACACGACGTGTTAACAGTTACCCCCGATACCAGCATATTGGAAATTGCTGAAACCATGTTGGGGCACAAGCCGAAGAATTATCCTGTCATTGATCATGGCAAATTAGTGGGATTGATTAATCGCCGCCATATCCTCCAAGCCCTCAAAGAAAATAACGGTAGTTATTTTTCACTGCGGCCTAGTCAACCGACCTTTACCGTTAGCCGGCAAATTTCCTGATCCAGCGTGCATTGAATAAATTTGGATTGATAATTCGGGCCGGGTATTGTTGAAAAAACAGGCGCCAGGTGAGGCGCGCTGTTTCTGTTAATTTCATGTGAAAAGATCGACTAAATTGCCCTTTTCGCGTAAGGTAGCGACCCAAATACGCCGCCAATACTGTGGCTAAAAAGCCAGCAATCATCGGCAGTGCGTGAACCCTATAAGTCAAAACGATAGCTTCCTATCCGAATTAAGAGCTTGATATGAATCTGAATTATCTGGATTTTGAACAGCCCATCGCTGAACTTGAAGGCAAAATTGAAGAATTACAATTGGTTGGCAACAGCTCCGATGTGAATCTTGCCGATGAGATTGCCAAGCTGCGGGAAAAAAGTACCAAGCTGACCGAGAATATCTATTCCAAGCTAACGGCCTGGGACATTGTGAAGGTCGCCCGCCATCCGTTACGCCCTTACGCATCCGATTACATCCCCCGCGTTTTTACTGATTTTGATGAACTGCATGGCGATCGTCATTTTGGTGACGACAAAGCTATTATCGGTGGGGTAGCCCGTTTGGACGGCAAACCGGTCATGGTCATCGGTGAGGAAAAGGGGCGTACAGTCCACGAAAAAGTCATGCGTAACTTTGGTATGCCGCGCCCTGAAGGTTACCGCAAGGCCCTCCGCCTGATGGAAATGGCAGAACGTTTCAAATTACCGGTGCTGACCCTGATCGATACCCCCGGGGCTTATCCGGGGATAGATTCAGAGGAACGCGGTATTTCCGAATCTATCGCCCGGAACCTTGCGGTTATGTCCCGCCTGCGTACCCCTATTGTATGTACAGTGATCGGTGAGGGTTCCTCGGGTGGTGCTTTAGCCATCGGGGTGGGTGATCAATTGAATATGCTGCAATATTCCACCTATTTTGTAATTTCGCCCGAAGGTTGCGCCAATATCATTTGGAAAACTGTTGCCAAAGCGCCGGAAGCGGCCCAGGCAATGGGAGTTACCTCCAAAGTGTTGCAGGATTTGGGAATCGTGGATGAAACTATCCCTGAGCCCTTGGGTGGAGCCCATCGCAATGTGGAGGAAATGGCCGTGAAGTTGCGCGAACGCCTCGTTGCCCAGGTGGATCGACTAAACAAGGAACCTATCGATGCATTGCTGGAGCGTCGCTACCAGCGCTTGATGAGTTACGGTAATTAATTTTTGTAACTGCTACTACATAAAAAGCCGCTGAGGTAAAAATCAGCGGCTTTTTTCTTCCTAACGGAATGCAGTTTACATCTGCGGACCGTAGGCTCCTTCCAATATATGCATTAAGGGTATTTCAGGGGTTAATACTTCATAACCCTGCTGGTCTTTGAATTTAATCACAACTGTATACTCGCTGCCTTCGGGTGCAGGGCGCTCATTAATATTGATACCAATAGCCTCCAGCGCGTCAAATTCTTCAAAGGGAACCGGTGCGGGAACATACAATGTTTTTTGTCCTTTACCCATCCACAGCGCATCGATTACAAAACCTTCGCGCGGACCGTTGATAGGGGCATCCATGGCGGCAAAGCTCAAATTGTTTTTCAGCGAAAGGGTCAGGTGCTTGCCGGCGAGCACGACGGATGCTGTGTCCACGACCCTGGCAGGCGTGATGTCACGCAGGCTGATGCCATGCGCTACGAACAAATGCCTGCCAGCCGGATCAGCATCCGGTTGGATAAACATGGATTTTTCGGAAATAAAAGTTTCGATCATCGGCGAGTTGGATTGCGGCCGATTAAAATCCACACCCCGGATATCCACATATAGTTGACGGTAAATCCATGCATCATTGACCACGGCCCGGTAAGTATCATAGTTAATTTTTTTAAAGCCGGTTGCTAACAGCCTTGTGGTTGCGGGGAAGTTAATTTCAACCGAGGTCACTTGCACCTCGGGAGTTAGCGGATCTTTATCAACAGTAATTACGGCGCGTTGTGCTTGACCAAAATCCAAACCGGGATAAATGATTTCACCGTTGTTCGAGTGAACATCAATTAATTCATACTTAAAGGTTTTTGCGTAGCTGGAGGCACTAATAATACTGAACGCTGTTACGGCCAGGGTGCGGGCAAACTTATTCATGCGATAAAACTCCTTATTAAGTTAAATGGCCCTGCTTATTGCAAGGCCAGCTAACGCTAGCAGAATAAAACGAAAAATAAAATATTTAATTATCCCGCTTAAAAATGCTGTCCCTGAGTTCGCGGAAGATATTGCGGCGGGGTTGGGCTTCTGCGCCTGGTGGTTGTTCCAACGCGCGCAATTGCGGAGCTTCCTGCACCAACCGGAAGCCGAGGTTTTGTCGGGACTTGCTGGACGCAACGGCTATTTGTGAATAAGCGGCGATATTTTCTACCTTGCTGGTGAATGCTCCGCCGCGTACCGCGCGTTTCAAACAGATTGCTTGTGGATTGTTTACAATATCGGTTTGGTCCGCGCAGTCGTTGGTCCACTCCGCAACATTTCCCGCCGTGTCATGCAAACCAAAATCATTCGGGGGAAACGCACCGACAACCTGGGTTTTGTTATCAAAAATACTATCCCACCAACTTTTGCACCCGATGCGGCAATTCGCTCGTTCGCGCGCGTCCCCAGGGTTATTGCCCCACCAATAACTACTGGTTGTGTTACCGCGCGCCGCGTATTCCCATTCGGCGGCGCTAGGCAGGCGATAAATCTTTCCAGTGGTTTTGTTGAGCCAATTTATATACGCAATGGCATCATCCCAGCTGATATTAATGGCCGGTCGTTCGCCTCGGCCCCACCCATTATCGTCCGGTAGGGCGCGATTGGTTTCTATCGCAAAAAAATCATATTCGTTAAAGGTGATTTCGTAGCGGCTGATGTAAAAATCTTTTTCAATGCCCACCTGCTGCGCTGCTTGATTGTTGGGATTGCCCATTAAAAAAGTTCCTGCACTAATTAGCACCATCTCCGGCAGTGGTAAGGTATCGCTTGCCGGTGGCTGGTTATTTTTTTTCAAGGCAATATCAATCACCGCATTTTGCGCATTAAGGCGAATCCATTTCTTTTTGGTCTCATAACCCGGATGGGTAATTTCCAGGTGGTAAACCCCGGGGGGCAATTCGAGTCCCGCTGTATATTTTTCCCGGATATTGAGAATCCGTACACGCGCTTCTTTGGGAATGGGATTAATTGTCAGCGGAATTAATGAACTATCAATAGCCTCTGCGTTTTGTTGTGCCGTAATGCTCGCCCATTGTTCGCGCGCCGAAGGTTTTTCGCTGCTGGAAATAACCGGCCACCCCAATGCAGCTATACCAAACACAAACGCCGTGTAGATACCAAAGCGCTTGAGGCGATCTTTTTCGTTGGCTGTTTGGTCGTTTGCGTCATTGAAGCCGCTACCGGTTATTGCGGGGGAAACGCGAGTGGCAATTTGGGTAAATGTATTTTCCCGTGTCGGCGCGGAGGCAGTTGCGAGTGGTTCGACGTCGCCCCTGTATAACAGCTGGCGAGTTTTCGTGCTTATGTAGGCTGCGTCCTGCTTTATTAACTGGCCGAGCTTCGCTAAGGCAGGTAACGGATTGTATTTTTGGTTAATCGAACCCGATACAGCTTTTTGCAATGAAATTGTGTTTAACGCTTCAAGCAATTCGCGTGCGTTTTGAAAACGCTGCTCAGGTTTTTTTGCCAGTAGTTTATCTAACAGCGGTTGTAGTGCTGTTAAATTTGCAGGCAGTTTAGGCGGTTGTTCATTGATGTGTTTAACGCTGATAGCGAGCGAAGTGTCCGCATGAAATAATTTTTCGCCTGTCAGCATTTCGTACAGCACAACACCCAGGCTATATAGGTCTGAACGGCCATCGCTCGCTTCACCCTTGGCTTGCTCGGGGCTCATGTAATAGGGCGTGCCTATTACCGTTCCTACTTGCGTCATATTGGCATTGGATTTAATGGTGCGGGCAATACCGAAATCGGTAAGCACCGGGGAACCATCTTCGCGGAACAAAATATTTTCCGGTTTAATGTCGCGGTGCATATAACCCTTGCTATGGGCTTGCTCAAGCGCCGCGGCAATTCCTGCGGTAATTTTGATGGCCTGGTCCAGGCTAACACCCTGCCTGATGAGTTCGTCCAATGACCCCTTGGGTAAAAATTCCATGGAAATGTAATTCAAACCCTGGTGCCGGCCAATATCGTAAATAGGAATGATATTAGGGTGGGAAAGTTGCCCTATGATTGTCGCTTCCCGCTGGAAGCGCTGGTGAAATTCCGGATCCTTATCGAACGCGGGTTTCATGATTTTTAATGCGACGGTGCGGCCAACGCTGTGTTGGGTCGCGACAAATACGGTCGCCATGCCGCCCGCATTAATTTTTTTGATGATGGTATAACCAGGTATTTGCATTTTCACAGAATGAAGCGAATTGGTATCAACAAATGAATGAGCGCCAGGTCACGCTATAGTAGCGAAGAAGACTGAATAAAAACTGGCTGGTTTGCACAAATCCTTTTGCGTATGGCTTACATGAATTGCGTGAGCCTTTATTTTTTGGGAGCCGGTCGCCCCTGCGGTTTTTTGCCAGCAGGTTTGCTGCCAATGGGCTTTTTACTGGCAGGATGAATCGGTTTTGCCGTTTGCTGCGCATTAAATTTTTTAGCGCTTTCAAACTTGTCACCAAAAGCCTTGGCTTTGGCAACAGCCTTGGCGGCTCGCGCCGCTTGACCTGCCTTGGCTTTCTGGCGATGCAGGATAATTTTTTCGCTCTGCTCGTCAGGGATCAGTGCCGATGCGCTGGTGCCAATCAAATGGGGCTTGCGCATTTTCCGCAGGGCTTCACGAATCATCGGCCAGTTGGCCGGATCATGGTATCGCAATAAGGCTTTTTGCAATCGGCGTTGTTCCAGTGTTTTGGGAATCGCGATCCTGCTGCTTTTGTACGTCAGCTTTTTCAATGGGTTGCGTTCGCTTACATACATGGCGGTCGCCAGCGACATAGGCGATGGATAGAATGTCTGGACCTGGTCAACTTCGAAATCATTTTTTTTCAGCCAGAGCGCAAGGTTGAGCATATCTTCATCGCGCGTGCCGGGATGGGCGGCAATAAAATAAGGGATCAGGTATTGTTTTTTGCCAGCTTCCTTCGAATATTTTTCAAACATGCGCTTGAATTCATAATAACTGGCCATTTTGGGTTTCATCATTTGCGACAGCACGCCCTCTTCCGTGTGTTCAGGGGCAATTTTTAAATAACCGCCGACATGATGGGTAACCAATTCCTTTACATATTCCGGGTCTTGCACCGCGAGGTCGTAACGCAAACCGGATGCGATGGAAATAGTATGCACACCGCGAATGTTGCGTGCGGCACGATATAAATTCGTGGTGTGTTTGTGGCTGGTGGTCAAATTTTTGCAAATGGTTGGATACACGCACGATAAGCGACGGCATTTGCTGAGTGTCGGCATATCTTTACAGGTGAGGCGATACATATTCGCCGTGGGGCCACCCAAATCGGAGATATGGCCAGTAAACCCCGGCACTTTATCGCGGATATCTTCAATTTCTTTGAGGATAGATTCCTGCGAACGGCTCTGGATAATTCGCCCCTCATGCTCGGTAATCGAGCAAAAGGTACAGCCGCCAAAACATCCGCGCATAATGTTCACGGATGTTTTAATCGTGTCGTAGGCAGGAATTTTTTGGCTGCCGTAACTCGGGTGGGGCACACGCGCATAGGGCAAATCAAATACACCATCCAATTCATCGGTTTCCAACGGAATCGGCGGCGGGTTTATCCAGACTTCGCGGTTCTCATGCTTTTGGATCAACGGGCGTGCGTTAAACGGATTGGCTTCCTGGTGTAAAACACGGGAAGCATGCGCATAGAGAACGGGATCTTTCCGCACTTTATCAAACGAGGGCAGGCGAACATACACCTTGTCTTCATCCACTAATTCGCTACGGTTTTGCAACGGCATGGGAATAATGCGAATCGGTTGCGGCTCGTCGGGATCAAAGGCTTTTTCGCTCTCGATACCCTGCGCAGGGCAGCCCTGGGTGTGCAATTGGTCCGGGTTCAAGGTAGCAATTTGCGCGGCCATTTTTTCCGGATCGAGTTGGCGCAAACCGACCTGTGAATTATTGGTATCAGCCGGTGCGGCATCGACAACGGATTTTGAATTGTGCTGGTATTCGTAAGGATTGGGTAACTTATCGATATTGCCCGGCCAATCGATGCGTGTGGAATCAATTTCAGTCCAGCCACCGGGGGGCTCCTTCCTGATAATGGCAGTGCCGCGGATATTATCCAGGTCCTTAATATTTTTCCCGGCCGCCAGGGCGTGGGCGATTTCCGCAATCGCCCGCTCGGCATTGCCATACAACAATATGTCCGCCGTTGCATCGATTAGCACCGAGCGGCGTACCTCATTGCTCCAGTAATCGTATTGGGCGATGCGACGCAAACTGGCTTCGATACCGCCGAGCACGATAGGCACATCTTTATAGGCTTCCTTACAGCGTTGGCTGTAAACCGTCACCGCGCGGTCAGGGCGTTTGCCCCCATGTCCACCGGGTGTATAGGCATCATCGGAACGCAGGCGCAAGTCGGCGGTGTAGCGGTTGATCATGGAGTCCATGTTGCCGGCACTCACCCCAAAAAACAGGTTCGGCTTGCCCAACGCCTTAAATGCGTCGGCGCTCTTCCAATCCGGCTGCGCAATGATGCCGACGCGAAACCCTTGCGATTCCAGGAACCGGCCGATTACCGCCATACCGAAACTGGGATGGTCCACATAGGCATCGCCACACACAATGATAATGTCGCAACTATCCCAACCCAGCTTGTCCATTTCCGCCCGGCTCATCGGCAGGAACGGGGCGGGTTTGTAGGTTTTTGCCAAGGCGTGGATGTTGGGTTTGGCGTAGGAAAACAGGTGTTTGGCGGTGCTGTTCATGGCTGAGTACGGCAGTGGATAAGAATCAGGCGGCCATTGTCCCAGAAATGGGGCTTGGGCAATAGATTTTTTTAGCCGGGCCGCCCGGGGAAATTGCTTACTCTGCCAGGAATAGCCGGGCGAGCGGGATACTGACCTGCCCGAAATCCCAAAATTTTTCCACGTTGGAATTGATCATTACCGCCACTGCCATGTTTTTTTCCGGGATAACCATGAGCCAGCATTGCGCGCCGCGCGATACGCCGCCGTGGTTCGCATTGTGGAGTTTTCCCTGTTCATCTTCGTAATCTGCCCAACGCCACCCGAGGGCGTAGTTGTCCTCGTTCATTCTCCCATCCGCCAGCGGTTGTGGTCGCCAGAATTGTTTGCGGGTAGACGGGGATATAAAGCGATTGTCTAACCATGCCGAGCCAAGTTTTACCAGGTCCGAGGGTGTTGAAATAAAGCCCCCACCCGCGAGCCTGTGGCTTAAATCGACAGTTTGCCAGCGGCGGAAGTGCGGATGGCGGCCATCGTCATTCCAATAGAAATCTGCCAGGAAACCATTGCCGGCCGACTCGAACTCCGCATCGGTTGCAGTCATGTTTAAGGGGGTGAATATTTTTTGATGCATGGTTTGTAAATAGTTTTCGCCCGCAACCGCTTCAAGTACCGCGCTGAGCAATACGGTATTAAATGTGGCGTAATGATATTGCGTACCGGGTTCGAACAGCAGCGAACTGCCGTCAAACACTTCCAGGGATTTATCGACGGAAACATAACGTTTTTTAAGGGTGGCCAAATGATAGAAGCCCCACCAGTCCCCGGTATTGTCGATATAGTCAGGTATGCCGCTGGTATGGGAAGCCAATTGTCGGGGTGTCAGTTTTCCCCAGCTTTCGTTAGGCAAGCGCCGATGGTAATTGGCGATGGGCGTATCCAGATTGATGCTTCCTTCCTGGACCATTTTGGCGAGCAGGGTCCCGGTTAACGCCTTGGCGGTACTTCCGGTGCGGAATTGCGTATCCACCGTTGCAGGTATTTGCTTTTCGATATTGGCCCAACCTGAGGCGCCTGCCCAAACTATCTTTCCATCAATGGCGACTGCCGCAGAAATTGCCGGCGCGTGAATCCTGGATCTATGTTGTGTCAATAGCTCCAATGCGGCCCCGGAGTGCGGATGGTCGGGATGCATCGTCGATTGCGGGGAGGATTCGGGTAACACAAAATCCGTGGGGAAAAACATCGGTACTTTGCCTTCGTAGGCAAAGTATTGATAGATCGGCCAGCTAAACCACAGGAACAGCGCGAGGACAGCGGAAACAATAAGGGACTTGCGAAACATAGATACACACCTTGTAAGTTGTTTTTAAACAAGCACAAAGTGGCTAAAGGGCGTTTAAAAGTCTTATTGAATCCAAAAAAAGCTGATCAATTCTGAAAAAACGATGTTTTTTTGGAGGAAACCCATGCGGGTGGAAGGGATTTATACCGTGCAGGAGCTGCGATAGTTAGTCGGTGTTTCGCCGGTCAGGTCCTTAAAGGCGCGATTAAACGGAGCGATAGAGCCGTACCCCACCTCCAGTGCAATAGTTAAAACGGGTAATTGCGAATGTCGAAGGCGTTTGCAAGCTTCATTGATGCGGTAGTGATTGAGGAAAGCGGCGAAGTTGGTGTAGCCCAGGCGCTGGTTAATGAGCTTGCGCAAGTGATGTTCAGGGCAATTTAATTGCAGGGCTAGTTGCGTGATGGTGAGGTTTGATTGGAGGTAACCGCCCTCCTCAATAAACAGTTGCAAGCGGCTGTAAAGTCGGGATTCGGGTGAACTCAATTCCTGCGGCACCGCCGGTGATGGCGCGGTTCTGTTTGGAGCGTTGCTGGCTGGCCGGGTAAATGCCGCGCGATAATTAAACAACATCACCCCGATTACCGTACTGCCAAGCAAACACAATATAGACGTTGCCAGCATAAATAGCCGGTTGCGATTCAGGCCGCTACCACTCAGCTCCACGATGGAAAGGATCACAAAATAAAATGCGAGCAGTGACACCAGCCAGGCGCGCGCCATGCGTCGCGGTTCAATCAGGTCATCGCGCCAACTGGCCACGACGGACACTATCAAATGGAGCATTATCACCAATCCAAAGAGATGGTTCAGGTCGTGATAAGGGCCATAACCCCCCAATACCAGAAAATAATAGGTGTGCCAAACCGCCAGGGCACCCAATGCAACCAAGCTCCAACCCGGCCAGCGACGAATTTTAAAATCATCATCAAACACGTGTTGGCCACACCACCACAACAAGAATGGGGTGGTATCCGTCAGCCATAACAAAATATTTCTGGCCAGCCCTTGTGTTCGCGGAGTGAAAGGCGCGGTGAGTAAGAGGAAGGCGGCGAAGCAAAGCGCCAGTAGGGTAGGGATACAACGCTCAATGAATGATAATTTTGCTGCATTTGCAGGGTGTAAAAACAAAGTGACCAACAAAAATAGCTGGCCGATGCAGGCATAGCGAATAAAAAAATCAATGGCCGTTAACACCTGATCCCTGTCCACCAATGAATTTAATTGCCTGGTTGCTTACGCAGCAGGTCCTCATAACCGCCTTCGTTTACGGCATTGCTGAAACCCAGTGCTCGCAGTGTTTGCTGGGCGATGCCGGAGCGGTTGCCGGAACGGCAGTAGAGGTGGATTACCGAATTTTTGTCGGTTGTGACTTCGCCGATGCGGGTGGCTATTTCTTCATAGGGGATGTGGGCTGCGCCGTTAATATGGCCTGCAGTGAATTCGGCAGCAGTGCGGACATCGATCCAAACACCAGTGAAGTTATTGGTAGCCATAATGCGAGGGACCTATGCAGTGTTGTAGGGCGCGCAGCATAGCAATCTCCCGACGGGTTATTCCAGAGGCGCTGCCTGAAATAACAACGCCCGCAAAGGCGGGCGTTAACAAGGGAAGAGCGGTACGGATCAAACGCTGGCAAGCAGCCGGTCATATTTGCGGCTGAGCATATCGTAAAACTGTTCGCGTACCTGGGTGATGGCATTTTTGAGGGCGGTGATTTGCTCCAGCGAAATATCCTTGCGCCCTACATAAACCTGCTTGCGATAAATAGCGATCTTGGCGCCATACAAACGCAAGCTGCGCTCAAGGTTTTTTTCGCCCAACATCAATAATTTGGCTTCAGCTTCCGCCATTTTTTTGAACTCGGCGACCAGTTCGGTATTAACACTTTCCAGTTCGATGCGCCGTGCTTGCGGCCAGCGGTCTCCAAATTGGATGGATTCCACCACCAATGACGAATATTTGGCGAAAATATGGGTGACTGTCCCCACTTGGGTGGATACTTCTTCCAGGATCTGGATGCGGCGATTATCACCCGCTGTCACGCCCGCCTGTTGCGCGTTACGGCGTAGCACAATCCAGGCGGTGACGGCGGCAATCAACGCGCCCAGCCCGATTTTGAGTGAGGTATCGGTAATTTGTAAAAACAGTTCGTTATCCATAGTGCTCTACCCCTCTGTCAGAAAAACGACGGTTTCATGTGATAAAGGGGTAAAAGCAAATTTCGGGCCAGCGGTTTATTGGCAGTTTTGGTGAGTAAGTTTATTTCCGTAGCGGGCCGAGGTTCGGGAGGAATGCCGTGAAGACGCCCAGTAGCGGCAAATAGGCGCAGCAGTGGAAGACAAAAATAATATCGGTGGCATCGGCCAAGCCACCCAGTGCGGCGGCGGAGATACCGCTTAAACCGAAACTCAACCCAAAGAATAAGCCCGAAATCAAACCCACTTTCCCCGGCACCAGTTCTTGCGCGAATACAACGATGGCCGAAAACGCCGATGACAGGACCAGGCCTATCAATACGCTGAATACAGCTGTCCAAAACAGATTGCAGTAAGGCAAGAGCAGGGTGAAAGGCGCTGCCCCCAGGATGGACACCCAGATGACCAGTTTGCGGCCAATCCGGTCGCCCAATGGTCCACCGGCAAATGTGCCTATGGCTACTGCGGCCAGGAACAGGAAGAGGAATAGTTGCGCGTTCTCCACCGATTGGTCAAACCGCTCGATCAGGTAAAAGGTGTAGTAGTTACTGAGGCAAGTCATGTATACAAACTTGGAAAATATCAGTAATCCCAAAATGAACAGCGCCCCCACGATTGTGCTGCGCGGTAAGGGATTGGCAGCGGAGGCACGTTTGGCGCCGAGCGCTACGTGGGTGCGGACCACCCAGCGGCTTACACAGAAGAGCACCACTATACCCAGTACCGCGAACACGCTGAACCAGCCGATACTGGATTGGCCGCGCGGGATAATAATCGCTGCGGCCAGCAAGGGCCCCAGCGCCGAACCGCTATTCCCGCCGACCTGGAAAAAGGATTGGGCGAAGCCGAAACGCCCCCCCGATGCCATGCGCGCAACGCGCGACGCCTCCGGATGGAAGGTGGATGAACCAAGCCCGACAAAGGCCGACGCAACCAGCAAGCCGGCAAAGCTGTTTACCATTGCCAGCATGGCCAGGCCAACCAGAGTAAACACCATCCCGATGGGTAAGAGGTAGGGTTTAGGGTGTTTGTCTGTGTATAAACCGACCGCAGGTTGCAGGATGGATGCAGTCATTTGGAATACCAGCGTGATCATCCCCACTTGCGTGAAGCTTAAATCGTAATTGGTTTTCAACATCGGATAGATCGCCGGCAGCACCGCCTGGATTAAATCATTTAATAAATGGACAAAGCTGACCGCCCCGACAATTGGCAATACCAGTTTGGTTGCATCAAATTCAGGGGTGGTTTGGTTGGGAATGGATTCCATCTTGCTCATGGCGGTGGCTATCTCCGGAATAAATAGCATCGCAGTATAAAAATGCCGGAGAAAACGGAAATGACATAAACTGTCGAATAAATGACAAGTGTTCGACGGTTCGGAGCCAGGATGAGTATTGTTCAGCAGCGCAGCCCGGAAGAATTACAACATGTGCCGCGCCCCATCGTTGCCTGGGGTGGCCACTACGCCAATGGCGATGAAATACCCGCACACACCCATCCGCGGGCGCAACTGTTATACGCGGTGGAAGGTGTCATGCGGGTGGTTACGCCGGATAGCGTATGGACTATTCCCTCCCATCGTGCCCTTTGGGTACCGCCGGATGTGGAGCACCATTCGTTCATGATGAGCGACCTGGAAATGCGCACCCTTTATATCAGTGCGGATATCCCCCTTGCGCTGGGTACGCAGTGCCGGGCGATTTCAGTCTCCAATTTATTGCGCGAATTGATCTTGAGCCTATTGGAGGAACCGGCTGAATACCCTGTCCCTGGGCGTGGCGAGCATTTGGTGGCGTTGATTTTGATGGAAATTGATCGGGCTGCCACCCAATCCGTGCAAATACCCTGGCCACAGGATCGCCGGTTGCAACGGGTTTGCCATTTGCTGATGAGCGCACCGGGCGTTAATCGCACCATTGAGGAATTGGCGGAGTTGGCGGGCGCGAGCGCACGGACATTAATACGGTTGTTCCCGCGGGAAACCGGTTTGAAGTATCGCCAGTGGCTGCAACAAGTGCAGTTGGCGGAAGCGCTGTGCCGGTTAGGGCGAGGTGAAAATATCGCACGCATTTCCGACGCGCTTGGCTATGCCAATCCCAGCGCCTTTTCAGCGATGTTCAAGCGCACCTTCGGGGTCGCGCCGAATCAATATTTCAATGACCGGCGTTGATGGCAGACGCACTAACGAAAAGGATGCCGGTTTTCCTTCAAGGGCTTTAATAGGCCTTCCAATCCGTTCAAACGGATTTCATACATCAGCCCTAACAGATTGCCGAGCTTTCCTGTCGGGAAACCCTCGCGCGCCATCCACACCAAATAATGTTCCGGTATGTCCGCGATTACATGGCCTGCGTATTTGCCATAGGGCATGGGCGTGGTGACCAGTTCCTTTAGCAATTGTGGGTCGAACGGAAACTGTCCCACCTTAACCACCTGCAAGTTTTACGCTAAAGCCGCGTTTTTCCAGCTCGGCTTTTAGCTTTTCCCGCTGGTCACCCTGGATTTCGATCACTCCGTCCTTTACGGAGCCACCGACGCCGCAAAGCACTTTCAAGGCTTTGGCAAGGTCTTTTAACCGGGTTTCATCCAGCAGGACGCCGCTGATGGTAGTAACGCCTTTACCGTTGCGTCCGGCGGTCTCGCGACGAATACGCACTATGCCATCGCCCTGGGGCGTGGAGGCCACAGGTTTTTCGTCCTTGATGCGACCGGTTTCGGTGGAATAAACGAGGCGGGAGTTTTTTTCTTTGCTCATGATGGGGTCTCTTGCGATTGCCTGGCTAATTCCAGGTGCCGGGGCTGGTAGAATGCGCGCAACTTTGAACGGGAATTGTATATGTCGATCCATGTAAATGGCCAATGGTCCGCTAAATGGCAACCCTTGGTAGATACTTTTATCGCCAACTTTGCGATGGGAGAGGTTGGTGCGGGGCTGGCTTTGCATTATCGCAACGAACTGGTGGTCAATATTTGGGCCGGGCAACGCAGCAATAAATTGGCGGGTATTGAGCAGCAAGAGTGGGACGAGCAAACACTGGTTAATATTTTCTCGGCGGGCAAGGGGCTGGTGGCGCTCTGTGTTTTGCAACTCGTGGCCGAGGGAAAATTATCCCTGGATGAACCGGTTGCCAGCTATTGGCCCGAGTTTGCCCAAGCCGGTAAGGGCGACATAAGCATTCGCCAATTGCTCTGTCATCGCGCCGGTTTATCGGCATTCCGCCAACATATCGCCAACGAACAAATATTTGACTGGAATGCGATGGCAAATGCCGTTACCGCAGAAATGCCCTGGTGGACACCCGATACGGCCCAGGGATATTCGCCTTTTATGTTTGGCTGGACCCTCGGGGAAATTATCAAGCGCGCGAGTGGCTATGCCAGCGTAAATGATTATTTTCAGGCAAATGTAGCCAGGCCCCTGGAAGTGAATTGCCATTTTGGCGTACCCGATGCGTTGCTGCATCACATTGCCGATACAGGCCCGTTAAAACGCCCGGCGGGTTTACCGAATTTTTCCACCGGTGCGGACAGCATCGCCCTTGGAAAAATCATGAAAGCGGATCCACGCGGGGTTACCAATCGCGCGTTTTCCAATCCCATTAGCCTGATGACAGCGACTAACACGCGCGAGTGGCGACAGGCACAAATCCCAGCCGCTAATGCCCATGCCGATGCCCGCGCACTGGCCACTATTTACGGCAGGCTTGCCACTTCTACCGATTTATTGGCTGGGACTGTGCTGCCGCTATGCTGGCAAGAGCAAACATTTGAACACGACCAAACCCTGGGATTGCCGTTACGATTTAGCCATGGATTTATGTTATCCCAGCACCAGCGCGCCGATTGCCGTTACGGGCGCGGTGCGCGCGCCTTCGGTCATCCCGGGGCGGGTGGGTGTGTGGCCTTTGCCGATCCGGATTTCCAATTGGGGTTTGGCTACGTTACCCACCGCATGGGACAAGGTTTGTTAATTGACGAGCGCGCGATGAAATTAATTGATGCTGCCTACGCAATTCTGGAGCAACACCATGACTGATATCCAGGAACAACTGATTGATTTGCAAACCCGCGTTGCCTACCAGGAGGATACCCTTGAGCAATTGAACCGGGTGATCACACAGCAGGACGCCGACATCACCCTGCTTAAACAACATATCCGACTCCTCGCCCGACGCCTTGAAGACGCTGTGCGTGCACAAGGGCAAGAGCCCGGTGAAATTCCCGATGAACGCCCGCCGCATTACTGACGATTTTCATCAAGAAAATAATCCGCTTTTATCTGCCGCCAAAAACCTGGCAAACCCAAAAAACAAGGCGGCGCACTGGTTCACATTAATGGTAAAAAATGTGAACTAATCCCCGGTATCCCGGTGTCACGGAAATTCTTGTCTACACTTTGGTCTGCAAAACCTTTTTCTTAAACCACGAGTCCGATGCCGCATTTGCGGTTATACAAGGCAAGCTTATTTCTATGCAGCAATCCAATTCATCGGATGACCCGGCGATAGAATTGCCGGGTGATCTCGTTCCGGACAGTGTATTGGATACTTCCAATATTGCTCCCTGGAGTATGGAGGCGATCAGTGGGGAGCTTTTCATTACGCCGGAATTATTGGCTGCGGTAACGCTTGATCCACCTCCCGTTAATTTCCTGGCTGACTTGCTGCAACTATTACCTACCGCAGATAAATATTTATTTATGCAGGCTTTTAATGCCGATCCGCGTGATCAGGATTATGAGCGATTGCGCTCCTGCGATTTGCGACTGGTGGGTTTGGCGGGCGAACCGCAATTGCGGTTTGTTGCCCGCTTACAACCGGCAACGAATGATGGCAGTCGCTATTTTCAAGGCGTGATAATCGGTGCGCGCCAATTCCTGACCCAGCCTGACGATGAATATGCGCTGCAATTTCTATCCGGCTTATTTGCGCAAAGCCCGATTCCCAGTTTAATTACCGATAAATATGGTGTAGTGCTTGATATGAACCCGGCGCTGGGACGGATGTTCCAGTTGAGCCACGAACAGGCTGAAATGGCGGCAGGTTTTTATTCGATATTGCGCGATAAATACCTCGACAGCGACCCGATGTTATCCGCAGCCATCCAGTTGGTATACCAGCATGGGAAAGCGCAAACCATCGAAACCAATTATTTATTTCACGATATTCACAACAAGGTTCCTGCTGATAATAAAAATTTATTTTTTCGCGCAAGCTTTTTACCTATCTGCGACCGGAAAGGCGCGGTGGAGCGGGTCCTGATCCAATTGCAGGATTTATCCCGCGAAAAAAGCGCGCGCGATGCCTTGCAGGAAAGTGAGGCAAGTTACAAAGCATTTATCACCCACAGCTCGGAAGCAATTTGGTGTTATGAAATGCAGCCGCCGGTTGCCGTTACGAAAGATGTGGGAACCCAGGTCCGGCAAATTACCGATAATGCGCGCCTGGTGGAGGCAAACAAAGTGCTGCTCACCATGCTTGGGGTTGAATCGCTGGACGATATTCTGGGAATGGGGTTAGTGGACAGTGGTTCGCGCAATTATGTTTTTGATGTCCATTATTTCGTTAACAATAATTACCAAATGATTGACCACGATATCGTGCGCCAGGATCCCCGGGGCAAACAATATTATTTCCAGATTTGCTGCACCGGTATCCTGGAAGACGGTTATTTAAAACGGGTGTGGGGCACCACCAAGGATATTACAGCGCGAAAACGCTACGAAGATAAATTGCGTTACCAATCCCATCATGATTCATTGACCTCGTTACCCAATCGCAACAAATTGTACCTGGATATGGAAACCTGCTTTGAACAACGCAGCGCTGAACAAATCAGCGCGTTGTTATTGATTGACCTGGACCGGTTTAAGGAAATTAACGATACCCTTGGGCATAACGTTGGCGATCACCTGTTGAAATTGATCGGACCGCGCCTGGCCAATGAAATGTCAGAGATTCCCGGTACTGCGGCGCGTTTGGGAGGCGATGAATTCGCTGTGTTTTTACCGCGCATCCGCAGCGCCCACCAGGCTGTTGTATTCGGGCATCGCTTGCTGGATGCGCTGTCCCAGGAATTTGACCTGGAAGGCTTCACCACCCAGGTTACCGCAAGTATCGGCATTGCCATCAGCCCGCAGCAGGCGCAAGACCACCACGAATTAATGCGTTATGCCGACATCGCCATGTATTACGCTAAAAGCCAAATGCTCGGCTTATCGATCTATAGCCCGGAGTATGATCCCCATTCGACTAAACGTTTGGCGATTGTGAGTGAACTGGGGCGCGCGATTCGCGAAAACCAGTTGTGCCTGCATTACCAACCCAAAGTATTACTGAATGAAAAACGTTGTTACGGTTTTGAAGCCTTGATTCGCTGGGTGCACCCGGAGCTTGGTTTTGTACCGCCAAACGATTTCATCCCCATAGCGGAATTAACCAGCGTAATCCACCAGCTCACCGCCTGGGTAATAGAGCGCGCCGTAGAGCAATGCCGCCGCTGGCAAGACCAGGGCTTGGCATTGAGTGTTGCGGTGAATTTATCGGCGCGTAACTTGATGGATGACAATATTCCCAGGCTGGTCGATCGATTATTAAAAAAATATCAATTACTGCCGGCACGGCTTGAGCTGGAGATAACCGAAAGTTCCATCATGACTGACCCCACGCGCGCCTTGCGCAACCTGGAGGCCCTGCATATCCTGGGTGTGCACCTGGCCATCGACGATTTCGGAACGGGTTATTCATCGCTGGCTTACCTTAAACGCTTGCCGGTGCAAACGTTAAAAATCGATAACTCATTTGTGCGCAATATGTTGGAAGATTTGCAGGATGAATTAATTGTCAATTCAACAATCCACCTGGCCCACAACATGGGGCTGACAGTGGTCGCAGAAGGCGTGGAAAACGAAGCCTTGCTGGAGCGTTTAAGGGAAATGGGATGCGATGAAGCCCAGGGCTATTTTATCGGCAGGCCTATGGCGGTTATAAACGCGGATGAATGGATGGTGGAATCCGGCTGGATTAAACAACCGCAGTAACACGCGGCACCTGGCGTTAATCTGTTCCGGATATTATGTGTTAGAAACTATGGTCCTGCATCTGCGCTTCGACATATTTAAGGCGTTCTTCAATCAACGCGGTGCGATAAGCATTGTCCTTGGTTAACTTCAACGCATTGCGCAATTGGATTTGGGCGCGGTCGTAAACCCCGTTCAAAATAAAATATTCAGCGCGCGCTTCGTGCACACCCAAAATATTACCCGCCAGGCCATTCACTTCGGCCAATAAGTACCAAACATAATCATCATTGCTGCGTTTGCGGGAGTAGCGGTCCAGTATCTCGGCGCATTGTTTGTAAAGCCCGGATTTCATCAGGGCTTCTGCATGGCGAACAATTAACGGATAACTGTTCGGGTGCTTGGCCAACTGGGCTTCCAGGATGTCGAGCCCGGCCTTGTAGCGTTCGGCGGCGATTTCTATATCCGCGCGCATAATCTGGTAAGTCACGCGCCCGGGTTCTTTTTCCAACAAGGGCGCCAGGGCTTCACGCGCCGCATCGAACTGGCTGGCCTTGGTTAGGGCCAATGCCCAGCCGTAACGGCTGGCATCGGGCGACCGGCTTTCCCTATCCAATTCGCTCTTGAACATTTTGGCCGCTATTTGCGGGGTCTCTTCACTCTCCACCCGTACACGGCTGCGCATCAATTGGTATTCCAGGTCATCCATTGCGGGTTTGCGCGGATATTGCTGGGCGCGGTTGCGCGCATCGGCCACGCGGGTTTCACTGACCGGGTGGGTCAACAGATATTCGGGAGGGCGGCGATTCAGGCGGTTTGCGCGCACCATCTCCTCAAACATGTCGGCGGCGGCATGGGGATCAAGGCCGGCTTCGATCATGGTTTGCATACCGATACGGTCAGCCTCCTGTTCGTTCTGGCGACTGAATGCAAGGGATGCCTGCTGCGCCGCAGCCTGGGTTCCCATAATAGCGGCCATCCCGGCATCGCTGTTATTGTTGGCCGCCAGTACCAGGCCCGCCAGCATTCCCGCCAGCATAGGCACCATCATATTCTTCTGCTGCTCCAGGCGGCGCGCATAATGGCGTTGGCTAAGGTGGCCCAGCTCATGGGCAAGCACCGCTGCCAGTTGGTTTTCGGTCTTCGCATAGTTCAACAATCCGGTGTGCACCCCGATGATGTTGCCGGGTACCGCGAACGCGTTGAGCGTGTTATTTTCCACGACCACCAGATCGACGCGCTTCTCGGTCAGTTGGCTATAGGGAATCAGGCGCGCGAATAATTGCTCCAAATAATTAATGACCAATGGATCGGACGAAGTCGGCACCTGGCTGCGATAGGCGCGCAACCAGCGTTGGCCGAGTATTTTTTCCTGCACCGGCGAAATGGTTATTGAACTGGTGTCGCCGAGATCGGGTAACTCGATCTCGGCCCGGCTGGCCTGGGGGCTCACCAGCAGCCCGCCAATAAGCAGCAATGCCATACCTATGCACATCGGGAGGCGCGGGAGCAGGGTTAAAGCCGGGGAGCGAGGCATTTTCATGGGAAGGTTAACAAGCCTGGACACGGTAAGGGTGGACTCCTGGTATGGCTGGCCAAATAGGGAAGGGCAGAAAAAATTCGGCGTAACTCTAGCCTTTTTGACGTGTAAAGACTAGGTTAGCAACTTTTTGAGACCTTTTTCCCATTAGCCGGTTCGCTCGCCTGGGTAAAAAGTTGTGTTCGGGCAGAGAACAGGACCAGATTATGGCCGCTGGGCAAATTAATTGTTTTACCCAACCTGTGACCTGTGAGTTGGATGCTTCCGGGTTGCGTTGCCCCTTGCCCTTGCTGAAGGCTAAACAGGCTTTACGGGAATTGGCCCCCGGCGACTTGTTACGTGTATTGGCGACCGATGCAGGCTCGGTGCGCGACTTTCAGGCTTTTGCCCGGATCAGCGGGCATGAATTGGTTGGTTTTTGCGAGCGGGAAGCGGTCTTTTGTTATCTGCTGAAGAAAACAGCGGTTTAGTATTCCATCAAGCACAAATTTTTTGCAGTGGATGGACAGTCAAGTGAGTGTGTCTATGTCGAAAGCGTGTTGCAAACAGATTGATGTCGTTTCTTCTGCAATCTATATAGTCTGCATCTGTTTGCTAATGCATGCCTCCTCCGGCCTTGCTCAAGGACCATCCAGGGCCGGGCAAGGCCCTATTCACATAACAAAAAGTGAAAACGATAAACGTGAATACCGCTATCTGGTATTGGAAAATAAATTACGTGTGTTGCTTATCTCCGATCCTGCCACCGAAAAATCTGCCGCCGCATTGGATGTGAATATAGGGGCAAACCAGAATCCACCTGACCGTGAAGGATTGGCCCATTTCCTTGAACACATGTTATTCCTGGGAACGGAAAAATATCCGCGTGCAGGCGAATACCAGGAATTTATTGCGCAGCATGGCGGTAGCTACAACGCCTACACCGCTGCGGAAAATACCAATTATTTTTTTGATATAGATAATGCCCAGCTCGACGCGGCGCTGGATCGCTTTGCGCAATTTTTTGTCGCACCATTATTTTCTGCCGAATATGTAGAGCGCGAGCGCAATGCGGTAAATTCCGAATACCTTGCGAAATTAAACGATGATGGTCGTCGGGAATGGGATATTTATCGCGAGATTATTAACCAGGAGCATCCCGGCGCAAAATTTTCAGTGGGAAACCTGGCAACACTTGCGGATCGTGATGGTCGTTCGGTTCGCGATGATATGCTGGCATTTTATGAGCAATATTATTCAGCGCACTTGATGAGCCTGGTGGTGCTGGGGCGCGAGCCCCTGGATAAACTTGAATCCATGGTTAGCCCGCGTTTCAGCGCAGTGCAACAGCGAGACGCAAAAATTCCATCGGGTTATCCGGATTTATTTTCCCAAGGTTCTTTACCTGCGAGCTTGGAGATCAAACCGGAGAAGGAGCTTCGCCAGTTAAACTTTGTGTTCCCCATTCCTAACCCCAACCAATTTTATAAAACCAAACCCTATGCCTACATTGCTAACATCCTGGGACATGAAGGCAAGGGCAGTTTGCTCTCGCTGCTGAAGCGCTTGGGATGGGCTGATGGAATTTATGCTGCCACTGGTTTGGAAAGTCGCGAAAATGCAATTTTTGAAATAAATATCCAATTAACACCGCAAGGCGTACTTGCCCGGCATCAAATTATCTCCCTGGTTTTTCATTGTATAGATCAGTTGCGTGAGCGCGGCGTTTCAAGTTGGCGCTATAGCGAGTTACAAATCATGGCAGACCTGAATTTTCGCTTCCAGGAAAAACGTGCCCCAATCGAAACTGTACGCGAATTGGCGCAAGCCATGCGACACTATGCGCCCGGGGACATTCTCAGCGGCGGCTCCCTTTATAGGGAGTTCAACGAAAAACAGATTCAGAAAAGTTTGTCTTTTTTGCAGAAAGAAAAAGTTTTAGTCGCGTTAACCGCACCTGAAGTAGAGGCCTATCGCGTTTCGAAGCTTTATTTCGCTCCCTATAGCTTGCGCGCCGGTATCCCGGAAATTATGGAACTAAAACCCGCGGTGCGTAAGGAGCTATCCTTGCCAGAAAAGAATCTTTTTATTCCAAAGCGCCTTACGGTAAAAACCGGCTCTATGCTTGAACAGCAAGGGGAAGTGATTAACCGTAAACCGGAGTTAATTCTAAATAACAGGAATATGCGCGTTTGGTACACGCAGGATCGCGAGTTTATCCAACCGCGCGCGACTATTAATTTACGCATCAAGTCTCCCCTGGTGGCTTCCAGTGCCGCGGGAGCCGCGCAGGTGCAGTTATTTGCCGCACTGGTAAACGATCAGTTAAATGAATACGCATATCCCGCCCACCTTGCGGGAATTGAACTTGCGTTAGAGCCACATAACCGCGGTTTCGATATTAAAATGTTTGGCTATTCCGGGCGCCAGGGTTTATTACTGAACAAAGTGATGACAGCCGTACGCACGGGAAAATTTAAAGAAGAGCGCTTCGCCTTGCTCAAGGAAAACTTGCTGCGCAGCCTGCGCAATCAAAGCAAGGATCTTCCCTATCAGGTTTTGGCGAAACAAGTTCCCATGTTACAAACAATCCCGGGTTGGAGTAACGAACAACTTATCGCGGAACTTGAATCAGTGACATTTGAAAAATTTAATAAATTTTCAAACCAGCAATTAATAGATGCGCGCATGGATGCTTTTTTCTACGGCAATTATTTCCGCGCTGAGGCGATTAAGTTGGCCGTGCTGGCCGAGCACGAATTGTTGCAGCGCCAAATGGGGCGCGAATTGCCGCCGCAAAGGTTAGTGATGTTGCCTGGGGATTCTGCAAAGCCCTGGCTTTACATTTATCCCACAACACATGCCGATAATATTGTCGAGCTACTCATCCAGAGCCGCTCAAGCTCAATAGAAGACAATGCGCATATGCTGTTGGCGAGGCAGTTATTGCAACCGGCGTTTTATCATCAGTTGCGTACCGAAAAACAGTTGGGTTATGTCGTTGCTGCCATACCTTCGCCGCTGTTCACACTGGAAAATACCTTAATGATTGTGCAGTCGCCTGTTGCGGATGAGGAAACCATCACCAATGAGGTCGATCAATTCCTGGATCGTCAATTGGAAACAATTACCGAGCATTTCATGGTCAACCGTCAATCCCTGATAAACGAATTGCGCGAACCCGCACGTTCATTAAGGGAACAGAGTGATCGGTACTGGAATGCAATTGTCAATCTTGATGAGCAATTTACCCGTCGCCTTGACCTTGCGGATGCGGTTTCGCGCATCACGCCTGAATCGCTTGCCAATTATTATCGCGAAGTGTTTATGGATAAAAACCGCCGCCTTTGGTTAAGCTCGCAAAAAATTACCGCACGTGAAAATTATTTACTCATTGATGACGTAACTGCGTACAAGCAATCGTTAGTTACGCATTAATTTCAGGAAATTGTTTAACGAATAATCGCGTGATGCAAATTGATGCATTAGTTTGCTTTTTTGTGGTGCGTATAGCGCAAAAATTATCAAAATTTTTACTGATTTCTGCTTGGAGAATCGGAAAATTTTGGGTAATAATGCCAGCCCTGTTGCTTGGCCGGATTTTTATCATGTCGTTGTTATGCAGATTTCCGGATACAGCAAACAGTGCACCAAAATGTGCCCCTCCAGAGTGTTACCGTATTGGCTAGGGCTGGTAAAAAATTCCCACTTATGCAAGAATTCGGGGATTTTTTACACAAGAAAAAGGAATATTCCTCCTGTAACTCCATGAAAAAACTGCACTTTTGTGCAAATTTTGTGCGAAGCCCAGATCCAAATTCCTATATAGATACTACTGCTACATGATGTGCGCTGCTGCGCATAGCTGAGGAGATTTGAATGCTACAAGATATTGATGCCATTGAAACCAAAGAGTGGCTGGACGCCCTTAAATCAGTTGTTCGCCACGCCGGTAAAGACCGTGCGGCTGAGCTGCTGAAAGCTCTGTCCGAGTCCGCTGTAAACCATGGCATTGAGCAGCCTTCCTCTATTCAAACTCCTTACCGTAATACCATTCCTGTCGATAAAGAAATCCAATCTCCCGGCGATACCAAACTTGAGCGCAAAATCCGCTCGATTATCCGTTGGAACGCCATGGCAATGGTTATGAAGGCCAATGACAACGATGAAGGGTTGGGCGGGCATATTGCTTCTTTCGCATCGTCAGCCACTTTATATGATGTAGGTTTCAACCACTTCTTCCGGGGTAACGACGGTGACACCCCCGGCGACCTCATCTATTTCCAGGGCCATGTATCCCCCGGTATGTATGCCCGTTCATTTGTTGAAGGCCGTTTGAGCGAATCCCATCTGGACAATTTCCGCCGCGAAGTCAACGGTGGGGGATTGTCTTCCTACCCGCATCCATGGCTGATGCCTGATTACTGGCAGTTCCCCACCGTATCCATGGGCCTGGGGCCAATCAAGGCTATTTACCAGGCGCGTTTCAACCGTTATATGGAAGCTCGCGGCCTGATCCCTAAAACCGACCGCAAGGTATGGGCTTTCCTGGGGGATGGTGAGTGTGACGAGCCGGAAAGCCTGGGTGCAATTTCCCTGGCTACCCGCGAGAAGCTGGATAACCTGATCTTTGTGATCAACTGTAACTTGCAGCGCCTGGATGGTCCGGTGCGCGGCAACGGGAAGATTGTGCAGGAGTTGGAAGGTGTATTCCGTGGCGCCGGCTGGAATGTGATTAAAGTCCTTTGGGGACGTGGTTGGGACACATTGCTAGCCAAAGACAAAACCGGCCTGTTGCAAAAGCGCATGGACGAGGTTGTCGATGGCGAAATGCAGAACTACAAAGCCAATGGCGGAGCCTATACCCGCGAGCATTTCTTCGGTAAATATCCGGAGTTGCTGGAGCTGGTGAAAGATATGTCCGACGACGACATTATGGCCCTGGCGCGTGGCGGCCATGATTCCCATAAGGTTTATAACGCCTACCATCAGGCGGTAAACACCCAAGGCAAACCAACAGTTATCCTCGCCCAGACCGTAAAAGGTTACGGTATGGGTTCGTCAGGTGAAGCGATTAATAAAACCCACTCAGCCAAGCACCTGGCAATGGAAGACCTGAAGAAATTCCGCGATCGTTTTGAATTGCCGATCAGCGATGAAGATTTGCCGAAGCTGCCCTATTACCGCCCGGCGGAAGACAGTCCGGAAATGCAATACATGAAGGCTCGCCGTAGCGCGCTGAAAGGCTATTTGCCATCGCGTAATGCCAGCTTCGATCCGCTGCTGGTTCCTGCCCTTGATGCATTCGCCGCGCAGTTGAAGAGTACTGGTGAACGCGAAATCTCTACTACCATGAGCTTTGTGCGTATCATTTCTTCCCTGGTTAAGGATAAAAATATCGGTAAGCAGATTGTGCCGATTGTCCCGGACGAAGCGCGTACCTTTGGTATGGAGGGTATGTTTAAAACGGTAGGTATTTATTCCTCCGAAGGCCAGAAGTACACCCCGCATGATGCCGGCCAGATGATGTCCTACCACGAATCAGCCACCGGCCAGATATTGGAAGAAGGTATTAACGAAGCCGGTTCCATGGCCTCATGGATTGCTGCGGCAACTGCCTACAGCAACTATAAAAAGCCGATGATTCCTTTCTACATCTATTACTCCATGTTTGGTTTCCAGCGTATCGGTGACCTTGCCTGGGCTGCCGGTGATTCTCAAGCGCGCGGTTTCCTGATGGGTGCAACTGCCGGACGCACTACTCTGAATGGAGAAGGGTTACAGCACCAGGACGGCCATAGCCACGTATTTGCGAATACGATTCCCAATTGTCGTTCCTACGACCCTACCTACGCTTACGAACTGGCGGTAATTATCCAGGACGGTATCAAGCGTATGTACCACGACAATGAAAATATCTTCTATTACATTTCATTGATGAATGAAAATTACCAGCATCCGGATATGCCTGAAGGCGCCGAAGAAGGCATCATCAAAGGTATTTATCAACTGGAAAAAAGTGCAGGCAAGGCCAAGAACCGCGTGCAATTGATGGGTGCGGGCACTATCTTGCGTGAAGTGCGTTTTGCGGCGGAAATCCTCCGCAGTGAATTCGATGTTGAAGCGGATGTGTGGAGCGTCACCAGCGTTAACGAACTGACCCGCGATGGCCAACGCGCCACTCGCTGGAATATGCTGAACCCCACGGCTACGCCGCGCAAGCCTTACATTACCCAGGTATTGGAAGCTGCCGAGGGCCCATTCATTATTTCCACTGATAACCTGAAAACCTATTCCGAGCAGTTGCGCGCCTATATTCCGGGCCATTACACAGTATTGGGAACTGAAGGTTTCGGTCGCAGTGACACCCGTACCCAACTGCGCCATTTCTTTGAAGTGAATCGTTACTTCGTGGTGGTTGCAGCACTCAAATCTTTGGCTGACCAAGGCAAGATTAAAGCCGATGTGGTTGCCAAGGCCATCAAGAAGTTTGGTATTGATCCGGAAAAAGCGGATCCAATGAGCGTATAGAACCATCGCCCTCTCACAAAGAGGGCGATGTTGTTTGTACTCTCCAAAACATTTATCAAATGTAGAAACAACCGATTAATGAGGAACTACTACAGTGGCAATTCAAACTATTAAAGTGCCAGATATTGGCGGCGCAGAAGGCGTTGAAGTAATTGAAATCTCCGTCAAGGTAGGCGATGTGATCGCAGAAGGGGATTCAATTGTCGTGCTTGAAACCGACAAGGCTTCGATGGAAATCCCCGCCGACAAGGCAGGCAAGGTTGTCGCTATTAAAGTTAACCTGGGTGATAAGGTTTCACAGGATAGCCCATTGCTGGAAGTGGAAGCTGAAGGTGCGGCTGCACCGGCACCACAAGAAGCTGCACCGGTTGCGGCCGCGGCTCCTGCGGCGGCCCCCGCAGTTGCAACACCAGCCACCGCCGGTGCTGAAGTGAATATGGTAATTCCTGATATCGGTGGCGCAGAAGGTGTTGAGGTTATTGAAATTGCAGTGAAAGTCGGTGATGAGGTTGCCGCTGGCGATTCATTGGTTGTGCTTGAGACTGATAAAGCCTCTATGGAAATTCCTGCTGAAGCGGCGGGCAAGATCCTGAGCCTCGCTGTAAAAGTAGGCGATAAGGTATCCCAGGGTACGGTAATTGGTGTATTGGCGACTACCGGTGGAGCTACCGCCTCTCCGGCACCCGCTCCTGCAAAAGCGGAAGCTGCCCCGGTACCCAAGGCAGAAGCACCCAAGGCGGAAGCGCCTAAAGCAGTATCGGCGCCGGTAGCCGAGGTTGAGCAAACCGGTGATGTATACGCTGGCCCGGCGGTACGTAAACTGGCTCGCCAGCTCGGTGTTGATATGGGCAAGGTCGCAGGTACCGGTCCGCGCGGCCGCTTGCAAAAAGATGATATTCGCGCGTATGTGAAGCCCATTGTACAGGCGGCCCAGGCGGGTACTTCATTGGGCGGTGGATCGGGAATCCCGGCGTTGCCGATTGTCGATTTCTCCAAGTTTGGCGAAGTTGAAATCGTCAAGATGAGCAAAATTAAAAAGCTCACTGCCGAGAGCATGACGCGCAGTTGGTTGAATGTTCCGCGTATTACCCAATTTGATGATGCGGATATTACCGATCTCGAAGCCTTCCGCAACAGTATGAAGGTTGAAGCGGAAAAGCGCGGCAGCAAGCTAACACCTTTGCCCTTTATTGTGAAAGCGGTCGCTGCCGCCCTGGTTGCGGAGCCTTCGTTCAATGTATCCGTGCATCACGATGGTGAAAGCATTGTGCACAAGAAATTTGTCCACATTGGTATTGCGGTAGATACGCCCAATGGTCTGCTGGTTCCCGTGGTACGCAATGCGGATAAAAAAGGTTTGTGGGAGTTGGCCGACGAAATTAATACCTTGGCGAAAAAGGCCCGTGACGGCAAGCTGACCCCGGCCGAGATGCAAGGTGGTTGCTTCACTATTTCCAGCCTCGGTGCTATGGGTGGCAATGGTTTTACACCCATGGTTACCGCCCCTAATGAAGTGGGTATCCTCGGTGTTTCGCGCGCCCAAATGAAACCGGTGTGGAATGGCAAAGAGTTTATTCCGCGCAATATGTTGCCGTTGTCGCTGTCCTATGATCATCGTGCGGTAAACGGTGCGGATGCAGGGCGCTTTATGACGTATCTGGTATCAGTAATTGGCGATTTGCGTCGCTTGTTATTGTAACAGTCAGGTGATTTGTGAAAGGCCAGCGATTGCTGGCCTTTTTATTTTTTACACAGAATGTTTATTAATCTTTTCGGCATATATCTTCGGTTATTTCCATTCACGCTTGAGTGAGTAACCCATGCAATACATCAAAAGATTGTTTAGTTTTTCGTTGGTGGCAATACTGTTGTCCGGTTGCCAAAGGGTTACAAATCTTGCTGATCCTGCCAATACCTACACACCGGAAACCACCTTTCAGAAATTGGCAGGGGATTATCCGTTTATTACTGTTGCCCTTCGCGATGTGCCTCCATCCGTTCATGAAAATAAAAATATTGCTTATGTGCGTTATGGCAAACGTATATTGCAACTGGATCCGCCGATTTTATTTTTAATCAGTTCCCAACGCCGATTCAGCCATGGGTACCAGGAAATGATTGAAAAAATGAAGCCCTTTAATATTCCTTACCAGGTAACCCGGCTTCCCGATACACCACATTCATTTTGGTTATTTGATCCATGGCTGCAACCTGCCGCTGATATTGTTACCCAATTCCTCGATCAGCAACTTAAAGTCAATCGCAGCAATGGTGTACTCCCAGCAGGTAGTGAATAGCTATTAAACTTTTTTGGAATTTTAAACCGGGTTTCGCTCCAGGGTTTTTATCTTATTTTTTATTGGTTTCTATATTTGTTTTCCAATAAAGCAACCTGGCAAAAATGTCCAGGTATTTCGTCAACACTACCACTAAACATAAACCCAATAAAACCCCACCCGTATTGGCTAACATGTCGGTGAGGCTGAATGTGCGTGGCGGATTGAAGTACTGGATTATTTCAATAGCAAATGAATAGGTAATTAAAAATACCGCTCGCTGCCAAAGTGGCCATTGGGGACGGGCAAAGCTAATAGAGATGCCGGCCAGGGTATAGCCGGTAAAATGCATTAATAAATCATTAAATACCGGCACAGAATTTTCTGGATGAGGGGTGATGCCGAGATAGGTATAAATAATCAATAAACCGTAAAATTGCAAAACACAAATCAATCGCCAGAGCATGTGCACTTCCTCAAAAATTTCGGAAAGCATAACAGCCCGGTAAAATTGAAGCGATCCCTTAGGTGTGGAATTAATTGCAGTTATTTGACCAGCGATACCAACGGTTCCGCAGCATACAGATCTTGCGGTGTATTAATATTAAAGAAAGGATCATAGGCATCGGCTACAAATTCTGCCTCGACCATTTGTTGTTGTTGAACCCAATCTTGCAAGCGCGGCGTTTCGCCACTTTTTAATTGCTGTTCGATCTTCTCCAGCAATGATACATGCCAAAGCGCAAATATCGGATGGATGCGGTTCCTGGATTTCGCAACGGCCAATTGACTGTGGCTGGCACTGGCTGCATCGAAAAGCCTGGGGACCATATCCGTTGGGAAAAAAGGGGTATCCGAGGCAAAACTGGCTAACCATTGTGCATCCGGTGTGAACTGGCGCATCCAGCTTAAACCCGCATGGATTCCGGCGAGCGGGCCGCGATTATCCGCAAATATATCCGGGATTACCGGCAAACGAGTACGTGCAAAACGCAAGCTGCTGCCATTAGCATTTAATAACAGGGTTTCTACCTGGGGTTTCGCGCGCTCAACAGTCCGTTGTAACAAGGTTTTACCGGCGAGGGGCAGCAGGCACTTATCGCCACCGCCCATACGCTTGGCAAGGCCGCCGGCAAGGATAATACCGACAACGGATTGGGATTTACTCATAGGTCTTTTGACTTGGTCAGGGTTCAGGTGCCAGGATTGGCGGCCTTTTGATATTGGCGCATCAATCCTTAAATTACATAATGCTAGTGTAGCGCTTACTAGTGTGTAGGACCACGATTTTTATAGATAGGTTTAAGGATACGTTGATTTTTCTTAAAGCAATTAGAACACATTGGCATCAATAATCCGTTTTAGTAATGAGTTTGGGTGAGTTTCCCTTTTACTTTTTAACCCAGTAGCATGCGCGTTTAAAATGGGTCTGTTCATTAGTGAGTGGCGGAGTAACCTATGGAATTAAACCTTGAAGATTTTCGCCGCGAGTATACGCGAGGCGGGTTGGATTTACCTGATTTGGCGGCTAGTCCGTATGACCAGTTTAGTCGCTGGATGGAGCAAATAATTAAATCCGGAATCCCGGACCCCAACGCCATGACCGTGGCCACTGTGGATGCGACTGGCCAGCCATCGCAACGTATTGTGTTGCTTAAACACGCGGATGAAAAAGGTTTTGTGTTTTATACCAATTTAAAGAGTAATAAAGCCCGGGATTTACAACAAAATCCGAAAATCAGTTTGCATTTTCCCTGGTATTTTTTGGAGCGGCAGGTAAAGGTTTGCGGTGTCGCGGAGCAACTGTCCACCCCGGAAGTATTGAAATATTTCATAACCCGCCCGCGCGATAGCCAATTGGGTGCATGGGCATCAAACCAAAGTAAGCCAATTTCATCGCGCGCGTTACTGATGCAACAATTTGAAGTAATGAAAAATAAATTCGCTAAAGGGGAAGTTCCGTTGCCTGATTTTTGGGGCGGGTTCCGCGTCAAACCTCACTTGATTGAATTCTGGCAAGGTGGTGCCGCTCGCTTGCATGATCGTTTCCAATACTGTTTGCAAAATGATGGGAGTTGGGTTATCCAGCGCCTGGAGCCGTGATGAAATATATCGCCGTAAAAAATCCGGGAGATGCCGGGCAATTATTTATAGGTGACGCAAAAATCCCCTCGCCGGGTACGCGCGACGTTTTAATTCGTGTATATGCTGCGGGAGTAAACCGCCCGGATATTTTACAACGCCAGGGCTTGTATCCGCCTCCCCCCGATGCGTCCCCGGTATTGGGATTGGAAGTGGCCGGTGAAATTATTGCCTGTGGTCCAAGTGTAACGCGTTGGCGCGCAGGCGATAGGATCTGTGCGTTGGTCAATGGCGGTGGTTATGCGGAATATGCAATCGCACCGGCGGATCAATGCCTGGCAATTCCGGAAAATTTCTCCTTTATAGAAGCGGCGGGTTTACCCGAAACGTTTTTCACTGTCTGGCATAACCTCTTTCAACGTGCCGGGTTAACAAGTGGCGAAAGCTTATTGGTTCATGGTGGGTCCAGCGGTATCGGTATTTGCGCTGTCCAATTGGCAATTGCGTTTGGTGCCAGTGTGTATGCAACGGTAGGCTCGGCAGAAAAATGCGCAGCTATTGCAAGCCTGGGGGCCAGGCCAATTAATTATCGCCAGCAGGATTTTGTGGCCGTTATAAAAGAACTAACCGGGGGACAGGGCGCCAATGTCATTCTGGATATGGTGGGAGGAGATTATATCCAGAGAAATTTTTCGGCGGCTGCGAAAGATGGGCGCATCGTAAATATCGCTTTTTTGGATGGCAGCAAAGTAACTGTCGATTTTATGCCGTTAATGCTTAAGCGGTTGACCTTAACAGGCTCAACCCTGCGCGCGCAATCGGCAGAGGTAAAAGCACAAATCGCGAAAGAATTGGAAGAACAGGTTTGGCCATTGTTAAATACAAAAAAAATAACGCCGATAATCGATTCGGTATTTCCCCTCGCAGAGGTTGCCGATGCGCA
Organism: uncultured Cellvibrio sp.; assembly: GCA_946480695.1. The sequence continues at coordinate 66,346 of CAMLKG010000014.1, forward strand.
TTTACGGATGGAGTCCAGCCAGCATATCGGAAAAATTATATTAACTAACTTATCCTGAAACGGAATCACTGAACCACTTAAGCAGTTTTATATTCCTTGTATGGAAAATTTTTAAGAGATGCAGCATGAATAAAAAGCGCCGCCCACTTGATGGTATTCGCGTTATTGAAATTGGCCAATTGCTGGCCGGACCCTTTGCCGGTTGTATACTCGGTTATTTCGGTGCGGAAGTCATAAAAATTGAGCCGCCGGAGGGCGATCCCATTCGCGGCTGGCGGGTATTGGAAAACGGTACTTCGCATTGGTGGCGAAGTATTGGGCGCAATAAGAAAAGTATTACCCTTGATTTAAAAAAACCGGAAGCGCAACAAATTGCGCGGCAATTAATCGATAACGCCGACGTGGTGATTGAAAATTTTCGTCCCGGTGTGATGGAGGCCTGGGGGTTAGGACCCGAGCAGGTTAAACAAACAAATCCGAAAATTATTTACGCGCGTATTTCCGGTTACGGGCAGACTGGCCCTTACGCCAGTAAACCCGGCTTTGCTTCGGTGTGTGAAGGTATCAGCGGCTTTCGTTATATAAATGGTTTTCCTGACCAAGCACCAGTGCGACCCAATTTGAGCATTGGCGATACTATTTCCGGTATCCACGCAGCACTCGGTATTGCATTGGCGTTGCTGGAACGCGAGCGAAATTCCGATGGCGTCGGGCAGGTAGTCGATGTTGCGTTGTACGAATCCATGTTTAATTTAATGGAGGCCGTGGTGCCGGAATTTTCCGGTGCCGGTGTAGTTCGCGAACCTTCCGGTACTACTGTAACCGGTATTGTTCCAACCAATACTTACCGTTGTAAAAACGGAAAGTATGTCGTGATTGGCGGCAATGGGGATTCAATTTTCCAACGGCTGATGGACGTTGCCGGCCATCCCGAAATGGCGCGTGACCCGCGTATGGCGAATAATGCTGGACGGGTGCAGCATGAATTGGAAATTGATAACGCCTTGGCCGCCTGGTGCATGAGCAAAAATTCGGATGAAATTTTGCAATTACTTGAGGCGGCGCGCGTACCTGCCGGGCCAATTTATAATGTGCAGGATATGTTTGCCGACCCTCATTTTAACGAGCGCGGTATGTTTGAGCAGGTGGAGGTTAATGGCAAGCCATTGAAAATTCCCGCCATACTTCCCAGGCTTTCCGATACCCCTGGGCGAACTGATTGGCCCGGTGGAAATGTGGGTAGCCATACCCGGGAAGTTTTGCAATCTGTCTTAAATTTTTCGGCTGAAAAAATCCAGGAATTGAAAACGGCGGGTGTGCTGTAGATGAATGTTAAACCGGGTTTGTATCGCCATTACAAAGGCAATGATTATTTTGTGTTCCAGGTAGCGGTGCATAGTGAAACCGATGAACCCTACGTGGTTTACCGTTATTTATATGATGACTATGGATGGTCGGTTCGCCCGTTGGATTTATTTATGCAAACTGTCGAAGTCGCTGGCGAGACTATCCCCCGCTTTCGTTTCGTTCGCGCGCTTACCGCAACTGAACAACTGCATTATTTAACCGGTAATGGAAAAAATCGTGGGCAATAGCGAACAGGAAAATCCCACAGCACCCATCGCGGATTTTTCTGCCGAGGATGCCCGCTGGATGGAATACGCACTTACCCTGGCCGCACAAGGTGAGGCTTTGGGGGAGGTGCCGGTAGGCGCTGTGATTGTGAAAGACGGCGTGATCCTCGGTGAAGGTTTTAACCAGCCGATTACCGGTTGTGACCCCAGCGCCCACGCGGAAATTGTCGCCCTGCGCCAGGCCGCTGCCCGGGTCCGGAATTACCGTTTAATTGATTCCACGTTATATGTCACCCTGGAGCCTTGCACTATGTGCGTAGGGGCGTTAGTCCATGCGCGGATAGCACGCTTGGTATACGGCACTACCGAACCCAAGGCCGGGGCAGTCGTCAGCAAGTCAACGCTCCTGGATAGCGACTATCTTAACCACCAGGTGAAATATTCAGGTGGCCTGTTGGCTGGGCGATGCCAGCATCAACTCAGTGATTTTTTTGCAAAACGTCGCGCGCAAAAGCGCCAGCACAAAACAATTGAAAATCCATAGCGTTATAAGCATTAGCGTCGATAACACATTTCCCTCAGCAATTATCGGATAGATCCCAAAAGTCTTATCAGTGGAATTTTTTCTTTGTCGCCAGATTATCCTTTTGTGAATCAGTGCCGCTCGCAAAAGAAAATTTTTACCCTAACCTATGGAAAATTATTTTCAATGTGAGATAATTATTTACACAATAAAGAAAATAATTTACAAACCGGAAAATGCAAAGATTGGTCATGAAGAATAAATATTAATAGCCTTTTCCGTTTCGCCACCCAGTTTTAAGAATGTCATTTACTCGATGTGAGCCATTGGCGGTTGACTGCCCGGTGCGTTTGCGCCTGATGTCAGCCTATTACAACAACGCAATCACAACGATAGGCGCAACCGATGAAAACCCTGATTGTTTATGCCCATTTGCTGGCTGCCTGCATAGCCGTGGGCGTGCTTCTGATACAAGACCTGGCGTTGGCCAAAACCCGGGGTGGATGCCTGCCCGAGCTTGCCGCCAGGGAGTTGACCAGGGCGGCGGATATTGTGTTTATCGCATTGGTGGTGTTGTGGCTTTCCGGTTTATCCCTGGTGTTGATGGGTTACGTGGAAAATCCGCAACAGTATCTGATGAATGAAAAATTGTGGGCCAAGTTCACAGTGGTTTCGGTGCTTACCATCAATGGGATTGTGTTGCATTACTTCAGTTTTCCCCGCGTTATTTGCCCTCGCGGTTTGATAGGCCAACCGGCAATGGACCAGGTTTTGGTAACACTCACCGGGGCGGTTTCCTCCGTGTCCTGGTTGTTCGCCTGTTATTTGGGCATCGCTCGCCCATGGAATTACACCGTGGATTACAGCTATGTGATGTTCATTTATTCCGGCCTGTTGGTATGCGCATTCGTTGTGGCGGGGGAGGTATTGCGCAATATGCGTAAAACTCGCCCGCAAATGACAACCTTGTCAGAGCGGATTTCAGGGCAAGTGCCGGTAAACGCATCGCGAAAGTTTGATTAACGAATTTGCCGTTATCCACGGCATTGGTGGACCACCACGGCAGCGGCAACTGCTGTGAATGGATGTAGCTCCAGCTTCGACTCGCTGTTTTGGTCGAATTGAAACAAAGCAATAACCATAACTAAACAGGTGTGCCAACAACACACTTCGCAATAAATCCGGTTAATCCAGCCGATGTGTGTCGGCTTTTCTTCGAGGATCGCACTATGAGTAGCTTAAAAGCCTCAGCGAAGCACCCTCGCCCCGCGGGTGTGCTAAAACGCACCTTCTGCGCGCTTGGGTTTTCACTGGCTGTTTCCGCGGTTTCCATTAATACCCAGGCCGCGTGTGTCTATACGGTAACGGGGCAGTGGAGCAATGGTTTCACCGGCACCATCAAAATTACCAACGATACATCGGCGGCGGTTAGCGGTTGGAACCTCACTTGGCAGTATGCGGGCGATAACCGCATTTCCGGGAGCTATGATGTTTCGCTCACCGGCACCAATCCCTACACGGCAAAGAATGCTGGCTGGAACGGTAATATCCAGCCCAACCAGTCAGTGACCTTCGGGTTCCAGGGGAGTAAAGGTCCGGCAGCGGCCGAAGTTCCCGGGTTAATTGGTCCCCTGTGCGGTACTGCCGTTAGTTCAAGTTCCGTGGTGAATAGTTCTGCGGTGAGCAGTTCTGCGGTGAGCAGTTCGTCAGTGGCCAGCTCTTCCCGCTCCAGCAGTTCGATTGCCCTGGGCAGTTCATCGCGCTCAATCAGTTCGATTGCACCCGGCAGTAGCTCGGTTGCTTCTTCAATGGCAACAGTCGGCTGGACGCTGAATGCGGCGGATTCCTACCTCAATTTCGCCACCACTAAAAATACCCACAACCTGGAAGTGCATAACTTCACCGGCATTAGTGGCGACATTAATAACGCGGGGGTAGCAACCCTCACCGTGGATTTGAACACCGTGAATACCGGGGTTGCCCTGCGCGACCAGCGTATGCGGGATTTGCTGTTTGAAACCGCAATCCACCCGACCGCGACTGTGACTGTTAATGTTCCCGCAACCCTGATTAGCGGCTTGGGCATCGGCCAGGTAACCCGCACGGACATTACAGCCAGCCTGAGCCTGCATGGCCTCACCGCCACTATCGCCACCCGGGTTTCGGTGCAGAAACTGACCGCCTCCCGGGTGGTTGTGCAGAGCCTGCCGCCGGTATTGGTAAAAGCCGAAACCTACAACCTTGCCGCTGGCGTTGAAGCCCTGCGTGCGGCTGTGGGAATTGCTTCGATTAATGCCTCTGTCCCCGTGGACTTTGCGCTCGTCTATGACGCCCGTTAACCGGATGGAGCAGAGAGAGAACTATCATGAAAAAATTATTGAAACTGTCGATATTTTCCAGCGGGATTGCCTTGGGCCTGGTGGTTTCCAATGTTGCGATTGCCCAGGGCGCGTGCAGCGTCGCCCTGCAAACTGAAAACAATTGGGGATCAGGCGCCCAATACAAACTGACGCTGACCAATACCGGCGCGGCCAAAACGGCTTGGGAGTTGTGTTGGAACTTTGCCGGTGGTGAAACCCTGTCCAGCCTGTGGGAGGGCACTTATGCCCAAACCGGCACCAAAGTATGTGTGAAAAATGTGGGATATAACGGCAACCTGCCAGCGAACGGCAGCGTATCGTTCGGCTATATCGCCACTAACCCCGGTACGGCGCCACTGGATTACACATTAAACGGGGTTGCCTGCGGCGGCTCGACTGGCAGCAGTAGTAGCCTGGCCAGCAGCCTCGGCAGTGCCAGCTCATCCAGTGTGGTTTCCGGTACGGCGGCGCGCTGGTTATTGGATGCGCCTGCATCCAGCTTTTATTTTGTTTCCGTGAAGAAAAGCACCGCCGGAACCGAGACCCCGGAAAACTTTACCTTTAACCAGCTAAGGGGCACGGTATCCGCCACTGGCCAGGCAACCCTGACCATTCCGCTGGCGGGTATCAGTACCAACAACAGTATTCGCGACCCGCGGATGCAGAATTTGTTGTTCGAATCGGCCTACCTGCCGGATCTGCATTTCACTACCCAGCTCGATCTGGCAGCGCTGGACGCCCAGGCCACAGGGAGCATTAACGTGCAAAGTGTGACCGGGAACCTGGTACTGCATGGGGTAATTAAACCGGTGGTGTTTGATGCGGTAATAATGAAGCATGCGAACAACAGCATCAGCGTTTCGCCGCGTAGACCCATTGTTATCAATTCGGCGGACTTTGACCTTAACGCTGGTGTGGAAGCCCTGCGCGCAATTGCCGGGCTAGGCACCATCGGTGAAAAGGTGCCGGTTTATTTCAAAGTCTTCCTGAATCGGGATAACCCAGGCAACCTCCCGGCCATCAACCTGGCCAGTGCGCCCGTTGCCCCGACCAGCCTCGCAGGTACCGGCCTCAGTGCCGGCGCCAGCCTGAATTGGGCGGACGTGAGTAACAACGAAACCGGCTTCCTGGTGCGCCGTAAAGGGGCCGATGGGCGCTGGGCAACAGTGGGCAACCTAAGCGCAAATACTGTGAGTTACCTGGACGCGCTGACGGCTTCCGGCATTTATGAATATAAAGTGATCAGCTATGCCGACAGCATTCCGTCCGCAGCAACTGCGCCGTTGCTACTCATCTATAACAACGATTCCGATTCCAGCGCTTCCGCCAGTTCTGTGGTAGCAACATCTTCGTCCGCCACCTCAACCAGCTCATCGGCAGGTAGCCGCAGTTCCGGTAGTTCCAGCAGTGCAGGTGTGCTGGTGGGGGATGTGGCGCGTGGTACCAGCCTGTGGCAGCAGCGTTGTTACGCTTGCCATGGCGATACCGAGAAATTTACTGATGGTACTTTTGCAATCCCGGTTAACCCGAATCGCGCCTATTACTACCAGGTTAAGGGTGAGCAACTGAGCCTGCGCGACTATATTGCCAGGTACATGCCGCAAGGCGATGCCGGTTCCCTGAGCGCACAAAACGCGGCGGACCTGGAAGCGTTTTTGTTCACCAAACGCGCGCCTTCCGATGGCAAACCGGATAACGACAGCGCGTCCTTCGCGTGCCCGGCCACAGCCACCGCACCCGGCCATCGCACCCTGCGTTTGCTCACCCGTGCCGAATACCAGCGTTCGGTGCGCGACCTGGTGAATTACCAGGAAGAGGTGATTTCGCGCTTGCCGGACGATGCCATTTCCGGTGCGTTCCTCAACAATAACCAATTGTTACTCGATACTGCGCGCTACTCCGCTTATCTTTCCACCGCGGAGCGCATCGCCGATTCGGTTGCCACCCGCTGGGGCGGGGTGCTGGCCTGTACACCCGGTACAGCCGGTTGCGCTGACAAACTGGTCAATGACCTGGCGCCACGTATTTTCCGTCGCCCCTTAAGCACGACTGAAAAGGCGGATTACCTGGCGCTGGCAAAAGGCACCGCCGCCGGTCGTACCGAAGCCGAAGGTATGAAGGTAGCCCTGGTGGCGATGTTGTCTTCGCCCCAGTTCCTGTACCGCTCCGAGTTGGGTGAGTTGTCGGGCGGCAATATCTACAAGCTGACCGGTTACGAGATCGCAACTTACCTCAGCTACACCTACACCGGCACAACTCCGGGCGCGGATTTGCTGGCGGCGGCAGGCCGGGGTGATTTGGATACCCTTACCGGTATTCGCACCCAGGCGGCAGCCTTGATGAACTCTGCCAATACCAGGGTGTTAATGGGAGATTTCATCAACCGCTGGTTGGGTACCGAAAAGCTGGCTACCCAGAACAAAGTCGGCATTGCCAATTTCGCTACCCTGGCGGGGGATATGCAGTTGGAGCTGGGTAAAAACTTTGCGTCCGCAATGCTGGAATCAACCTCCACCTTTGCGACCGTTTATACCCCCGGCTTCACCCACGTAAACCAGCGATTGGCCAGCCATTACGGTTTGGCATTCAGCAATAGCGGGGCAGATGCCGACGGCTTCGTGCGCAGTGCCACGGCGGATCGCGGCGGCATCCTCACCTCGGGTGCGTTCATGTCCCGCTATGCGCGCGACAACGATTCCAACCTGATCACCCGTGCGGTAGCGGTACGTCGCAAGTTAATGTGCCAGGACATTCCCGAGCCACCCGCCGGGGTCTCACTGGACCGCGAAGCCCTGGCCAAGAAACACGCGGCTTTCTTCGCCGATCCAAAAACGACCGAACGCATGATTGCCGACAAGATCACCGAGCCGACGACCTGTTCCAATTGCCACCTGGAGATCATCAATCCCCTGGGCGGCGGTATGGAGAATTTCGATGCCGTTGGCCGGGTGCGCACTACCGACTTAAGGGGCAATGCCATCGATGCATCGGCGGTATTCTTCTCGCCATACCAGAAGCTGCAATTCACCAACGATCCGGACCGCGTCATTTACCAACCGGAAATCACCTTCAACGGTGCCAGGGACCTGGCGCGCCTGATGGTTGAGCAAGCGGATGTGTCCAAACAAGCCAGGACCTGCCTGGCAACCCAGTTTGTCAGCTTCAGCAGCGGGGTGAACTCCCTGTTCCTTATCGATAAGGACAAGACCCGCGATGTGCCATTCACCATGTCGGATGCCGAGAAAACAGCCTATCGCTGCAATATCGAAAAGCTGGCCAATGTGCTGGGTACCAGTGGCCCGCGCGCCATGTTGCAGGAAATCCCTGCGCTGGATTCAGTGATTTACCGGCAGGAGTGGGTGCGCTAGGGCGCGCCCATTCTCCCTGTTAACGAATTGGAGTCAAAAAATGAGCTATAGAGATTGCTTCGATAAAGAACGCCGGGACTTCCTGCGCGTGGTCAAACGTTCCGGTATTGCCCTGGGCGCGATCCAGGCTTCGAGTATGCTTGCCGGGGTAATGCTGGCGCGGGTAGCGGAAGCGCAAACGGCCGGTCCGACCAGGTCTTGCACGGTGTTTATGCCGGGCGGGTGTACCCCCGCCAGGTTTTTCCCCTCCGGCGGTACCTTGCCGATCCAGTCAGCCCCCTTGCAAAGCCATTTTGCGGCGGGTCGCATCGCGCTGTTAAAAAACGCCACCATGATGAACGGCGGCCACGGGGTCATGTTCAACCGTTTCAATGACCCCAACCCCTGGGGTAAGCAAAGTTTCGACGTGAACTTGGGGAAAATCCTCAGTGCCAACTCCAATGCGCCGGTTAAATGGTTAAACCTGGGGACTACGCCGGTTTCCGAGCTATCGCGCGATACCGCCGGTATTCCCACGATTACCAGCCCGCAAGCGGCATTGGATGTCTTGTTCGCGGGCGGCGGTGGGGGCAGCGGTGGCGCGGTTGCTCCGCGTAAATCCGTGGTGGATGTTCATTACAAAGCGGTCAATGAATTAAAAACCCGGCTGGGCCAGCACGAAAAAGAAAAGCTGGACAGTCACTTCAGTGCTATCCGGGATATTGAAAGCGCGATTACCTCAACCAATCCGGGTGGCAACTGCACGCCGATTACCAACACGTCGGCGGCAGGGTTTGACGCGACCTCCAAATTAATGACCGATATAGCGGTATTGGCCCTGGGCTGTAACCTCTCGTCTTCTGTGTCCCTCGCGTTTGGTACGGATGAGCATACCCATGTTCTGGACGGTGCGATGATCAGGGACACCAGCGGCACCCATCGGCCCCGCCCATCGCACGACTCGCACCACAACCAGGGTAACCCGAACTACGCGGGTTACTACGATCAGGATGTGGCCTATTACATGTCGCTTACCCAGCAGTTACTGGACAAGTTGCAAGCGCAAGGGCTGCTGGCATCCACAGTGGTCACCCAGGTTTCCGACATGGGTAATGTTGATGCGCATACCGGCCAGAACACGCCCATGCTGGTGGCGGGTGGGAATGTTCGCGGTGGGGTGATTGATGTGGGTGGTTTAAGCCAGGTCAACCTGTTCCAGACTGTCGGCTTACACCTGAAAGCGAATCAGGGCACCAATGGCAGTTTGTTCAGGAATTGGAGCGGCACGACCATTTCCGGTCTTTTTTGATGGTTATTGCTGGCAACCGTCAAACCCGGGCGCCATGCTGGAAACAGGGAGGTTTCATTTGCGCGGTGCGCTGTGCGGAACGCCAGGTGTCCGCTTTTTTATAGCAGGTAAGGTGCATCGAATGCGGGATATTATCTTGGCCCATAAATGAGTAGGGGCCGCATAAGCGGCCCCATACAGAATCTGTCCTTAGGTCGAAGTAGTCAATCTGTGACGATTTTCCTTTCGTATCCCTGACCGCCTTGCTCCTGCGCTAGTGCAATCCTTTGATGCCTCCAGAGGCATCGCTTCCTTGAAAGGTGGGCGCATCCATTGACCTTTCCTGGCCGGCGCACATCATTGTCTACTTCCTTGATGGTTCCCATTATCCGGATAAGGCCCTTTCCCCACTAGTCGCAAAATTCGCTAAGTTTTGTAGGAAATTGACTACAACCTATAACTGGAAAATCAGTTTATGGTTCACTTTATAACCCTGTAACAGGGAATGTATTCCCTTCCCGGCAGCTTCATCCGGCTCTGGCGGGCGAATGATTCGAGTAGTTCGTCCACTGGATACATAATTTCCGGGTCGCCGTGCAATTCAAAATGACCGAATTGCTCAATTGCCAGGATACCTTCCTCTTTCACGTTACCTGCCACAATCCCGGAAAATGCACGCCGTAAATTAGCTGCCAGGCGGTCAACCTGCTGGTTTTTGTGAAGCTCCAGGTTACGCATATTTTCATGGGTAGGGATAAAGGGTTGCTGCAAATCCGGGCTGATTCTCAGTTGCCAGTTAAAGTAATAGGCATCGTCACTTAATTTGCGGAATTCGCGGACTTTTTTGATACCTTCCTTCATCTCACGCGCAACCGCATCCGGGTCGTTCACAATAATTTTGTAATGCGCCTGTGCTTCGGGGCCCAGCGTATCGCCGATAAACCTGTCCACCCGCTGGAAATATTCGGCAGAAGATGCCGGGCCGGTAAAAATTAACGGGAAGGGGATATTGTTATTATCCGGGTGCAAAAGGATGCCGAGGATATAAAGGATTTCTTCGGTGGTACCCGCACCGCCAGGGAACACGATAATGCCGTGTCCCAAACGCACAAATGCCTCCAGGCGTTTTTCGATATCCGGCATGATGGCTAATTGGTTTACGATCGGATTGGGTGCCTCCGCCGCAATAATGCCGGGTTCGGTGATGCCGATATAACGTCCATTATTAATGCGTTGTTTGGCATGGCCAATGGTGGCACCTTTCATCGGGCCTTTCATCGCGCCGGGGCCGCACCCGGTACAGATATCCAGACCGCGCAACCCGAGCTGGTAACCGACTTCTTTGGTGTAGTCGTATTCGATACGGTTAATCGAATGGCCGCCCCAGCAAACCACTAAATTCGGGTCCAGCCCCGGCTTTAATAAATTGGCATTGCGCAACATGTGAAATACGGCATCGGTAATGCCTTCCGATAATTGCAAATTAAATTTCGGGTTACCATTAATTTCATCGTTGTTATAAATCACATCGCGCAATACGGTAAACAAATGTTCGCTAATACCGCGAATCATCCTATCATCAACAAACGCATTGGCGGGCGCGTTTTTAACGGCAAGTTTGATACCGCGTTCTTGTTGGACAATGCTGATATCAAAATCCTTGTATCGCTCCAGCAGCTCCTTGCCATCATCAAGGTCGTTACCGGTATTCAGTACGGCGAGGGAACAATTGCGAAATAATTTATACAAACCACTTTGGCTGGAATCCAGCAACTTGGCGACTTCCATCTTGGAAAGGATATTTAATTGATCAATAGGAGTGATTAGCGCGTCGATTGTTTTATGTTCGCCGTTGGGATGAAGTTCAGGTTGGTTGGGATTTAGGTTACTCATGGTATTCCTTAGCATCCGGGGATGCGCTGGCGGATAATATTTTTAATTTGATGCTCCTAGTGTAGTGTTATTTTGTTGACCCTGCGTGCTGCTTTATCACGCTATGCCATAAAATTCCCTGGCACGGTAAAACAAAGCTGCTTTTCCTGCGTAGTGCAAAAATTAATCGATGCGAGGCCTTATGAACTATTTACCCTGTGTTGAAGTGGAAACTGCGCCGGGCATTCCGGTATCTGCCAGTGTGATCTGGTTGCATGGATTGGGGGCAGATGGTCATGATTTCGCACCGCTTGTCCCTGAATTGCAATTACCGGACTCCTTGCCTGTCCGTTTCATCTTCCCCCACGCGCCGCAAATTCCTGTGACCGTAAATGGCGGTTATTTTATGCCAGCGTGGTATGACATCCTGGAAATGAACCTGGAGCGTAAAATTGATGAAGTGCAATTAGTAAAAAATGCGCGCGCGGTGCAAAGGCTTATCCTTCGCGAGATTGAGCGAGGCATTCCTGCCGGACGAATTATCCTTGCCGGTTTTTCCCAGGGCGGGGCAGTGGCTTACCAGGCGGGTTACACATTTGACCAGTCACTGGGTGGCCTTCTGGTGTTATCCAGTTATTTTGCTACCGCCACCAACATCACTATCCACCCCGCCAACAAAAATACTCCATTGCTCATACAGCACGGTACCCGGGATTCCGTAGTCGCACCGGTATTGGGTGAGCGGGCCTATCAATTTGTAAAAAGCTTTGGTGGCAATGTGACTTATGAATCCTATGTGATGGAACATACTTTATGCGGCGAACAAATCATTGCTATTTCCCGATGGCTGCAAGCGCGTTTAACAACGTGAAATTATTCCGTCAAACAGGCGGGATCAAATTGATACTCGCCATTAAGCCAATCGACAATTTCCTGTGCGTAAGGGTTATCCGGGAATTTATTATAGTGTTCGCGCAATTCAGTTTTTTCTTCGCCTGTTAAATTCCGCAATCCGGTATCTTGCAACTTTGCAATGTCTCTCAATAGGTCATTGCCCAGTTGTTTTCCGCACAGTGTTTCACAAAGGTGCGCAAAGGTTTTATGTGGCTCGTACCCTTCCCGTAATTCATAGGCGATAGGTACGCTGGCTAATGGAAGCTGCGAAAGCCAGGCTTGATTCATCGGGTTAATTGCATGCCCGGCAATTTTTTTATCCAGTAACGCATGGGTTTTATCAACAGCACGTAATTGCAACAGGTTGGATTTTACGGCGCCGTCATTGACCGGGTAGTTATCCCACAAGAAAGGCTGGCGCCCGAGTAGCTCGGTTACTTCAGCCAAATGCGTTTCCGGATAACAGGTAGAGCAAACTTTTTCCCCGGTCCAAAATATATCAATGGCGGGATCGAGTTGGTTTGCAAAGGCCTGCCAGTAATTTTCCGGCATCTTGCCAAACACCTTTTCCAATACCGGATCAAAACTGTAATAGGTTGGGCAAAAGATTATTTTTTTTGCGCTGGATATTTCCGCCGCTTGATGGGCAATGTCTATTTGGAGTGTCGCCAGGCCCGGAATATCGCCGCGCATATCGTCGAATAAAATGCAGAGGATATCCGGTGCGAGTTCATTAATCTGTTTGATGCGATCCCCCAGTAATTTGCGCTGGTCCCGCGATGGGTCCAGGTAAATCTCGTGCGGGCTCAACCCAATTCCAAATTCAATATTGTTGTCGCGGTAGGTTTCACGCAACTTTAGCAACCGGGACTTCTCGTTATCCGGCCAATCCGTTTGCCATTGCTTGCGCAAATGCTTGTCGCTTTTTGGTGCATAAAGATAAAAATCGAACTTATGTAGTGCAAGAAATTTTGCGTAGCTGGCGCGGCTTTCCCAACTCCAGTGCCGCCCGAAAAAACCTTCGATAACTCCCAATGGGATTGTGCGGTTTTTGTCCGTTGTAAGGTCGGTACTGTGCATATTTAATTTTCCTGCCGGGCTTGCGAATAAAATAAAAATGTGGAGGTTAGCGATTTACCAGGAGCGCCGGAGCTTACCGGCTCGTACCATTTTGCGTCGCAGGGTTTTCGAAAATTGCTTGTGTAAAATTAATGATAATTCGCACGGCAAGTTGAGGCGCATCGGCGCCTGGTTTAATTGACACCTAAAACCCATCTGCCTATGATAGCGGCCTTTTTGTGCCGGACAATTTTTGTTTGCTACTGCGGAAAAATTTTCAGGGATTTTGTGGGTTTTTTGTGATTGTTTCGGGAGTTAGCGGCTTTTCACCAGGCTCTCTCTTTAATACAGCGAAATCTAGGATGGTATCCACAAAAGTATGTTTTGCTGTAGGAAGTTTATCCTTTCTCCGTCAGCCAAAAGTGGCAATAACCTATTTGCAAAAGGCGTAGACCTATACGATTCGGTCCCGGTACCACTGACAGTATTAACTAACAACGACAATAGGAATCAACCACCTGTTTAGGAATGCCACCTATGCAATTAGTTTGCGGAGTAGTAAATGACTAATCCAAACCTTTCTCCTACTGATTTACCTGCCTGGAAAGCGTTGAGTGCCCACGCTGCCCGGATGAAAACGCAACATATGAAAGGGCTGTTCGCTACCGATGGCCAGCGTTTTGACAAGTTCTCCCTACAACTTTCCAGCCTCCTGTTTGATTACTCCAAGAACCTGATTACCGACGAAACCCAAGCCGCCTTACTGGCATTGGCTAAAGAGTCTGATGTCGAAGCCTGGCGCAGCCGCATGTTTGCCGGCGAGCATATCAATGCCACCGAGGATCGCGCTGTTATGCATGTTGCGCTGCGCGATAAATCTTCCAGGCCCATCATGATTGATGGTACTGACGCCCGTCCGGCCATCAATGCTGAATTGGAGCGCATGCGTAAACTGAGCGAAAAGCTGCGCTCGGGTGCCTGGACCGGTTATACCGGCAAAACGATTACGGACATCGTGAGTATCGGTATTGGCGGTTCCAACCTCGGTCCGTTAATGGCATGCGAGGCGTTAAAGGCGTACAGCGATAAACGTTTCAATATCCACTTTGTATCCAATATTGACGGCGTCCAGATTGCAGAAGTGCTGGAAGGGTTGAATCCCGAAACCACGTTGTTTGTGATCTCATCCAAGACCTTTACCACCCAGGAAACCATGACCAATGCCCGCACTGCCGAGCAATGGTTTATGAGCGCGGCGGGCGATAAAACGGCAATCGCCAGGCATTTCGTGGCTGTTTCCACCAATCGCAAACTGGTAACGGCGTTTGGTATTGCAGAAGAAAATATTTTTGATATGTGGGATTGGGTCGGCGGTCGCTTTTCCCTGTGGTCTGCCATCGGTTTGCCCATTGTATTGTTCCTCGGTTATGGGGTGTTCGACGAACTGCTGCAAGGCGCCTATGAGATGGACCAACATTTCCTGGCGGCGCCGCTGGCGGAAAACGCGCCGGTTATGCTGGCATTGATAGGCATCTGGAACCGTAATTTCCTCGGTTATCCGGCACATGCGTTATTGCCTTACGACCAGTGCCTGCACCGCTTCCCCGCTTATATGCAACAGGCGGAAATGGAAAGTAACGGTAAATCCGTCAATTGGGCGGGCGAGCAGGTGGCCTACGCGAGCGTGCCGCTGGTGTGGGGTGAGGTGGGGATCAATGGGCAGCACGCGTTTTATCAAATGTTGCACCAGGGGACCGATATTATCCCCGCCGATTTCATTGGCTCGGTAGCCCCGACTATCGCTGTCGAAGGCCATCACGATGCATTGATGGCCAATTTCTTCGCCCAAACCCAGGCATTGATGCTGGGGAGCGATGCCGATCAGGTTCGCCGCGAATTGACAGCCAAAGGCGTTAGTGCCGCGCGCATCGAGGAAATTGTCGAGCACAAGGTACATCGCGGTAATCGCCCGACGAATACCATCCTGTTGAATAAAGTGGATGCCCGTACCCTGGGCGCCCTGATTGCGCTTTATGAGCACAAAATCTTCGTTCAAGGTATCATCTGGCGCATTCACTCCTTCGACCAATGGGGTGTTGAACTGGGTAAAGTGCTTGCGGCTGGCATCCAGCCTGAACTGGATTTGGGTAAGCCTACCAATGCCGGGCATGATGCTTCCACTCGCAATTTGATCGATTTTTACAAGCGCGCCAAAGCCGGTAATCAATAAAGCGCAGGAACTTTGGGCTCATTGCCAAAGTCGTTTAAGCCGAGAGACACAAAACCAGTGCGCGCCAGGCAATGCACCTGGCGCCATGCGCGGATTGATAATCCGCGCAGACTTCGCAAGCGCACCCGCTTGCGCCAGGTACAGACCCAATGAGCAATGGTATTCCCCATGACTGATGTGTTAGCTACAGATCCAAGACTTGTCGAAATTACCGAGCGAATTATCGCCCGCAGTAAAGATGCCCGTGCTGCCTATCTGGCGCGCGTTAATAAATTCCGCAGCAAGGGACCAGCGCGTCATCATTTGGGGTGCGCCAACCTGGCTCATGGTTTTGCCGCGTGTAATGCGGCTGATAAAGAAGCATTGGCGGAGGGGCAGGCACCCAATTTGGGGGTGGTATCCGCCTATAACGAAATGCTTTCCGCGCATGTTCCCTATGGCGAGTATCTGGAGCCTATCAAGGCTGCCGCCAAAGAGATGGGCATGACGGCGCAAATGGCAGGTGGCGTCCCTGCCATGTGTGATGGTGTGACCCAGGGCTTCCCGGGTATGGAAATGTCCCTGTTCAGCCGCGATGTGATTGCCATGGGCACAGCCATTGCGCTCTCCCACGATATGTTTGACGGCGCCATGTGCCTGGGGGTGTGCGACAAAATTGTACCCGGCTTGATGATAGGGGCCTTGTCATTCGGGCAATTGCCCATCGTATTTATCCCGGCGGGCCCTATGACGCCCGGCTTGTCCAATGCGGAAAAAGCCAAGGCGCGCCAGTTATTTGCAGAAGGGAAGGTAGGCCGCAAAGAATTACTGGCAGCGGAAAGCGCCTCCTATCACAGTGCCGGTACCTGTACGTTTTACGGTACTGCCAATACCAACCAGATGTTGATGGAAATCATGGGTATGCATTTACCCGGCAGTACCTTTATCAACCCCTATACTCCGATGCGCGATGCCTTGACTCGTGCCCATGTGCATCAACTGGCGCAGATTACCCGCGAAGGAAGCCGAGTCATATTGGCGGATATAGTGACCGAAAAGTCCGTGGTGAATGGCATTGTCGGGTTAATGGCAACAGGCGGCTCCACCAACCATGCCATGCATATCGTGGCTATCGCCCGCGCGGCGGGTGTGATAATTGATTGGCAAGATTTGTCTGACATTTCAGATATAATTCCGCTCATGTGCCGTATCTATCCCAATGGGCTGGCGGATGTGAACCGCTTCCAGGCGGTTGGCGGCATGGGTTACCTGATTCGCGAATTGCGCAATGCAGGTTTTTTACATGACGACGTAAAAACAATCATGGGGGCGGAAGGTGGTTTGTCTCACTACACCAGGGAACCTTTCCTCGAAAACGGCGAATTGGTATGGCGTGACGCCCCTGCCGAAAGCCTGGATGACTCAGTGCTCCGGCCAGCGAACAAACCGTTTGCGCCAGAGGGCGGTTTACGCTTGCTGAAAGGCAATGTCGGTCGTTCGGTGATCAAGATTTCGGCGGTTAAGCCCGAGCATCGCAAAGTCACTGCACCGGCTGTTGTTTTCCACAGCCAGGAAGAATTGCAGTCCGCGTTTAAGCGCGGTGAATTGGAAAAAGATTTTATTGCTGTCGTTCGCTTCCAGGGGCCGAAGGCCTGCGGTATGCCGGAATTGCATAAACTGACTCCGCCGCTGGGGGTATTGCAGGATCGCGGTTTTAAAGTTGCGCTGGTAACAGATGGCCGTATGTCTGGCGCCTCTGGTAAGATTCCAGCCGCCATTCATATGACACCGGAAGCGCTGGATAACGGCGTAATAGGGATGATCGAGACCGGGGATATGATTGAGCTGGATGCTGAAGCGGGAACCTTGCGATTACTCGTCGATGATGAAACCCTGGCCAAGCGCCAGCCGGCACAATGTGATTTGACCAACGTCCACTATGGAATGGGGCGGGAATTGTTTGCTCCCTTCCGCGCCTCGGTGGGCCTGGCTGAAGAAGGAGCTACGGTGTTTAACTGGTAAGCAGTTAAATTTTGGACCCCGAACCTGGTTCGGGGTCTTCGTTTTAAAAACATGCCTGAAATTAACAAGGTATTTGTACACGTATATCCACTGTCCAGATTCATAAACAGGATTACTCCTCATGCTCGAAGCGTTTGATTTTGTCATTTTTGGTGGTGCTGGCGATTTGGCCCTGCGCAAGTTGATTCCGGGTCTTTATCGCGCCCACCGCGAAGGCTCACTGCCTGCCGGTGCGCGGATTATTCCTACTTGCCGCAATACCCAGATGGTTGCCGAGTACAAAGACAAAGTGCGCGAAGCGGCGGAGAAACATCTCAACGCGGATGAATTCGTAGCGGCGGATTGGGATGAGTTTGCCAAGTGCCTGTTCCCGGTATTTGTTGACATAAGCACCCTGGACCAACACTGGGACGCATTGGCGCAGTTATTGAATTCAGGTGGCAACAGTCACCGTGTGTTTTACCTTTCAACGCCACCTTCAGTATTCAGTATTTGTTGCAAACATCTGCACGAATCGGGGTTAATTACTGACAAAGCACGCGTTGTAGTAGAAAAACCCCTTGGTTATGACGGCAAAACCGCTGAAGAAATCAACAGCCAAATCGCCGCATACTTTAAGGAAGATGCCATTTTCCGTATCGACCATTACCTGGGCAAAGAAACGGTACAAAACCTCCTGGCGTTGCGTTTCGCCAACGGCATGTTTGAGCACCTGTGGGACGCGAAATCCATCGACCATGTGCAGATCACCATATCCGAAACCGTGGGCCTTGAAGGCCGCGCCAGTTTCTACGATGGCGCCGGTGCTCTGCGCGACATGGTGCAAAACCATATCCTTCAATTGCTTTGCCTGGTAGCGATGGAGTCCCCGAACAAGATGACCGCCGAGCGTATCCGCGCGGAAAAATTAAAAGTTCTCGAAAACCTGCGCCCGTTGACCGGCAACACGGTTAAATACAATACAGTACGCGGCCAGTATGTAGCGGGTGAAGTGGGCGGCAAACAGGTTCCGGGTTACCTGGAAGAATTGGGCCAGCCAAGCAACACCGAAACGTTTGTGGCGATTCGCGCGTACATTGATAACTCCCGCTGGGCAAATGTGCCTTTCTATCTTCGCACCGGCAAACGCATGAAGCAGCGTTTCGCGGAAATCGTTATCCAATACAAAGATGTCGCGCATCGTGTTTATCCGGAATCCGCCGGGGGTACAACACCCAATCGTTTGATTATTCGCTTGCAACCGGAAGAGAGCATCAAGATCGTTATGGTTGCCAAAGATCTTGAAAAGCACGAAACCCATTTGCGTCCAATGGTGTTGAACCTGAATTTTGCTGATACCTATAAGGATTTCTATTCCGATGCCTATAAGCGCTTGATGCTGGATGCTGCCGCCGGTGATGCCAGCCTGTTTATCCACCGCGCTGAAGTGGCTGCTGCCTGGGCCTGGATTGACCCGATCATTGATGCCTGGCAACGCCCGGAAAATAAACCGCAAGGTTATATGGCGGGAAGTTGGGGGCCGCAGGCCTCCGCACAAATGCTCGCCAGTGACCGCCGCCGCTGGTTCTCGATTGATGAAGTTTTGTCAGGAGCCGATCAGGAATGGTAACCGAACGTTTATTTGAGAATCGCGCGGAAATGATTGCCTCTTTGCAAACCGAATGTGAAAGGGCGTTACGAAGCGCAATTGAAGATCGTGGTGAGGCGACATTTATGGTGTCTGGTGGAAGCACACCGGAACCGCTCTATAAAGCATTGAGTCATTCTGATCTTGATTGGGAGTCAGTCTATGTTGCGTTGGTGGATGAACGCTGGGTTGACTTCGATCACGATAAGAGCAACGAGGCCTTTACTGTTAAGCATCTGATCCAAAACAAAGCGGCTGCGGCCAATTTGGTCGGTATGAAAAACTCTGCCGAAACCGCTGCTGGGGGTTTGGCAGATTGCGAGGCGGCTTACCAACAATTGGCGCAGCCATTCGATATCACCATTTTGGGAATGGGTTCTGATGGCCACACGGCTTCATTATTTCCCCATGCCCAGGGGCTGGATGAGGCATTGAATCCGGATTCCGATAGCCTCTGTGCAGCAATTACCGCTAAGCAAAGTGAAGTGACCGGCGCGATTGTTGAGCGTATGACCTTGTCTCTTGCTGGTTTGCTGCGTTCAAAATCACTGGTGTTGTTAATCACGGGTGAGGAGAAGCTCGCGGTATTGCGCGCGGCGCAAGGCGAGGGTGACGTAAAAGATATGCCGATCCGGGCAGTGTTGCGCCAGGATCGGGTGCCGGTAATCGTTTACTGGGCACCTTAACCTATTTTCATAAACCTAATGTGAGCAACGAGGGACACCCAGTGGCCTTACCTATTAATGAAATCGTAAAAATTGCACCCGTTGTACCTGTCATGGTCGTTGAGCGTATCGAGGATGCGGTACCTCTGGCGACGGCGTTATACAACGGCGGTTTGAAAGTATTGGAAATCACCCTGCGCACACCCTGTGCCCTGGATGCCATCACAGCCATGGTTGAAGCCCTGCCTGGCGATGCGGTGATCGGTGCGGGTACGGTAATCACTCCCGCCGATCTGGAAAAAGCTGTTAAGGCCGGCTCTACCTTTTTGGTAAGCCCGGGTACCACGCCGGCGTTAATCGAAGCGGCCAAGGCCTCGCCGGTACCGCTGCTGGCGGGCGTAGCAACGCCGACGGAAGCGATGAACCTCTATGTGCAGGGCTTTACCCACCAGAAATTCTTTCCGGCGGAAGCCGCGGGCGGTGTGCCGATGCTCAAGTCTATCGCCGGCCCCTTGCCGCAGATTACCTTCTGCCCGACAGGTGGGATAGATCTGGCAAAAGCGCCCAGCTACCTGGCGTTGCCGAACGTACAGTGTGTCGGCGGAACCTGGATGGCGCCCAAGGAATTAATGAAAGCCGGTCGCTGGGACGAAATTGAACGTCTCGCGCGTGAAGCAGCCAGCTTGCCGCGTTAATGAGAATCCCGAGGGGCGCAATTTATTGCGCCCCTATGTTTTTATCCACGGGTGCAATAACTTGTACCTCTACAGCAAAAGAATCAGCAAGAGTTTACTTAGGAGAAAGCAATGACTATTAGAGTGGCAATCAATGGTTACGGTCGTATCGGTCGCAATGTCCTGCGCGCGTTGTATGAATCAGGCAAGCGCAGCCAAATTGAAATTGTAGGCATTAATGACCTGGGTGATGCTCACCTGAACGCACACCTGACCAAGTACGATTCCGTGCATGGCCAATTTAATGGCACTGTAAAGTTTGAAGGCAGCACCATGTTTGTAAATGGTGATGCAATCCGCATCACCTCCGAGCGCGACCCATCGAAGTTACCCTGGGCTGAATTGAAAGTGGATGTGGTGTACGAATGTACCGGTATTTTCACCAGCAAGGAAAAAGCCTCTGCGCACTTGGCCGCCGGTGCCAAGAAGGTGATTATTTCCGCGCCGGGTACTGACGTGGATGCAACCGTCGTCTTCGGTGTAAACGACAAGGTATTGAAAGCCACTGACACCATCATTTCCAATGCTTCCTGTACTACCAACTGCCTGGCACCTATCGCCAAGGTGCTGAATGACAAATTCGGCATCGTGCAGGGTTCCATGACCACTATCCATGCTTACACCAACGATCAGGTCCTGTCCGATGTGTACCATAAGGACATCTACCGCGCGCGTTCTGCTACCCAATCCATGATCCCGACCACCACTGGTGCTGCCAAGGCGGTAGGTTTGGTATTGCCGGAATTGAAGGGCAAGCTGGATGGTATTTCAGTGCGCGTGCCAACCATCAACGTATCGCTGGTTGACTTGAACGTATTGGTTGAGAAAGACGTAAGTGTTGATGCTATCAACGCCGCAATGAAAGATGCGTCTGCGAAAGAAATGCCCGGCGTATTGGCCTATTGCGATGAGCCTTTGGTATCCGTTGACTTTAACCACAATCCGCATTCATCCAACTATGATTCCTTGCAAACCAAGGTTTACGGCAAGTGGGTAAAAGTATTGAGCTGGTATGACAACGAGTGGGGCTTCTCCAACCGCATGTTGGATAACACCATTGCCCTGATGAACGCCAAGTAATAAGAGAGCCATCATGTTAAGACGTACCAAAATCGTCAGTACCCTGGGCCCGGCTTCTGAGTCGCCGGAAGTTCTTGAGCGTTTAATTCTGGCGGGCGTTAATGTCGTCCGCCTGAACTTCTCCCACGGTTCGCCGGAAGACCACAAGCGTCGTGCTGAAACCGTACGTACCCTGGCTGCCAAGCACAACCGCTTTGTGGCGGTACTGGGCGATTTGCAAGGCCCGAAGATCCGTGTGGCCCGTTTTGCCGAAGGTAAGATCCATCTCAAGATCGGTGACAAGTTTATCCTTGATGCGGCCCTCGGCCGCGACGAAGGTAACCAGCAACAGGTAGGTATCGACTACAAGGAACTGCCGAAAGATTGCAAGCCTGGCGATATTTTGTTGCTGGATGATGGCCGTGTGGTCCTGCAGGTGGACAAGATAGAAGGCACCCGTATTTTTACCACCACCAAAGTCGGCGGTCCTTTGTCCAATAACAAAGGTATCAACCGCCAGGGTGGCGGGTTGACGGCGCCGGCCCTGACCGAAAAAGACATGGCGGACATCAAAACCGCGGCGGAAATTGATGTCGATTACCTTGCGGTATCCTTCCCGCGTTCAGCGGATGACATGAACTACGCGCGCAAGCTGATGCTGGAAGCGGGTGGTCGCGCCGGGCTGGTTTCCAAGGTGGAGCGTGCTGAAGCGGTTGCGGATGACGAAACCCTGGATGAGATTATTCGGGCGAGTGATGCCGTGATGGTTGCCCGTGGTGACCTGGGTGTGGAAATCGGTGATGCGGCGCTGATCGGTGTGCAAAAGCGCATTATTGCCCGTTCACGCGCACTGAACAAAGTGGTTATTACCGCGACCCAAATGATGGAGTCGATGATAAACAGCCCATTGCCGACACGCGCGGAAGTGTTCGACGTCGCCAACGCGGTATTGGATGGTACTGATGCGGTCATGCTCTCCGCTGAGACTGCCGCCGGCAGCTACCCGGTGGAAACGGTAGAGGCAATGGTGCGAATTATCCTCGGCGCCGAGAAACATCCGACCGCCAGTTTCGACAACTATCGTATGGATCAGGCCTTTACCAGCGTGGATGAATCTATCGCCCTGGCATCGATGTTCACCGCAAACCATCTCGCCGGTGTGAAGGCCATTATTGCGTTTACCGAAACCGGCAGCACACCGCGTTTGATGTCGCGTGTAGGTTCGCAACTGCCAATCTTTGCCTTCTCTCGCCACCTGAATACCCAGCGTAAAATGGCAATGTATCGCGGTGTGCAACCTATTGCCTTTGATACCAGCAGCGCTCCCTGTGCTGAGGATTTCAACCGTGCAATCGGGATGCTCAAGGCGCAAGGTGTGTTGGTCGAAGGTGACCTGGTGATTGTATCTCTGGGGGATACCACTTTGCTTGGCGGCACCAACACTATGAAAGTTCTGCGTGTAGGCGATACACTCGCTTAAGCCGGAATGCCCGGAAAAAACGGCAGCTCGGCTGCCGTTTTTTTTGTCCCCCCGTTTTTACCCGGTGCCGTTATGAAAATTGTTTGGATATTGCTTTTGCTGTTATGGCTGGTCCCTGCACAAGCGTTGGAGGTGCGTGGCCAATGGCAACAGGGCGGGGTGATAATCGGTAAAGTCCCGGCAGGTACCCAGGTGGAGTACAGCGGCAAAAAACTGCAAATATCCCCAACCGGTGAGTTTGTTTTTGGGCTCGGGCGGGATGCGAAGCCCAGGGTAACCCTTGTCCTGGTCGATGCCACCGGCACGCGCAGCGAACAGCAATTTTCAGTAAAACAACGCAACTACCGGATTCAAAAAGTTACAGGGGTGCCGCAACAAACGGTAGAACCTGACCCGGCCCAGGTTGAGCGTGCCAAACGCGAAGCCCAAATGGCGGCCGATGCACGCAAAGGTAATTTACCGCTGACATTTTTTTCCCAACCTTTCCAATGGCCGCTTATCGGACCCATCACCGGTGTCTATGGCAGCCAGCGCTTTTATAACGGTGTTCCCAACTCCCCGCATTATGGGGTCGATATCGCCAAGCCGGTGGGTTCACTTGTAAAAGCCCCGGCCGGCGGTGTGGTTACTCTGGTACACCCGGACATGTTTTTTTCGGGCGGCACCTTGATTATTGACCATGGCCACGGCTTATCGTCCACATTCATACATTTGAGCGAAATTCTGGTGAAAAAAGGCGATGAAATTGTCCAGGGACAAGCCATTGCCAGGGTGGGCAAGACGGGCCGTGCGACGGGTGCGCACCTGGACTGGCGAATGAACTGGTTTGAAGAAAGGGTTGATCCCCAATTATTGGTTGGTCCGATGCCGGGCAATTGATGAGAGCAAGCGAAATCCTATGAAGCGTTTCCTGTGGGTAAGTGCAATTTTTTCCGCCGGCGTCATTTTTGGGCTGATATCGGTCCACGGAACATTCAACCAATTGCGCCACACCTTTTCCCCATCACTCAGCTTTGCCGATGGTGCGACTTATGTGGGTGAATTAAACGCAAAAGGAATGATTGAAGGCAATGGGCGCATGACCTGGAAAAACGGTGATAGCTACGAAGGTAATTTTGTTGCCGGTTTGTTTCATGGCAAAGGCAAATTATCAACCTCGTCAGCGGGAATATACATCGGTGATTTCTCGATCGGAGTGATGGAAGGGCCGGGTGAACTGACTTACGCTGATGGATTACGCTATCGCGGCGAATTCAAAAATAATCAATTTCATGGGAACGGAAAATTAATTTATCCCGATGGCTCTTACTTTGCAGGAGATTTCGTTGATGGCCGTCCGCACGGTAAGGGACGGTGGACTTTCGCTGACAAATCCATTTACACCGGTGAGGTAGTAAGCGGGGTGATTAGCGGCAACGGGGAATTAGTCCGCGCCGGCAGTAAGTATACCGGTGATTTTGCGGCGGGAAAAATGCACGGAATAGGTGTTTTTGTTGATGAATCCGGTAATACCTACAACGGCGAATTCAGGAATGATGTATTTGAAGGAGAAGGCACATACACCGGGGTGGAAGGTGATACCTCGGTTGGCCAATTCAAGGATTGGATACTGAATGGTGATGGTATGCATACGGATAAGGATGGCAATCAGTGGCAAGGCAAATTTCAAAACGGTTTGCTGGATGGAGACGGGGCCTACATTGAAAAAGATGGCCAACATTACTCGGGCGAATTTAAATTTGGAAAATACAACGGTAAAGGAAAACTGGTTTCTGAAAATGGCGATATTTATGAAGGTGAGTTTTCCTACGGCAGGAAGCATGGCGCGGGAACACTTGCCTACAAAGAGCCAATCGAGGGTATCAGTAAAATTACCGGGCGCTGGGAATACGACCGCCTTGTGGATGGCGGTAGCGACCTAAAAATTTTTTCCCCCGAAGAAGTTGCCGAGTATGCGCTCTACAAGGAATCCGCTGAGTTAACGCGGGTATTAGATGCGGTGCAACCCTCGGACGCAAACCAAATCGAGCTATACAGCCTTGTTGTTGCGGGTTATGGCACCGAAGAAGTTTTTCGCCGGGAAAGTAAATTTATTGAAAACCTTTTTACACAACAATATCGGAATCGTGCGACAGCAATCTATTTATCCAATAGCCAACGGTCGCTGGCAGAGCACCCTATGGCTACGCGCACCAGTATTAAAGCGGCAATTGAAAAACTGGCGGAGCGGATGGATAAAAACCAGGATATTTTCTTTTTGTATATCACCAGCCATGGCAGCAAAAATAAAACTATCGCGCTCAGCCACAACGGGCTTTCATTGGCGGATATAGATGCAAAATGGTTAGGCGGGTTACTTAAAGCCAGCGGTATAAAACATCGGGTGGTGGTGTTATCGGCGTGTTTTTCTGGCGGATTTATCGACGAACTTGGCGATAAGGATACATTGGTAATGACAGCGGCTTCCGCTGAAAAAACATCGTTCGGTTGTGCGGATGACAGTCTCTTTACCTATTTCGGCAAGGCCTATTTCAAGGAGTCCCTCAAACCGGGTGTAGATTTTGAGCAAGCTTTTTATCAAGCGCGTGAGTTGGTTAAGGTTTGGGAAACGGAGCAAGAAATAACTCCATCCGAACCACAGATCCGGCCAAACGCAAAGGTAGCCGAACACGTAAAACAATGGATGGAGAGAACGAACCCACCGGTTTTGGTGAATTTAAAACCGCAATCCCCGCAATAGCCTTGTGCTTGTAGAGACAGGGCCGTGATTGGCAGTGTAATATACCGCCCCCGGTAAACTAACCTCGACCTAAGATCATGATTGATAAAAAATTACTCAGTATTTTGGTATGCCCGGTTAGTAAGGGTGAACTTGAATATCGCCCCGAACAACAGGAGTTGGTGTGTTGGGAAAGCGGGTTGGCCTACCCGATTCGCGATGGCATCCCGGTGATGCTGGAGCATGAAGCGCGCAAACTCAGCGCGGAAGAACTGGAGCAGCATCACGCTTAAAGGCGGATGCCCAAGAAGTCGAGACGAGTTAAATAAATGATGAAAAGCGCTGAAATTCGCGATGCCTTTTTGAAGTATTTTGAGAGCAAAGGCCACACTGTCGTTGCCAGCAGCTCCCTCATTCCTGGAAACGATCCAACCTTGTTGTTTACCAATGCCGGTATGAACCAGTTCAAGGACTGTTTCCTGGGGGCCGAAAAACGCTCATATAATCGCGCGGTCAGCTCCCAACGTTGTGTTCGCGCGGGCGGAAAACATAATGACCTGGAAAATGTGGGTTACACCGCGCGGCACCACACCTTTTTCGAAATGCTCGGCAATTTCAGCTTTGGCGATTACTTCAAACGCGATGCGATTCGCTTCGCTTGGGAATTCCTCACTTCCAAAAACTGGTTAGGTATTCCCGCCGAAAAACTCTGGGTCACCGTCTACGCGTCTGACGATGAAGCCTATGAGATTTGGAATAGGGAAGTGGGGGTACCGGCCGAGAGAATCGTCCGTATCGGGGATAACAAAGGCGCACCCTACGCCTCAGATAATTTCTGGGCAATGGGCGATACCGGGCCTTGTGGTCCATGCACCGAAATTTTCTACGACCATGGCCCCGATATTTGGGGCGGTCCACCGGGCTCGCCGGAAGAAGATGGCGACCGCTATATCGAAATCTGGAACAACGTCTTCATGCAGTTCAACCGTACAGCGGACGGTGTATTGCATCCACTGCCTGCACCATCCGTAGATACCGGCATGGGATTGGAACGAATTTCCGCGGTTATGCAGCATGTTCATTCCAACTACGAAATCGACCTGTTCCAGCATTTGTTAACAGCCGCTGCCGAGGCAACCGGTAACGGCGATATGGAAAATAAATCACTGCGTGTGATCGCTGACCATATCCGTTCCTGTTCATTCCTGATTAGCGATGGTGTATTGCCGTCCAACGAGGGCCGTGGTTATGTATTGCGCCGCATTATTCGCCGCGCTATTCGCCACGGTAACCAACTCGGCCAAAAGCAGCCATTCTTCCATAAACTGGTAAAAGCCCTGGCCGGGGTTATGGGCGACGCTTATCCGGAATTGCACAAAAACCAGCCTCATATTGAAAAAGTATTACTCCAGGAAGAAGAGCAATTCGAGAAAACCCTGGATAAGGGTATTGCTGTCCTGGAGGACGCATTAGCTAAGCTTTCGGGTACTGAAATTCCCGGCCAAGTCGTTTTTACCCTTTACGATACCTATGGTTTTCCGGTTGATTTAACCAATGATATTGCCCGCGAACGCGGCCTGACTATCGATCACGCGGGTTATGAAGCCGCTATGGCGGAGCAACGCGCTCGCGCTCGTGCGGCCGGTACTTTTAAAGTGGACTATAACGCCGCAGGTATTGAGTTACCGGCGACGGAGTTCCTGGGTTACAGCCTGTTGGCGGAGCAGGGCCAGGTTGTCGCACTGGTTAAGGACGGCAAGAAAGTAGATCGCCTGGTGGAAGGAGATGACGGCATCATTTTGTTGGACCGTACCCCTTTCTATGCCGAGTCCGGTGGCCAGGCGGGTGATTGCGGATATCTGGAACTTGGCGGTAATCGCGTCGAAGTTCGCGATTGCCAAAAGCAAGGTGCTTCGCACTTGCATGTGGTGCGTGTCCTTCAAGGCGCAATTTCGGTGGGGGATAACGTCCTTGCCAAGGTAGATGCCCATGTCCGCCAAGCCACAGCATTGAACCATTCTGCGACCCACCTGTTGCACGCTGCGTTGCGTAAGGTGTTGGGCGAGCATGTGACACAAAAAGGTTCGCTGGTTGATTCCGAGCGTCTCCGTTTTGATTTTTCCCATTTCGAAGCCGTTAGCGCTGACCAGCTCAAGGCGATTGAAACCCTGGTTAATGAGCAGATTCGTATTAACTCGCCCGTTGCTACCGAATTGTGTGACATGGATTCCGCCAGGGCTAAGGGGGCAATGGCCCTATTCGGTGAAAAATACGGTGACACTGTGCGAGTGTTAACAATGGGAGATGGTTTTTCAGTAGAACTGTGCGGCGGTACCCACGTGAGTCGCACAGGGGATATTGGCTTGTTCCGCATTGTGTCCGAATCTGGTGTCGCTGCCGGAGTTCGCCGTATTGAAGCAATTACCGGCGCCAGGGCACTGGCATTATTTGATCACATTGAAACCCTGGTGGATGCGGCCAGTCGCAGCTTGAAAGCCAATCGTGAGTCACTGATCGAGAAACTGGATGCATTGGTGGCCCAAAATCGCAAATTGGAAAAAGATCTCGCCCAGTTGAAAACCAGGCTCGCCACAGCGGGCAGTGGTGATTTGTCAACACAGGCCCTGGATATAAGTGGTGTCAAAGTGCTGGCCCTGAACCTTGAGGGCGCCGACGCCAAATCCCTGCGTGATACGGTCGACCAATTTAAAAATAAGTTGGGTACGGCTGTGGTGTTACTGGCGGCGGTGGAAGGTGAAAAGGCAGCCCTGGTTGCCGGTGTGACTCAGAACATTACCGACAAGGTAAAAGCCGGTGACCTAATGGGATACGTTGCTGCCCAATTGGGTGGCAAGGGTGGTGGTCGTCCCGATATGGCGCAGGGCGGCGGCAATAATCTTTCCGCTTTGGATGCCGCGCTTGCGTCGGTTGTGCCTTGGGTGAGGGAGCAATTAGGGGCCTAGCTTGCCGCTAGATTTAAAAAACGTGAAGGATGTGCGATTAATCCGCTTTTTATCGCTCACGCGGGTTAACTTTTGTCACAAACTGGTGTTTAATTGGCGCCTTTTTGTGATCTGGTTAGTAAGTATTAGCATTCGTCAAACATTAAAAGGATAGGCTGTAATGAGCTTATTGGTTCAGAAATACGGCGGCACCTCGGTGGGTTCCGTCGAGCGCATAGAGCAGGTGGCAGAGAAAGTCGCTGGCTTTCGCGCGCAAGGGCATGACATGGTAGTAGTGGTTTCCGCCATGAGTGGTGAAACCAACCGTTTGATTTCCCTCGCCCAACAAATCCAGCAAACACCTGATCTGCGTGAATTGGATGTACTCGTCTCAACAGGTGAGCAGGTAACCATCGCATTATTGTGTATGGCATTGAAAAAGCGTGGGCTCGACGCAAGATCCTATACCGGTGGCCAGGTACGCATCCTGACTGACAGTGCTTTTACCAAGGCGCGAATCCAGTCAATTGATGAAGAAAACATGCGCGCTGATTTAAAAGCAGGCCGTGTTGTAGTAGTGGCAGGTTTTCAGGGTGTGGACGAGCACGGCAATATTACAACACTCGGACGTGGTGGTTCTGATACGACCGGGGTAGCGTTGGCAGCCGCATTGAAAGCAGATGAATGCCAGATTTATACCGATGTAGATGGCGTTTATACCACGGATCCCCGTGTATGCGAGCGAGCGCGCCGTTTGGAAAAAATTACCTTTGAAGAAATGCTGGAAATGGCCAGCCAGGGTTCCAAAGTACTACAGATTCGCTCGGTAGAATTCGCGGGAAAATACAAAGTACCCCTGCGTGTATTACACAGTTTCAAAGAAGGTCCTGGAACCCTGATTACCCTCGATGAGGAAGATTTAACTATGGAACAACCAATTGTTTCCGGTATCGCGTTTAATCGCGATGAAGCTAAAGTTACTGTTGCCGGGATACCAGATACTCCCGGTGTGGCAGCAAAAATTCTCGCGCCAGTTGGCGAAGCCAATATTGAAGTGGATGTGATTGTACAAAACGTGTCTGCTGACGGTACTACGGATTTGACTTTCACTGTCCATAAAAATGATATGAATAAAGCGGTCGCAGTGTTGGAAAACGTTGCCAAAGAAATTGGTGCTCGCGAAGTACGCAGTGACGACAAGGTTGCAAAAGTATCTATTGTGGGTGTTGGTATGCGCTCACATGCCGGTGTTGCATCGCGTATGTTTACCGCATTGGCAGAAGATCGTATAAACATCCAAATGATCACCACATCTGAAATTAAAATTTCGGTGATCATTGATGAGCGTTACTTGGAGCTGGCTGTGCGCAGTTTGCACACCGCTTTTGGTTTGGATGCCGAGCCGTCAGAAGGCCGTGTGAGGGGCTAAGCCTTCTAAAAAGGCGGTTGAGTTAAGGTGTTTGAGTCGCATTGCTGCCTAGGTTAAAAATAGGCAGAAAAATGTTGGGGTTTTCTTCCCTTTCGCGAAAAGTAGACGATACTTATGCCAAGGCATTCGATTGTCAGGAAGCGACAGGGGGTATCGAGAGTCGATGGTGGCAAGGGGTGTCTAAATCGTACTCTTACAGGATGAGTGAAGGAGATTAAAGATGTTAATTTTGACTCGCCGTATTGGCGAAACTTTGATGGTTGGTGACGAGGTAACTGTTACCGTATTAGGTGTTAAAGGCAACCAGGTTCGTATTGGTGTCAATGCTCCTAAAGATATTGCTGTGCATCGTGAAGAGATTTATCAGCGTATCCAACGCGAAAAGCAAAATCAGGAAGAGCAAGATAATTAATTTACATTAATTATTTTCTCCTCAAGCTTTTCAACTACGCGGCGGTATGATCCACTCATCCGCCGCGTAGGCGTTTATAGATTCCAGCTTTTCTATTGCGCATCAAATCCAATCCTCGTTTAAAAGTTACGAGGTGGTTGATATTTGTTTTTATTGATCGCAAATTACCCGTAATTAAAAATTCTGTATTTTTATTTTTGTAATTTTATATTCAAGACTTTGAATTTTAGCGAATTATGGTATTATGCCGCACCTACTGAAACGCAGCCTGTTCTGGTTCGGTAGTTGTGGAGAAGTGGCCGAGTGGCCGAAGGCACTCCCCTGCTAAGGGAGCATACCTCAAAAGGGTATCGGGGGTTCGACTCCCCCCTTCTCCGCCATTGAATTCTACAAAAAAAGCCCAATCGCAAGATTGGGCTTTTTTTATTTAAAATGGTTATCGCTGTGGGTAAGAGCGTCCTGAAAGTGTAATTTAGATCGCTATGATTCCTGATAAAAAAGCCGATGTTTTGCATCGGCTTTTTTATCAGGTATGTAGAACTTATTTTTTAAAGCGCACTAATCTTTTGAATTTGCTCACGCAATTTTTCCACCGCAAGTTTATTTTCATTGACACGTTTGCGTTCAGTTTCTACAACTTCTGCGGGAGCCTTTTCGACAAAGGCAGCATTACCCAGTTTTGCTTCAGTGCGCTCAATATCTTGCTGCAATTTATTGCTTTCCTTGGTGAGGCGAGCAATTTCGGCATCTTTATCGATAATGCCGGCCATAGGTACCAGGATTTCCATCTGCCCTACGAGCGCAGTTGCAGACATAGGTTCCGGGTCTCCTGAATTTAACCAGGTAACACTTTCAAGGGACGCCAATTTTTTCAGGAATTGCTGGTTTGCTTGCAGGCGTTGTTGGTCATCTGCGCTGCCATTTTTAAACAGGATGTTAAGATCCTTGGCAGGTGAAATGTTCATTTCGCCGCGAATATTACGTACCCCTAGAATAACAGTTTGCAACCATTCAACATCTTTCAGCGCTTGCTGATCGATCTTGCTATCATCAGCGACCGGATAACGCGCATGCATTATGGTTTCACCGGTTGCGCCGGCGAGTGGTTTAATTTTTTGCCAGATTTCTTCCGTGATAAACGGCATTAGCGGGTGGGTCAAACGCAAAATGGTTTCGAGCACACGAATCAGTGTGCGTCGGGTCCCTTTCTTACGCGCTTCACTGCCTTCGGTTTTATCAAATAAAATCGGCTTGGATAATTCCAGGTACCAATCGCAGTATTCATTCCACACAAACTCATAAATAGCCTGTGTCGCCAAATCAAGGCGATAAGTATCGAGCGCTTCGGCAACTTGTTTTTCCGCCAACTGCAATTTGCTGATAATCCAGCGATCTGCAACCGATAATTCATAATTGGTTGAACCATCCTGTGCGCAATCCTGATCTTCGCATTGCATCAATACATAGCGAGTCGCATTCCAGATTTTGTTACAGAAGTTGCGATAGCCTTCGACACGGCCCATATCGAATTTAATATCGCGACCGGTAGACGCAAGCGAGCAAAACGTAAAACGCAACGCGTCGGTACCGTAGGCCTGTATGCCATCCGGGAATTCTTTGCGCGTTTGCTTTTCGATTTTTGCAGCATCTTTGGGGTTCATCAAACCTGTAGTGCGTTTTTGCACCAGGGTTTCCAAATCTATACCGTCGATAATATCCAATGGGTCCAGCACATTGCCTTTGGACTTGGACATCTTTTGGCCCTGGCTGTCGCGCACCAGGCCGTGCACATACACAGTTTTGAAAGGAATTTGCGGGCTGCCGTCTTCATGCTTTACCAGATGCATGGTGAGCATGATCATGCGTGCAACCCAGAAGAAGATAATGTCAAAACCGGTTACCAGCAAATCAGTTGGGTGGAATTTTTTCAGGAACTCGGTTTGCTCTGGCCAACCCAATGTTGAAAAGGTCCATAAACCGGAACTGAACCAGGTATCGAGAACATCTTCATCCTGGTTCAGTTTCACCTCATTGTTCAAATTATATTTACTGCGTACTTCCGTTTCATTGCGACCGACATAAACCTTGCCGCTTGCGTCATACCATGCGGGGATACGATGCCCCCACCACAATTGACGGCTGATACACCAATCCTGGATATCGCGCATCCAGGAGAAATACATGTTTTCGTATTGCTTGGGTACGAACTGGATGCGGCCGTCTTCCACAGCGGCAATCGCCGGTTCCGCCAGGGGTTTGGTGCTCACATACCATTGATCGGTCAACCATGGTTCGATAACAACACCGGAACGGTCACCGCGCGGGACTTTTAAGCCGTGGTCATCGATTTTTTCCAACAATCCCCCGGCTTCGAAGGCTGCAACAATTTGCTTGCGTGCTTCGTAGCGGTCAAGGTTGGCAAATTGTGCGGGCAGGGCATTATCCAATACATTATTTACACTGCCGTCCAGGTTGAATATTTGCGCTTGTGCAAGGATTGCGGCGTTTTTATCCAGGACATTGATAAGCGGCAAATTGTGGCGCTTGCCCACCTCATAGTCGTTAAAATCGTGTGCCGGGGTAATTTTTACGCAGCCGGTACCGAATTCACGATCTACGTAATCGTCCGCCACAATCGGAATTAAACGATTCACCAATGGCAACAACACGAATTTTCCAATTAATGATTTATAGCGTTCGTCCTCCGGGTGAACAGCGACAGCACTATCGCCCAGCATGGTTTCGGGGCGAGTGGTTGCAACCACCAAATAATTTTTGCCCTCAGCCGTGGTGGCCCTGTCTGCGAGCGGGTACCGCAGGTTCCATAAATGGCCTTTTTCATCGTGATTTTCAACTTCCAGATCGGAAATTGCGGTGTGTAGTTTCGGGTCCCAATTGACCAGGCGCTTGCCGCGGTAAATCAATCCGTCTTCGTATAAGCGAACAAAGGCTTCCTGTACAGCGGTCGATAATCCGTCGTCCATAGTGAAACGTTCACGTGTCCAGTCTACGGATGATCCCAGACGACGGATCTGGCGGGTAATCGTACCGCCGGATTGCTCCTTCCATTCCCACACTTTCTCCAGGAACTGCTCGCGGCCCAAATCATGGCGACTGATGTTTTGTGCCGCTAGCTGGCGCTCAACCACCATTTGGGTAGCGATACCGGCGTGGTCGGTGCCCACCTGCCAGAGGGTGTCATCACCGCGCATACGGCGATAGCGAATCAGTGCATCCATTACTGCATTGTTGAAACCATGGCCCATATGCAAGCTGCCGGTGACATTGGGCGGTGGAATCATGATGCAGTAGGGATTGCCTTCACCGGCGGGTTTGAAATAACCCTTTTCTTCCCAGGTTTGATACCACTGGCGTTCGATAGCATGGGGTTGGTAGGTTTTTTCCATAGCGATAACAGACTCTTGCGATGGCCATTTGGCGGCCGGTCATTAATAAAATTTAAGGGGGAGAGGATTATAGCCTTTTTTGTGTTCAATGTGCTTTGCAGCGGCTATGGTCTTGATGATCAATACTGCATAATAGCCAGTATTCAGGTGCGTTGACTCCAGATAGAGAGAATGTATGGAATTGCTCGATCAATTTGCTAAAAGTTGTCATAAAACAGGTTATTACGCAAAAGGAAAGCTGCGAAACTGGGTGCCGGATTGGTATTGGCAGCGACAATTAAAACGTTTATTAACAGAGGCTAATTGCGCTTCGCCTGCAGAAAGAAAGTATTTGTTGAATCGTGTTAATTATTACAACAAGTTGGATGCTGAGTTTTACTTACCTAAAGAGTTGGATTTTGATCACCAAATTTATCAGGGCAAAAGAAGCACAGCCTATGCTATGGATTTTTTATGGTGGGTATCATTTTTTTCTGAAGCAACTGAGAAAAAATTAAATTATTCCTATTTGTTCGGGGACATAACCCATGTACCTGATGTGCCCACCTTTTTAAAAAGCCGTCCTATTCTGGACGGTAGTAATAATAAAAATTCGGTATTATTAAAGCTGAATCAAATTCGTCATTACTACACCGTGAAGGACAAAACGCCTTTTGTAAATAAGTTGCCCAAAATGGTTTGGCGAGGCAAATCCAATCACCCTGATAGGGTTGCGGTCTTGAGCCGGTATTATGAGAGTACACTCTGTGATGTGGGTGATACCCATTATCCGCATAAGAGGACCATTTATGTTCGCCCCTTCATGTCTATTCCTGGGCAGCTTCATTATCGCTATGTGCTCAGCATAGAAGGGCATGATGTGGCAACTAACCTTAAATGGATTATGGCCTCAAATTCTCTTTGCCTTATGCGTAAACCCAAGTTCGAAACCTGGTTTATGGAGGGTAGCTTGATTCCAGGGGTTCATTATGTTCAGTTGCGTGATGATCACTCGGACATTGAAGAAAAGATTGAATATTACAATGCGCATCCTGATGAGGCAGAAACTATCATTGCCAACGCCAATCGTTACGTTGAACAATTCAAAAATCCGCACCAAGAATTAATAATCACCCTTTTAGTGATGCAAAAATATTTTCTTTTATCGGGACAGTTGCAATAAGGTCAGTGATTTATGATGGTAAAAAAAATATTGGTGGTTCGTTTTCGTCGAGTTGGTGATGCGGTATTGACGACAGCACTTTGCACGAGCCTTAAGAAATCATTTCCTGATGCTGAAATCCATTATGTGCTAAATGCCGGTATCGCACCATTGTATGCTGATCACCCGGACGTAGATAAAGTCATCAGTTTTAGTAGTCGCGATAACGCCAATATATTCCGCTATATCGGCAGAGTGTGGCAGGTGATGCGGGAAAATCATTATGATGTCATTATCGATGTGCGCAGTACATTTAGAACTTTATTTTTTTCGCTCTTTGGGTTTTCTGCGCCTTATCGTATAGGCACTAAAAAATCCTATAATTATATTCTGCATAACTATCGCGTTGATAATCGCAGTAATAAAACGACGGATGTGATCAGTCATTTATTAATGCTACTAAAACCGCTAGAAGCTGAGGCGAAAATAAAGTATTGCTCCGAATTCAAGCTTTATGTGCCTGACGATGAAAAACAGGCCTTTCGCAGTTATATGGAAGGGGAAGGAATAGATTTTTCTCGCCCGGTGATACTGGCAGCAGTAGCGGCACGTCTTGCCCATAAAGTGTGGAATAAGGAAAATATGAAAGAAATTTTGCATCGGATTACTGAAAAATATAACGCCCAAATTATTTTTAATTATGCCGGTGACGAGGAAAACTATGCGCTCAGTATGCATCATGAGATGGAGAATAATAGTTCCATCTTTACTTCTATTAAAGCAAACTCCCTTCGCGAACTCTGCGCATTGGCGGCTAACTGCGATTTCTTTTTTGGTGTCGAAGGTGGACCTCGCCATCTTAGTCAAGCCTTAAATATACCTTCCTTTGCAATTTTTCCACCGGGAATTCTCAAGGCTATGTGGTTGCCAGGAGAAGGGGAGGATTATCAAGGGGTAAGTCCAGATGACGTATTACCGCGTGAACAACAAAAAGGAATGGATTATCAGCAGCGGTTTAACCTGATTCAGGTTGAACCGCTCTGGGAAAAACTTGATACAATGCTGCAGCAAAAGTTGAACTAATTTCATCAATGCAGGTTACGACAGCAAATACACTGGTGAACCACTTAATTTAACTTTACTGATTGTTCTGCCCTCGCGGTCCAGTGCCTGCTTGAACTGGATGTTGGGGCTATATTCTGATTCCTGCAATGCCCATGTCATCCAGATGATTTGCGCTTCAGTTTTAAATTCAAGCACATATACATCATCTGGTGTATCCCATTTGCGAATAAATCTGGCTGTGCCTAGTGTGTTTAGGAAAAACGCCAATGCGGTGAACGCGGGGCGAATGCGGAAGTTGTCCAAGTCATCCACTAACCCGTAGCCATGAGCGGATAAGCGCCACCAAAATACTTGTTCTATATGGCCAGAGCAGAGAGTAATCGCTAAATAACGCAGCATGTAGTTTGCGTATTCCTCTTCTGTTTCGCCTGGTTGTTCGCGTCGCCATCTGGGGGTTTCATAGGGGCAACCAATCGGTGACCAAATGCCGGTGTGTTTTAGTGGCCAATTTACTTCGGAGACAATTATTTTATCGTCGCAGCGGTTTGACCATTTTGCGAGTGCCTTAAGTAATGCGGCTTTTTCCAGAGTGGAAAATTTATTTCCCTGGGTGTTTTCGGGCGCGCCGCGCCTATCCACATAGAGCAAATGTGATAGTGCTGCCAATGGCTGCTTTTTAGGGAGAGTCCCTAGGGCGGCAATAACAGGCAGGTATTCAAAATCAATACAAGCAGGCCCAACCAAACGAACATGAGGGTAGCACTCTTGTAGTTCTAATGCAGGTTCCATTAATTGTCGGTATTCATCACTGCTCCATATTCCCCATTTCAAGCGATTGCTTGCATGGGTTATTTCAATCTGTGCAACTTGGTCGCCCACACTTTCAAAAATCAGGCTTAAAAAGCCCCTCCAGGATTCGGGTTGCAATAATGCTTGGCGGTCCTGCAACACAGCGAGCATTACCTCGATATTTTTGCTGCGCAATTTTTTGATGAGGTCGATGGTTCTGCCCCAGTCCGCAAGCGATTCGTGGTGGCAAATACGGAGCAATACAGGTGGATTGCCGAGCTTTTCCAGTAGCTTCAATTCTGTATCTATGTAGTCAGGATGTGGGTGGAGAGCGACGCCGATACGCCCCTGCATATCCACGGCAGCACCATAGCTATGTGCTAATAAATATTTATAGTGTTTATAGATACTAGGTGCAGCGCACAAACCTTGCCAGACCATGGAAAACATATAGCGCCAATTGCGAGAGGAATTCTTTTCCAGGCGATTTGGTGTGATCATAGGTTGAGCCGATTTTTCATCCCATAGCCAGATATCTTGCATAGGGGGGTAAATCGGTTTGAGGCTTTTTTTGTGTTGATTTTTCCAGTGGCGAATCGGATGACGCCATTTGCTGCTGCGCCTATGGCTCCAAAAGCGTTTGCGCGCTTTTTGCTCCAATTGATCAAATTCAGTGGATAAATCCTGGTGCTGGTTGTAGATCCATTTAAATATTTTTAAATAAGCGCCTGGTAGGGCAATGCGTGCTAAATCGAAAGTGCGTTGGGTGTCTGTAAGTGGGGCTTTGGAATATTTACTTCGGTTTAAATCGATAAATTGCGGTTGTAGCCATTCGCCCGTTGTACTGCGTGGCAATAGAATATTTTGGTTGCCCATATCACCGTGCATAAATCCGGCATCATGCATGGCGCGTATTGCAGGGGCGACCAAATGTAACAGGTCTATTAATGGGGCATTGTTCCGCTGGTTATAGTAGATATCGGAAAGTGCATCACGAAAACTGATACCAGGTTCAAACATGCAGACATAATAACTTTCCAGCAAGCGGTTATTTTCCCAGTGCTCACGCCACGCGATAGGGGTAGGTGTACCTATGTTGTGCTGTTGTAGGAAGCAGGCTGCGCGATAGGAACGCTCCGCTTTGGAGCCATTGCGTTTGTCATACTGGTCTTTCAGAAAATTCTGTGGTTTGAATATCTTGATTGTAACGATGATCTCGCCAGTTGCGATCTTCAATGGAACTTTGATTACATAATCCGCGCCATGAGATAAGCGTTCAGGTTTGCAAGATTCAATCAGTGCGGGAATATCCGATAACTGATGGATAATGAGTGGCTGATTAAACGCGGGAGCTGTGTCGCCGCGGTAGCAAGGATTTGTTAGGTCGTTCATAGCCAAGTCTTGGAGGTAATAGGCGAAATGAAAAGTAGGTATCTTACTGAATTGGCTTGAGTATATGTTATTAATTTGCCATGATTTGCATCATTTTTCCCGATTAAATCAGCTCTCCGCGAGATTGCAATGGAAACTGTCCGTATTGTTGTTCCTCTCTATAAAGCTTTTCTGGATGATATTGAAAGAATGAGCTTATGTCGTAGTTTGGACGTCTTGAAAAATCACTCCTTTTCAATAATTTGTCCTCATAACCTGGACTTGGCCTCCATAGAATCTCTGTTTGATGGCGTTGATTATGATGTGCGGCGCTTTGACCCTGAATATTTCAGAGGTATTAAAGGTTATAACAGATTGATGCTGTCGAGTGATTTTTACTCTGCGTTCACAGATTATAAACATATTTTGATTTGCCAAACCGATGTGTTTGTTTTCTCTGATCAATTGTTGTTTTGGTGTGAAAAAGATTACGACTATCTAGGCGCTCCCTGGATGGCTTCTCCCCAGCATCCGCTGAAAAAGTTTTTTTATGGTATTGAAAACTTCTTTAGAATGAAAAAGAAGTCGCAGCATCATTTTTTTAAAGTGGGAAATGGTGGGTTTTCACTCCGCAACGTTGAGGTTATGCTGCGTATTGTGTCTGAACTGAAGGATGAAATTGTATATTTCTCCGAGCATCGGGATGAAAGAAAGTATCATCAAGAAGATGTATTTATATCAGTCTATGCACCCTCTCAAATCCCGAATATAAAAATACCTGATTACAAAGAGGCGGTAGCTTTTGCCATGGATAGAAAACCGTGGTTGGCATACAAATTAAATAATAATAAATTGCCTTTTGCATGTCATGGATTTAATAAATCCAAGGTCAGTAAATTTTGGGCCCCCATTATTGGGGGCATTCTTCAAGAAAGGCCATGCCAGTAAATTTGGATTGATTGTTTGTAAGGCTATTTCCAATAATTCATTTGGCGTCTTAGTTTTAATTTACGCAACCAATTCCATGGTTTGCTTTTTTTATTTTTCCCACCTTGCGCAATAAAGTGGTCAATCGCATCCAGAATACGCTCTGCGGATTTCCCATCGCGAGCAGGGTGAATTTCAGCCCCGAATTGCTTTATCGCATTCATTAATTCTGGAGAGCGAGATAAGGCTTTACGGATTGCCGGTTCAAAATCTTCTACTTTATCTATATCGATAAGTTGTGGCCCTGGCCTACGATTTTTGAAGGTAACTACCGGCTTGCGTGTAAGTAAAAATTCGCTGAGAGCGGATGATGTATCTGAGCACATCATGTCTGCATCCCCAAACAATTCCAAAATATTGTCTGCATCGGAAAATACCAGATGTTCATTTTCCAATGCTTTGAATTTGGCGCGCGTTTCCGGGTTCATTTTGGGGTGAAGTGTCACTATCCATTTCCACTCTCCGGTTTGGCTCAGGCGCTTTACCTCCGGATACAGAATTTCGGCTGCGCTCCATGAAGGTGAAAAGGTTGAGTGATACAAAATGGTTGGCGGTGTTTTAACGGGTGGCAATTGCGCAGGCAGTTGAGAGAAAAAATAATCCAGCTTTGGCCAGCCGGTTTCAATTACAGAAAAGTGTTGTAATTTATTGGCTAGCGCAACGAACTGGCTGGTGTCCCTGGGGCCAGTGGTGCAGTACAAATCAAAAAAGCCGCGGATATAAATATGTCGTGGTTTCCCTGCATCAAAACCATGAAAGGTTTGTACTTTAATGCCAGGAAAAAAATGCGGCACCATGTTATTTGGGGTAATTACAGCGATGGGATTCCAGCGTAGTACATCATCAACAGTGCTCAGTAAAAGATCTCCATCCTGCAGATCCTCGGCGCCCGGGCCATTAAAAAACCAAGCCACCTTATCCCCGCGAGCTTTGATTGCCGCATCAATCGGACGCATGATGGCTTGGGTGTAGCGCTCCGAGCCGTAAAATAAATAATGTTTGGTCATGGCCAATCAAGCTCCAGTGTCGGTAGGTAAATTGTTCTGGAGATTCAACATTTTCTCTTGCAATTTTTGCCACACCTGTTCGGCTTTAATGCCGGTCATACAGGGCGGTGTATCCACACTATTTTCTGGTAGCCATTTGCAGTGGCGTTTATGGCAAGGCATGCATTCCAACGGCTCGGGCATTTGCAAGTTGCATGTATGGTCACCAATTAAACCAACTTTAGTGGGTGATGTCGCACCATAAAGTGCGATGGTAGGGGTTTCCAGCGCACCGGCCAAGTGTGAGAAGCCGGTATCCAGCCCCACGACGCCAGCCGCTTCCACCAATTTTTCTGCAATAGTGGTAATGGATAATCGTTGCTCCGGGCGCGTAGCAGCGGGGCAGCTGGCTATAATGCTATCGGCAATCGCCTGTTCTTCCGGGCTTCCCCAAATAATTTCCACATTATAATTGGCATTAAGCGCAATTTGCGTAAGCTCTTTCCATTCACTGGCGGCCCAGAGCTTGGTTACCCAACTGGTGCCGATAATGAAAATTAATTGGCGTGGATTTTTCTGGATACGGGAAAAATTTTGATTAATGCCGAAATCCAGTTTTTCATCGGGAGTGTATCCCAGTGCTTGACCCAGGAGTTGGCGGGTGCGCTCGACCGCATGTTGTTCTTTTTTAACAAAGTGATGGTTTTTATAAAACCAATGGGTAATGGACTCGCGCGCGGAATGCTTATCGTAACCATCAATGCCGTGGCCCTTGGCGCATTGGGCAATGATGGCACTTTTTAATAATCCTTGCGCATCAATAATGTAATCATAATTTCCGGTCCGCAACGATTGCCGCCAGGTTTTAAATTCGTGCCAACTGGTTTTATTGCGTTGCTTCACCCAATGCCGCAAATGGATAGGAATAACCTTATTTACAGCGGGATGCCAGGCAACAATTTCCTTGAAGCTATCCTCTACAATCCAATCAATAGCAGCGTCCGGAAAGTGCTTGTGGATATCACTGATAGCCGGAAAGGTGTGGAATATATCGCCCATTGAGGACATTTTGACCAACAGTATCTTCATGGGCGTTTATCTTCAGGCAAAACTGGCAGCAAGGGTTATTGGTAATCCTTATAGGATTTTTCTTCGATTAATTCCGAACCGAAGGCGAGGTTGATGTCCTTCTTCACCGCAGCGCGCTTGTCGTTAGTGAAATAAACCGCGCGAGCCAGCTGGATAAATTTATCACTGAAATCCCTGGCGCGTTCACAATCGCGAATGTCATCCTCAATAACCCACAATTCCTGATTGATGTCCTTTAGGGATTTTTTCAGCGGTTCCAGTTTCGCTTTACCGGTAGCATCCAGCAGGCTATCGACTTTTTGGTTGAGGATCGTAAGTTCGTGAGTGACGTTCCTGAGCTTGGCCTCATCACCAATGTGAACCGCTTTGATTTCCAGAATAGTGATTTTATCGATCAGTTCGCCGAGGGAAATAGGTGCCTGGATCAGCATGGGTGTTTGCTCCGATTGTATTTTTTTGAGGCGGCGATTCTAACAAATCCTGCGCTACTATGTTACCTCCACGCACTGCAGGGTTTCGGGTCGGACAGGCAGGGCAGGGGTAGGCCCCAGGTGATCGGGGGGCTCCCCCGTCGTCGGTTCCCGTTTAATGGGGGTCCGGGATGACACAGTTAACCCGGGGGGCAGGCTCAGGGGTAGTGACCCGGTAAACCGGGAGTCATGCCCCACTTGATCATCGGGTTTTTCTGTGCGCAACTTCAAGTGGCCATCTCCTGACAGCTTTTGGTCGGTTACCGATTTACTCTGCTCAAAATACCAGCCCTAACATTCATTGGTCATCGCTAATCTAATTAACAGATAAGGAGAAATGTTTTATGAGCAATCCATCCCCCAGTGTTATCTCGCATGTTTCCATCGGTACTAACGATTATGAGAAAGCCCGCGCATTTTACGATGCGGTTATGCCGAGTGTAGGTGCGAAGGTTTTAATGGAACATCCGTTCGCCGCAGCCTATGGCCGGAAATTTCCCGAGTTTTGGGTTGCGGCGCCGCACGATGGTAAGCCCGCCAGTGTAGGGAACGGCTTTCACATTGGTTTTATTGCCGATAACAAGGAACAGGTACAGGCGTTTTATGATGCCGCAATCGCTGCGGGCGCGGTTTGCGATGGCCCGCCGGGTCCACGCCCTTTATACGGTGAACCTTATTACGGTTGCTTTGTCCGCGACCCGGAAGGCCACAAAATTGAGGCCGCATTTTGGGACGAAGACTTGGCTGCAAAAATATACGGGAATTAAATTTTGTTTCTGATACACCAAAACATCCGCATTGAAATAGATGCGGATGTTTATCCAATCGCAGGAGTGTGTCGTGATGAAAAAAATCCACAATCCAGCCGTTGCCGAAGCCTTTGAAAAATATCCGCTCGATATGCGCAAGAAATTATTATTCCTACGCCAACTAATCCTGGAAACCGCTGCGGAATTAAATGTCGGCGAGCTGGAGGAAACATTGAAATGGGGCGAGCCAAGTTACATCGCCAGGCAAGGCAGCACCATTCGTATGGATTGGAAAGCGCGCGACCCGGAGCATTACGCGCTTCATTTCAATTGCAAAACCAGGCTCGTTGAAACGTTTGAAATACTTTATGGGTATCTGTTTTGTTATCAAGGCAATAGGGCAATTATTTTTACCCGCAACGAACTCATACCGGTCAGGCAGCTAAAACATTGCATCGGTTTATCGTTGTGCTACCACCGTATTAAACATCTCCCCTTATTAGGTGCCTCAGTTGGCAGATAGATGTACTGTAGAGCCTTTCGCCCACAACCCGTTTCAAGCGTATAATGCGCGCCTTTCCCGTTTCCAGATCCTGATTTGCAAAAAAGGCCGTTTTATGTCCGAGATCCGTACCCGTATCGCTCCATCGCCCACTGGCGATCCCCATGTAGGCACCGCCTATATCGCATTGTTCAACCTATGCTTTGCCCGCCAGCACGGTGGCAAGTTTTTATTGCGCATTGAAGACACCGACCAAACCCGCAGCACACCGGAATCCGAACAGGCGATCCTGGATAGCCTGCGCTGGTTGGGTTTGGAATGGGATGAAGGCCCGGATGTGGGGGGTCCGCACGGCCCTTATCGCCAAAGCGAGCGCATGGACATATACGGAAAATACACCATGGAACTGGTCGAAAAGGGCCACGCGTTTTATTGTTTCGCAACGGCAGAGGAATTGGACGAAATGCGTCGCGAGCAGCAAGCACGCGGTGAAACACCCAAATACGACGGGCGCGGTTTAAAACTCACCGAAGAAGAAATCCAGGCGAAATTGAATGCGGGCGAGCCTTATGTGATCCGCATGAAAATCCCGGAAGAAGGGGTGTGTGAAATCGACGATTTGCTGCGCGGCAAAATCGAAATCGAATGGTCGCAGGTGGATATGCAGGTGTTGCTCAAGGCCGATGGGATGCCTACCTATCACCTGGCCAACGTGGTGGACGATCACCTGATGCAAATTACCCACGTGATTCGCGGCGAAGAATGGATCAACTCCGCGCCCAAACACCTGAAACTCTACGAATACTTCGGCTGGCAAGCGCCGGTGCTGTGCCATTTGCCGCTGCTGCGTAATCCGGATAAATCCAAACTCAGCAAACGCAAAAATCCCACCAGCATCCTTTATTACAAACGTATGGGTTATTTGCCGGAAGCCATGCTCAATTATTTGGGCCGTATGGGTTGGTCCATGCCCGACGAGCGCGAAAAATTCACCCTGCAGGAAATGCAGGCGCACTTC
The DNA here is from genome assembly GCA_946480695.1 of uncultured Cellvibrio sp. The sequence goes on from CAMLKG010000014.1 coordinate 110,135, forward strand.
GATTTACTGCGCGTATCCTTGGGCGGTCCGATTTTCGACGTAGAAAAACTCAGTTGGTTAAACAGCCTGTGGATTCGCGAAAACTTTACCATTGAGCAGCTTGCGCAACGGCTCCACGACTGGGCGCTCAATAAAGAAACCTTATTGCAAGCCTTACCGCATGCCCAATCGCGCATGACCACCCTGAGCGATTTCGCCCCGCTCGCTGGCTTCCTCGTCAGCGGCATGATGCCCCTGACCGAAGCGAGCTTTGCAGGCAACAAGCTGGATATCGAAAAGCAGAAAGAATACCTGCAATTCGCCCTCTGGCGCCTGGAAGCCCTGCGCACCTGGGAGCGCGATAACCTGTTCGCCGAACTCAAACTGCTCGCCGACCAAATGGGCATCAAAATCAAAGACGCCCTCGCTCCCGTGTTCGTCGCCATTGCCGGTACCACCGCCAGTTTCTCGGTGGTGGACTCCATGCAAATCATCGGCCCCGATATGAGCCGCGCCCGCATCCGCCACGCCATCAATGCCCTTGGTGGCTTTGGCAAAAACAAGCAAAAGGATTTGGAAAAGCTCTACACCAAACTGGGGATCGCCCCGGAAGAGCCCATTGCTTAATAGTAAAGAGGGCGCACATTGGCAGTGTTGCGCCCTAGAGCTTTATTGATTTTAAGTAACTGGTTGATTTACAAACAAAATCGGCGCGCCGTGCCCAGCAAAAATTGCTTGACACTCCCCCAATCGCTGCATAGAATGCGCGCCACTTACGACACAGTCGTATCCCGTTTTTGGGGCTATAGCTCAGCTGGGAGAGCGCAACACTGGCAGTGTTGAGGTCAGCGGTTCGATCCCGCTTAGCTCCACCAAAAATACGTTGCAAATCAACGACTTAAAAAGCCTGCTTTCGAGCGGGCTTTTTTGTTTCCGCAATTTAAGTCCATATTAAGTCCAAACAAAAAATACGGGCTTCTTTTATTAATATCTAAGTTCAAGGGAGGTGTTTGTGGCGAAAGTAAAACTATTATTGCAGGGGTTGGCTATTGATCATGATCATGAAACAGCTCTAAAAGAGTTGCTAGCTCAAGGGGCGGACGAATATCTCTTAAGTGTTGCTTTTGCTCGTTCGAGTGGAGTAAAAGTGATTTCGGAAAGTTTGCGTGATATTGCCGATAAAGTTAAGTTTTATATTGGAATAGCAAATGGGGTGACGTCATATCAAGCGCTCGAATCGTTGCTGGATTTAGGGGTCAAGCCTTATGTCGTAGATATGGGGACAACCCGCCGAATTTATCATCCCAAAATATATGCGGCGTTCAAGGCTGATGTCGTGGACATTATTATCGGTAGTGCGAATATGACCTACACAGGCCTCAATGAAAATATTGAGGCTAGTGCGGTAATGACGTTGGATCGTAATAATCATTCGGATTTGGATTACATTAATTCATTAATGATTAATCTCTCCTCAATGCCGGCTAAATATCCCGACAATGTCTTTTCTATTGAGAACTCTGTGATTCTTGAGAATTTATTAAGACAAGGGCGATTAGAAGATGAGAGAGTTCAGCGGGTAGCGGTTGTAACTGGTCGAGCGCTTGATGGGGTAGTTAATCCAGTTAAATCGCTTCCTGTGATTGTCCGAAGGAAGGCTAGAAAAAGAGTTATTAGTTCCCCTGCTGTGGCGATGCAGGGGCGTGGTGTTGCGCGAGGGTTGGTGTGGAAAAGTGCTGAGTTGGTTGAGCGTGATCTAAACATACCAACTGGCGAAAATACAAATGTTACTGGGTCGATGAACTTCAAAAAAGGGTTAATGTTAGATGTTGATCAGCGCCACTACTTTCGCGACGTTGTCTTTGGCGATTTAGATTGGAGTTTTGATACTGCGCCGAGAAGGTCGCATTTGGAAAGAGCAGAGGCAAACTTTGAGTTGATTGTTGACGGAATTGTCATTGGGACTTACCGGCTAGTGTTGACGCATAATCCTTTAACGAATACACCGACATATCAACAAGGAAATGCAGCGACCAGTGTTCGCTGGGGTAGCGCTAAAAATGTTATTCGTAATCGTGGGCTGTTAGGGAAGTTTATGTCCCTTTATCATATTGGCGAAGACCATTTTCAAATGGTTATCTCTGACTAATGTGGCGCCCCTTTCGGGGCGCTTGAATCTCTAGTTTCTCTGCCTGCGGTTTTTTAAATACAGCCATATATTTACTAGAACTTTTATATCCTTTTTGGCTACCCCCATTGCACCAAGAATTTTATTTCCTTGTGTGAGTAGGACTTCCTCCATTGGCTTGTTCCGAATCATATCGTCCAGTTCGCGTAGATTGATATCATCGAGAGCTGGAAGTGGAATCATTAATTTTTCAATTTCAGATGGAACCAGCTCAAGTACTCCGCCTCCATAATACCTGCCTTCTAACTCCGCAAAGATGGCAGTTAATGGATTGATGAAGCAATACACCAATTTTTCTGGATTAATGCCATCTGCTGTTATGCGATATGCTGTATCTGTTGTAAGTGCATTTAGTTCGTTATATATAAGCCTTGGTGCATCGTGGCAGCGCTTAAGCATCCCCACTTTTGTTGAGTACATGGATGGTACTTTGTACCATGGAGTTCTTATGTTGCATTTATATCGCGTATGTAGTTTTTCTTCTTCGCCTAATGCTATATATGCTTGGACTTTTTTTGGATAGGAATGGGTGCCTTTTGTAAGGTATACGAAGTTCGTTGGATATCCCAATTCTTGGTTTTTTTCGTGTTGTTTTTTGTCATAAATTATCCCTTTGCAGTGTTCGCTTCGACCAAACATAGGGCTAACATATGGACTAAGTCCGTATTGTTTTACTGTTTCGTCGTTAACTAGAAAAAATTTATTTGCCCCTGTTACCATTCCTACGTCAACTTTGGCTATTGTTGAAAAAAGATGAACTGTCTTTTTCCGGCAAATTTTAGATATCAAATCCAATTCTTCACCTGTTAAAAGCGCTTTTGTCCATTTCCCAACAACTGTACTACCGTTTATTCCTGTAGTATTTTTAAATATATCATTTGGATCTGTTTTTAAAAAATCTAATCCTTTTACGTGCTTTATTCCTACTCCATCTGAATGCTCATTTCTGGATTTCTTTTTTTCTGCAAGAATAATTACTGCGCCTTGGAGCGTGCCCTCAAACCACAATTCTTGTGGGTCGATAATTACAATTTTCTTGCATTCTAGTCCAAGGAAGGTTCTTAGCGATTGGGCGTGAAGAACATGAATTATCTCGGATGGAATAACCATGCCTAGTCGTCCGCCAGGCTTTAATAGCTGCATGCAAGCTAAAATGAATGGAACCCAAGCATTTGTATGTTTTGTAAATTTTAGATTAAGTAATTTGAAAGTCTCTTCGGTGTTAACTTGAAAGTCTTTTTCCAAAAATTGGTATCTAATAAATGGCGGATTCCCGATGGCTGCATCAAACAGTTCACGCTTTTCAGATAGTTGTAGATTTGCCCATGCTAAAAAATCTCCTTCCGTGACATTAAGGTTTTCAAATCCCAATTTCTTTCCTAGCTCAATAGATTTAGCCACTTCGGTATCGAATAGCTCAAACGCGCTAATTGAGCATTTTTTGCTGTAATTGTTGTTATGTATGCTTTGAATGAATGCTCCGTCACCGCAGCTAGGTTCAACAATTGATCGCGGTTTGTTGCTTAAGACCCATTTTGTTGCATAATCAGCGAGGTTTTGTGGCGTGTAATATCCACCTCTTAGTTTCTGTGAGGTTTGGTCGGCTTTAAATTTCATTTTTTATTGGCCTCTAAGCTTTCCGAGAACAGATCCCTCTTTCTTTTTACATATTCTTCTGCTTGTTCAATAAACCAATCTTTAAGTGTCTTTTGCTCAAGTGCCAAAATGGAATAAATCTGTTTTTTGAGGTCTGGGCTGATTTCCAGCACCACCCGCCCTGAATCACCTTTTGCCATTTTCTACTCCGAATATTGGCCACTGATTTACTTCAATGTAACATATGTATAGCAAATTATATATGTTATTTATGTAATATAAGTGCCTTGGTGAGTTACTCTAATTAATGTGCTGGTCTTTGACGTTTTTTTGGCTTCTACAGTTATTGACAGAACTCCAAGGGTGGCGCGTTCGCGCCACCTAGAGCAAAGTGTAACCATCCCCTAAAATCGAGGCATTCATAAATAGAGTTCTCCGGCTTACACT
>CAMLKG010000015.1 GCA_946480695.1 uncultured Cellvibrio sp.
TGGTGCTGGTGCTGGTGCTGGTGCTGGTGCTGGTGCTGGTGCTGGTGCTGGTGCCTAATGCGCCTGCTCATAGGTAGGGTAGGATTAAAACCTTGGGGGTGCTATGCCGGACACCGCGCCCTCCATGGGATTTTTGTGTGGTTCAAAATAAAAAGAGTTTCACCACCTGGATGAGAATGGGTAGGGGGGTGAAAACTTCGGGCAGCTTTGAAAGCTAGACCGATCACCCTTATTTCTTTTTATCAGCGGGAGTTTCGGTAGGGGGGTGCCAAAAAGAATTTCATCACCCTTGTTTCCTGACCGCGCCCACCCTCACGCACAGAAAATTTATCCCTTAACAAGTTTTGTTAAGTTTGCCGTTAACTAAACAAGTGATGGGGCACCCCCACCCTTTAGGTTCTTCCCCAGGATTGAAACCTTACGGAACAGCGGCCCGCATAGAATCACCAAAGCTGAACGCCCTAAGGGGGTTGTGGTGGTAGGCCTGTGCATCAAAATCGGGGGTCAGTTTCGATTAATTGGGGTACATTTCGGGGTACATCAAAAAATCAAACCAGCGAAAGCCTTGCTACTATTGGGTTTTGCTGAATCTTACCAAGATGCCTCTGGCACCATATACAAATCCGATGTAGTCCTATATCGTCAGAAACCCCGCGTAACTGCGGGGTTTTTTGTTTGTCCGCCCTGTCAATTTGTATTGTCGATGTATCACCCGATTCTTTATTTAAATAATGCTCTCCAGGGCTCGCTTTGATTTACTCCTTCGGATTTTTACCTCAAGTTTAACCTTGTTACGCATTGTTACTGTCGTGCTCAACATTGTTCTTATAAATGTTACATATTTTCACATAGTCAATGAAACCGATTTCAAATAATCATTATTAATGAATGATTGTTTTTATAAAAATCTAATTTTCAAGACGTGAATTTATTTTTTTAATTACTTTTAAAATGAAAATATATATTTTTTTCCTTTATTTTTAATAAAATTATATAAAAACAGTAAATTTACAATGTTTTCAGTAAATCCAGCCCATTGGTGTGCTGTGACTCGCTTCAAACTTAATATTGAAACCGATTACATTTTGAGCCATTATCCATTTCGCTGAAATACACAAAAGACAGAACTTGGCGTCGCATTCGAAAGATAACCTGGCAATTCCCATCCCATTCCCGATAGGTACCAAAAGCGAATCAGCCCCTGTTTCGACATAAGTATTTCCGTAGCTTGAGGTAGCCAGAAGCCTGGCGTGCAGGTTTATTCAAACGATAACAATTATGAGGAAGGCTCAAGATGATCAAAACCAGAGGTATCACTACCCGAAAAAAAGCATTGGTGTTGGCCATAGGCTGTGCGCTTGGTGGTGCGCAGGTTTATGCGCAGGAGCAGGCTGTCACGACTGAAACTGGCGAAGTGGTTGAGGAAGTTCTCGTAAAAGGAGTACGAGCATCCCAAGCTAAAGCTATTGATATCAAACGTGAGTCAACTACCGTAGTGGATTCAATCGTGGCGGAAGATATAGGTAAGTTACCTGACACAACTATCACCGATTCTTTGCAGCGTGTGACCGGTGTGCAAATTACCCGTGAAGCTAATGAAGGTACCAGTCTTAATGTACGCGGTATGCCACAGGTGCTGACCACTTTGAACGGTGAGCAGTTTCTTAGCCCTTGGACAATTACCGGTGTAGGTGCCAATTATTCGGATGTTCCCGCAGGTTTAATTTCGGGGGCGGATGTTTATAAATCCCAATCTGCCAATTTACTGGCTGGCGGTATTTCCGGTTTGGTGGATTTGAAAACCCTCAGTCCATTGACATTGAGTGATTGGATGGTGCGTGCACGGATCGAAGGCTCGATGGGAGATATGTCTGATAAGGAAACCAACAAGGATGGCTCTACCAGTACGCGTAACCCTGACCACAATGTCAGTGTTTTTATCGGCAATAATTTTAACGATGTTTTTGCTTTCACATTGTCGGGCTTTAATTCAACGACCTATAACGCAAACTATTCCATGTGGGAAAACGCCCGCCTTGCATTTCTCGATCGCCGTGGCGGCACACCCCGTGATCCGCTGGATTTTGATGGCGACGGCGATACGGTAAACGATTGGTATTTGACCCCGGAATCCTTCAGCGCAAAAAGCAACTATATGGATCGCGAGCGCGAAGGTGGGGCCTTTACATTTGAATCCAATATTGCAGAAAGTTTTACCCTTCGTGGTGACGTGTTTTACACGAGCATGGCCCAATATGATCGCGGGGTCAGCGTAGGCTTTAATGCTTCAACCAATCCCAACTATTACGAAGTGAATGGCGTGCGTGCACCGCGCGAAGGTACTAACGATACCCTCATTGGTTACGATGAGCAGTTATACAACGTGTTATTACCGGAAAGCCAATTTGGCGACAGTATTGATTTTAGTTATGTGGATCAAAACGGTGTAACGCAAAACCGCACATTACACGCGTTAAAAGTTGCGCGTGTTGATGCCGCTGATTTCCAAACCAACTCAACCAACGAAAGTAACCGTACAGGTGCGCTGAACACTAACCTGCAATTGAAATACTCCAATGGTGATAACGTTGATGCAAGTGTGCGTTACATTTACGCGGAAGCAGAAAAGCATTATCGCAAAGCTACCTTCCAACAAGGTACACCAGCCTGGTTATGGGTGGATGAAGACGGTATTTCAGGTAAAGACCCGCTTAATATCTATAGCGTCACGGTCGATTATTCCCGCGAGGTTCCATCATTCGCGTTTGACGATGATTTATCAAATGCAAACTTACTAAAACAATACCAAGGGTTTGCCGACGGTAGCGACACTAACGCCACATTAAACGTAGCGCGTGTGGATGTAAAATTTTCATTCAATGATAACTTTTGGGAATCCGTTGAAGGCGGTTTGCGCTGGGGCGAGCGCCAGGCGGATTACACCAAATTTTATTACGTAACACCTACTGCGCGTTATTCCAATTGGGATGATCCACGTGTCCCCGTTGATAAACGTTACAAATTGCGCACGGGTAACCAAATTTGGCAAAAGTATCCTGAATGGCGCAAATTTGAATTCTCGGAAGAACCGGCCGCGTTGTTGGAAAACGGTTTGGTTGACAATGGTTTCTCTGCGGCAAATACCGCCATATTTACGGACTTTGGCTCTATTAAAGGCTTCGAGGGTGGTGTTTCGTCTCTTGACCCGAGTGAGTGGGATAATCCGTTGGATTTCCTCAATAAATTGTATCCGGGAACCAAAACCGCCAATGATCCGGGTTACACCTATGATGTAACCGAAGAAACCTCAACAGCCTTTGCGCAAGTCAATTTCAGCAATGATGAGGGCATTGCCGGAATTCCTTTCAAAGGAAATTTTGGTGCTCAATTTATTCGTACTGATCGTGCGGTTGTTCGCGCTGTCGTGCCGGATGTGTTGGATAAATACAATTCCATTGGCTATGACGATTGGCAAAAGATTGCATTCGTTGCGGAAACCGAAACCATTGAGCATTCATTCAACGATGTGCTGCCATCGCTCAACCTGAATTTCTTTCCACATGATGATGTAATTGTACGCTTTGGTGCCGCCAAAACTACTTCACGTAATGACTTGAATAACGTCGGTTCAAGTTTGGTCCTTTGGTATCAACAGTGCGACAAATTAGATGAAAACGGCAATCCGATTCAAATACCCGTGGGCGGCGGCCAAACACGGAATGAATCGGTAAGTTGCGTAGGTGGCGGCAACGATGACGGCAATCCGTATATCAAGCCCTGGTACGCAAATGTGTATAACACGTCCACTGAATGGTATTTCGATGATAACGCAATGATCGCAGCCGGTTTGTTCCTGATTGAAGTTAACACTTCCACAGAACAAACACAGGAGATGCGTCCATTCACTGATGGTGACGGAATAGACCGCGGTCGCACTGCCAATATTTATACAACAAAGAATGTGGGCGCGTCGGATCTCTATGGTTTCGAAATGGGCTACAAGCAACCATTTACTTTCCTGCCCGGCGAAATACTCAGTTCAACGGGTGTGGAATTTAACTACACCTATTCAAGAAGCAAATCCAACAACATCGATATCGAAGGCAATGCATTGCCGTTGCCATCAAACTCCGAACATCAAACCAACTTGATCCTTTGGTATGACCGCGATGGGCTGAACCTGCGGCTCGCGTATAACTGGCGCAGCGAAGAATACCTGGGAAGGGTAGGGTTAAATACCAATGCAGCGGAATTGAACCTGGGTAATTGGCTGGAACCAACCGGCTACCTGGATTTCTCCGCTAACTACTGGGTTAACGATCACCTGGAGTTCAGTTTCAACGGCGCCAATCTGACCGGGCAAAACCGTCGCAGCTATGCCCAAATGACGGACCAGTTCCAATCATTGTGGGTGCAAGAACGCCGTTATACGTTGGGTATGACTGTAAAACTTTAATAAGTGCCGCTGCAAAAAATAAATTTAATGCGCAGTTAGATAAGGCAACCATTTAATACAGTTTGGAGTTTTATTATGAAATTTAAGTTCAGTTACGTTGCACTCTTTATGAGTATCTTGCTGCTGCAAGCTTGCGGCGGCGGTGGTTTGGCCGGGGATGAAAAAGACAGTACGGACCCATTAATCCCCGAACCGGTTGTTAACGATGGCTCTGATCGTCCGCGCCCTTCGGAATCAACTCCCTTTATTGCTGCGAATGGATGGGAGTTGCGGGATGTGGCGGGGCAGTCGATCATGCTGCGCGGAGCCAACATCTTGTTTGGTGACAACCCCCTTGAACACATTAAAAATATCACACCGGTTGCGGAATCCGGTTCTAACGTTGTTCGTTTGCAAGTCAAAAAAACAACCCGAAAAGAAGAACTGGAAGGGGCGCTGGTTGATATTGTTAGCAAGAATATGATCGCGTTGGTAACACTTGTCGATGATGCATTAACCTGCAAAGACGATGCGGATGAACTGGATAAGGTCGTCAATGAGTTGTGGCTCGGTTCATGGTTGGAAGTTATTGCACAAGATCGTTTCCAGCCACATTTAATGATCAATATCGCCCATCAATGGGGCCCCAGGAGCGTATTTACCGAAAACACGGTAGGTTATGGTGATTACATAGAAGCTTACAAACTTGCTGTTCGCGAATTTCGTAAAGCGGGTTTGAAAGTTCCGCTGGTAATCGATGCGGCGGGTTGCGGCCAGGATTATTATTCTTTCACGGCGGGGCGCGCGCGCGAACTAAAGGCAGCGGATAGCCAGGCCAATTTAGTCCTGTCAGTGCATGGCTTTGGTGAAACCTGGAATGATGATGACAAGGTTCGAACAGCCATAACAAGTTTAGGAAAAACCAACATGCCAATTGTAATGAGTGGCTTTGGCGGCTCCGGAGTGGCAGCACAAAATGAAGTGGACCACTTGGGAATTATGCAAAAGGGTTATGGCGATAGCGGTATGGGCATTTCTATTCCATGGCAATCGACAGGGGATAAGGCCGCATATTCAATGGTGTTGGATGAACCCTTATTTTTACGTGGTGCCAGCATCCGGACAGATGTTTATGTTCCCAAATCCTATGTGAACGACGGTAAGCTCGGCATTGTTATGTACTTAAAGGATATTAATGGCCGCTATGCCAATACGGGATGGAACCAGGCGAGCAGTATGAATTTCGATGCCTGGAACAAATTAAACTTCAAACTCACCAGCGTCGATTATTTGGAAGGTATTGGGGCTTATGTTGAGGATGGCTTCGATTTAACGGTGGTGGAAAAAATCGGTTTTGAGATTGTGGCCAATGGCAAGCCCGTGGATGTAACAGGCGGATTGATATTTGATAACCTCACAGTGTTCCCCGGGATTCCTCCCGTGTACGTGGTAAATTTCGATACAGGCAGTGAAGAGTGGGCGACCCATTGGGGGCCACTGACTACAGCATCCGCAGATGGGAATTTGACTGTGTTGCCGACCGGAAGCGGAGACGGTGCTGTGGACCTGCAAGGCTGGAAGGCACCAAGTTTATATTCAATTCCTCTCGACACTGAACTGGAAGTGGTTTTACGCATATTTATTCCCGAATCCTATTCCAACGAAACCAATGCGTGGATGAAGATATTTGGCCAATTCGGTGCTGATTGGGAAATTTGGAAAGAAACTCCAGCGCAAAGTTTTGCCGGCTTCACCGCAGGAGCCTGGAACACTGTTAAGTTCAATGTTGATTTCAGTGATGCGAGTCCCGACCAGGCGTTTGGCATTCAACTCGGCGGGTTTAGCGGTGCGAAATCGGAGCCATTGTTGTTTGATTTCATTGAAATTAATGATCCGAACAAGAAAAACACAAAAATAATAAACGCCCAGCAACTAAATACAACCTTTGATGGAGAAGCGGATAGTTATGCAGTGATTTGGGACAAGATGGCCTCGGTAGCCGTTGTTGATGGTGCGCTTGAAGTCAGCAATACCAATACCAGCGGCGATGCTGACGTAGCCGTGGGTAAAGGTGACATCAACAGCAAGCAATTGGATTTGTCCGGGCCGGTTACGATTAAGGCGAGAGTCTTTATTCCGGATAATCTTGCCGGCAATGCGGATTTTTATTTCAATTTCTTTATGCAGGATGCAAATTGGCTGCACTTTTCCTTCCCGACAATGAACATAGAAGATTTTGTGCCGGGCGAATGGAATGAGATTGAAATTGTAGAGGATACATTCGCGTCTGGATTCAATCGTTTGGGCAACTTACAGCATTTTGGCTTCCAATTCGGCGGCCCAGGTGTAAATGCGACTATAAAAATAGACGATATACAAATTTGGGGTAATGTTGAGGTGGAGGATGCCCAACCGATCCTGGTTGTAAACTTTGAATCCCAAGCTGACGTGGATGCTTTCAAATTCGATTATGCGGATGGTAGTCAAACCGAGGGCTCATTAGCCAGCGCGAACGCCAAGGCTTGGACTAACAGCACTTTGCCATTCGGCTGGATTGCAAATAGCTGGATTGGCGATGGCGGTTATGACATGTCAACATCGGAAAGTGCATTGGTATTAACGCAGAGGGGGGAGGAGATAGTTAACAGTCAATTTGGTATTAAAATGACCAGTGTGCCTGTTAATTTTGTGAAGCCTTAATTTATTAAAATCGGCCCCAAACAAAGGGGCCGATTTTTTTGTGATTTGCAGTTAATTTATAATAATGAAATATATTTAGGGCGATGCTCAGCCATAACGGGAAGGCGTTTGTTAATTTCTTCGTTTGGGGTGGTAAATGTCGGTATGCCTATTTATTCCATTTCCAACATAAATGTAACCGGCCCATCATTAATCAGGCTTACTTGCATATCCGCCGCGAAAACCCCGGTAGCGACTTGGTCATGTTTGTTGCGCAGTTGTGTGACGAAATAATGATAAAGTGCTTGCGCTTGTGCTGGTGGGGCTGCAGAAGAGAAGCTGGGGCGTAGCCCTTTTTTGGTATCGGCGGCGAGGGTAAATTGCGAGACAACCAGAATCCCGCCGTCAACTTGCTGTAGGTTACAATTCATTTTGTTGTCGGCATCGGCAAAAATGCGATAGGCGAGTAATTTATCGATAAGCTTGTTCGCCGTGTCTTCGGTGTCCGTTTTTTGGATGCCGAGCAGTAACAGAATTCCTTGCTGGATTTCTCCAACAACTTCATTTTCGACGCTGACCGATGCGTTTTTGACGCGCTGGATTAAACCGAGCATTGGGAGTCCTGGATAAAAAGTTTATGTAGGCTGTTGAACGGTTTTCCGGTATTCGCTGGGTGTCATGCCTACTTTTTTCTTGAAAAGCGTATTGAAAGTCGCTTTGCTGTTGAAGCCAACGTCCAGCATTATATCGAGCATGGTTTTGTCTGCGTGGTTATTGTCGGCCAACATCCGCTTTGCTTCTTCCACGCGATAGGAATTAATGAATTCAAAAAAATTACAATCAAAATGGCGATTGATTATATTTGAGAGCAAACGCGGCTGGATTCGCAACTGGCCGGCCAGTTTTTCCAGGGTAAGGGCCGGGGTCAGATAAGGCTTTTCGGTTTCCATATGGCGGCTGACCTGGTCGATCAGTTCCGGTCTGATTTTATCTTTTTGATTTTCCGGTTCCTGTTCATCCTTAACGGGTTCGGGTTCGTTGTTTTGCCGTTGCTCCAATCCCTCAAATACACTTGAGTGTCCCAAGCCGAAGAAAATTAACACGCTTACTAACAAGAAGGTGGTGTAATTACCCAATAGGCCCATGGTTTCAAAATCGGTTTTGATGCCAAAGCTGATAGAAAGGATAATCATTGCTGCCACTATGACCGCCCAGGTGCGAATCACTAAAAATCCGGTTACAAGGATCTTGAGCCAGGTCAGGTCGATTTTGTCGATGTCAGAAAAATTGGTGTGGATGTGCTGGGTGTAACGTTTGATTTCGATCAGGCACAGCACTCCCAAGGCAACACGGAACGCTTCGCGGAACAGGGTTACGTAATTCATAATTTGCGGCGCCAGGTTGAGGTCGTATTCTTCCTGGATAATTTTTTTGTCAGTTACATCAAGGCTGTAGTAAAAAATTAATTGATAGCCAACGTAGAGAATAAAAGGCAATAAATAAACAATATCCTTAAGCCGTAACCGGTAATTTTTATAAATTAATGAGCGTGTATACCAAAGTAATAACGGCCCTTCCAACCAATAACCAAAACCGAATACATAAAATAAATTAGGCGACCACTCAATCGCGATGTGACGGAATTCAGCTCCGAAGCTGATTAAAATATCCAGCGGGATTGCCGCTTGCTGTAAAAGGAAGAACGCGAGGAATACATTGCGTATGTAATGTTCGCGCTTGATGGTCAGCAATAGCAGCGCGAACAAAATACATTGATAGGCTGTCATTAACAGCACTACATCATGGGTATTGAAAATAACCTCGTACATGGCAGGGGCTCCTGTAAGGCTGTACCGCTTATTAGATTTCTAATTCAGCCGGATGCGATGATTATTGTTATGACCGCACCATTTCAGGATTCGTAACGGGGGATCGAATGAAGTACCCGGAATCTCTGTGAACCGGATCATACCACCGAATAAAAAAAGCCAGAAATAAAATCCCAAAACAAAAACGGAGCCAGTCGGCTCCGTTTTCGAGTAAGGAATTGCGGATCAGGCTAATTGATCACCGGTTTTTAATATTATTTTCGCCAGGTCATCCGTTGCGCGAATTAACGCATCCACTATCCCGGGTTCGCGTGAGGCATGGCCCGCCTCGCGAATGATTTGCAACTCTGAACCTGGCCAGGCTTTGTGCAGCGCGTAGGCATTATCGAGCGGGCAGATAACATCGTAGCGTCCGTGGACAATAACTCCTGGAATGCCCGCCAGCTTATGGGCATCGCGCAGTATCTGGTCATGTTCCAAAAAGGCGCCATTAACGAAATAGTGGGTTTCGATGCGCGCCAGCGAAAGGGCGCGATGGGGTTCGGTGAAGGAATCCACAACATCCTGGCAAGGTTTCAGGGTAGCGGTTCGCCCTTCCCAGCAGGCCCAGGCTTTGGCAGCGGCCATTTGCTGTATCTGGTTCTCACCGGTTAATTGACGGTAGTAGGCCGCGATTATATCGCTGCGCTCGGCTTCGGGGACCTGGCTGACAAAATCTCCCCAATAGTCCGGAAATAAACGGCTGGCACCTGTCTGGTAAAACCATTGCAGGTCTTCGCGACGGCAGAGGAAAATCCCTCGCAGAATTAATCCGAGCACCCGCTCTGGATAAGTTTGCGCATAGACAAGGCTTAGTGTGGAGCCCCATGAGCCACCGAACAACGCCCATTTATCTATGCCCAGGGTGGTGCGGATTACTTCCATATCCTCCACAAGTTTTTGGGTGGTGTTGTTTTCCAGTTCAGCATGGGGGCGTGAGCGCCCGGCTCCACGTTGATCGAAAAGGATAATGCGGTAGACCTCCGGATCAAAAAAGCGGCGATCATATTTGCCGCAGCCGGCCCCGGGACCGCCATGTACAAATAATATGGGTATGCCATCGGGGTTTCCGGATTCATCGACATACAGTTCGTGGGGAGGTTCTACGGCAATTTCGTGACGTTGGTAAGGTTTTATCTCAGGATAAAAAATCTGCATAAACTCGCCTTGTTCGGGTCAATCGCATGAGAGGATGTCCGGTATAACGTCCACTAAAGGTAGCACAGGGGCTAGCTAACGCGCGGTATTTTCGCAGGGAAACGTGGAGGTGCGCCACAAATTCCCGCGCCATGGCGATTTATTATCCAGGCTGGGCAAGCTTTTTTGTGCAGCACTTTCGCCCTTCCTGCCATAAACTGTCAGGATTCTCCCTTAGCATGCCCGGAATTTTTTCGGCGAAGGAGCTTATATGCATCGCGCAGAACGCCTTTTTCAATTGACCACACTGCTACGCAACCGCCGTACTGTGCTAACTGCCCGCCAGCTTAGCGAGCACCTGCGGGTATCCGAACGGACTATCTATCGCGATATCCAATCCCTCAGCTTGTCAGGGGTGCCTATCGAAGGTGAAGCGGGCGTGGGCTATCGCCTTTCCCATCGCTACCAGTTGCCACCGCTAATGTTTGATCGTGAAGAGGTCGAGGCGCTGTTGCTGGGCGCACGTATGGTGAGCAGTTGGGGGGATACGGATATGGCGATTCACGCCAATCAGGCTATCCAGAAAATCCTCGCGGTCTTGCCTGATCATTTGCGCCACAGTGATGAAACCCTGCCGCTCCTGGTACCGAATATGGAAGAGGTACAAAAATACTACACGGCTCACAGCCAGCCGATGCGCGAGGCTATTCGCCGGCATTGTTGCGTGGTTATAGAGTATGTGCGCGCCGATGAGGAACACAGCTCGCGCACTATAGAGCCGCTCGGGTTGATTTTTTGGGGTAAGGTTTGGACTTTGGTCGCATGGTGCCAGTTGCGCAATGATTACCGCACGTTTCGATTGGACCGCATCCAGTCCACCCTGATTACTGACCAGGGTTTTGAAACCCACGAGCAAAAAAGCCTCAAGCACTTTTTAAATTTGATGAAAGAACGGTGCGAACAAATACCGGAAATTGCCGACGCAGAACCGGCATAACCAAACAGGAATTTATATGCCTCAAGTTGAAAAATGTCGATGCAGCTGGTGCGGGAACGATCCCCTTTACTGTGAATACCATGACCGGGAGTGGGGCGTTCCCCTCTTTGAGGAGCGGAAGCTTTTCGAGTATTTGGTGTTGGAAGCGGCACAAGCGGGCTTATCCTGGATTACAGTATTGCGGAAACGGGAGAATTATCGCGTTGCATTTGATAATTTCGATCCGGAAAAAATCGCGCGTTACACGCCAGCGAAGGTGGAAAAATTAATGCAGAACGAAGGGATTATTCGCAACCGCTTGAAGATTGAAAGCGCGATAAAAAATGCGAAGGCACTGCTTGCCATGAAGAAAGATGGTGAAAATTTTAGCGACTTTTTGTGGGGGTTTGTAGATCACCGACCGATACAAAATAATTTGCGCGGCCGGCAGGACGCCGTGGCCAGCACGCCTGAATCCGATGCCATGAGCAAGGCACTCAGGAAAAAGGGATTTAATTTTGTTGGCAGCACTATTTGTTACGCGTTTATGCAGGCTTGCGGTATGGTCAACGATCATTTTGTTGATTGCTACCGCCACAAGGAGTGCCAGGCATTTGCAAAAAAAACCACCAAGGGAAAATCGGCGCTGCTTAACACTCCTTAAATTGCCTGCTGCTGGCAGGCTTGTTACCCTGCTCATTATTATTGGGGGCAATCGACAAAGGTTCATCCCCCTGGCAAAAAACACATCCTGACTACGTTATTTTTAATCGATTGGAGTATAACGATGAAGTATTCCCTGCTCGGGGTCGCCCTGTGTTTTTCGCTGGCCCTGTCCGTGGCACAGGCTAAACCTGTCAATGTTAAAACTGAAAATGGCAATATTCGCGTCAATACAATTGCTGAAGGATTGGAGAACGTATGGAGCATTGCCTTCCTGCCGGAAGGCAAGATGCTGGTGACCGAAAAACCAGGACGCATGCGCATAGTGACGCTGGAGGGCAAAGTAGGTGAACCCTTGCAAGGGCTGCCAGCTATTTACAACCAGGGGCAAGCCGGTTTGCTGGACGTAGTGCTTTCACCGGATTTCGCAACCAGCAAAAAGATTTACTTCAGCTACTCGGAGCCGGGTGAAAAAGGCACCAATAGTACCGCAGTCAGCCATGCAATCCTCAATGGCAACAAGCTGGAAAAAGTAACGCGTATTTTCAGCCAAAAACCCAGGATTGATTCCAACAATCATTTTGGCTCGCGTTTGGTTTGGGCCGGGGATGGAACGCTTTTTGTTACCCTGGGTGATCGCTACAGCGAAAAAGACCAAGCCCAAACGTTGGATAACCATTTGGGCAAAGTCATTCGCATTGGCGCTGATGGCTCGGTACCGAAGGATAATCCATTTGTAAAAACGCCGGGTGCCATGCCCGAGATTTGGTCCTATGGGCACCGCAATGTGCAGGGCGCAGCTATTAATCCACTCACAAAAAAACTGTGGACCGGTGAACATGGTCCGCAGGGCGGAGATGAATTAAACATTGATGAGGCCGCAAAAAATTATGGCTGGCCGGTTATTACCTACGGTGAAAATTATGGCGGCGGAAAAATTGGGGAGGGTACTCACAAAGAGGGTATGGAGCAACCCGTCTATAAATGGGTACCTTCAATTGCTACTGCGGGATTTATTTTTTACACGGGCGAAAAATTTCCCCAATGGAAAAATAATATCCTGCTAACCAGTTTGCGTGAGCAAACATTGGTGCGCCTGGTTTTGGATGGCGACAAAATCATTAAAGAAGAGCGACTGCTAAAAAATGAAGTGGGGCAACGCTTGCGCTCGGTGGTGCAAGGGCCGGACGGTTTAATTTATCTGGCAACTGATGAAAGCGATGGCAAGATATTGCAATTATCACCACAGTAGTTGATCAAAAAATTCCCGCATAAGCGGGATTTTTTTATTGAATGAACGTCATGGCGACAGATTTATTATTTGTTTATGGCACCTTGCGGCGTGATTGTCCGACTGGCGCCCATCAAAAATACTTGGCCGATGCTGAATTTGTCTGCACCGCCAATGTGCGCGGGAAACTCTATCAGGTAAGTTACTATCCGGCATTGGTAATTGACGATACACGTCCGTATACCGTCAAGGGCGAAATTTATCGTTTGTCCGGTAGCTGGCAATTAACAGCGTTGGATGCCTACGAAGAATGCTCCTACCCCGCATTGCCCGGCCAGGAATATCGGCGGTGCCTGATCCAGGCGGAAGTGGGCAACGGCGGGTTAGTCAATGCCTGGGTGTACGCATACCAGCGGTGTTTGGATAACTTGCCACTGATTGAATCGGGTGATTTTCTAAACCCTTAAGGCGATACGCATTGCATCCGTAAAATAATCCCAACTTCCCAGCCATCCGCAGCGAATGCAGATATACTTGGCCCCGGTTTAATCCATCACCATTTTCCTGGAGTATTTCATGAGCCGCTTTACTGCGTTGAACTACGATATAGATCCTGTATTTCATGCGGCAAACCGACCCACACCGCGTATAGGTGTACTGCTCGTCAATTTGGGCACACCCGATGAGCCCACCCCATCGGCATTGCGTCGCTACCTCGCCGAGTTTTTGTCAGATCCACGTGTAATAGAGATACCAAAAATCGTATGGCAATGCGTATTGCATGGCATTATTTTGCGCACCCGCCCCAAAAAATCAGCCGCTCTCTACCGCGGGATATGGACGAGTGAAGGATCTCCGTTGTTGGTGATCAGTAAACAACAACAAACTGCAATCCAGGAGCAGCTCGGCAGTGGCTATAGCGTTAAATTGGGAATGCGCTATGGCAACCCATCAATTGCCAGCGCCTTGCGCGAATTGCAAGCAGAGGGAGTGCGCAAGATTGTTATCTTGCCCCTTTATCCGCAGTATGCGGGTCCGACAACAGGATCTATCTTTGATGCGGTTTCCAACGAATTAAAGCGTTGGCGCTGGGTTCCGGAATTGCACTTTATTAACAATTATTGTGACTATCCCCTGTACATTGACGCCTTGGCTAATTCAGTGCAGGAGCATATTGAGAAAAACGGCAAGCCGCAAAAAATTATTTTTTCCTATCACGGTACACCAAAGCGCAACCTGGAATCAGGTGATCCCTATTATTGCCTTTGCATAAAAACCACGCGCCTGGTTGCAGAAAAATTGAATTTGGATAAAGGCGATTGCATAACCAGTTTTCAATCGCGATTCGGTTATGCGGAATGGCTGAAACCTTATACTGACGATACGCTGAAAAACCTGCCGGGGGAGGGAATCAGAAATGTCGCCATTCTATCGCCCGCATTCAGTGCAGACTGTTTGGAAACACTGGAGGAGTTGGCGGTGGAAAATCGCCATGTTTTTTTAGATGCCGGAGGTGAACAATATGAATACATTCCCGCATTAAATACTCGTGCGGATCACATTTTGGCGCTTGTTAACCTGATAAAGCAAAGCACTTAATCCAAGGTTCATAATATATTGCTACACTCTCGTTTTAATTTATTATCCAACAAGGAAATTATCAGCTATGAAAAAATATCTATCTTCTTTGATTGCCGCCGGTATCTTTGCGTTACCTGCTGTGGCAATGGCCGGTGATGAGAGCGGTCTCTATTTCGGCGGCAGCATCGGCCAGTCTGCTATCGACGCGCGCGTAAGCGATGTAAATTTTGACATCAATTATGACGACGACGCCAACGCCTACAAAGTATTAGTCGGTTACAACTTCGGCCTGATTCCGTTAATTGATTTGGCTGTGGAAGCGGACTATCGTGATTTCGGCACCTTTAAAAATGGCCCTAATAATATTGAATCGGATGTTACTGCGGTTGATGTCTATGGCCTTGCCGGGGTGAACCTGGGGCCAATCGGGCTCTTCGCTAAGGTCGGTTATTCGGATGCCGATGTGGATCAGGTTATCAATGATCAAAAATTCACAGCATCGGAAAGCAGCAATACCTACGGTATTGGTGCGCGGGTTCAATTGGGTTCCTTCGCGGTGCGTGCAGAATATGAAGAATTTGATGTAGACAACATTGATGATTTAAATATGTGGTCTATCGGCGCAACGGTGACCTTTTAATCCACGCTTGATTCGGCCCGCAATTCCTAATAATTGCGGGCTTTTTATATCGATGCCGGTCCGTTTGATTTAAATGCCTAATGGTTGCTGCCCAAAACGACGTAGAGCATTTGCGCAGATAGCGAGACCAGTAGCAACGCAAATAATTTTTTTAATAAACCCGTTTTTAAGCGATGTGCCAATGTCGCTCCCAGCGGAGCGGTAAAAAAACTCATACTCGCCATGGCAAGCACCGCGGGCCAGTACACATAACCCAGTGTGTAATCGGGCAGATTATTTAAACCCAAACCATTCAGGATATAACCCAGCGCTCCGGATAAGGCGATGGGCAAACCCACTGCAGCAGATGTGCCAATTGCTATGGGCAAACTGATATTGCACCACACCAGGAAAG
Source organism: uncultured Cellvibrio sp. (assembly GCA_946480695.1). The sequence goes on from CAMLKG010000015.1 coordinate 15,605, forward strand.
GTACCGTTAATGTGCCGCCGCCAATCGCCACTAATGCAGAAATAATACCGATCCCCGTTCCTGTCGAACTCAGCCCTAGAGTTCCCGGTAATTGCCGGGAGGCTTTGGGTTTGCGGTCGATCACCATTTGCAATGCGATAAATGCCATGAAGCCAGAAAAGAAAATCGCCAGCGGTGGTGCGGGTAAAAAACTGGCGAGGAAGGTTCCGGCAAAGGTCCCGATTAAAATTCCTGGCGTAATTTTAATGACCACAGACCACATTACGGCGCGGTGCTGGTGATGCGCACGCAAACTCGCCATTGCGGTCGGTACTATTGCCGCCATAGATGTTGCCAGCGCCATATGCAACACATGTTCGGCGGGGAATTGCTGTCGGGCGAATAAAAAAGTAAGCACGGGTACCATAATGCCGCCGCCGCCAATACCAAACAGCCCGGCAAAAATGCCGGTGACCGCCCCGAGCACAAAAAAATAAAACAGAAGGGAAAAATCCATACATAAAAACCCGATAAAGCTTTATCAAAAAATTGTTTAATTGATAAAGCCTTTAGATAAGCGGGATTATAGCCTTCATACTGGTGTACATACGCCTCTATTTGTTTTCGTAGACCGTTTTGCTACCGAGTGTTTTGATTCAATCATCAATAATGCCTTTATAACGCGCAAAAAAAATCCCCATCGTTTTTACGCTGGGGATGTTATTCGGTTATTGCATCGATACCTTACGCTTTTTTGCCGCGCTTGCGCTCGTTTTCAGTGAGCAACTTTTTACGAATGCGGATGCTTTGCGGTGTGACTTCCACCAGCTCGTCATCCTCGATAAATTCCAGCGCTTGCTCCAATGTGTGACGGATCGGAGGTGTTAACACGACGGCCTCGTCAGTGCCCGATGCGCGAATATTGGTAAGCTGCTTGGCTTTGGTCGGGTTAACCACCAGGTCGTTATCGCGCGAATGAATACCCACGATTTGGCCTTCATAGATTTCAACGCCTGGGCCGAGGAATAAACGGCCGCGCTCTTGCAACATATTAAGTGCATAAGCGAGGGTTTTCCCAGCCACCATCGACACCAGTACGCCATTTTGGCGCTTGGCTACTTCGCCCTGCTTAACCGGGCCGTAGTGGTCAAAAATACTGGTCATGATGCCGGAACCGGACGTCATGGTAAGGAATTGACCGCGGAAGCCAATCAACCCGCGCGACGGGCATAAGAATTCCAATTTGATACGACCCTTGCCATCCGGCTCCATATTGGTCAACTCGCCTTTGCGAAGGCCAAGTTCCTCCATCACTTTGCCTTGATGGTGTTCTTCCACATCAATTACCACCTGCTCGTAAGGCTCGTGGATTTCCCCATCGACGACTTTCTGGATAACCTCAGGACGTGATACGCCAAGTTCGTAACCTTCACGGCGCATATTTTCAATCAATACCGACAGGTGCAATTCGCCGCGACCGGATACTTTGAATTTATCCGGTGTATCACCTTGCTCAACACGTAATGCAACGTTGTGAATCAGCTCCTGATCCAGGCGGTCTTTAATATTGCGGCTGGTTACGTATTTGCCTTCTTTCCCGGCGAAGGGTGAGTCGTTTACTTGGAAGGTCATACTCACGGTTGGCTCGTCGATAGAGAGTGGCGGTAACGCCTCAATCGCATCGGGGCTGCACAAGGTATCGGAAATGCCGAGTTTATCCACACCGGTAATACACACGATATCGCCCGCATACGCGCGATCTGTTTCAATGCGTTGCAAACCGTGATAGCCCATTACTTGCAACACCTTGGCTTTACGTTGTTCGCCTGTTGGTGTTACTACGATGATTTGTTGGTTGGGTGCCAGGCTACCGCGCTTGATGCGGCCGATACCAATTACACCTACGTAGCTGTTGTAATCCAGGGCAGAAATCTGCATTTGGAAGGGGCCATCCAGATCAACTACCGGTGGTTTCACTTTATCCACAATCATCTGGAACAGCGGAGTCATGTCTTCCTTGATGTCATCTGGATCAAGGCCGGCAACACCGTTCAGGGCTGAGGCATAAACCACCGGGAAATCCAGTTGTTCTTCGGTCGCGCCAAGGCGGTCGAACAAATCAAATACCTGGTCAATTACCCATTCCGGGCGCGCACCTGGGCGGTCAATTTTATTGATTACGACTATTGGGTTCAGGCCTTGCTCGAAAGCTTTGGATGTCACGAAACGGGTTTGCGGCATGGGGCCGCCCACGGCGTCCACAATCAGCAATACAGAATCCACCATCGACAACACGCGCTCCACCTCACCGCCGAAGTCGGCGTGGCCCGGTGTATCCACGATGTTGATACGGTAATCATTCCACTTGATGGCGGTATTCTTCGCCAGAATGGTAATGCCGCGCTCGCGTTCCTGGTCGTTACTGTCCATGATCAGGTCGCCGCTGTCATCGCGGCGATCCAGGGTGCCGGATTGACGCAACAACTGGTCAACCATAGAGGTTTTACCGTGGTCAACGTGGGCGATAATCGCAATATTGCGCAGTTTTTCGATAGCTGATTGATCTGTCACTGTGGGGTTTCTCTTGGGTATGCGCCTTAACAGGCTAAAGGGGATGCGTAAAAAGGCGCGCATTATACTCATCTCTGCATGGCTCGGATATGACAATCCCTTCCAGATTGATGATTTTTTGTTCGCCCAACCCCCGTCCGGGCTTATCGTCTATTAACAAGGCCGGTTAGATTGCACAAGCGCCCTTTGGCTCGGGGCGATAAACCCCCACATTCAGATGTCCCGCATCTTTCAGGTTTGCCGCGTGCAATTGACTCATTACCCCTTTCTGGCAGTACAGATAATATTGCTTGCTCATATCCAGGGCGGGGAATTGGTTGTTGAGCGAGTAGAAAGGAATGATTCTGATCTCCACTCCTTCCAGGCGCAGGGGATTGTGCTCCTGTTCATCGGGGTGGCGAATATCGATAACAATTTGACCGGGATTGATAGCGCCAACCACCGGTACCGATAAATCTGCATCCAGTTCATTGACGAGTTCATCGATATTTTGGGCGCGTCGCCCGGCAATGGCGCGCTCAAGCACAGCAAAATCAAAATTATTTTCCTCGCGCTCGACCTTGTGCATACGCGCTTTGGTGGTGGGGTTTACGGAAATCACACCACAATATTCGGGCATACTGGCGGCAAAACTCTCGGTGCCGATTTTGCGCGAGATATCGATAATATCGCCTTTGTCCATGGTGGCGAGCGGGCGCAGTACCAACATATCGGTGACCCGATCAATTGCGCCCAGGTTAATCAATGTTTGGCTGGAAACCTGCGCCACGCTTTCACCTGTCACCAATGCCGGGATTTCCAGCGATTCAGCGACCTGCTCCGCTGCGCGCAGCATCATGCGCTTGAGTACAACGCCCATATAGGAGTTATCCACTTTTTCGAGGATTTCCTTAACAACCTCTTCAAACGGCACGGTCACAAATTTAACGCGGTGGCTCGCGCCGTATTTATTCCACAAGTAATAAGCAACTTCCTTTACGCCGATTTCATGGGCGCGCCCGCCGAGGTTAAAGAAGCAATAGTGCGCTCGCAGCCCACGTTTAATACACAGATAAGTCGAAACAGTTGAGTCAAAGCCACCGGAAATCAACGAAAGCACAGGGTCCTGTGCCCCCAGGGGGAAGCCACCCAACCCCTGTGTTTTGCTAGTCAGCACCCATAGGCGGTTATCTTTGATTTCGAGTGGAACAATAATATCTGGTTTATGCAGGCTCACGCCTTTGGCTTCCGAGTTGTGTAGTAAGCCGCCACCGACATATTGCTCGACCTGCACGGAACTGAACTCGTGTTTCCCTACGCGTTTCGCACGCACACAAAACGTTTTGCCGGCAAGCTGATTACGCCAATGCCGCAGGGTGTTATGAAAAATGGAATCGAGATCGCCCAGGGGGTAATCGTGGATCAAGGCAAAATTGGCGATACCAGGTGTGCGTGCCAACACATCGGCCACTTGGGACGTTACATGCTCATCGGCATGCGGGCAGCGAATTTCAATCTTTTCCCAATCGCGTTGCACATCGATATCTACGCCCATGTTGGTCAATAGCACACGCAAATTATCGCGCAATTGCTTGATAAATTTTTTCCGCACCGGCGGGCTTTTAATAATGATCTCGGGAAAAACTTTTACGATGAAATGCATAGCTGATGTGCCTGAAAATGACAGCGCCGACTGGCTCAGTAAAAAATAGGCGATTATACCTAAGACCCGGGACACGGGTTGTCTAATATTTAGTCAATCTGGCTTGGATAAGGCTTCGAAGTAACGAAGACGGGCCAATCCAGATCGAAATGAAGCCCATATTCTTTGGAGGCTGACATCGACACGGCCGATTTCATCTATCTTTACTTATTTGATTCATCTATATGAATGAACAAGCCAATCTAGCGGAATGAACAAGGTGTCGGACAATATTTCTGTCTCTCCCACTGTCCGTAACCTATTGCGAGATGCCACACGGCTTAGGGAGGTGGAGTGCAAACAAAAAGGGGAGAAGAGTTGTTATGATTCTTTTACAGTTTCTATGACAAGATAGGTAGGCATCAATTAACCATCCAGGCTGCTAGCCACGGCCACCAAATTGTCCATAACCCCGTCACTTGGAACCTCGTCAATTGGAATGCCATGATTATAGCCATAAGGAAGCAAGTACACTGGCGCTCCCGCCAGCCTTGCCGCTTGAGCATCATTCTCCGAATCACCGATTATCAAAATTTGCCCAGGACTCAGATTCAACTCAGAGCATATTTGCAAAATGCCAAGTGGTGAAGGTTTACGTGCAGGCACAGCGTCCCCGCCATAGACTTGGTGGAAAAAGCCTAACAGGCCTGTTTGCTCCAATAAAGCCTCCGCATTTTGTTGAGGTTTATTAGTAAGACACACCAGCTTCATTTGCAGGTTCGACAGGATTTTTAAACCATCTATGACACCGGGGTAAAGACTGCTGTGCTTTCCATTTATTTTCTCATAACCATCCTGGTAAATTTTTGAGGCTTCCGGCAGCAGGGCTTCGACAGAACTTTCCTCATAATAAAGAGCCAGAATATTTCTTATAAGATATTCTGGCCCTTTACCAATCAAATTCCTCACTTCATCAATATTAACAGGCTTCTGTTTATAAAAAGATAGCATGTGATTCACTGCCATCAAAAAATCCGGCGCAGTGTCAACTAATGTACCATCCAAATCAATGATGACTGCGCCAAAATTTCTTTTCATTTTTTTAATTCCTGAAATAATCAAAGTGACTATTCAAATACCTTAACATTTTTGACTTCCATGTATGAGCCTTCACCGGTTAAATAATTAGTGAATTTGAATACGATCTTACGTAATTTTTGGGGATTAAACTTCGCCCATTTTTTGCGATCAACCTTATAGTTGAAGGTTTTCCATTGTTCTGAATGATTGGTTTTTATTTTCGTCAGAAGTAATTTATTGCCAGCAGTATCAATCGCATAAACACTTACCTCACTAACGCCTCCATTTTGTGGAGACAAAACGCGAATTTCACCAGAAACCTGAGCATAGGTAACATCCACTTCGGGAAATTCTGCCTGTAGGGAAAACTTATCCTCAGCAAAAACACTATTCGATTTAACACCTACAATGTATTCAGGATTTGGATCCAGTGTATTTGGAAATATTATCGTGGGCTCTTTATTTTCATAGGTAACAATACTCCAATTGATAATACTTTTAGGCGCACTTCCTATTAATACCATGTTGCCATAGGCCGATGCTGCTTTCCTAATAGGAATCAAGGACTGGTATTCGGAAGAATAATACCAATTTTTAGCTGCATCTATAGATGGGAAATTAAGCATTAATGTCCAGTTATTACTCCAGTTCCCCTCAAATGTAGTAGCGCTATTAAGTGCTGCTATCTTGGCAACACCGCCATAAGCCGCCACAACTTTTTCTGCAAAAAATGCATACTGATTAAAAAATTGATCCGGGTTTATAATGTCGGCCTGCATTACGACATATGCATCTTGATATTTAGCGTTTTGATCTACCAGAACTTTCCCGTTTTCATCTGCCAAAATAAACGATGACATGAGAAAAATTAAAAAGCCTAAAAAATATTTCATAGGTCACTCCTTAACTGTAACTTGTTATAGTGTTTAAACCGCAACAGATGCGCATGCTGTTTGTTTGTTAAAAAAATCTCGCCAGGTTTGATCTGGTTTCCATATTTTCTCTATAAAATCAATTGCCTGTCTGTGACTCCAAACCCCGGCGGTGAAATAATGCGCCCCCAAAAAGCAGCTGGCGCGATAATTTGCAGCACAATGAACAAATATTTTTTTATCCTTCAATGCTGTCATTGAGTCAACAAACCTATCAAAGTCGGTTTGCAGTGGATTAGCAAAATCCACTGGAATATGGACATATTGCATTCCCAGTGATGCCACGGTTGAGGCCTCATCTTCAAGGCAATAACGCTTATCCATTAATCCCAGATTAATTACCACCTCATAACCATGTTGAGCAATCAACTCAAGCTGATCTTCTGAGGGCTGCCCAGCAGTAGCCACCAAATGATCTACGATTAAAAAAGCCTTAATTTCATTAAGTTGCATATAAACCCCGATTATTCATTGATGTGGGGGAAGTGCATGAACAACGATACTCATTGATGCACATCTTCTGATCGCAAACCGATAAAGTTAGGCTTTCTGTTAGGATCGTAGGGTTCACCATTTAAGATATGAATACGCTGCAGATGGCGATTAACATTATGTTGAAGCTTATTTCTTCCATGAAGTAATGCATTGTTGTCGTATATTAGGAAATCACCTTTTTTCCAATGATGCTGGTACATAACATCATCGCTGTATATCTTATTGATTACCGTTAATAATTTCTCCTTCTGTTTCTCTAACGGTATGCCCTGGATTCCAACCTCTACCGGATTAACCTCAATATTGTCCTCATTAAACGGTTCGATAAATCGAACTACTTCTTTCTGTAAATGAGGATGCTTACAAATAAGTGGAATTTCTACATTGCCGCCATAATGGGCGGCTTTATCTGTTTTATAACTGATAGACATACTTCGCCATTCAGACAGATCATCATCACTCATTGACTTTAATAATTTCACTGTATTAGTGAAAATAGTTTCTCCTCCTGGAAATGTATCGTCAGCATTCAGGCATTGGAAAATACTATATTTCGGCTGCTCAGTGAGATACGCACCGTCCCAATGCATTTCAACGCGACCACTATTGAAAAGATGATTTAACGGCTTCTCCTCCATTCGCAAATTCAGTAACTCGCCGAATTCCCACTCCAATAGCGGACCCAATTTTCTCGCATAATTTATGAATTCAGATGAATCAAATGGCGAGAAACCCCTAAATAATAAAAGGTGATAGTTGGCCAGCCAATCAACAATATTGCTGATGTCTATTTCGGACAGGGAGATTTGTTCTGCCCGATTATAGACAATCAAGCCGAAGGGTTTAATTTCTTCTAACTCTAACATGGCAAGTTCCTTTAATTATAAAAGAGATTACACCTCTAAGGCATAATGACTTGGCTTTCCTGCTCTGAACACCAAGGTGGCATTCATGTCTTCCGCATCCTTTCTTTTTACCAACATTATTTTTTCACCTTTTTTTAGCACAACTGAATGCCACGGGGTAGTCCAGCAATCCGATTCACTAATTAAATTGATTCCAATTTTTTCTGAGCAACGGAACTGCGGATGAATGGATAATCTAAGAGAGTTCTTAAATCTGTCGGCCAACAAGCGCCCCCAGGCATTGCTTCGCTGAATAACACGATAGGCTGATATTCTTGCTGCATTTTGAATAGCTGTACGAGTCCATCCGGAAAAATCACCCATTCCACAGAAATCTTCAAAAAGAAATTTTGTTATTCCTTTATACATCTCTCTTGCCTGGGGTTCATTACGACAACGCTCTTGAAGCTCCATCAATCGCTCGCCGTATTCCATCATCAATTCTTCACGTAAAATGGAAAAATCCATGTTTTTTGGGAATACATCATCAAGATCAAAGAAGCTAATAGATGCCAGGTTCCATTCTTTAGCATTTAACTTCATTTTGTCGTTATATTCAGTAACATCGATATCAGGAATACGAACCACGTCAGCGAAAACCCGGCCATCTGAACAAATAGTAATTGATGCCCCAGGGGCGTAAATATTTTTAATTTTGTTACATAAATCTTCTAAATTACGAAAGGCTAATTCCTCGCCATGATCAGGCAAATGCCCAAGCGTCTTTTGACGGCTAGGAGATTTGGCCGGAAATGCCGGAAGAATCATATGTATCGGTTCGCCAGCTAACACAAAATTTATTATTTTATTTAAATGGAACTCTGCCTCTTCAAAGAAGTTGCCTTCCTTTTCGAGTTCACCGCTTAGCAATCTCCTTCGTTCAAAAATGAGTTCCAGTATTCGATAGGATTGCTCAATTGTTTCTGTGGAAAATGAAGGTGACATTATGGACTGTATAGGTTGCATCGGTTGCATAGCTATTTTCCTTAAAGTTATCTATGTCAATTGAGTTAAACGGATACGCATTCAGCTTTGTTGATATACGCATTTTCCGTACCGTAAAACTGTTCGGTTTTTAACGGCTCAACGTATGCGTGATATACCTCGTGAAGGCTCTTTCCATTAATTAGATAGTCTTCCATTGCTTGGGGCAGTTGTTCTTCAGGAAACATGCGCCCATTGCTTGATGCCATTCGTTTTAATGCCATAGTTAAACTAAGCTGTAACATTTCCATATGCAATTCTTTAATAGCATCAGGCGACAAGGTTTTTCCGCGACTTAGGCTGTGCCTGTTGTAGGTCTTGGTTATTTTTAAATCAAAAAATTGATTACTGTTTCTTGTATAAAGCCCTTCTTTTGTTTCCAGGAACTCGGCGAGTTCATCACATATTTTGTGCACCTTCATCGCCGCCCCGTTAGCAAGCATGTCATCTTTCATGCAACGGAGAGCGTCCGCATCCACATAATCAATAGAAGGGTCATATCCCCACTGATGGCTCATTGAGACAGGTAATATCAATCCGAAATAATCCATCAATAAGGGCTCAAACAATTGCCTCAAAAGATCGTAAGAACCATGATAGTTACCTGTTATATGCAACAAGAAGTTTTTTAACCACCACCGGGAATGTTCGTTATAAGTACAGACTTTGTTATGGAGCGTACGCTCATCGTTGGCCATATCAGTTTCAATAAGGTCAACAATCATGCGGTTTGCGTCAGATAAGAACGCTGAGCCAGATGAAAATAATGGATCCAAAAAAGCAGCAGACATTCCAGTTAAAAACCATCGATCTTCCGAATAAAATTGATTTGCCATCCGTGACATATTTTTTAAACCATGGTAGTCAAGAATTTCGTACGAATCTCCAAGGACATCAGCAAGGGCCTTATGGGAACAAATAAACTTAATAAAATCCTCTGACGATTTCAGGGTCAAATCTACTTCTTCATTTTTCCATACCAAACCAATACTATATAAATCCTCTTCCAATGGAATCATCCAAAACCAATAATTTTTGTACATAAAGTGGGTTGTACTGAGAAACCTGCTGTTATAGTGGACTTTTTCACGCCAGGCATCGGATCCCATATGGTCGATAATATTAATTCCTTTTACTCGCACCCATCTGGTTGAGATTTTATGTTCTTCAATTGGTTTTATCAGATCAAGTTGGCGACCTAACAGTGAATTCAAGCCGGTTGCATCAACCAGCCATTTGCAAGTGAATTCCCCTTGAGAAGTAAGAACTTTATGGCCATTTTCTTTGTCAAGGTTAATTTCCTTTGCATCACAGCCAAGCAATACCTGAACACCGATTTTTTGATTTAGCTTCGCAATATCTTCATCAAATTTTTTTCGGTCGATTTGATGGGCAGGAATAGCATCTGTCCAACCCCTTCCCATTTCGCTCATTTGTTCGAGGGAAAGATTTTTTTCTTCGTTATCAAAGAAAAAACGTAGGCCATGCTTGAGAAGATGGTTATTGTCCAGATAAGGGCCAAGCAAAAGATCTTTAGCAGCGTAGTCCCAAAATATTTCAAGCATGGATTCTCCGATGCCGTAATCAAATTCCTTTTTCTTGTCAATCACTGTCACATTAAGTTGAGGGTGCTTTAGTTTAAGGTGTCGCGCCAGGCAGCTACCCGCCATTGAGGCACCAAGAATAAGAACATCACAGGAAGTTTGTTTTTGCGGAATTAACATTTGAAGATCCTTTTGTTGATTAATCGTTAATTAATAGTGCGGTGTTAGCTATTACTAGATGCCAAAAAACGTACATAGTACTTCCGTGTCTTCGTTTCATACCCTAATAGCTATTTTTTATATCTTTTGCTAAAACTAATGAAGTATTAAGTTACTAATTAACTATATTTAACTTCACTTAAATATACTATCAATTTATGCGCCATTAATTTTGTTTGCTATTACATTTTTTCCAAATGATCTAACAAGGGCAAAATTAAAGTTGAAAATGGGGAATAACCCTGAGGGAAAGAAAGGTGCACAAACATAATTCTGAGTGCACCAAAACAGGGATCCGAAGCTCGTCAGAATAGTAATTTAATTTCCGCCTGGGAAAATGATAAGGATTCGTTATTACCAAAAAAGGTATCGGGCGCCCCAATAAAGCTATCGGAGCCTACGGACAGTTTTAAGTGATCATTGATTGCATAACTTATTCTTGCTCTAAATAAGCGATCATGGTGGGATGTGGAGTAGACACCCAGTAACTCTGCAGTAAGAGTTTCGTTTAGCCATTTATTATATATCCGACAAGTCAAGCCTGAATCATGATCATAAAGTTGCCCAGCCAGTATTGCTGAAACCATCTGCAATTGACCTAACGGGTAATCCCCGGATATTTCTTCCCTATCCTGAAAATCAAAGGTTTTTTTTCCATAAACCTGCATGTTAAGGTTTATATTTTCAGTTATTGAGCGATCTGCTCCCAATATCCAATATGCTTGATCCTTCTTCTCAAAAAAGCCAACAAAAGGGGCCTCGGGAAAAATGCTATAAGCTGCCTCAATTCTTATTCCGTAGCGGTTGATAGTTGTCGCTGCGTCCGCACCTATTACTTGTTTGCGATCATATTGCTGGGTGACGGAGAGTGACGCGGGGTTTATACCGATATTAGGCATAAGATCGAAACCATCATAGTAGGAAATAGACCAATCCAGCGAGGGTTTTACAACATTTAATTTTAGCGCGCCTGCCGGATTTTCTGGCAATACATCATCTATTTTTGTTCCCAGTAAAAATTCTAGCGGGAGTACATTGGCTTTTGGCTCACTTATCAAAACAAAAGATAACTCAGCATCAGTTTCCGAATACTTAAATATTAAAGCGTCAGCACCAAAGCGCTGCTCTGAGTCCTCCAACAAAGACAAGCTATAATCTCTGGGAGTTAAGTTATCTGTTGGGTTTAAGCTGTCTGCACGTCCCCAGGCAATTATTTGACGTCCGATCTTAAAAGTTAATGCATTGCTAAAATATTCGGCATATGCCTCCTGCAATTTTTCTTCCATGTCGTCATCATATTTATTTTTTTTTCCTTGAATCCATCCTTTTGCCTTGATACTAAATTCCTCGCTAATGTCTATGCCAGCTTTCAGCCAAAGCCAGGCTGAAGATTCATTTCCTACCTTGGCTCCACTATGTGTATATTCAGTTTCATTTAAAGAAAAAGAACCATGAATGTCATGACTAATTGCATACAGGCTGGTTGGTGCAAAAAGTAATCCGGATAAAAAGAGTGAGTAAAAGCGCAACAGAATCACTCCCTTTCAAGGTATCGAGCGGTAAAATATTTTGGATCGATATCGCTATGTACTTTAAAATCGTGAAATTGAATTTCTGTGCTATGGCCTGTCTGGATATTTTTAGCCATTAAGCGCATAGCTTGCCATTTGGCATTTTCTTTATCGACATTTTGAATATCTTCAAAAGTGATCGTTTTTAGGGGCTCACCCTGCAGATCCCAGAATTCCATTTTGGTAGTAACCGCATTATCAAGCAATAACCATATTTTTCTTTTTGAGTAGCCAGTATTAATCTTAACTTGCGAATTTGCGGGTGTTGCCTCAATTACTAGGCCGTCGGCATTATTCATTACCTCTTTGCCAACGATTTTATAATTCCATTCCTCCGTTTTAAATCCAATAACATCAGCATAAGAAAAGTCTGTTCCAATGAAACTGTCTTTTTTGTTGCTTGACACCAATCGACGTATTTTTTTCAGGGCGGGTAAATATATCCACATATCGTCATCGGTATCTTGGTGCTCTATTAAAAGCGATGCCGTCCCTTTCACATCAGAGGGTGACTGGAATCTCGTGAACCTCATATTGTCAATGCCATTTTCAGCTAATTTGGTGACCCCAAAAACCTCGCGTTTCCGCTGCTGCCCCTGTTTATTTATTAAAATAAAAATGGAGTTGGATGTAGATCCACTTACTCTATTCACAAAATAATTTTTTTGGATAAGCGCTTTAACATCCACTTCGTCAGCTTTGGCTTTGTTTGCATTAAACGACATCAAAAATACGGCAATCATAAAAAAGGATGCAACCGATGCGCCTAACAATGAGGAGGACTTCTCGTTTCCGAATATAAATTTGGGGCGTAAATATATAATAACTGTCGGTACTATTATTAAGGCAGCTGCGGCGCTGGTGATCATAGCCAGCGCAATCAGGGTTGCCAACCACATGTGAATGTAGAAACCAGATGAAAAAAGAAGAACTCCATATCCACAAGAGATAGCAACTGCAACAAACATAATTGCCTCGCCTGCGCTAGATAGCACTTTATTTATTGCGATTGCCGTATCGCTTTCCTTTTGTAATTCTTCGCGCAATCGATAGATAAGGTATATTGCGTAGTCAGCGCCAATGCCGACAGCCATCGCAGAGGTTAACGAGGTTGGAATATTAAGCAAGATCCCGGTCCAGCCCATCAATCCAAAATTAGCGATCACCGTAATCACTAAAGGAGTCATTACCAGTATTCCTGCAATAAATGATCGGAACACCAGGCTGGATATTACGAAAACCACTAGTCCAATTTGGACAATGTTTAGGATTTTTCCTTCAACCATGGCATGGTTCAATGCAGAGTCCTGGGGAACACTGCCACCAATTTTAATAACTATATCCTTATCAAAATTGGTTAGGGAAAATGAATTTATTTTTGCAATTAAATCGTCAGCGAAGGCAGTGCTATCTGTTTTAGAAAACACTACTATTTTTGCATTTTTGTAGTTGTAATCTATAAAAGAATCAAAATCACTTGGTTCACCTGACATAGAGTAGAGCAGGAAATATTGTGAAATTAAATCTTCATTTCCTGGAATAGTATAAAATTCTTGCTTATCTCCATTCATAGCCCTATTCATTTGTTTTATAAAATCGACAATCGACAGGGTTTTTCCTACATTTCCTTCGCGATTTAGCATCTGCTGAAGTTTGTCCATGGCTTCAAGAGTTGAAGGGCTTTTAAGCGCATTATCTTCTTTACCTTGCACCAGAATGTAGAAAGTATTCGTTCCGCCAAATGAGGCGTTCAGCTTCCCATCTTCGAGTTGAAACACTTGGTTTTTTGAAAAATATTTTTTAACGGAATTATCTTCGATTATTTTTCCGATTCCGATTGCTGAGATTATTACAAATAATGCCGTGCCTATAAGTACCCGCTGAGGGCGAACAACCAAAGAAGATAAGCTGTCGGATATTTTGTCCCATATACGTTTTTCAGGAGCAGTATTCACCAATACCTTGGGGGGGCGCATCATTGAGCGCAATGCCGGAATAAATGTCATTTCCAATAAGACTGTTGACCCAATACCTATTGCAGTAAATATTCCAAATGTTTTTACCGTGCTTATCTCAAAAATTATTAACGAGAGGAAACCCAAAGACGCAACTATACCCGCCGTCAGCATCACCGGACCCATTTTGCTTACTGAGCTAATAATGGCCAGGCGATTGGCTTCTTTAGGGGACATTGAGCTATCGCTGGTGAAGTGCTGATACTCTTCGTAGTACCGCTTTAGTAATTGAACTGCATGTCCGGTCGCAATGGCTAGAATTAATATCGGAGTCGTCGCATTAAAAACGTCCATGGGAACACCAAACGCTCCCATAATTCCAAGGCCCCAAATGACTGCAATAAGCGCAGTTACCAGCGGCAAAATTAGCGCTTGCTTAGTGCGAAATGCAATAAATAAAATTACGCATAAAATGACAAATGAAACAGGAAGAAATATTCCCATTCTTTCAGAAAAAATCTCTACTTTTGAAAGGAAATTAGGGAGTCCCCCAATAGAGATGTGCAATTGATCCGATTGATATTTGTCAGTGACCGCGTGCACTTTTTCCATCATTGCTCTGAAACCCTGAGGCTCATCCTTAAATTCAACAACTATAGCGGTTGATTTTTCATCTGCGGCCACCAACAAGTTGTGATAAATCGGGTTGCGTGCGATTGCCTGTTTTATATCACTGTGATTGAAAGTTTTTACTGCGTCAGTATCCACAATACGGGCAACTGCAAGGCCATCGTCGGATCCCTTGATATCTTTTACGCGTTTTGCAGCCAGGCTCAGTAGGTTTTCCTTAATTACACCGGGCGTTGCTAAAAAATCTGCTGTCATCGCAGCTACTGTTGACAGCACTTTGTCCTGGTATATATCGCCGTTGGAAGGACTTATTCCTATGACTACAGTGTGTTTGGAGCCGAACATTTGCTCAATTTCATTACCGGCCGACACATATGGATGTGATTGGGGCATCATCTTGGCGGGGTCAATAATAATTCTGATATTTTTAGCATTAAAAATTGCAGCAGCCGTTAAAAGCAATATCATTACCACTACGACAAAGCGAATTTTAATGATGAATTCTATATAGGTTTTCATATGCAAAATAATCCTTTGTGGTATTTATTTTTTTAGCATAAAGTAAAAAAACATATAGTTCAATGTTTGTTATTGTATTGTCGCCTATCAACGCACCAAGATGAATTTTATGAGTAATGAATCGCGTAGTTATAATCAATTTTGTCCGCTAGCCAGAGCCATGGATATTTTGGGGGAGCGCTGGACCCTTTTAATTGTTAGGGAATTACTTTCTGGCCCTAAACGATTCAAAGACCTGCAAGACGGAATGCAGGGGGTAGGAGCGAATCTTCTTTCTACAAGGCTTAAGGATATGGAAGCCAATGGCCTGGTCTTTAAATATAAGCTTCCCCCCCCAGGTGTAGCTGCTGTCTATGAATTAACAGAGAAAGGGAAGGAGCTTGATTCAGTTGTCTTGTCTCTGATTCGCTGGGGAATTCCCTTATTGGCAACTCCCAAGAAGGAAACTGAATATTTTCTCCCGCACTGGCTGCTACATGGCATGCTAGGTTCTTTTAATAAAAAATTAAGCCAGGGGATTGATGAAAGTTATGAATTTCATGTTGAAGATGAGGTTTTCTTCACTCAAGTAAAAAATGAAGAAGCCTCCGGCGGAATGGGGAAGTGTTATAACCCAAACTTGATTTGGGTCTCTTCTTCCGATGCATTTATGAGGCTGGTTTTTCGGGTAACCACACCGGAAGATGCGATGGAGGATAAGCTTGTACATAAAGGTGATATCCACGTACTTCGGAGAGTTTTGTCGCTGTTCGACCCTATACCTTTAACCAACCGAAACCTATAGCTTGGGGTTAATTGATTAAATATTTCCAACTTGGATTGCGGCCGCACCCTTAATAAACGGCTTTTTCCATCGATGGATAATTGATTTGCGTAAAAATGATGCAAATTGGAGCAGGCCACTGGCACACTAGCCGCCGATTTGATGGGTAGGAATACTGCAAAAAGCAAGTTACCAGTCCTTTTTGATCTAAATTGGTGCGGTCATGAAAGCTTGTGCACAAAAATGGATCATTTCGGGGTTTTCAATACCTTTATCATCCCAGTGGTACCTTATTTTTCGCGGCTTATTGCTATTTTCCTTGAATGGCATATATTTTGCCCCCTTTCTGACACCCAAAGTAGGGCGGTTCACCGAAATGAATCGCCCGCTACTGATGCCGGGACAATTTCCGGTTAGTTTTTCGCCAGAAAAGCTCACCAGCCGACTGTAATAACAACATTCATTATCGTAGCCTTCGGGCTATTACAACTTGGAGGCATTCAATGTCTAAGACTTTAGACCTGATCAAAGAACACGAAGCTCGCTGGATTGACCTGCGCTTCACCGATACCAAAGGTAAAGAACAACACGTGACTTTCCCATCAAGCGTTGTTAATGACAGCTTTTTCACCGACGGCAAAATGTTCGACGGTTCTTCTATTGCCGGTTGGAAAGGTATTAACGACTCAGACATGATCCTGATGCCGGACGATTCGACCGCTGTATTGGATCCATTTTATGACGAGCCAACCATTATTGTTCGCTGCAACATCGTTGAACCGGCAACTATGCAGGGTTACGACCGCGACCCACGTTCTATCGGCCTGCGCGCCGAAGAGTACCTGAAGTCCACTGGCCTGGGTGACATCGCCCTGTTTGGACCGGAACCCGAATTCTTCATCTTCGACAGCGTTCACTTCCACAGCGGTATGGGCGGTGCGTTCTATAAAATCAAATCTGAAGAAGCTGCATGGCAATCAGGTGACGACATTGAAGGTAAACACGGCCATGCTCCACGCGTAAAAGGCGGTTATTTCCCGGTTGCGCCAATCGACTCCCTGCACGACATCCGCGGTGCCATGTGTAATGCCATGGAAGCCATGGGCCTGGAAATTGAAATCCATCACCACGAAGTGGCTAACGCTGGCCAATGTGAAATTGGTGTAGGCGCCAACACCCTGGTTAAGAAAGCGGACGAAGTACAAATCCTGAAATACTGCGTACATAACGTTGCTCACCAATACGGTAAAACCGCTACCTTTATGCCGAAGCCATTGATCGGTGATAACGGTTCAGGTATGCACGTTCACCAGTCTTTCTCCAAGAACGGCAAGAACCAATTTGCTGGCGATGCATACGCTGGCCTGAGTGAAACTGCCCTGTACTACGTAGGCGGTATCATCAAGCACGCTAAAGCATTGAACGCTTTCTGTAATGCCTCTACCAACTCATACAAGCGTCTGGTTCCAGGCTTCGAAGCGCCGGTAATGCTGGCTTACTCTGCGCGCAATCGCTCTGCATCTATCCGTATTCCCTACACTGTTGGTGAGAAAGCCAAGCGTATTGAAACCCGCTTCCCGGATCCAACTGCCAACCCATACCTGTGCTTCGCTGCGCTGTTGATGGCTGGTATCGATGGTGTCCAGAACAAGATCCATCCGGGCGAGCCGGCAACCAAAGACCTTTACGACCTGGAGCCAGAAGAAGAAGCGCTGATTCCACAAGTGTGCGCGTCGTTGGAAGAGGCCCTGGCATCCCTGGAAGCGGACCACGACTTCCTGTTAGCGGGCGGTGTGTTCAGCAAAGACTTCATTGATGCTTACATCGAATTGAAGAAAGCTGATATCCAACGCGTTAACATGACCCCGCACCCGGTAGAATTCGAACTCTACTACAGCGTGTAATACGCCCCGGAGTATCGAAAGCCCGCAAAGCTTGGCTTTGCGGGCTTTTTTGTGCCTGGGTGATTTGTTCGCCGCTGATTATTCCAGTAATTTATTTGGCTGTTAATTAGGTGGCTGGCTGGTTGCTTTCAATTATTGACAATGCCGTTTGCAAATCCGGGTAAAGGCGGAAGACTCCTTCTATCGGTTCCAGCCTGGCTTTTGCCAGGGCTTTGAGTGGCTGGCGTTGCACATCGGTCAGGATCAATTGCGCTCCGGTCTTGTGGCAGTGCGAAATGAGCTTGGTCAGTGCCGCAACGCCGCCCGCATCGAGCAGTGTGGTGTTATCCAGATAAAGGACCAGGCCGCGCCCCGGCATACAATAGCGGGCGAGTTCGCCAAAGATTTTATCGGCGGCAGCAAAGAATAATGGGCCGGTGATTTTAAAGGCTTGCCAATGTTGGGGGAGGGGGTTGGCGATATATTGTTTGTTGTCGGTGATGTCTATTGCGCGGGTTGAGTCGGCTATGGATTTCATAAATAAGACGGCGGCCAACAAAGTGCCGGTAGTAATGGCGATAACCATGTCAAACAGTACGGTCAATGTGAAACAGGTCAAAAATATCCAGCGGTCGCTGCTTTGTGATGTTTTGAACAGGTGAATGCTTTTGGGGGCTTCACTCATATTCCAGGCAACTACCAATAACAAGGCAGCCATAGCCGGCATTGGCAAGTAGCCCAGCAACGGGGCAAAGCTGACCAGTCCCAGTATTACAACTACAGCATGCACCATGGCTGCAACAGGCGTTTCAGCGCCTGCTTTAAAGTTTGCAGTGGAACGGGCAATTGCCGCCGTGGCGGTGATGCCGCCAAAAAAAGGCGTAATCAGGTTACCGATTCCTTGCCCCAATAGTTCGCTGTTAGCGCTATGGCGTTTACCGGTCATTCCATCCATGACTACCGCACATAAGAGCGATTCGATGGCCCCTAGCATGGCGATGGCAAATGCGGCGGGAAGCAAGTCATGCGCCAGGGCCCAGCTTGGGGTTAAGGGCTTTCCATTTGCGTCCATTTGCATCCATGGCCATTCAAACCCCGGCAAAAACGGGGGTATGCCGTGGCCAGTACTGCCATTGCCGGTGATGAAGGTAAACCGGGAGTCAATAGTCGCTATGTCCATGCCCGCATTGTTTAATGCCAATGCGAGCAGGCTGGCTACCAGGATTGCCGGAAGGTGTGCCGGAACGGGGCTTTTTAGTCGCGGCCACAAGCGCATGGTTCCAAGCGTTACCATGGCTACTAACAAGCTGGGCCAGTGCAGGTCGGGTAAGTGTTGTGCAAGCGTTATCACCTTATCGGAATAATGCTCAGGCATTTCCTCGATGGTTAGCCCGAAAAAATCCTTGATCTGCAAAGTGGCGATGACCACGCCAATACCACCGGTAAAGCCGAGTGTCACCGGTTCGGGGATGTATTCGATGAACCTTCCCAGGCGAAACAACGCCATCAGCACTAACAAAGCGCCCGCCATGAGGTTAGCCAGGAGTAAACCGCTAAGCCCGTACTTTTGGGTAATGGGGTAAAGGATTACCACGAAGGCAGCTGTGGGGCCGGAAATACTGAAACGCGATCCCCCTGTGAGGGCGATGACAAACCCGGCGATTGCCGCGGTATACAGCCCATACTGGGGCGGAACACCACTGGCGATCGCCAGTGCCATTGCCAACGGAATGGCGATAATCCCGACGGTCAGGCCAGCGAGCAAATCCTTGCGGAACCTGGGGAAACTGTATGGTTCGGCGAAACAGCTTTCACGCACTGCATGGCCGATACGCAAGGAAAATAAATGGGTTCGGTGTGGCATCTGCCTGCCCTCAAGCCTTGACGTATCCAGTATATGCGTCGTTACCATTTAATACTAATGACATTATAATAAACTTGTAATGTGGCACCCATGTATTTCAAACCCCTCGTGCCCATGCCAGGTGCAAATCGCTGTACATCTACCAGCGTCGGGAAACTCATGAGGTGAAAATATTGTGCCTGGTGCCAAAAACCGGATGGTTGTTGGTATGAGCGGTATCCTTGGCTACACTGAAAATTCACCGATCCTGGGAGGGTAAACTATGGCGTACCGTTCAAGGGCCGCGAAATTTTCGCGCGCGGCGGTAGCGTTACTCGTCACATTGTCCCTGCCAGCTTACCCAAGCACTGATCGCCCTGTGTCCGCCGATTTCTTTGACCTGTCTATAGAAGAGTTGCTTCAGATACACGTCACCTCGGTATCCAAGCGCGAGGACTCCCTTTCTGATGCGGCAGCCTCAATTTATGTTATTCGCCGCGCGGATATTAAAAACTCGGGTGCGCGAACGATTCCGGAAGCGTTAAGCCTCGCTCCGCAATTACAAGTAGCGCGTATAACCGGATCCCAATACGCCATCAGTGCGCGCGGCTTCAATAGTGCAGCAAGCAACAAGTTGTTAGTCCTGCTCGACGGACGAACCCTGTATTCTCCCCTGTTTTCAGGTGTTTTTTGGGATCAGCAGGACGTGATGCTTGAGGATGTCGATCGCATAGAAGTCATCAGCGGGGCAGGGGGAACCTTATGGGGTTCGAACGCCGTCAACGGGATTATTAATATAGTGACGCGCCGGGCCGGGGAAACCGGCGGATGGGTGCTCGCTGGCCACGCGGGCGAACTTGATCGGGGCCTCAGTACCCGTTATGGCGGAACCATCGGCGACTCCGGCCATTTCCGTGTCTATGGGAAGCTAAAGGATATAGGCAATAGCGTGCGCTTCGATAATGCCAATCCTCATGATGCCTTTCGCAGCATACAAGCCGGCTTTCGTGGGGATTGGAACGCGGGTAAGGATTCCTTCACACTGCAGGGCGACAGTTATCGCGGTGAAACGGAGGATCGGGGCTTCGCCAGGAACGGCACTGCGCTCGGCAACATAAGGGTAAACGGCACCAACCTTTTGGCGCGTTGGCAACGTAGCCTGGATGAGGGGGCGAGCTTTCAGCTACAAGCCTATTGGGATTACACCAAACGCCGTGACGTAGTTTTATTCCAGCCGCGCGCAGATATTTTTGACATCGAAGCGCAATACAGCCTTCCGGTAGGAGGTCACCTGGTCCTGTTTGGCGGTGGTTACCGCTACGGTCGTGACGACGTGGACCCGGGATTTTTCTCGACCTTTGTCCCTGATAGCCGGACCCTGGAATGGGAAAACCTGTTTATCCAGGACCAGTTCGATCTCGCGGAGCGGCTGGAGGCGACACTGGGCATTAAATTGGAGAATAACAGCTACACTGGGATGGAATACCTACCTACAGCCCGGCTTGCCTGGAGCCGCTCGGAGCACGCCGTGTTATGGGCTGCCATCTCCCGTGCGGTACGCGCTCCGTCCCGCTATGATCGCGACGTATATTTTCCGGCCCCCCCCAATTCCATTATCGCCGGTGGTCCGGATTTTGAGTCGGAGGTTGCCGATGTTTATGAAATCGGCTATCGCGGCCAGGTCTCGGACCGGCTCGCCTACTCCGCGACCCTTTATTACCACGACTGGGATAAGCTGCGTAGCGGTACCGCCAGCTTGCCAATGCAAATACGAAACGACATTGAAGGCGAGGTATACGGATTGGAGGCTTGGGCAACCTACCAGGTTACGCCGCATTGGCGACTCAGCGCCGGGGGCACCCGGCTTGAAGAAGACTTAAGGGCTAAACCGGGCACCAACGCGACGGGGGTTAATAACGACATACTATCCAATGACGCGGAATATCACGCTCAGTTGCGCTCTAACTGGCATATTTCCGAGCGATCATCATTAGAAGTCAGCTTCCAAAGGGTCGGTGCCCTTCCGCACCCCGGGATTCCCGCCTACCACGTCATTAATGCCCATTACGCCTGGCAGGCCAGGGGCGGATTGGAAATATCGTTAACGGGCCAAAACCTGGCAAATCGCCGGCACCAGGAATTCGGGAGGCCTGTCTCAATCAATGAATTCGAAAGAAGAGTTTGGCTGGGACTTCTGTGGGCGCATTGATCAACGTTGTTTGCGCCGGTGTTCGCAATTGAAAATCCAAATAATTAACACGCTCTTTTCCTTTGCGGGCACTAAGGCTACTCTTTGGCAATCGGTTCCTGAGGACAAGTTATGCGTATCATTTTATTGCTGCTGGTGTTTATTGCTCCGTGCGGGTTGGCGGATGTTTACAAATCCGTTGATAAGGATGGCCGCGTTATTTATACCGACAGTCCGAAAGATGAAAATGCAAAAAAAGTGGAATTGCGCGAAATAAATACTGTTCCCGGCGCCCAACCGCTGCCGCAATCCACGGCGGTGGATGGCTTTGAATCCCAGCCGGCCAGCATCAACTACCAAATTGAAATTATCAGCCCACGCAATGATGTCAGTATCCCGGTGGGGCAGCGCGACCTGGCGATTGCGATCCAGTTAAACCCCGCGCTCCAGGAAGGGCATCTATTGGTGTATTTCATGAACGGCGAATTGCTGGAGGAAACCACCATGAACAACATCATCGTGAAGGATGTCCCGCGCGGTACGCATACACTTTTGGTTGAAGCCATAGATGCAGATGGTCAATCTTTGGGCACATCCGCACCTGTTCTGGTGAACGTTATTCGCCCAAATATCAAAAATAATGCCCTTCCAAAGCCCACGCCAAAGTGAGTGCACCACTATGGTGCTATGCTTTCTCTGAAAATCCCCATAATGGACAGTGATATTCACTAAACCGGTTAAATCAGGCCGTTTTCTCACTTGGTTTGGTTTTTGCAGTGAGCCATATGCCCATTGTCGAGGCGTCGAGGAGAGCAGAGCCAGGTGAGTCCGCGCGATATCTACAAACCCATATTGGATAGCTTGAGTACTGCCATTGTGCTGGTGGATACGGATTTGCTGCTATGCCATATGAACCCTGCGGCGGAAGCGTTGCTCGCGATGAGTTGTGAAAGTAACACTGGCGAACCTATCACCTATTTTTTTTATGAATCCGATGAAACCGACCGCCAATTGAAAATGGCGGCGACCCAGGCTAATCACTACACCAAGCGCCATGCCGAATGGCGGTTGCTGAGTGGCGGCACCCTGACTGTCGATTACACCGTTACCCCGTTCGGTGACCACGAAGGCCTGATTATTGAAATCCAGCCGATAGACCGCTTATTGCGTATCAGCCGTGAAGAAATGCTGACCACCTCCCATGAAACCACGCGCAACCTGGTGCGCGGTATGGCCCATGAAATAAAGAACCCCCTTGGGGGAATTCGCGGTGCCGCTCAATTGCTGGCCAGGGAATTGCCCAGTTCGGGTTTGTCTGAATACACCAATATCATCATTGACGAGGCGGACCGCTTGCGGAACCTCGTTGATCGTATGCTCGGCCCCAACCAATTGCCCAAGTGGCAATCGCTCAATATCCACGAAGCGATTGAACGGGTGGCCAATATCATCAAGGCTGAAAGTAATGATGTTATCCGGATTGTGCGTGACTACGACCCCAGTATTCCGAATATGCAGGGTGATAAGGAGATGTTGATCCAGGCATTGCTCAATATCGTGCGTAATGCCATGCAGGCCTTGCTGGAGGCCGGGGTTGTGAACGCTATCATCCAGTTGCGCACCCGCATCCAGCGGCAATACACCATTGGCCGTAAACACCATGCACTGGTATGCCGGGTGGATGTTATCGATAACGGCCCGGGAATACCGCCCGAGATGATTGAAAATATTTTCTATCCGATGATCACCGGCCGCGCCGAAGGTACCGGCTTGGGATTGACCATCTCCCAACACCTGATCCATCAACACCATGGCCTCATTGAGTGCCAAAGCGAGCCGGGCAAAACCCGTTTCTCGCTCTACTTACCAATGGAAGCGCAACATGCAGAAGTCCAATAAAGTCTGGATCATCGACGATGATCGTTCTATTCGCTGGGTGCTGGAAAAGGCCTTGCAACAAGCGAATATAGAAACCCGCGTATTTGATTCGGGCGATAGTGCCATGAGCCAGCTCAATCGCGATACGCCCGATGCCATTATCAGCGATATCCGTATGCCGGGAACTGATGGATTGACTCTACTTGGCAACTTGCACAATACCCATCCGCAAATCCCGATCATCATCATGACTGCCCATTCGGACCTGGATAGCGCGGTAGCCGCCTATCAGGGCGGTGCATTTGAGTACCTGCCCAAGCCGTTTGATGTGGATGATGCCGTTGCTGTTACCCAGCGCGCCCTGGCCCATGCCCAGGAGCAAAAAAGTGAACATGCGCCCGAAAGCAATATGGAAACCAATACCGAAATTATCGGTGAGGCGCCGGCGATGCAGGAGGTGTTCCGTGCAATTGGCCGCTTGTCCCAATCCAACATTACCGTACTTATCAATGGCCAATCGGGGACGGGTAAGGAGCTGGTCGCTCGTGCCTTGCATCGCCACAGCCCGCGCCGCAACGAGCCATTCATTGCACTGAATATGGCGGCGATACCCAAGGATTTGATGGAGTCGGAACTCTTCGGTCACGAAAAGGGCGCATTCACCGGTGCGGCTGCCCAGCGCCAGGGGCGGTTCGAGCAAGCGAATGGTGGCTCGCTATTCCTCGACGAAATCGGCGATATGCCGGCCGAAACACAAACCCGTTTACTGCGGGTATTGGCTGACGGGGAGTTTTACCGCGTGGGCGGCCACACTCCCGTGAAAGTGGACGTACGCATCATTGCGGCGACCCATCAAAACCTGGAAACGCTGGTCGCTGAAAACCGCTTCCGTGAGGATTTGTTCCATCGCTTAAACGTCATCCGCATCCATATCCCCAAGCTGGCCAACCGCCGCGAGGATATTCCCAAGCTGGCGCGCTTCTTCCTGCACAAAGCCGCCACTGAATTAAATGTGGACCCCAAAGTGCTCCTGCCGGAAACCGAGGAATATTTCTGTTCCTTGCAATGGCCGGGCAATGTTCGCCAATTGGAGAACACCTGCCGCTGGATCACTGTCATGGCCTCTGGTCGTGAGGTCCATATTGAAGATTTGCCGCCGGAGTTGCTGGAAAATAAAGAAACCAGCACACCGGCAGATGATTGGGAAAAAGCCCTGCGCCATTGGGCTGACCAGGCCCTGACGCGCGGCCAACATCAGTTGCTCAGTGAGGCGGTACCGACGTTTGAACGCGCGTTAATTGAAACCGCATTGAAATATACCGCCGGGCGCAAACGCGATGCCGCGAATTTGCTCGGTTGGGGACGCAACACCCTGACCCGCAAGCTGAAAGAATTGGGTATGGCGGGTGGCAGTGATACAGATACCGAAAGCGACGAATAAATCCCTTCCTTAAAAATGGGCCCGCCTTGGGGCCCGTTTCGTTTTAGTTTTGGCGCATAAAATTTCTTTACCTAACTTTCCCCTTCCTTTGGGCACTGCCGGAAAGCTGTGTCTATACTCAGCTAACCGGGTCCTAAACCTAGCCTGCCGTCCACTCCTAGTGTTAATCAGCTTATGTTTTTAAAACCTGTGGACACAGCAATGCGGTAGTGCGGCGGGCATCATTCAAGAAAATGCCACCACTGCCGCTAATAACGATTGATGCTAATAAAATTGAATTCCGAATGATTTCGGGGGAAAACATGGTAAAAAAATCCTTACTCACCAAGTTGATGATCGTATTGACCATTGCCATGGTCGCTATCGCGGTCCTGGTGGCGTTCACTAATTACAAAATAGCCTCCGGTAACCTGGAGAAAAAACTCGAGGCAGAAACCACAGCTATGGTCGCGCTAACCAATAGTTCGATTCTGGAGGCTGTTTTTGCCTATGATTTCCAACAAATTGAAGCGATTGCCAAGTCATTGGTTAATACCTCATTGGTGACTTCTGTGAGCGTGGTGGATCACCGCGGCCAGGCGTTGGCCAAGGCCTCGGACGATGATCGCAGCGAAAACCAGATTACCCGCGAAGCCATACCTATCGTATATAACGGCAATACCATCGGCACTTATAACATTACCTTTTCCACCCAGGAGCTTAATGAAACGCTTGTGGATCAAATTGAAACCAATGTGCTAACGGTCGTTGCCTTGTTGGCGGCCAGCCTGGTGACCGTGTATGTGCTGATTCGCAGCCTGGTGTTGGCGCCGGTGGATGAGGTAACCCGTTCATTGGCCACCATCGCTGATGGCGGCGGGGACTTAACCCGCCGCTTACCGACCGACAGCCAAAACGAAATTGCTGCGCTGGCCCATAACTTTAACCGCGTGATGGAGCATATTGCCGATATCATCCGGAATGTTATCCAGGTGAATGAGAAGGTGCGGACCAACGTAAACACCATGAGCAGTGCCACAGAGAGTACGGTTAATTCGACTTCCCAGCAGCTTCGTGAAATTGAATTGGTGGCCACAGCGGTGGAAGAGTTATCCGCATCGGCCACTGAAATTGCCCGCCACGCGGGCGATACCGCCGAGCGTACCAATGCCACCAGCATCCTGGCGGAGGAGGGTAATACTATCGTTAACTTGTCACTGGAAAACGTAAACCGCTTGACCGGTCAAATCGAGTCCACGGCGCAAAAAATCCAGGTGTTGAAAAATAACTCCGTCAATATCGGTTCGGTTATGGAGGTCATTAGGACGATTGCCGAGCAAACGAACTTGCTGGCGCTCAATGCCGCTATTGAAGCCGCGCGCGCCGGTGAGCAAGGCCGCGGTTTTGCGGTAGTTGCGGACGAAGTGCGTTCGCTCGCGCAGAAAACCCGCTCTTCGACGGAAGAAATCGAATCCATCATTGTGCAGTTGCAACGCGCAGCCGACGAAGCCCACCAGGCGATGAGCACCAGCACTGCATCTGCGCGTGAAACTATTGATACGGCCTCCAAGGTGGGGAGTGCGCTCGATAAAATCCGGGCGAACATCGGCATCATTAATGATATGAACCATCAAATTGCCACCGCATCCCATCAACAAAGCTCGGTGGCAAATGAGGTCAGTAAAAACATCACGGCAATTCATGGTTTGTCGGAAAATGTGGTTAACAACGCGCAAGTGGTTAATCACAGCGGCAGTCAATTGATTAATGAAACCAGTGAGCTTAAAAAGCAAATCGATAACTTCAAAGTGTAAAACGCGCAGGATTTAAAAACGGCGTCAGCGTGGCGCCGTTTTTTTGGGGACGGTGTGATCGGCAAATTACAATTTTTGTTTAAAGGGAAGTAATTCGTTTGCCTCGGCAACATATTGGTGGATATGTCCTGTTTCCTGCTGCAGGAAATTTGCAATGGCGGTACGAAATTCGGCGGCCTGCAGGCGGTGGTTGGAGTAAGTGATAACCGGCTCGAATCCCCGCGCAATTTTATGTTCGCCTTGCGCGCCGCCATCAAAACGTTGTAATTGATTGGCGATTGCATATTCGATGCCCTGGTAATAGCAAGTTTCGAAATGCAGGAACTGGTAATCCTCGAAGCAACCCCAATAACGACCATAAAGTGTCTCGGTATCGCGAAAAAACAAGGCGGCGGCGATCACAGTTCCATTCAGTTGTGCGCATACCATTACCAGGTAATGGCTAAAAGTATTTGCCAGGCGCTGGAAGAAGTCCCTGGATAAATAGCCGTTGTGCCCGCTGCGCTTTAAATAGGTATTGCGATAGAGCCTGTAAAATAAATCCATATCAGTAGCGTTAATCTGCGCCTGGTTTTTTATTGAAAACCGGATTCCCTGCTCGTGTACCTGGCGGCGTTCCTTCACAATATTCTTACGTTTGCGCGATGCGAGGTTCGCAAGGAAATCATCAAATGTTTGGTAGTTTTTATTAAACCAGTGGAACTGGCAGCCTAATCGTTGCAGCGCGCCGGCAGCGATAAAGAAATTGTTTTGATCATCGGTCGGAAACAGGCAATGCCAACCGGAGTAATGGTTGATGGCACAATGTTGTTCCAGTGCCGCGCCGATACGGGTAATTAATTCCGCGGAAATATTTTGCGTCAACAGGCGCGGCCCGGTGCAAGGTGTGAAGGGAATAGCGCTGATCCATTTAGGGTAATAATCCATCCCATACCGGCGATATGCGTCGGCCCAGGCCCAATCAAAAACATATTCGCCGTACGAATGGGTTTTCACATAACCGGGCATTGCTGCTACCAATTGCTCATTATTCCACACTAATAAATGGGCAACTTGCCAGCCGGTGGCCGGGGTCGTACAGTCGTTGTCCTCCAGGGCGGCGAGAAATTCGTGGCGGCAAAAAGGATAAAGTTGGGGGCAGAGCTGGTTCCAGGTATGCGGGGCAACCGCATGGATAGAGTCTATAAAATGGATTTGCACAAACTCCTCCCACATCACATTTGCGTAAAGCCTATAGGTAAAGTTACGCAACTGCGGGCAGCTACGCTAGTCATTGCAATTTAGACTACAGTAAAATCCCCCAATTCTAGTCACCTTTGGTTTCTCGATGCCTTCTGAACACCAGCCCGATAATACCCACGGGCACCACTCCAGTGTCAGTTTATCTTCCTTGCTGTTGGCCTTTGCTGAAAATTTCAGTAGCGAGCGGGTGCGGGTGCGCGACATTACCGAATCCCTTGGGCAGCGTTCTTTTGGTTTTATCCTGTTAATTTTTGCGCTACCCAATTCATTGCCGATTATCGGTATTCCCGGCGTCTCGACCATTACCGGTTTGCCGATGCTATTTGTGGCGGTGCAAATGGCGTTAGGGCATCAGCGGGTTTATTTGCCGCGCTGGATTGCCGACAGTTCGCTTGCGACTGCTGATTTCCAGGCGTTGATCCGCAAGGTTGGCCCCTGGTTACGGCGCATTGAAAAATTAATGAAGCCACGTATTCCGATACTCACCCAAGGCAATGCGGAGCGTTGGTTGGGTGCATTTTGCGTGCTGCTGGCGTTTTTGTTGGTGCTTCCCATTCCGTTTGGCAATCTGCTTCCCGCCCTGGGTATTTTATTTATCGCACTCGGGCTGATTGAGAGCGATGGTGTGTGTGTATTAACGGGTATTGCAATTGGTATCGCCGCCTGGGTATTGCTCAGTGGGTTGGTCTGGGTTGCTGTACAAACATTGCTCACCATGCTGGATCGCCTGGTCTGAGTTATTTCCATTGCCAATCACGCTTTCATCAATAACGAGCCAGGTGCAATTTTATTTCGAGTCCGCAGGTATTCAGTGGAAAATGACGCAACATGACGATTAATCGAGAACTGACTCACTTCTTCAAATAGAACTTAATCAGATAATGCACGCCCTCATTCTTCCATTGTCCTATGTTCAGGCACTATTCATTCATTAAAACTAGTATCCCGCTGGAAGACCTTACTGGAGTAAAACTATGAACAATTCCTTAAAAAAAATGAGCTTGTTAATCGCTGTTGCGGGTTTGTCCACCAGTGTCAGCACCATGGCAGCGCCCGGCATCAGCTACAACTATGCGGCACTGCAATTTGTTGATCAGGATGTGGATGATTACGATTGCAACCAGGACGGCTTGCGTTTAAGCGGCAGCCTGGAAATCAATGATGACTTTTTCGCGCTGGGTTCATACAGCGATGTAAGTGGCGGTCGTTGCGGCTCTGAAGCTATCAGTGCAGGTATTGGTTATCAAACTCTGTTTGGTGCCGATTCCAGTATTTATGGTGCCCTGAGTTTCGAAAACATCTCCCCGGACGAAGGTGACAGCGATTCGGGATTAATTGCTGAAGTCGGTTTACGCGGTTACTTCAATAACAATCTGGAGGCGCGTATTGGTGTGTCGCACCACACCGCGTTTGATGGCAACACTGTATTGGGCGGCGGTATTTCCTATTACTTCGCACCTCAATTCTCGGTTACTGCTGATGTGGGCCTGGGTTCAGAGGCATCCGAAATCGGCGTTGGCGTACGCATGAATTTCTAACGGCCAGTGTGCAACCGCTAACAAAGCCAGCATTTTGCTGGCTTTGTTTTTTTACCCAGCCATCGTTCATCATCGATTACTCATCCGCATTTGCGATATTCGCTGACTTATCCTGCGTCACTATTTCCCATGGATCACGATAGTAATATCGATGGAAAGGAAGGCCGGTGACCGGGCCAAGATCGAACGGCGGCAAAACATTATTGGCTGGCGGCTTCCAATTCTTCGCTTACCATTAGCCAGCTTTCCTCAGTCTCTTGCAGTTGGGTTTGCAATTTTGCTTGTTCTTGTAGAAGTGGTTGCAAGCTATTTTTATTTTTTTCGTCATAGATGGCCGGATCACCCAACAGGGCTTCAATCTCGCCCAATCTTTTCTGCAATTTTTCCATCTGGGTTTCCAGCGATTTTAATTTATTAGTGAGCGGCTTTAACTGCGCGCGCTGTGCCGCCGATTGTTGCCGCTGCGCTTTTTTGTCGGGCCGCTCATCATTACTGGTTGGCTTTTCCTGCATCTGGGCTTGCTGGCGTTGCTGTAATAGCCATTTGTAATAATCTTCCAGGTCGCCATCAAATTCGCTGACTTTTCCATCAGCGACCAGTAAAAATTCATTCACTGTGTTGCGCAATAAATGGCGATCATGTGACACCACTATCACCGCGCCTTCAAATTCTTGTAGCGCCATGGTTAACGCATGGCGCATTTCCAGGTCGAGGTGGTTGGTGGGTTCGTCGAGTAATAATACGTTGGGTTTTTCCCAGGCAATCAATGCCAGGGCCAGGCGCGCTTTTTCACCGCCTGAGAAATGCGTGATAGGCTCGAAAGCTCGCTCGCCATGGAAATCAAAACTTCCGAGGAAATCGCGGATTTCCTGTTCGCGTGCCCCCGCTGACAAACGCTGCACATGCAAGGCTGGCGATGCATTCATATCCAGGGCTTCGAGCTGGTGCTGGGCGAAATAACCTAACTTGAAGTGTTCGCCATTGGTTCGGTCACCTGAAAGCAATGGGAGGAGCCCTGCCAGGGTTTTCACCAAACTGGATTTACCGGCACCGTTAGGTCCGAGCAAACCTATGCGTGTTTCCGCGCGAATCGCAAGTTCAACGTTTTTCAATACGCTCTTGCCGGGGTAACCAATTTCGCCGCGCGCGATATGCACCAGCGGTACCGACATTTTGTCGTGGCATTTGAACGTAAAAGTGAAAGGGGAATCTATGTGGGCGGGCGCAATTTTTTCCATGCGCTCCAATTCCTTGATACGGCTCTGCGCCTGGCGTGCTTTGGTGGCTTGGGCGCGGAAGCGGCGAATATAATTCTCTACGTGGGCAATACGCGCCCGTTGTTTTTCATAGCTCGCTTGTTGTTGCGCAAGTTTTTCAGCGCGTTGGCGTTCGTAGGCGGAATAATTTCCCGAGTAATTTTCGAGCTTTTGTTGCTCAATACTGACAATGCGCTCGACTATGTTGTCGAGGAAATCCCGGTCATGGGAGATGATCAGCAAAGTACCGGGATAACGTTTTAACCATTCTTCCAGCCAGAGTGTTGCATCCAGGTCCAGGTGGTTGGTCGGTTCGTCAAGCAGCAGTAAATCTGAAGGGCACATCAATGCTTGCGCGAGGTTCAGGCGGATTCTCCAGCCACCGGAAAAATCCGTAACCGGGCGTTGGTCATCGCCCGGTGCAAACCCCAAACCATTCAATAATTGTTGTGCGCGGGAAGGGGCTGTATAAGCGTGGAGATTCTCCATCTCGCTATATAAATGCGCAAGCCTTTCACCGTCACCCTTGGCTGTGACCTGTTCTATTTCCCGCTCAAGGCGACGCAATTCACTATCGCCATCCAGCACATAATCCAGCGCGGTGCGCGCTGTGTGGCCAACCTCTTGCGCCATGTGGGCGATGCGCCACTGTTTCGGGATATCGACAGTGCCGGTATCGCTGTGCAAACTGCCGAGCAATAGTTGGAACAACGTGGATTTGCCGCAGCCATTGGCGCCGATCAAACCGACTTTTTGGCCCGGATATATAGTAAGTTCGGCGGAATCCAACAAAAACTTGGCGCCGCGCTGGACGGAGACATTCTGTAATTGAATCATGGCGCGCATTCTAGCAGACTTGCAGCAAAATCCTGCCAGCGGAATTTTTATGTTGTCCCATTTACCGATTGAAATCAGCCTGTGGGATTTTTCCCTCCATCACTATGCTCGCGCCGGGGTTAGCAACGTGTGTCTGCGTCTCCAGGATGAATGCGGCATCAATGTGAATTTACTTTTTTGGGCATGGTGGTTGGGGCATCGAGGGCAAACATTGGATAGCGAATTATTGGCGCAAGCAAGGCGCAGCATTCACGATTGGGATCAACACTATGTTATGCCCTTGCGTCAATTGCGGAGGCAAATGAAAGCCAATTTTGGAACAGGCAACCAGGGGATAGAAGCTATACGTACACACATCAAACATGCAGAACTACTCGCGGAAAAACATATACAAGAGTTACTTGAGTCTATGTCCGGGCAGATCCCGTTGGCGCCCACCAAAGAGGCTCGCCGATTGATGGAAGAAAATTTATTGCTCTATCTGGGGGTGATGGCAATTGATGACGAGCAATCCAGGGTGCTATTGGCGCAAATTAATTAAGTGGTTATCCATCGCAATTGAGCCATTAAAAATAAAAAAGGGCGCATAGTGCGCCCCTTGAAGGATGGTATTGCAATCAGTTCAGTACATTCTGGTCCTCATCCATTGATCGCTGCCCGGTTGGGCTTGTCGGAGTCACCGGTGAGGGCTCCACTGCGGCCTCTGGCGTCGTTTCTACTGTCGGCTCTTCCACTGCAGGGGCTTCGCCGGTACTTGGTTCTTCCACGTCAGGTGCCTTTGGCGTCGGCGCAACAGGCGCGGCTTTAGGGGGAGATTTTTTAGGCGATGATTTCTTTACTGTTTTTTCCCCGGTTGCCGGCTTCTCATTTGTTGCTACTGCTGGGGATTCGTCATTGGCGGTTTTGGTTTTTTTCGGTTTGGCTGCTTTGGGTGTTGAAACACTGGATGCTCCAGCGGCTGGTTTTCCTTTTGCAGCCTTGGTTGCTTTAGGTTGCTCGACTTGTTCATGGGTAACCGGGGACGCCTCTGCCTGTTTCCCGGTTCCGGTCTTTTTGCCCGTGGCTTTCTTCCCTGCTTTTTTAGCGACAGTGCCTGCGCTGCTTTCCGTTTTTAGCGCAGCTTTCTTTCCAGTCTTTCCTGCGTCCTTACCCGTACTTCCAGTAGCGGAGGCAGGTTTGCTCTTTGCCGGATTAGCGATGAGTTTGCTGACTTCGCCAGCAGCGGCCAATTGCGCATTCAGGCTATCTACCTGGGCTTGGGCCACAGCCAGTTTTTTTGTTTGCGCGCTGAGGTCTTTCTTTAGCTGCGCAATTTGGGATTTCGCTTTAATCGCGTCTTTAGCGGATAGGGCCGCGAGTTTTTTCTCGGTTGCGGCCAGATTTTTTTGTTCAGCAGCGACTGCTTTTTGCGCGCTAGCCAATTCTTGTGCGCGCGCCTTTTCCAGCGCTGCGGTCACTTTGGCAATTTGCTGTTCCAGATCAGCAATAGAATTTTTCGAAATTTTAGAGGCAGCCATAAAATATACCTGTAGAGGATGTGCGTCGGAAAAAATTAAATGCGTTGGAAACTGAAAGAAAATCATGGGATGTCTAAATCTTTTCGTGCAAATTGTAGCCTTGCCCAAACGAAAAGTGTATTCCCGTTCAGGGCCAAAATAGTTACCTGCCGCAAATAAACTTTTTATCAATAGTTGCCAAAGTGTGGATGGCATTGTGTTGATGTGTCGCCAGGATGATTGAACTTATAGGCCGGGTTGCCGGTCAGAACGCCATGCTTGACAAGCATGGGAGTTCCCGCCAATCCTAACCTCAAATGGGCAACAGCACACATTTCAAGGCCTTCGATCCGTGAGATTGCTGCCAAAAACGCGCACATTTGCCTGAAGTTGGTATAACATTGGCGCCTGCTCTGGCGCTGTGAAGTGTGTCGGCTAGGAACAGGCGCATCGCGCGCTCACACAACGATTACAAATTAATGATTACAACATATAAGGTGCATTATGTTTAACAAGCGTTTATTGGTTGTTGGCCTGATGGCTGCTACTGTCGGCCTGGTTGGCTGCAATAAAAAAGAAGAAGTAAAACCCGTTGACGACAGCGCCAAATTGGCCACTTTGGAGCAAAAAGCAAATTACATCATTGGTCAAAACCTGGCTAAGAACCTGCAAAACGGCGGCCTGGCAATTGAGCCTGAGGCCCTGTCCCTGGCGTTGACTGATGTGCGCGACGGTAAAGAGTCCCGTATCAGCCAGGAAGATATGCAAAAGATCATGCAAGAAGTCCAGCAAAAGGCCATGGCCAAGCAGGAAGAAGAGCAGAAGAAACTGAGTGAAACCAATATTGCCGCAGGTAAAAAATTCCTTGAAGAAAACAAGGCTAAAGAAGGTGTAACTGTTACCGCGAGCGGTGTGCAATACAAAGTAATTACTGAAGGTAAAGGGCCAAAGCCAAAAGCGACTGATACCGTAACCGTAAACTATACCGGCAAGCTGATTGATGGCACTGAGTTCGATAGCTCTGCTAAAAATGGCGGCCCGGTTTCCTTCCCGCTGGACGGCGTAATCGCCGGTTGGACTGAAGCCCTCCAATTGATGCCACAAGGCTCCAAATGGGAAATCGTTATTCCGTCTGACCTGGCTTATGGTGCTGGTGGCCAAGGCCCAATCCCACCATCATCAACCTTGATTTTCGAAGTGGAATTGCTGGAAATCAAAGCGCCGGAAGCAACAGCTGAAGAAGCAAAGAAATAAATTAATGATTCAATAAAAAACCCGCCATGTGCGGGTTTTTTATTTTTTGGCTGTTTTATATTTAATTGCTAACCAGATCCTTATGTGCTGTGTGGAGCACTGCAATCAAACGGTCTTCGGCACTGAAACGAATTTCCAGTGCTTCTCCCAGTTGGGACAAATCGAGAGACAGGGCCGTAAGGTCATCCGTCTCTAGATATTTGTCATTGAAATCCAGGAGTTTCTCGGTGGTTGTATCGACGACATCATAAAGTTTGCTGGCTTCTTGCAGTGCCTCGGCATCATCAAATTCGCGGCCTTCTTTGATGAGCTGATCATAAACTTCAAAATGGCCAGCGGAGACATAGTCCACCAGGATTTGGCAAAAGCTACGCAACTTCTCGCCGCGCTGAACATCGCTTAATTCTTCATTCAGGCCGCTTAATGCGCAGTATTGCACCAGCATTTCCTGACGTTCCTCAAGCCAGCGATCAATGATTTCGCTGACACCACCCCAGCGCTCTTTAGCGGATTTGCAATTCTCTAACATCAGTTGTTCCTATGAGTTTTCAACAAAGCGTTTGTGCGTGCGGAGCGTGCCGTTTCCGGCTCGTTATGAGCCACCACAATAGGCCATCTATCAAAACAGGGCAAGACGCTTAGGCGAGTTTGGTGTCCTTGCGGAGCAATTGATAAAGGTTAACAAATGCCAGTCCGATAAAAGCTATGAGTGTCCAGGCCGCCAGGCTTAAGCCGAAAATTTTATCGACGTGGGCGCAATTGCCGTCGCCTTGCAATAAAAGTTTAAGGGCTTCGATAAAGGGAAATACCTCAAAAATATAAGACAGGCCGGGCCCGCAGGCGGGCACTTGATCGGCGGGTAAGCTTTGTAACCACAGTTGGCGACCGGCAAAGCAGGCACCCAGGAGCGGGCTGACAATTCCCAATATCGCGTAAACACGGCGGCCGGCAGTGGCCGGGTTGTGGATGGCGGCTGCCAGGGCAAGGAGGCCGGTTAAAATCACAAAACCGCGTTGGGTAATGCACAGCGAGCAGGGAATCATTTTCAATACATGTTCCATGTAAGCGGCAGCGAGGATCATCAAGGTACAGGCGACAAAAATGAGTAAATTGGTTTGGCGAATACCGGGGAGCATGTGGATTCCTTATTGGCGTTGTAATGTAAACGTTATGGTGCACTATGGTAAGCAATTCGCGCCGGGGGGAGCCAGTGCTTTATAGGAAAACCACGCGTTGCGATTACGATAGGCTATGCTTGATGGGCTGGTTTTCCGCTCGCTTGGAGCTTAAAAACTGGCCCAAGTTTCACGGGTGAGGAATGGTGATGAAGAATAAATGGCTCGTTGTGTTGGGCATGGCATTGGGACTGGCTAGTACCGGGGTTATGGCCGCCGGTGGCGGTAATACACCTGCGGAAGGGGTGAATTATATCGAGATTACTCCACCGCTGATTGTGAATTATGGCGGGCCGGGCAAAGTGCGGTATATCAAAGCCGAATTGTCCCTACGCGCTGAAAATGCGGCTGATGCTACCGAGGTGATCCATCACCTGCCATTAATCCGCGACAGGCTCGTGAGCATTCTCAGCGCCCAAACGGAAGAAGTGATCAGTACCGCCGAAGGCAAGGAATATTTGCGTATCTATGCGCTCGCAGAAATTAATAAAGCCTTGTTGAAAGTGGAGGGGCGCAGGCAGGATGGCGCTCATGGTAGTGAGAATCCTGAAAAGGAAACACAGTATTCTTCCAATGGAGAAGGCGTAACCCCGGCACAGGGAGCGGAAACTAAATTGCCCTCGGCGGCGGATGTGAAGCCGGTTAAGGGGCCCGCCTCGGACCTATTCTTTAACAATTTTGTGGTGCAAAAATAAATTACAGGCACCGCGAATAATCAAGCGGTGCCTGCGCACCCCTCCATTCCCCCGCAATTATCGCCGCGATATTGGGCGTAATAGCGCTCCAGGTATTCGTCAAACGAAACCTGCTGGCCCCGCTCAAGTTCCTGTTGTTCGCGTAAGGACGCGGTACTGACTGCAACATAGTTTGCGCGAGTATCGGCATCGAGTGGCCGGGCTGCAAAATAATTTCGATGTTGCTCAGCCAGTGCGAGTGCATGCGCATAAAAACTTTGTTGTTTTGCCTCCATGTCCCCTAATACCCGAGCGGAAGGCGTTAGCGCAGGATTTTCTATTTTTTCCAACTGATGTTGTAACGCTTGCCGGTAAGTGTCGCTGCCCTTTGCCTGATCAAGTAAGGATGCACATGACATGCTGCCCTGGATAATCTCGGTTGCCCATGTGCGCATCGGGATCGAATGATCTCCCCGCAACAATTCGAGTCGAGGCTCGCGTCCCTGGTTGACGACACGTTTCTGGTTTTCCTGCCCCTGGTAAAATTCACGCTCATCGGTTGCAGGGCTTTCACTTAATAGGCAGTAAAGCAAAAACGCATCCATTACCTGCATTTGTTCGATGGTAATTCCCAAAGGTTCGTAAGGATTCAGGTCGACACAACGCACTTCGATATATTCCACTCCACGCAAGCGAAGCGCTTGCAATGCCGTTTCGCCACGCTCGGTAGTGCGCTTGGGACGAATGCTGGAGTAAAACTCGTTTTCAATTTGCAGGAGGCTGGTATTGAGTTGCCGGTAGTTGCCGGCTTGGTCTTTCACGCCGATTTTTTCATAGGCCGGATGACTGTGGGTAATAGCACCGCAGAGTGTTTTCAAGTAATCGTTCAGGTTGTTGTAATTCACCACCAAACTTTTTTGCGCATCACTTTGGTAGCCCAGGTCGCCCATGCGCAGCGAGGTTGCATAAGGTAAATAATGCGTTTGCTTGCCGAACGGAAAAGGTATCAATTGGTGACTGCGATCATTAATAAAACAGGAGCAGACTGCTGGTGAGGCGCCGAATAAATAAATCAGCAACCAGAAATTGCGGCGAAAATTGCGAATCAACCCAAAGTAGCGCTCGGTTTTGAAGTCCTGTAGCGATTGCTTGTTGCCACACTGGGCTTGCAAAATTCGCCAGAATTCATCGGGTAAGCTGAAGTTGTAATGTATTCCCGCAATGGTTTGCATCGGGCGACCATACCTATGGCCCAAACCAATGCGGTAAATGGTTTTCATCGTGCCGCTGTTAGATGTGCCGTAGCGGGCCACGGGAATTTCATTATTGTCACCGAGGATGCAGGGCATGCTTGCGGGCCAGAGGCGCTCGCCATTTGCCGCCAAGTGTTCATAAGTGAAGCGATGAATATCGTCCAACTGGGATAGCAAAGGCTCCACATCCGCAAACGGATCGGTAATAAATTCCAGCAAGGCTTCGCTGTAATCAGTGGTGATGTGCGGGTGGGTTAAGGCCGAGCCCAGTGCAACAGGATGCTCCGTTTGAGCCAGGGTACCTATAGGGGTGACCCGCAGGCTCTCCTTTTCCAGGCCCCGCAAAATGCCGCGCAGGCTGGCGTTATTGTCCGGTGCGGAAAAGGTGGCTAATAAATCCGGCGATATACCTTGGGGTGCAGACACATCAATTTCCTATTTTTAGGGGTATCCAATTTTAGGGGTATCCAGGTGCGGTAATGGCTACCCGAAGGTGTGGAGTTAGTCTAGATCAATTCCAGCGTGCGGCCTGTCATTCAGGGCTCGTTCCTGCTTCCGAAGCTTCGGCGGGAACAGCCGCGGAATCAAATTCCGGCGGTTCGATGCCCGTGCTATCGAATAGGTCCTTGCCAGGTTTGGGCAAGGGAGCGGGCATGATTGCTGGATCTATGGCTGGGAATCCTTTCTCGTTCGCCGGGCAGCCAATGACTTTAATACGCTGCTTGTAATCCCTGGAGCTGGCTTCGAACATCTGGTTAATGGCTTCGTCCTTGTGAATTGTTTTAAACAGCGCGCCCGGGTCGCGCCCATCCAGCCAATTGTTTTGCTTGCCAAGGAAGAGGTTATCCTGATTTTGCAAAATAAAAAGTTCGCTCATAACTCAACGCCCACGATATATGAGGGTAACAAGGTAAAGCGCGAATGTTGGGGTAGTCCAGCCAAGTTCAAGGGTGTAGCGGCCTTGATAAATGGCGCGATAGTATTAAATTTTGATAAGATTGCGCTAACAGTTCAATTTTTCCTGCGAATTGCTTCGCGTGGGGCCAAATTGATGCTGTGTTAATTCCCCCCGATAACCGGGAAACTTGATGCATAGACTGCCTTAATATTGATAACAATAGACGCTTGATGTTTGCGCAAACAGCTTCATCGGCAGCCTGCATTCATTTAATTCTTTGCAAGACGATAATAACGAGAGGAGTTGGATAATGATTAAAAGTTTGTTGGTCTACGCTCATTTAATCGCCGCGTGTATAGCAGTAGGGGTTTCACTGATCCAGGATTTTGCGCTTGTCAGGTGGCGCGGGCGTGCAATGGATCATGAAGCGATACAGATCCTGCAACGCAATGCAGGCATTGTAACGTTGGCGCTTGCCTTACTCTGGGTGACGGGGCTGGTTATTGTTGCGATGGGGTATATCGATAACCCGGCTTATCTAATGAACCAAAAGCTCTGGGCCAAGTTTACCGTTGTCAGCCTTCTGACAATAAACGGGCTTTTCTTGCACTTCTACAGCTTTCCCCGACTGGCATCACCGCAGGGCTTTTTAGGAAGTAATACAGGTGAGCAATTAATTGTACTGATGACGGCGGCCGTATCAATTGTCTCCTGGTTATATGCCTGTTATCTCGGCATTGCCCGCCCATGGAACAACCTTGCCTCGTACAGCTACGTGATGACAATTTATGCCGTAGCCTTGGGGGTCACCTTTCTGGTTGCCCTTGAATGCTGGCGTGAATTGCGCAGCGAGTTCCGGCCTGTTATTCGCTAGATCACCACCTGACCCCCCCCATGAAGACAGTTTTTCAGGTGGTGATCCGTCACAGTAATGAATTACTCAATCCAGATAATTTCTATTTTGTGGCGTGTGGTATAGGGCGGGGCCTTTTTCCTTCCTGACATAATTAGGCATATTGGATCAGTTAGCCAACATCAAATGTTTGTTAAGGTTCATCGGAGAGGGGGAAATAATGCGGTTTTCGAACTGCAGATACCGAGTAGATTTTAGGATGGCCCCAGAAAAACAAATGCCCCGAGGTTATCGGGGCATTTTTGCTTCAACTCAAGATTAATTGATCGTTGTTGTGTAGCTTCGAGTACTACCTATTACGCCTTGCTTTTCAGGAACTTCAACAATTATTTTGAAGCTGCCAGATGCAGGTAGAGTTGAATCGCCTTGCAACGAGATGGTGAAAAGCGTCGGACCTGTAATATTGGAGGGTACTTCAACCGGATCAGGGTTAAGCACGACAGTAGCGTTGGTAACGTCGCCAGTATCGAGTGTAACTTTTGTCCCAGTGGGCAGGCTGTTTTCCTTAGTGTCTTGCAATGAAATTAATAGCAACTCCGATGCTCCCAATCCCAACGAAACATTGCCAGGCTGGCCAATTAGGCGTCCATCTACATTTGTTCCTGGAACACCTGTAGACATAACCAGAGTTATATCCTCGCGTACGGTAACGCTGTTTTGGGTACAATCATCGCCTGTTGCAGGGCAGAGTGCACCATCGTATTTCCCATTTCCTGATGTTCTCTCACCATCTTTTATCAAGCTGCTATTTGGTCCAAAAATATCTACGAAAACCTCCTGGTTAAGGTCGTAAATGCCGTTTTGATTACCGTCCAAATATGCTTCACCTAAATCATCGCATGCTTGTGAAGGGTCAACTAAAGAAGGAGTAGGGGCATTTTTATCACAAGTCAGTCCGCTGGCTGCAAACGTATCTGTATTGTCATATTGCCCATTGCCATTGGTATCAATAAAGCTTTCATTGCCCAATGCGGTAGCCAGAATGGTAACCTTTCCACTGGTCGGACGAGGGCTTTGACTGAACCATTTTACTGTACAGCTACTAAATTCGTCCGTTTCACATGAGTCTTCAATGAGGCCTCCTGACGCAGTAAAAGTTACCGTTGTACCTTCGGGAACAGGGTTGTTGAAAGCATCTGCCATACGAATAGTGACATCTACTTCATAGCCATCTACATAATTTGGTGGATTATATTCGGAGGCCGAAATAGACATACTGTCCTGGTCCGGGATACCAGTTGAGATAACCAAACGGCTGGATTGTGTTGAAATTGTTTGTTCCTGACTGTTTTGCGCGCTGGCGGTTACACGGACAGAAGTTGCAATCGTTCCTGATTGGACACGTGCGCTGACACGTCCGTTAACATCACTTATGACTTGAATAGACTGGGTGCAGGTTGCGTTATTGACGATACATACACCGCCTATGGTGTTGTTAAGGGTCAGTGTAACCGGCACGCCTGCCATTCCCAAGCCATCCTGTCCATTTACAATAAAGCTAACTGTGGATATCTCTTCGCCTTGAGCGCCTTTCAGACTAATTTGTGCCGGATCGGCTTTCTCGAAAACTATGTTCTGTGCAGATGCGTTAACGATGCTCAGCGTAGCCGTTGCGGTATTTACCATAAGGCTTGAAAGATCGGAGGTTGCAATAATTTCATCCGATCCAATGCAACCGTTTGCTTTGTAATTGATAGTTGCTCTGCCAGTTTGAGTAGTAATGGTATTGGTCTCTTCCCCTGCTAAGTTGGTAAATATCGCTGTACCAGCCGTAAAGCAAGATGAGGTGAAAGTTACGTTAGAATTGCCGGAGGTCAGGTTACCTTCACCATCAACGAAGTTCACAGCAAGGCTCGTTGACCCATTTGGTGATAATGACGCACTGCCTATTCCCACTTCGATTGCTCCCGCGACAAAAGAGTCTCCTGTTCCTTTACCTATAAATTTAGCGGAAGCGTTTTCCAACGGTTTTGGGGCAATACGAGTGCTGTAAGACGTTTCCAAATAAGGCGATTTAACAAGGATGCTAAAGCTGCCGGTTGGACGTTCTGTTTTGCTCGCTTTGAGTGTTACAGTAAAAACGGTTGGGTTTAATGTATTAGCAACACCGTTAGCAGGCATACTATGGTTGATAGTTACATCTGAGGCAGTCTGGGTATTAAGTGAAATAGTAGTGCCTAGGGGCATGGAGTTGCCATGAATATCAGCCAGGGTGACATTAAATGAAAAGCTTTCATTGGCGCCCATTTCGATCACTTCGGGTTGCCCAATCAACAATCCGTTTTCGCTGTAAGGCATGTCACTGGACATTACCAGTACCAAATCCTGGCGAATATTTACCGCTTGTTTTGAACAGCCTAAACCGGGTGTTGCGCAAAGCACCCCGTTGTACTCACCATTTTCTGTTGAATGTGTTTGATCGCGATTAAGATCGACAAATTCCTCTTGATCCGGGTCGTATACGCCATTTTCATTATTATCTATATATGCTTCGCCCAAATCGTCACAAGGCGCGTCACTACCATTAGATTCAGCGGTAGATACTGGAACATTTGGGTCACAATTTCCATTGCTAGGTGCATTGTAGGAGTTAAAGGTATCTTTGCCCGGTGTATACACGCCATCGCCATCATTATCCCTGAAACTTTCGTTACCTAAAGTCGTTGCAAGTATCGTAACGCGGCCATTGCTCGGTCGGTTGTTTTGGCTCTTCCAGGTTACCGTACATTCCCCGTTGACCGTAGTACAGTTAGTGTCTATTACCCCGCCTTCGGTAGTAAATTGCACGGAAGTATTATCTGGTGGAGGGTTATTGAAGGCATCTGCTAGGCGTACGGTGATGGATACCGGTTCCCCGTCACGGTTCCAGCCCGCCGGGTTAAATTTAGAGGCAGAAATGGACATGCTGTTTTGGTCGGGCATCCCTGTGCCAATCGATAATTTATTTGAGCGACCACTAATATTTGATGTGGGTTCGGTAGCAATTACTTCGACCGCTGTAGGTATAGTGCCTGCCTGGATTGTTGTAGAAGCAAGGCCGGATTTGTCCGTGGTTGCTGTGGTATTGGTTAACTGGATTCCACCAACATCAGTACTAAGGCTGAAGTTAACCGGCAAGTTTTTAATCGGAGCACCAGTACTTCCTAAAACAGTGAAACGAACAACCGCTGTTTGTGCTCCACCGCTATCTTTCAAGAAGATCTTATCGGGCGTCGCATCGTTAAATTGAATAGATTGGATGGTGTCCTGAGCTATTGTCAGAGTTTTGCGCGCAACTTTCGGCGTGCCTTCGAGTACTGCCGTAGCGGTAACCTCATCATCGCCTACGCATCCATTAGCTGAGTAGGTGATTGATGCCTGACCGTTTTCCGTGGAAACCTTATTTGTGGTGGCAGTCCCAACTGTAAGATTGGCTTCTCCGGCAGCATAACAGCGGGAGTTAAACGTTACTTGTATGGGCGAAGTCACCAACGTATTGGTGCTGCTTACAATGCTTACAGTCAAGGTA
Source organism: uncultured Cellvibrio sp. (assembly GCA_946480695.1). Next base: position 58,443 of record CAMLKG010000015.1, read on the forward strand.
GTATTACCACCTGCAGGTATTTGATCAGAAGTGCTAGCTTCGATTTCTCCCGCTACAAACTCGTTACCGTCTCCCCGACCAATAGACACCGCCAATGTGGTGTCTATTGAACCTGAGCTAACACTCCCCGAACTGGTTTGGGGGTCTAGCGGGGAACTGGAGCCACCGCCGCAGGCGGTTAATATAAGGCTGATAAATGCTGCACTAACGACCTTCGTTGTTTTTAGGGTATGCATGGTGTCTTCCTGGGTTACCGACCGTTGATAACTAGCCCGGCGGCGGGTATTGAATTCAAGATATAAATGGCATAAAGAATCGGTGCTAAGCTCTTGAGCTTACTGGCACTTATGGCCAAAGCTAACGTTAGCTCATATCTTTTCAATGATAAAGTCCCGCACGTTCAAAAAACGCACGTTGCCAGGCAAAACACCTGATATTTGTGCAAGTCTTGGCATTTTTTGCTGGCGCCAAGCTCTTTCTTTTGGCGCATTGGCATACCGTGCCCTTTTTTTCTGCCTGGACTGTGCACAAGCTTTTATAATCGGCCCCACTTTTCCCTTAAGTTGAGTTTACCCATGAGTTTTCCGGTTCTTGTTTTGAAGCCCCAGGCTGATCGTCGTTTGAAGTTGGGCCATTTATGGATTTACAGCAATGAAGTACAGGTGGAGAAGTCTCCGCTTAAGTCATTTGGAATGGGCCAGCAGGCACTGGTGACGGCGCACAACGGCAAGCCATTGGGTATCGCCTTGATTAACCCCAATGGTTTGATCTGCGGCCGCTTGGTAAGCCGCGATGAAAAGCTCCCCCTTAACAAGTCCTTGTTGGTGCATCGAATCAAGCAGTCATTGGCATTGCGCGAATTGGCTTTTGATGAGCCTTTTTATCGTTTGATCTATGGTGATGCGGATTTGCTGCCCGGCTTGGTGGTTGACCGGTTTGGCGACTATTTAGTTGTCCAAATTGCCGGGGCAGGGATGGAGTTGGTGAAGGATGAGATAGTGGCCGCATTGGTACAAGTCCTGGACCCTGTGGGGGTTCTGCTGAGTAATGAGCACAGCGCGCGCGCACTGGAGGAGCTGCCTGAATATACCGAAGTTGCCTACGGCGAGGTGCCCGACAAGGTGGAGCTTGTGGAAAATAACACCCGTTTCCTGGCGCCGCTCCAAGGGGGCCAAAAAACCGGCTGGTTTTATGATCACCGTATGAATCGCGCCCAGCTGCAACAATACGTCCAGGGTAAGCGGGTATTGGATGTGTTTTCCTACATTGGCGGCTGGGGAATCCAGGCGGCAGTTGCCGGAGCACGTGAGGTTTACTGCGTTGATGCTTCCGAAGCCGCTGTTGATGCCGTATTGGAAAATGCCCAATTAAATGGAGTGGAGGATCGCGTGGCAAGCATTCAAGGTAAAGCCATTGACGTACTTAAGGAATTAATCGCCGCCGATGAGCGTTTTGATGTGGTAGTGCTCGATCCGCCTGCATTTATCAAAAAGCGCAAGGACCAAAAGGCGGGTGAAGCGGCTTATCGGCATATCAACGAATTGGGAATGCGTTTATTGGGCCGTGATGGCTTGCTGGTATCGGCATCCTGCTCCATGCACCTGGGTAAGGATACTTTATTGGAAATTGTCCGCGCCGCCGGGCGCCACCTGGACCGCCATGTGCAGATAATCGGGCAGGGCGGCCAGGGACCGGATCATCCGATCCATCCGGCCATTCCCGAAACGGATTACCTGAAAGCGGTATTCGCCCGGGTTTATCTTGCTTGATGTTAATAATCCAAGCCCGCGGGATCAGTCTCGCAGGCTCAGGATCTTCCAGCCGCGCTCGCGTGCAATGGCCCCCAGTCGCGCATCGGGGTCCACCGCAACCGGGTTGTCTACTTGTTCCAGCAGGGGTAAATCGTTAATGGAGTCGCTGTAAAAATAAGCCCCATCCAATGAATGCTCATGGGACTGCAACCACCCATGGAGGTGGGTAATTTTTCCCGCCTGGAAACAGGGGGTGCCAACAAAGTTGCCGCTGTAGCGGCCATTAACCACTTCAGGGTCGGTGGCAAGTATGTGGTCTACCCCCAATCGTTTGGCGATAGGGCGGGTCACAAAACCATTTGTAGCGGTAATAATCAGCAATTGATCGCCCCGTTCACGATGCGCGCGCAGCAGGCTTTCGGCTTTTGGGAGCATCAACGGCTCGATATGCGTTGCCATGAATTCGTCATGCAACGCCTTCAATTCTTCCAATGTATGGCGTGTGAGGGGAGCCAGGGAAAACTGTAGATACGCGCGAATATCCAGGCAGCCATTTTTATAGTCAGCGTAAAAGCGATCATTCGCGATGCGATAGGTTTCGGCATCGACCAATTGTTTTTCCACCAAAAAAACGCCCCAGCTGTGATCGCTATCACCGGCGATCAGGGTGTTATCCAAGTCAAAAATTGCCAGGGCCACGGTAAATCCTCTTGCTATGGAAGGGTAAAAACAGCGGTAAATTGCCTGCACCGGTTGTAGGGGCGCTAGGATAGCTGGCGCGCCAAACCGGCTCAATGCTTTATCCATGATTCAGGGTTGCGGCTTTGGGCAAGCCTGATATAGTGCGGAAAACGCTGTTTTGTGGAACATATTCGCATTTTGTATGCGCCAGGTTAATTCCCGCAGCAAAACTCTTTATTTATGGACAGTTCCCTGTGATAGATTCAGACGGATTCCGCCCAAATGTGGGCATCATACTCACCAATGACCGGGGGCAGCTTCTTTGGGCAAGGCGGGTTGGCGGCCAAGATGCGTGGCAATTTCCCCAAGGGGGAATTAATGCTGATGAAACCCCCGAGCAGGCGTTATACCGCGAGCTGCATGAAGAAATTGGCTTACGCCCGCGCGATGTGGAAATACTGGCGGTCACCCGCGGCTGGCTACGCTATCGCTTGCCGCACCGATTGGTCAGGCATAATTCCCTGCCGCTCTGTGTAGGGCAAAAGCAGAAATGGTTTTTGCTACGCTTGTTGAGTGAGGACAATAAAGTCAGCCTGGATAATGGCGGCCGCGCCGAATTTGATGATTGGCGGTGGGTAAGCTATTGGTATCCATTGGGAAAAGTGGTCTCTTTCAAACGCGATGTTTATCGCCGCGCACTTAAAGAGCTGTCGCTGTTCCATTCGCAATTGGAAGGCCGATTTGCGGGTGTGCGCTAATAACGAGTTAACAAAGAGATCGAACGGTCAGTTTGACCACTAAACGAGTCAACCCCAGATGTTAAATTCACTGCGTTCCATAGTTCAGGAAGTAAACTCCGCGCGCGATATGAAAACCGCGCTGGGGATTATTGTGACACGCGTGAAGCAGGAAATGAAAACCCAGGTTTGCTCGGTATATCTGCGCGATGCCAAAGGTGACTATGTGTTGATGGCCACCGATGGCCTCAACGCCGATGCGGTGGGCAAGGTTCGCCTGGCTGCCGGCGAAGGCCTGGTAGGACGTGTGGTGGTGCGTGAGGAGCCCATTAACCTGGAGCATGCCGAGGCGCACCCGAGCTATCAGTATTTCCCTGAAACCGGCGAGGAACGTTATAGCTCTTTCCTCGGTGTTCCCATTATCCACCACCGGAAGGTGCTGGGGGTGCTGGTTGTCCAGCAAGTGGAGCAGCGCCGTTTTGATGAAGGGGAAGAGGCATTCCTGGTGACCATGTCGGCCCAACTGGCCGGGGTCATTGCCCATGCCGAGGCCACAGGTGGTGTGGTGCCGGTGGGCACTAAAGCGGCGCAATCCAAATTCTACGGTGTGTCAGGGGCGTCGGGTATTGCTATCGGTGAGGCGGTGGTTATTGCGCCGACGGCGGATTTGCGCTCCGTGCCATACCAGGCCTGCAAGGATGTGGATGCTGAAATCGCTTTTTTCCATCGTTGTATGGTGGCAGTCCGGGAGGATATAAAGGCGCTCGGCGGCAAATTAAAAGAACGTATAAACCGTGAAGAGCAAGCCTTGTTCGATGCCTATCTCGCCATGCTGGAGGACGCGTCTTTGGGGGGCGAAGTGGTTACCCGGATTCGCAAAGGTGCCGTTGCGGCTTACGCCTGGAGCGAGGTTATCCTCGAGCATGAAAATATTTTTAACAGCATGAATGACCCTTACCTGCGCGAGCGGGCAACCGATTTACGGGATTTGGGGCGCAGGGTTTTGGCATATTTACAGGAGTCCAATCAGAAAGTCAGGGTTTACCCTGAGAAAACCATCCTGATCGGTGAAGAGTTAACGGCATCCATGCTGGGTGAAATACCCAAGGAAAAGCTCGCAGGATTGGTTTCCGTGCAGGGCTCATCCAACTCCCATGTGGCGATCCTGGCGCGGGCCATGGATATCCCCACGGTGATGGGCGCGGTTGATTTACCCTATACACAAATTGATGGCCGCCCGATTATCGTGGATGGTTACAAAGGTACCGTGTATTGCGATCCCAATCCGCAATTGCGCAAGCACTACAAGGCGATTTACCTGGAAGAGCAGGCGCTGGTTAAAGGATTGGAAGCGCTTAAAAACTTACCCTGTGAAACCCAGGATAAATATCGCCTGCCGCTCCATGTGAATACCGGTTTAATGGCAGATGTGGTCCGTTCCCTGGAGCGGGGGGCGGAGGGGGTCGGGCTTTATCGCACCGAAGTACCTTTTTTGTTGCGCGACCGCTTCCCCAGTGAAGAGGAGCAGCGCGCTATTTATCGCGAGCAACTGGAAGCCTTCGCCCCCCACACGGTGACCATGAGGACGTTGGATATCGGCGGGGATAAAGCGCTTCCTTATTTTCCCATTGAAGAAGATAACCCTTTCCTCGGGTGGCGCGGTATTCGGGTAACCCTGGATCATCCGGAGATTTTCCTTGCCCAGATCCGCGCAATGATTAAAGCGAGCGAAGGACTGGATAACTTGCGCATCCTGTTGCCAATGATCACCAATATGCAGGAGGTTGATGCCGCCCAGGGGTTAATCAAGCGCGTGCACAAAGAATTGCTGGAAGAAGGGTTCCGGGTGCGCAAGCCCCAGGTGGGCGTAATGATCGAAGTGCCTGCGGCGGTTTACCTTGCACCGGAACTATCCCGTCGGGTTGATTTCTTGTCCGTGGGAAGTAATGACCTAACCCAATATTTGTTGGCTGTGGATCGCAATAACGCCCAGGTTGCGGATTTATACCAGGCATTCCATCCGGCGGTTTTGAGGGCCTTGCAATATATTGTTTACGCTGCCCACGATGCGGGTATCAGTGTCAGTATTTGTGGTGAGTTGGCCGGTGATCCGGGGGCGGCGATATTGCTCATGGCCATGGGCTTTGATGTGTTGTCGATGAACGCCACCAACCTGCCCAAGGTGAAATCGGTGATTCGCGGCATTACGTTTGCGCGCGCCAAACACTTGCTGGAAGAGGTGATGCGCATGTCTAATGGCGACCAGATTCGTGAGCGCATTGATCGCGAGCTGCGCGAGACTGGCCTCACCCGCCTTATCCGGCCGGTTACTTCCGATACAAATTAATGCGGCTTTACAATAAATGTCTCGGTGCGTTCACAAAACCGCGCCATAATACGGCGCTCCCGGTGCAATGCACCCGATAGATAAACCAGGTGTTTATGTTGCAGTACCCCGATATCGACCCGATTGCCTTCACATTATTTGAAGACCCGCTCCAGATTGGCAATGTCGCGCTGGGCCCTTTCAGTGTGCACTGGTATGGCATCATGTATTTACTGGCCTTCCTTAGCGCATGGCTGATAGCCATTTATCGAGCCAAATCACCGGCCAGCCCGGTCACCAAGCTCCAGGTCGAAAATTTGATTACCTACGGTGCGTTTGGTGTGATCCTCGGTGGGCGTTGTGGCTATGTCATTTTTTACAATTTTGAAAAATGGTTATCCGATCCGTTGTGGTTGTTCCGGGTATGGGAAGGTGGAATGTCTTTCCATGGTGGATTGATCGGGGTAATCGTGGCGATGTTTATATACTCCCGCCGGATCAATCGTTCCTTTTTCAGTATTACTGACTTTGTGGCCCCAATAGTCCCGTTGGGGCTCGGCTTTGGTCGACTGGGTAATTTTATCGGCCAGGAACTGTGGGGGCGTGTCAGTGATGTGCCTTGGGCAATGGTGTTTCCCAAGGCGATGGACCCCGCAGGTGTTGCGCGGCACCCCAGCCAGTTATACCAGGCATTTCTGGAAGGCTTGGTGCTTTTTATTATCGTATTTTGGTTTTCGTCCAAGCCGCGCCCGCGCTGTGCGGTCTCCGGGGTATTTTTAATCGGTTATTCCCTGTTCCGCTTCGGTGTTGAATTTGTGCGCGAGCCGGACCAGGGCATAGGTTTTGATTTAATGGGTTGGATGACCCGCGGTCAGTTGTTGTGTGTCCCTATGTTCGTGTTGGGTGTCGGATTGGTTATTTACGCTTATGGATTTGCTGCCAAATCCATTCCGGATCAAAAAGAACAAGCGGCAATCTAAAGGTGCGGTTTGGCTGATGAAGCAATATCTTGAATTAATGCGCGATGTAGTGGAAAACGGAATCCAGCGGGGAGATCGTACCGGTACCGGCACACGTTCGGTATTCGGGCGTCAATTGCGTTTCGATTTGGGGGAAGGTTTTCCCCTGGTGACAACTAAAACCGTCCATTTGAAAAGTGTGATTGTCGAACTCCTGTGGTTCCTTCAGGGAAGGACGGATGTAACCTGGCTGCAGGAGCGCGGTTGCAGTATCTGGAATGAATGGGCAACGGAAACCGGCGACCTTGGCCCGGTATATGGCAAGCAATGGCGCAGTTGGGCCTGTCCGGACGGTTCAACCATTGATCAAATTTCCCAGGTCATCGAACAAATCAAAAAAAATCCCTATTCACGCCGTTTGATTGTCAGTGCCTGGAATCCGGCGGATCTGCCGGACGAATCCTTGAGTCCGCAGGAAAATGTCCGGCACGGGAGGATGGCGCTTGCTGCTTGCCATACACTGTTCCAATTCTATGTAGCCGAAGGAAAACTGTCTTGCCAGTTGTACCAGCGCAGTGCGGATTTATTTCTCGGCGTACCTTTCAATATTGCCAGCTATGCGCTGCTGACCCATATGATTGCCCAGCAATGTAATTTGGGGGTGGGTGACTTCGTTCATACCTTTGGCGATTGTCATCTCTATAACAACCACATTACCGATGAGATAGTTTACGAACAATTAACACGCAAGCCTAAAAACTTGCCTACACTAAATATTCTGAGAAAACCGGCGTCAATTTTTGATTACGAACTGACGGATTTTGAATTCGAAGGTTACCAACCCCATCCGCGTATAGCGGCGCCTATTGCCATTTAGCGGTGTTTGGTTGTTGGCATTTATAAGTTGTAAATAAAAAGGCGAACTGTCTGCATGAAACTGGCCATCATAGTGGCGGCTGCCAAAAACGGTGTTATAGGCCGCAACAATCAATTGCCATGGCATCTTCCGCAGGATCTTAAATATTTCAAGGCTGTTACTTTTGGTAAGCCAGTGATCATGGGCCGCAAGACCCATGAGTCCATCGGACGGCCGTTACCTGGCCGGACCAACATCGTGGTCACGCGTGATTTGGAATGGCGGGCGGGTGAAGGTATTGTTGTGGTCAGTTCCATTGGGCGGGCATTGGATGAGGCCAGGAAGTCATTAAAAAAAACTGATGCGATAATCGATGAAGCAATGATTATCGGGGGCGCAGAAATTTATCGCTCAACACTCGGGATTGTCGATAAAGTCTATTTAACGCGTATTAATCGCGATTTCGATGGGGATGCGTGGTTTCCGGAACTTGATGAAACACAATGGGTTCTGGATTCAGTAACCCCGGGGGATGCTGCTGCAGAGGTTCCCCATGAGTTTTTAATTTATAAAAAGCGCTACGAACCTGAAGAATAGTTTGGTTGGTAGAAATATTGGCTGTGGTCGTGTTTTGAATTGCAGCAAAAAATAATTTTGTGTTACCTGTGCACTTATTGAAAGCAAATGGGTGTTACCAGCGTGATACCAAAATACACACGTAAAAAGCTGAAGGATAAATCATTGGAAGTAGGTCATAGCGCTTATTACAATGCCCGCGTTCTTAGCTGCCTCGTCATCGGGGCTACGTGGATAACGCGTCTGCGGCAGCTTGTTGTCGCAAACTCACTTGATTGAACACCCAATTGGGGGGATTATGAAAAAGCAGCGATTGAAAGCAGTGGCTATCACCACAATGCTTTCTGCCGGCGCGCTAATGGGTAGCGTTGCCATGGCAGATCAAACTCTGGAGTCAGTGCTCCAGGCGGGTCAAGCCAAAACCACTTTGGCCCAAGAATCTCAAAAGCGTATCGACAGGCTGGCTCAGGAAACTGATGATTTAACCCAAGAGTTTAAAAGCCAAAACAAACTGATCGACGATCTGCGTGTTTTCAACACCCAAATGGAAAAGCAAGTTGCCAAACAACTCACAGTAGTGACTGAATTGGATCAGTCTATTGAAAAAGTAACTGTGATTGAGCGCCAAATTCAGCCTTTGATTTTCCGTATGCTGGACAGCCTTGAGCAGTTCGTGAATCTCGACAAGCCATTCTCGCTGGAAGAGCGCAAAGAAAATATCGCAATGTTGCGTACCAACCAGGATCGCGCTGACATTTCCGTATCAGAAAAATTCCGCCAAGTTTTGGAAGCCTACAAAATCGAGTCTGCCTACGGCAACACTATCAGTGCTTACAAAACCACATTGAACCTGGATGGACAGGATCGTGAAGTCAATGTGCTCCGTGTAGGTCGTATTTCCCTGATGTACCAAACAACTGATGCGCAATCCAGCGGTTACTGGGATGTTGCCCAGAAAGCATGGTTGCCTTTGGATAGTTCCTACAATAGTGAAATCCTGAAAGGCTTGAAAATTGCTCGTGACCAGGCAACTAAAGATATTATGACTATGCCAATTCAAGCTCCGGAGGCAGCACAATGAAAATGAAGTTTGTTAAAAGCTGCTTGATGCTTGCTGCTGCGGGTTTGTTGAGTACCAACTTTGCCGTAGCTCAAGAAAAAGCCCAAACTCTTGATCAATTATTGGATATGGTCAAGAAGTCACAAATCAGTGAGTCAGCAGAACATAAACAACGTGAAGCTGAATTTGCCCGTGATAGAGCCAATCAGGCTAATCTGCTGGCGCAAGCAAAAGCGACTCGTCAGGCTGAAGAAGCTCGCTCCCAGGCTTTAGAAAAAAAATACGCTGAACAGCAGCTTCTCGTTACCCAAAAGAAAAACCAGTTGAATGAGCGCTTGGGTTCTATGCGCGAGCTGTTTGGCCATTTGACTTCTACCGCAGGCGATTTGCGCGCTACGTTGGAAGTATCAATGGTTAGTGCGCAATATCCGAATCGTGGTGATTTCCTTGATGCTCTGATCGAAAAAATGAACGGCAGTACTCAATTGCCGGATATCGAAGAAATCGAGCGTCTTTGGTATGAAGTGCAACGTGAGATGGTTGAAACCGGCCGTGTTGTGAAATTTAACGGTACGGTAATCAAACCAAGCGGGGAGCAAGCTCAGCAAGAGATCGTTCGTATCGGTACTTATAACCTGGTATCGAATGGTACTTATCTCACTTACACCGGCGGAAAAATTGAAGAGCTGGCCCGTCAACCGGACGCGGATATGTTAGCTGCTGCATCTGCTTTGCAAAATGCTACTGATGGGGTTGTTGACGTAGGTATCGATCCAACAGGCCCATTGGGTGGTCAATTGCTGTCAGCTTTGATTCAGAAGCCAACATTCAAAGAATACCTTGATCAAGGCGGCGAAGTGGGTTGGGTAATTGTTTACGTTGGTATCTTCGGTTTGTTGCTTGGCGTATGGCGCATGATCGTTCTGTTCACCATGAGTGCCAAAGTAAAAGCGCAGCTCAGAAACCCGGGTAATCCCAACACTAACAACCCATTGGGTCGCGTGTTGAAAGTAGCGCAAGAAAACAAAAATGTTGATCCTGAAACCCTGGAACTCAAGTTGGAAGAAGCTGTGTTGAAAGAGCGTCCATCGATTGAGTCAGGATTGGCAATTATGAAGATTATTGCCGCTGTAGGTCCATTGCTCGGTCTGTTGGGTACGGTTACCGGTATGATCACAACGTTCCAGGCGATTACCATCTTTGGTGCCGGTGATCCCAAGAACATGGCAGGTGGTATTTCCGCTGCGCTGGTTACCACCGTACAGGGCTTGTTGGTTGCAATTCCGATGGTATTAATGCACACACTGGTTAATGGCCGTGCTAAAGCCGTAGTGCATGTACTGGATGAGCAAACCACTGGAATTATTGCTGAAAACGCAGAGCGTAAGTAGGAGATAAACCATGCAGGCTTTGACGGATGCTTTAAGAACCCTAGAAGCCTTCTTGGACCAGGGTGGTGCGGTAATGTATGCCATTGCTGCCCTGACCCTCTGGATGTGGGTGCTCGTATTTGAACGAGTACTCTATTTCAAAGGTAGTCTGAGAAGTGATATTCAGCAGTCGCTGAATACATGGGAGGCTCGTAAAGAACGCAAGTCCTGGAATGCTCACCAAATTCGTAATGCCATGATTTCCCGCATGGACGGAAAAATCAGTGCCAATCTCGACATGATTGGTGCCCTGGTTGCCCTCTGTCCGCTTATGGGATTACTTGGCACCGTAACCGGTATGATTGATGTGTTTGGCGTACTTGCCAATACCGGTGGTGGCGATGCCAAATCAATGGCTGGTGGTGTATCCAAGGCAACAATTCCAACAATGGCAGGAATGGTTGCAGCAATTTCGGGCGTCTTTGCAAACACTTACTTGACTCGTGTGGCGGATAGTGAAAAGTCATTATTTGCTGACCACCTTACAATGGATCACTAATCCGGTGATCCATTGTTAAGGTGTGTAATTTTAACCTGTATGAAAGAGATGTCTCATGAGCAGGAATAACCAAAGGCCAGAAGAAGAGGCTCAAGCAATTGACTTGACTCCAATGTTGGACGTTGTGTTCATCATGCTGATCTTCTTTATTGTTACCGCGACGTTTATCAAAGAGACCGGTAAGGATGTGAGCAGACCGGACGCTAATACTGCCGATGACAAACCAAATGCAAGTATTTTGATTGCTGTTGGTGCCGACAATGAAATCTGGATGGATAAAAAGAAAATTGATACCCGTAATTTGCGTCAGGCAATAGAGCGCATGCGTGCGGACAATCCCAAAGGGGCAGTATCAATCCAGGCGGACAAAGAGGCTGACATCAAGTTTGTGGTTGAGGTGGCTAACGCAGCTCGCAACGCGGGTGTAACTGATGTAAGTGTATCTACTGAGAAGAATTAACAGCTATGAAACCTATTAAAGTAACCATAGCAGGAATCCTCGGGGTAGTTACCACACTCGGACTCCTGTTCCTAATGAATAGTTTGGTTAACACAGAGTTTGCGGCTCCGGATTCAACGAAAGCCGTGAAGATTCCAGACATTCGAATGTCAAATACCAAAATTGAGACCCGTCTGGAAGATGCCAAGCCGGAAAAACCTCAAGAGCCAGAAACTCCGCCTGATCTTCCTGAGCCGGAGTTTGAGGCGCCTGATGTTTCTGGTGATGCATTGAATATGACTGCTCCCGTTGCTAAAGCGGATATTGATATGAGTGGTAATTCCCTGGCATTTAGTGAAGGTGAGTATTTGCCTATCGTTAAAGTACCACCGGAATATCCCAGTACGGCGCTTTCTCGCGGAATTGAAGGTTTTTGTACGGTTGTTTATACAGTGACAGAAACGGGTACCACGCGTGATCCGCAACCGATACCAGATCAATGTATAACCAAAGATGGCAAGCCAACAACAGTATTTAACCGTGCTTCTGTTAAAGCGGCATTGAAATTTAAATACAAACCGAAAGTGGTTGACGGTAAGCCGGTAGAAGTTCCTGGTGTTAAAAACCGCTTCACTTACGAGATGCAAAAATAAGGGGTAATGAAATGAAACAAGTATTTCCTGCCGTTTCAGTTGCTCTTAATCGCACTCTGTTGGCTGGTTTAATTGCCGTATCACCAGTGCTTATGAATAATCTTGCGTCGGTTATTGTTGCAGATGTTCAAATATCTGTAGCTAACGCGCAGGTAACCGCCAAGAATAAGTACGCGAACGAGCAACAGCGCAAATTCCCTAATGTGTCTGAATCATTTGGTAAGAAAATTACCGAAGCAGCAAACTTTCTCCAGCCTCAGGACGAATCTGTTAAGCCGGACCCGCGCAAGGCAATGCAGCTCTTGAATCAAATGGAAGCGAATTCAGCCAAGGCGAATGCGTATGAAAAAGTTTTATTGCATCAGTACATGGGTTATGCCTATTTAGGTGTAGAGAATTATGCGAAAGCTATCGAAAGTTTCAATAAGATGCTCGCATTAAGCCCGAATATGCCTTTGGCAACAGAAGCGTCAACGATTCGTATTGTCGGCCAGCTTTATTCGCAACTCGATAATCCGAGAAAGGCATTGGAAACTTTGCTGAAATGGACTAATTACTCGGATAGGATCAAGCCAGAAGATCACTACATGTTTTCTACGCTGTACTATCAGTTGGAAGACAATAAGAACGCCCTGTTGAATATCAACGAAGCGGTAAAAAACCAGGAGGCTGCAGGTAAAGTTCCCGCTGAGTCCTGGTATGTTTTGCAGCGCGGGTTGTATTTCGATAAAGAAGATTACAAAAGTGGTCTGGTAGTTTTGGAGAAGCTGATCAAGCATTATCCAAAAGCGCAATATTGGAAACAGCTTTCTCAAGTTTACCGGATGTTGGATCGCACCAACGATGCATTGAATGCGTTGGAAACCTGCTATCTGATGGGTGGATTAACAACCGAGAAAGATCTGGTTAACCTGGCATATTCATTCCTGGAAGCAGAGGTGCCTTATAAGGCTGCCAAGGTCCTGAAGAAAGGTATCTATACAGACAAGATCGTAGAGCCAACAGCTAAAAATCTTAAAACCCTTGCAGATGCTTTGCGTCTCGCCCAAAACGCCAAGGATTCCTTGGTGGAGTACGAGCGTGCCGCGGAAAAATCTACTGACGGTGAATTGATTATTGGTTTGGCCCAGGCCTATCTGGCAAACGATAAGCACAAAGAAGCGTCCAAGTGGGGCCGAGAGGCTTTGCGTAAAGGCGGCATTAAACGAGTTGACTACGCCAATCTGACTGTTGCGCAAGCGGAGTTTGAATTGAAGAATTATGATGAAGCTATCAAGTTTTTCAAAGAGGCGGGTAAAGACGCTCGTTCATCCAAAGTGGCTGCACAATGGATTGCTTTCTGTGAAAGAGAAAAACAAAAGCAGGAACTGGCTCGGCAAGACTCATGAGTCATTAACTGCAAAAATAAAAAAGCCAGCATTCGCTGGCTTTTTTATTTTCTATATACAAGTTTTTCGTATGGTCATCGGGCTGAATTTCAATTGCCAGGCGTGATTGCAAAACAACGATAATAAATTTATCGCACTTGATTTTGGATGCTACCGAAAGGTTTCGGTAGCATCCGAATGAACGCTTTATTCCAGCTTGCTCAAATCCCTTACCGCACCCCTGTCTGCGCTGGTGGCCAGCATAGCGTAAGCTTTAAGTGATGCGCTGACTTTGCGCGGACGAAACTCGATGGGCTTCCAGGCCTTGACTCCCTTGGCTTCCATCGCTGCGCGACGATCTGCCAATTGCTGGTCAGTCAATTTCACGTTAATGCTGCGATTGGGAATGTCAATGTGAATAATGTCCCCGGTCTCAACCAAACCTATAGCGCCGCCGGCAGCTGCTTCTGGTGATACGTGACCGATTGAAAGGCCTGATGTACCGCCGGAAAAGCGTCCGTCAGTTAACAATGCACAAGCTTTGCCCAGGCCTTGTGATTTCAAATAGCTGGTCGGATAAAGCATTTCCTGCATACCCGGACCACCGCGTGGGCCTTCATAGCGGATTACGACAACATCACCGGCTTTTACCTTGCCATCAAGGATGTCCTTTACCGCCTGGTCCTGGCTTTCCACGACGTAGGCGGGACCTTCAAAAACCCAAATGCTTTCATCGACACCGGAAGTTTTTACCACGCAACCATCAACTGCGATGTTGCCCCTCAGTACCGCCAGGCCGCCTTCTTTTGAATAGGCATGCTCAACGGAGCGGATACAACCCTCGACGCGGTCGGCATCAAGGCTCGGCCAGCGGGTGGATTGGCTGAAGGCAACCTGGGTCGGAATACCTGCCGGGCCTGCGCGGAAGAACTGGGCTACTGATTCATCGCCAGTGGTGATTATATCCCATTTATCCAGGCCCTCTTGCAGGGTTTTGCTATGGACTGTGGGAACCTGGTTGTGAATGAGGCCGCCGCGATTCAACTCCGCAAGGATTGCGAACACGCCACCAGCGCGGTGCACATCTTCCATGTGGTATTTCGGGGTATTGGGAGCCACCTTGCATAATTGCGGCACCCTACGGCTCAGGCGATCAATATCTGTCATAGTGAACGGCACTTCACCTTCCTGCGCCGCCGCCAGCAAATGGAGGATGGTATTTGTGGAACCGCCCATTGCAATGTCCAGTGCCATCGCATTCTCGAAGGCTTCAAAAGTGGCGATAGACCGCGGCAATACACTTTCATCGTCCTGTTCGTAGTAGCGCTGGGTAATTTCAACGATGCGGCGGCCCGCTTCGAGGAACAGGCGTTCGCGGTCGGAGTGGGTTGCCAGGGTCGAGCCGTTACCGGGCAACGATAACCCCAAGGCTTCGGTTAAGCAGTTCATGGAGTTGGCTGTGAACATCCCGGAACAGGAACCACAGGTGGGACAGGCCGAGCGCTCGTATGCTTCCACTTTTTCATCGCTGGCGTTTTTATCGGTGCCGATAACAATTGCGTCAACCAGATCGAGTTTATGGTCAGCCAAACGGGTTTTGCCAGCTTCCATGGGCCCACCGGAGACAAAAATCACCGGGATATTCAAGCGCATTGCCGCCATTAACATACCGGGAGTAATTTTGTCGCAGTTGGAAATGCACACAATCGCGTCCGCGCAATGGGCATTCACCATGTATTCCACCGAGTCGGCAATGATGTCGCGGCTGGGCAAGCTGTAAAGCATGCCGTCGTGGCCCATGGCGATGCCGTCATCCACGGCAATGGTATTGAATTCTTTAGCGACGCCGCCGGCTTTTTCTATTTCACGCGCGACCAACTGGCCCAGGTCTTTTAAATGCACATGGCCAGGGACGAATTGGGTAAATGAATTGGCGATAGCGATGATGGGTTTTTGGAAATCGTCATCTTTCATGCCCGTAGCACGCCACAAGGCGCGGGCACCGGCCATATTGCGGCCCGATGTCGTGGTTTTGGAACGATAAACCGGCATAACTAACCTCGATCTGTATTAGCGGCTAACAGTGGGCATATAGTAGCAGATGCCCCAAGCCAGCCGCAGTAAGATTCCGGTTCCGATAAGATTAGTTGGGTATCAAGCCCCTGTCGGGTAATCCAATCGCATAAGGGTGACGGGCGTATCGCGATAGGATTCCAGGGCGAGCGTTTTCCAGCCCAGCGCCGCGTAGAAAGCGCTCTGGTCGGGGGTAAACAAATAGAGTTGTGCAAGCTCCTGCCCCCTTGCAAAATCCATTAATGCCTGGACCAATTTTTTCCCAAGGCCGCGTCCGCGTTGATCCTCTTTGATATAAACGCTGGCGAGCCAGGGGCTTAATTCCGGGTGGGTGTCCATATCCGCCTCGACCAGTGCCGCTGTGCCGAGGATGATTTCCCGCTCAATGGCGATCAGCATAGTAGGTATGGGGTTGTCCCCCAGGTAGCGCTGCATTCTGTCCAGGCGGTGTTCAAAGGTTCTACCCGGATTAAGGTAACCCCACTCATCAAAATGCCACCGCGCTATCGTTGGAATATGTTGCGGTGCCTCGCGTAAATCAATAATTTCCATTTTGCCTTTCTTTAAAAATTGCTTCTGGGTTAAAAAACTACACCAGTGATTTAATAAAAATTTTGGAATTGCGTTGGTAGTTATACAGCAATTGCCGTTGGACCGGTAAATCATCCAGCTTGCCTTGCACAAAACCTTGTTCGATAAACCAGTGTGCAGTTTGTGTTGTCAGCAAAAATAATTGTTTGATTTTTTGCTTGCGCGCCTGGGCTTCTATTTGTTGCAACAATAAAGCCGCGCGTCCGCCCTTGCGGTATTCGGGATGTGTGGCAACGCAGGATAATTCCGCCATATCCCCATAAGGATAGAGCGCGGCACAGGCGATAATCGCCCCGTCTTTTTCCATCACATGGAATTTATTGATTTCAGTTTCCAGCAATTCACGGGAGCGCCGTACGAGGATACCTTCTTCTTCCAGCGGGCGAATTAATTCGAGGATGCCGCCCACATCATCAATGGTTGCCGGCCGTAATTGTTCGTAATGGCCCGAGTAAATCATGGTGCCCATACCGTCGCGGGTGAATAACTCCGTAAGCAGGGCCCCATCTGTGCTGTAACTGACGAGTTGTGAACGCGGCACGCCCTGCAAGCAACTTAAATAGCAGGCACTGATCGCTTGCTGTAGATCAAAACTGATTTGGTTGCCGTGCTCGCCCAGGTAGTTTTTGCATTCTTGCAATGAAAGCTGGCGAATCAAATTACCTTCTTCGTCGGTAACGCCATTGCCTTCAACAAAGGCCAATAATTTATCGGCTTTGATGGCGCTGGCGACATGGGTGGCAACATCGCTGAATGACAAGTTAAAGATTTCGCCGGTCGGTGAGTAGGCGATGGGCGAAAGCAATACGACTGCACCGGAATCCAGGGCGGCGTTGAGCGATTTGGTTTGCACCTTGCGCACTTTCCCGGTGTGTTGCAAATCCACGCCGTCAATAACACCGTAGGGCATAGCAACGACGAAATTGCCGCTTATTACTTGCATATCCGCATCGTGCATCGGTGAATTCGGCAGGCTGGTGGACAGTGCCGCCTCCACAATGGTACGTGTTTCGCCAATGGCCTGAATGACCAGGCTTAAGCTTTCGCTATCGGTAATGCGCAGGTTTTTGTGGAAATTGCTGTAGGTGTCGGCGACTTGCAAGCGTTCATCAATTTGCGGGCGCGCGCCGTGCACCAATACCAGGCGTACATCCAGGCTACAAAGCAATGCAATGTCGTGGACGATATTGTGAAAATTTGCGTGGGTGATGGCTTCGCCGGGCAGCATCAACACAAATGTCTTGTCGCTGTGCCTGTTGATATAGGGGGTCGAATGACGAAACCATTTAACGTAGTCTTGGGTATTGGCTGGCACTTTTTTATCTCGAATTAAAAGTGAAGGAAAAATTTGCAGTTTTAATTACAAACAATATTTTTCAATCAATCGTCGCACAATATTGATGGCAGGCTCGATTTGGTCGAGCGGAATAAATTCATCCGGCTGGTGTGCCTGGTTAATGGAGCCGGGCCCGAGGATTAGGGTTTGCATTCCCAGTTGTTGCATAAATGGCGCCTCGGTTGCAAAGGCAACGGTATCCGCGCGATTGCCGGTGAGTTCCTCACACATTTTTACCAGCTCCGCGTTTTCATTTTCACCAAAGGCATCAACACCCTCAAACAACGAGGAGAACACAATATCAGTGCCGCTGGTTTCGGCAATGGGAGTAAGGCGTTGCTGGATGGCTTGGCGCAATTCCTCGTTATCCATGCCGGGTAATACCCGCAAATCAAAATGCAATTCACATTCGCCGCAGATACGGTTGGCACCGTCGCCGCCGTGGATGCAGCCGAGGTTCAAGGTTGGCGTTTGTACCGCAAACCCGGGGTCTCGGTATTTTAATTGCAGCTCGCCGCGCAATTGCAGCAGTTGGCTCATCACCTGGTGCATAGCGTCCAATGCGTTGTTACCCAGTGTCGGGTCGGAGGAGTGGCCGCTTTTGCCCCGCACGCGGATACACTCCATCATGATGCCTTTATGCGCACGGATCGGCACCAGCCCGGTGGGCTCACCAATCACCGCGTAACGCGGTTTAAATCCCGGAATACCCGCTTGCGCCAAGGCGCGGGCACCGCTCATGCTGCTTTCTTCATCAGCAGTGGCCAGCACTATCAACGGGTGTTTAAAGGGCTTATCGAGATAGGGTTTTACCGCTTCGATAATCACCGGAAAGAAACCCTTCATATCGGTGGCCCCTAATCCGTACAGCTTGCCATCGCGTTCAGTCAATAGGAATGGATCTGACTGCCAGCGGTCCGCATCGTAAGGAACTGTATCGCTATGGCCCGCCAACACCAGGCCGCCATCACCCTGGCCAAGGCTGGCGATCAGGTTTGACTTTCCCACCTGGGGCAGGGGCTGGATACGCGTATTGAAGCCCAGGTCGGCAAACACGGTGGCCAGGTAGCTAATAACCTTGTCGTTGGGCATATCCCACTCCGGCAGGCCACAGCTAACGGACGGCAAGGCGACCAATTGCCGGAGATGGTCGATATAGCGTTTGGAATCAAAATTCATGGCAAACACCTTTGCAGTGATAAGGTGTTATCGGTGATTAAGCATAAAAATGCAAGCTTTGCTCGTCAGGCAGCAGAGGCTGGCGGGGGAATCCAGCCAGGCTTGCATCTCAGCCGAACAGGCCTTTGAAGAAATAGAAAAATAGGATTGATAAACCCGCGCCCGCTGGCAAGGTAATTACCCAGGACGCAAAGATGCCGCCGATCACTCCAATGTTCAACGCACCTATGCCTCGCGCCAGGCCAACACCCAGCACGGCGCCGACCAGGGTATGGGTGGTGGAGATAGGTAGGCCGACCCCCGACGCGATAACCACGGTTGCAGCGGCGGACATTTCGGCGGCAAAACCGCGGCTGGGGGTTAGTTCGGTAATTTTTTTACCAATAGTGATCATCACCTTATAGCCATAGGTAGCCAGCCCTATCACTATGCCCAATGCGCCCAACAGCAATACCCAGGAGGGCACCTGGGCTTTGGCTTCCACCGCCCCGGCGTCGATAACGCTGATCACCGCAGCGACCGGCCCCACTGCGTTGGCGACGTCATTGGAACCATGGGCGAACGCCATGGAGCAGGCGGTGAATATCATCAATACCCCGAACACGCGCTCCACGCTGGAAAAACGGTTATTGCGGTCAGCGACCTGGTCTTGCGTAATGCGGCTTAGCAGATAGATACCGATACCGGCGACTAGCACCCCGATCAAGGCGGCAATCAGTGTAGCTTCAAGGAAACTGAAATCCAGGTGGTGCGCTTTCAGTACATATTTCAATCCCTTCAGCAAGGTTACCATCGACAGGAAAAAGCCCACCGCAAACATGTAATAGGGGATATAACGTTTGGCATTGGTAAAGGGGTCATCGGTACTGAGGATAAGGTGCTGTACGGAACGGAAACTCCAGAAGGAGAGGAAACCGGCGATGACCGGGGTAATCACCCAGCTGCCGACGATCCCCCAGACCTGGCGCCATTGGACAGCGTCCGCCGATATGCCTACCGCAGCAAAGCCGATAACCGCCCCCACGATGGAATGGGTAGTGGATACCGGCCAGCCCAAAATACTGGCGATAAGTAACCAGGTGCCAGCGGCGAGCAGGGAGGCGAGCATACCGTAGATAAATAAGTCCGGGCGGCCGGTCATTACATCCAGCTCGACAATTCCGCTGCGGATGGTCTCGGTCACTTCGCCGCCGGCCAGGTAGGCCCCGGCGAATTCAAAGACCATGGCGACAAGGATGGCCTGCTTCATGGTGAGTGCGCGCGAACCCACCGAGGTTCCCATGGCGTTGGAGACATCGTTAGCCCCGATTCCCCATGCCATGAACAAGCCCAGTACGCAGGCCAGGATGAATAGTTCCTGGCTGTATTCTGCTAATAACGTCATTTGTAGTTATCCGAATCTAGCGTGCCAGCAACAGTTGCAGGCGACCGCCCACGTCATGGGCGCGGTTGGCGATATCACCGATCCAGTCGATGATGTTATAAAGGAACATGACATCCACTGGCGGCAGTTGCGCCTCCAGGGCGAAGAGCGAGGTGCGCACCCCGATTTCCAATTGGTCCGCTTTTTCCTCTTGTTCGTCCAGGTCCTTGATCATGTTTTCAACCATAGCCAGCTCGCGGCCGCTAAACCCTGTTTCGAGTAATTCATCCAACTCGTTGATTGCCGTTAATGCCTGTTCTGCGGCGGCAACGCTGGTGCGTACAAATTCGGTCATTTGCGCTTTCATAATCAGCGGGATGGTCATCCGGCGGCCCATGATGATGCCGGTAATATCCTTGGCACGGTTGGCCAGGCGGTCTTGCATGGTGAGCAGCTCCAGCAGGTCGGTGCGGGGAACCGGCAAGAACAGGCTTTTTGGCAAATGCAGGCGCAATTGCTTTTTAATTTCGTCGGCGTCGTTTTCGTATCTCACCACTTGTTGCTGGATCGCGCTGGCGCGCGTCCAATCGTCGCCGATGACTGCATCGAAGAAGCCGACCAGCTCCGTGGACGCTTTTACTGCCAAGGCCATATGTTCCTGCAGCGGCTTGATCGGCGAGCGACCAAAGAGGTTTGATAGATTGGCAAATGGCATGAAAGTCCCTCCGGATAAAAGTGTGCGCAGTATAGGAATATCGGCTCCCCAGGTCACGTCACCTGGTTACATTTTTATGACCGTTTGACCTGTCGGGTGTTGCCATTGAGCATAGATAGCGTGCGGCAAATTGCGAGTGAGTGATGTCGCCGGCAGACGTTGCGGCTGGCAGCGGCTACAATCTTGCCCGATAACATATAAACAGGGTCACACAATGGCGCAAGTGCTGGATAGGGTTTTGGATTTACGTGGGCTGATCAATGATCTGGTTGCTGACGGACGGATGAAGCAGGCCGATGCGAATATGCTCCTGGGCGCATCACGTACGCGCGAACAAGCCATCATGCACCCCCTCGCCTATATCGCGACGCAAAACCTGGACGATGTGCAGCGCCCCGGCAAAACCCTGGATAGCGATACGCTCACCGAATGGCTGGCCACCAAGGCGCGTTTGCCGTTGTTCCATATAGATCCGATGAAAATCGATGTGGCCAAGTGCACGGAAGTGATGAGCTACGCCTTTGCCAAGCGCCATGGGATCCTGTGTGTGCAAGTCAACCAGGACCATGTGCTGGTGGCGTGCACCCAGCCGTTTATGTCGGGTTGGGAGCCGCAGGTAGAGCATGTTGCGCGCCGCAGTGTGAAACGGGTGGTGGCCAATCCCGCCGATATTGAACGCTACATGGTGGAGTTCTATACCCTGGCACGTTCGGTATCAGGCGCCAGCGGTGCGACTGCCGCCTCGGCGATCACCAACTTTGAGCAACTTGTCGAGCTGGGCAAGGCGAGCGATCCGGACGCCAATGACCAGCACATCGTCAAAATTGTCGATTGGCTGCTGCAATACGCTTATGACCAACGTGCCAGTGACATCCACATAGAACCCCGCCGGGAAGTAGGGCGCATACGCTTTCGTATCGATGGCGTCCTGCATTACGTTTATGAACTGCCCGCGAACGTGTCTACGGCGGTAACCAGTCGTTTTAAAGTGCTGGCGCGTATGGATATCGCCGAGAAACGCAAACCCCAGGATGGCCGTATTAAAACCCGTCGTAGCGACAGCAGTGAAATTGAATTGCGTATGTCCACCTTGCCCACCGCCTTTGGTGAAAAACTGGTGATGCGGATTTTCGACCCGGAGGTTTTACAGCGCAGTTTCAGCGACCTGGGTTTGGTGGGCGATGACTATACCCGCTGGAACACGATGCTCACCCGTCCCAACGGTATCCTGCTGGTTACCGGTCCAACGGGGTCAGGTAAAACCACCACGCTTTATTCATCACTGCGCCAGGTGGCGACTGATGAAGTGAACGTAAGCACCATTGAAGACCCCATTGAAATGGTGGAGGAGCGTTTCAACCAGACCCAGGTGCACCATAAAATCGGATTGGATTTCGCCGCCGGTATCCGCAGCCTGATGCGCCAGGACCCGGATATTATTATGGTGGGCGAAATCCGCGACCTGGAAACGGCGCAAATGGCGGTGCAGGCGGCGCTGACCGGTCACCTGGTATTGTCCACTGTCCACACCAATGACGCCCCGTCTACCGTGGCGCGCCTGCTGGATTTGGGCATTCCCTCCTACCTTATTAATGCAACGCTGTTGGGAGTAATGGCCCAGCGGTTGGTGCGTACCCTTTGCCCCCATTGCAAGGAAGAAGGCCAGATCAGCCAGGCGGATTGGCAAGAACTGGTGGCCCCCTGGAAAGTGCAGGTGCCGAGCAAAGTTTATCGCCCTACCGGCTGCCTTGAATGCCGCAATACCGGCTATATGGGGCGCCAGGGCTTATATGAGATTCTGGTCATGTCTGAAAGCTTGAAGGAACGGGTTACGCCCAATTGCAATTTGCAGGAAATGCGCCGCCAGGCGATGAAAGAAGGAATGCGTACCTTGCGTTTGTCCGGCGCACAGAAAGTTGCCGCGGGTTTGACCACGATGGAAGAGGTGTTGCGGGTGGCACCGCCGCCTGAAAAAGCGGGTTAGCGGCCGGGTTAAATCAGACTTAGCAAATCGCCCAAGCCGTTACGGCTTGGGCGATGCTTTTTTAGTGGATAAATCCAAACCGCGCCTGGCGCGCCTGGAAGCTATTCAGGATGCGTGGGTCGATCGTGCAGGAGGTCGCGGCTGTTCCCACCAGAGCCTGGTTACGGCGGGCCAAATCGTTAAACTCCCTTAACAAATCGGTATTGATATCGTCTGGAACCTGGAACACCGGTTGTGTCGTTGTTGAACCCTTCACAAAACCGGAGAGGCTGCGATTGATCGGGCTGATGTGCACAAAAGGTGTGTTTGTTTCAGAAGCATGGCAATCGTCACACGTATTGATCGCAAACTTATGGCGAATCTCACTTCTTATTTTTTCCTCAAAAATCATCCCTGCATCGGTTCCCGGAACGATGGAGGATTTATAGCAGCCGGGAAAAATTGTCGGCACAGTGTCGGGCTGGATAAGCCAGGTGGTTGCCGAATTGTAATCTGTACTGGCCCCCAGGAAGCGCTGGCTATTGAATAACTCGGGCACGTTATGGGTTTCGCACAGAATTGCATTGCTGTTTTGCTGCAAGTAATCCTTCATCGTAATTTCACCGCTCGAACCTATGCTGCGGAAGCTAACTGGATCGGGGGTTTGTTTGATGGTAGCCGGCGCCAGCCTTTTATTGGTGATAACAAACTCACGTAATTGCCAGGGCAGTGAGAAGCGTCCAATACCATCGAATGCAAAATCATTGGTGCGCAATTGGTTCAGTTTGTTGGCATTGGGTGCAGTAACAGTATCGGTAATGGCTTTCAGTGCATTCAGGTAGTTTGCACTGCCGCGGCCGGACTGGATTGCGATGGTGTCGAGCGTCAGCCATTTATTAGCGAGGTCTTTCAGGCTGGAGCAACCGTTGGTTGCATCGCGATATTCAAAAATAGCGGTCATCTGGTCGGCACTGCCTGGTACGCCGTTGTTGCGGCAAATACCGGAAGAATCGCGCGTAATTAATCCGAATACAAAACGTATCTCACCGGGTTTGTTGGCGGCAGGGACGCCGTATGCGGGAATAGTGGCAAGATCGATACGGTTAACAATCGCCAGCAAACGGAAAGGCAACCTATCCATATTTAACGTACTGGCATTCGCCCCATCCCACCCTTGGAAAAATTCCCGTATTGCCGGGCGCGCTGCGATAGTAAAGGTATTGGCAGAAGTATTGATCATCCAATTGCGCAACCACTCATGGGCAAATTGTTGGTCAGTCAAGCCGGAAGTGGTTTCATCGTTCAGGTTCGATATAAGGGTCTTGAACGACCAGGCTGCATTCGGGTTCACATTGTTACCCGTTGCATCGGTATTACAGGCATCAAAGGTGAGTGTCGGGTTGGCGACTACAACCCTGTCATTGATCATCAATGCGTTTTCAGGAACGACCAATGCCGGCGGTATTGCGGCGGGCAACGGCGTCGGCGCGGCGGTTACCGTTAATCCTTTGATGGACGTGGTCGATGCCGTGCTGGAGCTGGCCGCAAATTTCTGGGTGCTAACCACGGCGCGCCCGGAAAATTCGCGCACAACCGGGTTTTGCACCGTATTTAATTTATTAAAAAACGCTTTCTGGGTGGTTTCGATATCGTTGAGGTCGATGGTGACAAATGCGCTGAAAATTCCATCACCGGATTTTTCATCCGCACCTTCCGCCAAATCGTTAAACGCGGTGATTTTGCCTTCCATATCGAAAGAAAAACGTCCTTTTAATGCCTCCATTGCGGCATCGCGCTTGAAGCTCGCCAGTGCGATGGCATTGCCTTGCGCAATAGCGGTTTGTAATTTAAAAACATCCATTTTTTCCAGCACGGCTTTGGTTTGCCCGAGCGTTGGTGCAGCACACAGAAAGCGAACTTCATAATCCGGGCACCCGCCGGAAACCTGGTCGGCGTTGTAACATTGCAAGCCCCTGGTTGCATCGAAGCTGCGCAATTTATGGGGTGTAATCATCCCCGGTGTAAACACCTGGGTTGTACCTTTAATCCGCGCTTCAAGCGCGCTGGGCGAGGTACAAACAAGCGATGGGGTTTCGACCAGGAAGGCGGCCAGCACTTCGGCGTCGCCATCGCCGGAGGGATTGTCCCGGTCCAGCCAACCGGTCCAGGCATTGTTAACACCGGTTTGCGCATGAAGTGATGAGAAGGGAAGTGCGGACAACACGCAGATGAGCGATAAGCCCATTATTTTCTTTTTCATTTAAATTTTCCTTAAAGAGTTTTTTTAAACGTTATTGGCCTCAACAAGTGTCCTTTTATACCTCTTCCACTAAGGCCACATGAAACTCTAGGTCAAAGTATCGGCAGTTCAAAAAATCTTCCGCTGCAAAAGAAAATCGTGTCACTTAAAGCTAACTCATGGCGCATCATTAATTTATTGGGTTGTGTAACTTTTATCAGTGTTTTTTTATTTTCATAAATAAACTGCTTTAAGGAAAATGCGGTGGTGCAGGAATATTTCATTGGGTGAATAAAGCAAAACGGCCCGATAAAGATTTTTATCGGGCCGCCTCCAATCAGGAAATCAAATCTAAAACACTAATTTGGTACCTACGAACGCCAGCATCACCGCTAATGCGGGACGTAAATAATGATCTGCAACGCGATTGGCTAAATGGCTGCCGAGGTATATGCCCGGCAATGATCCAATCAGTAAATTTGCCAGCAGGTGCCAATCAACATTTCCCAGCCCCGCATGACCCATCCCCGCCACTAACGTTAACGGAACGGCGTGGGCGATTTCTGTTCCCACCAGCCGCACAGTGGGCAGCAGGGGGTAGAGCATAAATAATGCAACGGTACCCAGGGCCCCGGCCCCGATAGACGTAATGGTTACCACCGCCCCCAGGATTACCCCGGTAATTACGGTGGCAATCATTTGCTGGTTAGGATTCATGCGGGTGATCCAGCTATTGTTTCTCTTGCTGTAATCAAAGATGCGGCGTTTGAACAAAATCGCCAGCGCGGTAAACAGCAACGCATAGCCCAGGGTAACTTTGATGACCTTATTAAGGGTAGCGGTATCGACACTGATGGAATGTAAAACCCACAAGGTAAGGGCGGCAGCAGGCAAACTGCCCAAGGCCAACTCGCCGGTAATACGCCAATCGATGTTTTTCTTCCTATGGTGCACA
Organism: uncultured Cellvibrio sp.; assembly: GCA_946480695.1. The sequence continues at coordinate 84,191 of CAMLKG010000015.1, forward strand.
TGCACACCGCCCGCCTTGGTAATCGCGGCGTAGAGCAAATCAGTACCAACCGCATTGGCGGGGGATACCCCAAAATAAAGCAAAATAGGCGTCATCAACGAACCGCCGCCCACTCCTGTCATACCGACAATAAACCCCACTACCAGGCCAGCGATGATGTATGCAACTTGGAAATCCATAAATTAACCCACGACACACTGTTTTTAACCAAACAGTTTTGTTGATAGACAAACAGTCGCAAAGGCTAACAGTCCCCGGTAGGCATTCCCAATGATAAATAGTTTGGTGCTTATAACCGTTAGGCAAGGGAGTGGGTAAACATTTGAACTAAAACCGCCTTTATTAAAAAAATAAGAACTTTTCGCGGTAAGCGAGTCGATAGGTTTATACGTGTGTATTGACGAGCTATCGCTATGCCCGAAGGCCCATCCATCCGCATCCTGCGTGACCTCACCCAATTCCTTGTAGGAAAAACGGTAATAACGGCAGAGGGAAACGCCAAACTGGATCGCACCCGACTTGGTGGCGAAAAAATTCTGGCTATCCACAGTTGGGGCAAGCAATTGCTTATCCAATTCAGCGGCTTTGCGGTGCGTGTGCACCTTCTCATGTTTGGGAGTTATTTGATCAATGATCGCAAGGCAACACCGCCGCGATTGTCGTTGCGTTTCGAGGGTGGGGACGAATTGAACTTTTATGCCTGTTCGGTGAAATATCTTGAGGGAAATGTGGCGGAATTATACGACTGGAGCGCTGACGTCATGTCCGATGATTGGAATGCAGCGGCGGCGCGAAAGAAATTACGTGGGACGAAGGCAGTGCTTGTATGCGACGCCTTGCTGGACCAGGATATTTTTGCCGGTGTCGGCAATATTATAAAAAATGAAGTTCTTTTCCGCGTGAAAATTCATCCGCTCTCGTTAGTCAGTGCCTTGCCTGCCGCCAAACTGCGCGCATTGGTGGAGCAGGCGCGGGTATACAGCTTTGAATTCCTCGAATGGAAAAAAGCGTTTGTGCTTCGCAAGCATTGGCTGGTCCATAATCGCAGGGAATGCCCGCGCTGCGAAATCCCGCTCATTAAGGCGTACCTTGGCAAAACACAGCGGAGAAGTTTTTTTTGCGAGCGTTGCCAGAAACTGTATGGGGAATAAAATCACACGGGCCAATTAACCCCGGCACGGTTTTCCGATTAAATGCCTATTCCGCTCCAGAAGTTCAGTGAGGTTATCCGTTTCCATAGCATCATCGATATAAATTTCTTCCACAGTGTCCTCTTGTGTGCGCAGGATTCCGATTTGGGTAAACATTAGCGCATCTTTCGCCGGCAAATTTTTAAAGTGGTTTTTCCCCATGTGCTGGCCATTTACCCATACCTCCGCCGAACCTGTTATAGGATCGGTAGACCAGTGGATGTGCATAGCAACACGATGCCATTGTCCCGGTGCCGCGCCCTCGGGCAATTTCCATAAGGCATTGTTCGCTGCACTTTCCTGGAAGCTCAATTCAGTTCCGGTGATATTGAAGCGCAAGGTTTGCTGCCAGCTTTTATCTGATTCCCAATAACCCAATTCATGTTTTCCTTCGCTGAATTTTTTTGGCAAATAAAAACTAAACGCAAAAAAAGTTTCCTTGCCCTCCATCGTATCCCCGGCATTGCCACGATGATGGAACTCGCTGCGGTTCAAGAATTTATTGCCATTCCACAAAAAGGATTTGTCTCCCGTCAGGCGCACCTTTCCAGCGTGGCCACCCTCAAAAAAACATTCAGTCGTTACAGATAAGCCTGCGGGATTAATCGGTGTGTGCCATTGGGATCTATCGCCCGTTTCAAAATTGCCATGCCAAAGAATGCCGGCGTTAGCCGCGCTTGTAGAGGCAAGGGCTATGATGGAAAGCAGGGATAAGTTATTCATTGGGTTCGTCCGGATGTGTCCAAAGTCGAGGCAGGTTTAATAAACATTATGTAAATAAAAGGGGCGCATTAATCCACCAAAGCTTTAATCCCACGGTGATTTTGAGGGTGCCAGAGAACCATTAATTAAACAAGCGATCTATGTTAATAGGCTGTTACCTTGGCTATCACAAGGAGAAAAAGAATGGGCGATTATCTTCATCATGTATCGGGCTTTTTTGCCCACGATGACCAGGCGCTGGATGTCCAACAAAAATTGCTGGCAGAAAATATCCCCGCCTCACGCATCCATGTGCTCAATAAAACCACTCCCCATCCTCCCCATCGGGTAAAAGAGGACAGTCACAACGTAATGAAAGATATGGTTGTTGATGGTGCCATAGGCACTGTTGTGGGGACGGGGGTAGGGGCCTTGGCCCAAATAGCATTGGTTTCCGCCAATGTAAGCCTTTTTGTTGCCAGCCCGTTAATTGCCCCGCTGGCTATGCTGGGGTGGGGCGCGGGTTTGGGCGGCTTCCTTGGCGCGGCGGTAGGTGCGGCAAAAAAACCAAAACCCTTCGCGGATTTGGTAAAGGACGCCATTGAAAATGACCAATATGTTGTCGTCGTAGAAACCATTTCCGAACAAGAAACCAAAGTTGCCCAAAAAATAATTAAAGATATGGTGGGGGATTATGAGGATGTGCGGAAGGTTTAAGGTAAATCGAAAATTGATGCCAATGTTATCCCATTGGCATCACTGAATTAATTTTTCTTAGCGAAATATTCACCACTCGGTAGCGATTCATCAGGGCTCAAGGTTCCCCAGGTTGTAATAAGTGTTTTGTCCGTGCGTGTTAATTTAAACAACATGCTATTGACTGGATAAACCTCCACCCCATAAATATTCGCGGTAGAACCATCCAGATAAGATTTAAATTTAACTTGCAAATCGTTTCCTGATTCATCCGTAATGCAGAGGATTTTCTCATCCGTTTGGTATCCTTGGATTATCACTTGGCAATTGTCCTTGTCGAAGGTAAAGGAATATTCAACGATGATTTGATCTTCCGCGATATTTTCCCCTAGCAACGCTTCGTATTTATAGGTTCCATGCCATGGATCTGTTTGGGCGCATGCGCCTAATGACAGGGAAGAAATTAACAGCCAAAAGATAAAATTTTTCTTCATAAATTTAGCCCAGGTATCCTTCAATTAAACCTTTCTCGTACATTGCCCTTACCTTTATTGAAATTTCTTTTAACGATATTTTCTTATCATTGTTTTTATCAAATCCTTTATTCTGCGCATAAGTTTTATTTCCATCTTCGAATAAAGTATGGGTCAAGGGGAGCCCGATAGCTGCCGGGTAGAGGATGGCCATATAAACATCTTCAAGCTTTTTTAGTTTGTTTCTATACGGAGTCAGATATTTTTTAACATAATCAAGTTGCTCAACTGCACTCATTTTGGCGAGTTTTTCTGAGGTAGTACCGAGCGCTTTAGCCGTTTTAGGCATAAACTGAATCAATCCGACGGCTCCGCTACCGGCGGCATTTTTTATGCTTGGGCTAAAAGTTGCACCTGTTTCGAAGGCTATACATGCCATAAGGTAATCTGGCGAAACTCCCAATTGGGCACCGATCTGGATAATTTTGTTTTTGAACGCCCCGGTTACCTTTTTTCCCCAAGCTATTTTTCGGTTTTGGTCCTGGTGGGCAATGCGGGACGTTCCTTTGGTTTCGGAATCCTGTTGTATACCGTGTGATTTGGATGCCGGTGGAACAATTAGATATTTGGATAACCTGCGCCAGGTTTTCCCGTCGACTTCTATTAACCCGTCAGGCTTTAGAAAACCAACGATGTCTTTTTGGAATCTTTCAATCGCCCCGATTGTTAATAAACCGGCAATTCCGTCTACTTTTAAAAGCTCACGCGGCCTGACTATGGATCTATTAAGCGCTTCCTGAACAAGCTGCACATCTGTTTTTTTATTAACGCCTTTTCTTCCTACCGAGTTCCTGATCATTTTCATCGTCCTATTAATCCATTTACAATTTAATCCGTTTTCAATTACGTCGGTCTTTAGGGACCCAAAAAAGCCGATAAAAAATATCGGCTTTTGATCAAAAATGCCAGTCCAATGTTTAGCCAATCGTCCCATTCACAATCGGCTGGAACGCCGTGAGCCTGTCCATCATTGCCGCTGAGCCAAGGCCGTGTCCGTTGAAGAGGGTAGGGAATTGATTTTGCTGGCCGTGCAATGCCATGTAATTCAGTACGATCGTTTCCACTAACAGGTTGACGTTATTGGCCGCGGGGCTTCCGGCGGTTTCGACGTCGCCGCTGGGGCGCATATAGCCGATTTGTTGGTGGCGCATTTGCTCGTCGCTGATGGTTGCGGGATCGGTTGCGGTGCCGCCCACTAATACCGGGCGACCGCCGGGGTTGTAGACGAGGAAAAATGAACAGGCGGTTTGCTGGTCGTCGCCGGTCCAGACGCCTTTGCCGCGTCCGGCGGCGGAGTCGTCAATCATGCCGTTGCTGAACACCGAGCCGTCGCTGAAAACATAAATCATCAGCGGCATGTTTTTGCGCGCGGCGTATTCCAGGCAAGCACCGATGCACTGGCCGGCGCGCTGGTCGCGCATTTCGCCGGTAGACCTGTCGCCGGTGTGGTAGTCATAGCCACCCATCGTGATAGTCCCCGCGCCGGCATAACCGTTAACTACCAGCTTCATGACCGAGGCGGTTTTGCGCAATTCCCCATCGCTGTCGAATTCGTCGAAGGAAAAAATTCCGCTGGGACCGACAATATCGGCGTCGGCAATCGGGTCTATATCCGCCGGGTTGCCGAAGCGCGCCGCCAGGTCTGCGCTTTTTACGTAACCGCAGCGCAATAGTTCTTTCAGTTGTGCATCGCGCGTGGTGCCCATGCTCGCAATGGCTTTGAGTTTGGCATCGCTGATGCGGTAGATGGATTCCATGGTTTTTACGATGTCTTCCTGGCTCATCAAATCCACCAGGTCACCGACATCGACCAGGCCCGTTACATCGTTGGGGTTATCCACTTTGGTGGGGCGGACCTCCAGGTTGATCAGCGAAGCCGGGGCCATGGAATTGCCACCCGAATCACTATTACGCGAACCGATAAGGTCAACCAGCGAACCCGCAGCACCTGCCTTATAAATGCCGTACATGGGGTTGTGCGGATTGTTGCCGGTGTCGTTTTCAGAACGTGCGGAAATCACTGCACCATTGGTGTTGGCGGCAGTGGTTGCCTGTACCTTGGATTTAATACCGGTTAACAGGCCGGAATCGGCGTGGAAGAGCAGGCCGAGGCTGTTGTCGATCAAGGTTGCGGCAGTCGATGCGCTGGGCGCCATATCCGCCGGTAAGCCTTGTTTTTGGTAGCCGGCCGCGCTGAGGAAATCGCGCTGGCCGCCGCGCTGGCCGACCAGAACATTGGAGCCGGCAAAGTTGGCGCCACCGGCCAGGTCAAAGCAAATAAAAGGGATTTTCCCCGCGCCTTGTGCGGCTATACCGCATTGGTCGCGCACCAGGGCGATGTCGGCGGAGAGATCGACTTCCGCCGCGTAACCGGGCCGGGTGAGGATGCCAAGCAGGGAGCCGCCAATTAAGGTTCCCGATCCGATTTTAAACCCCTGGGCAATTAACTCGCGCCGGGTTACAGGGCGACGATGGTTGTTCAGGTAAAGCGGAGCGTCCGGGTGCAAGGGTTTTTTAAATTTAGCCATGATCGGTGTCACTCCGTAATTATTGCAAGAGCATCACTGCGCTGCCCAGGCTGGCGGCGCAAGTGGCTTTAACGGTGGTCAGGGTGCGATCCGCGGCGCAGTTGTTGCCGCAACTGATCATGTTGTCGATAAGTTGGTTCAGTTCCAGGCGCAGTTCCGCGGGGTCGGCTTGTTTTTCCAGGCTGGTATGCGGGCCGGATGCGTCCGCCATTTCAGCCGCGAGCAAGCGTTTTAATAGCGGTTCGATAACCATGTCGCGTTTGGCGCTGCTATCAAACGCCGTGCCTGCGGGCGCGGCGAAATCGAAGCCGGGGAATACGGCTGCGCGGGGCGCATTGGCGGAGCCACTATTGCCAACCAGCGCATTGCAATAGGCGACGGTTAATTGGGTGATACCCATTTGTTGCGCGGCCAGGAAGCTGTCCAGGTTGGTCAGTGTCGGCAATTGTTGCTTCACTTTTTCGTAGGTGTTTGCCACCAGTGGTGTGGTTGCCGGGATACCGGTCATGACCGCGAGGCTGGCATTGATCTCGGCGAAGTCGCGCAAGCCCAGGGTGGGTTGGCCCGGAATATCGGCTGGTTCGGCCGGGGGTGCGATTACCGGCACCGGACGGCTGTATTGGTTATCCCCTATGCGGTCGAAGGTCAGGAAAAAGACATCATCCTCTGGCCCGCTTTTCGCCTCGACAACCGTACCGAGCGGCGATAACGGCTGGCGGCCATCCACTACAGCGGCGGCACTTAATTGGGTATTGAAGTTCGCAAAAACCTGGCCGGAAATGGCCTCGGTACCGTTGACGCCGATACGAATCCCCTGGATGGGTACCGGGCTGGTCAGGGAGCCGCCACCCAACACCGTAAAGAAGGGGTTCGCGAATAAATAACCGTAATCATCCAGTTGCTGGACTTCAAAGACGATGAAGCAATTGCTGGTATTGCCTTCGGTTGTTTCGGTAAAGCAAGCCGGTTGGCCAATGAGGTCCGATACGTTGAACAGCAACAGGTAGCGGGCCCCGACACCGACATCAAAATTGGTTTTGATGTCGCCCGCGCTCATCGCACGTTTATGGACCGCGAGGAAGCGGATACTGCCCGCCCAGGGTCGGTTGCCGGATACTTCATTGCCCACCACCAGCGCATAGCTGCTATCCCAATCTTTCAGGAAGGCGCCCGCTTGCGCATCCGCATCGTCGGTAAATTCACCATTGACGTAAAGGCGACGGCCACGGATCGGGTCGAAGGTCATGACGACATGTTGCAGCGAGGCCTGGGCGCGCTCGTCGTTGTCATCGGTTGCCAATACCATTTCGCCGTTGGCGTCGCTTTGGTCGGTGCGGTTCATCGCCACGTAGTTGTAATCGTATTGGCCCAGGGTGAAATTGCGCTCCGCCGTGCTGCCCGAATAGCTGACGATGCGCGCCGGATTATTGTTATCCGCCCCCTGGTCCAGGTTATCGGGGATGATCCAGGTTTCCACCGTGTATTCACCGGAACCGCGCAATACGTCAAAGAGTTTTTTACTGCCGCTGACGGTGGCCTGGGCGCGGCCGCTATCCGCGAACTTAATGCCCCAGGCGCTGCTCCAGGCGACGTTGCCGATCAGGTTAAGGTCGGCGACCGGGTCGATACCCGAGGTATCGAAGGCGATAGTGCCTTTACCGGTTTTAAATTCGTATTTGGCAATAATGTCGCTGTCGATGCGCCCGCCGCTGCTCAACACAAAGGCATCACTCAGGCCTACCGCTTTGCTCACCACCAGGTCGGGATCTACCTCAACGGCGGTAATCGTGCCGGCAAATGCCTGGATGGCATCCTGCATTTCCGTGGCATTGGCGGCACAATCGCTCCAGCAATTGTGCGCATCAACGCGCAGGCGTTGCACCAGCCGGGATTGGGCGGGGTTGTCCAGGCGAATCTTGCTTTTGGCGGCCTGGTAGGCGGCTTCCACTTCGGCGCTGGCAAAGTAGGGCTGCTGGCGCGTGGCGGCGGATTCTGAATGGCAGCCGGCGCAATATTGGGTTAGCACCGGGTAAACCGTCGTTTCAAAATTGGCCGCACTTACCGGGAAGCTTTTGGTATCGCTGATCGTGCGGTCAGCCGGGGCTTTCAATACCACATCGTTTGCGGTGGTTTCCCGTGGGCCGGCCCATTTATTGATCCAGCCGATGATGATGTCACCACAGGCACCCGGGTCGGAGGTCCAGCAATTATGGCCGCCGACAACTTTGGTAACGATACGCGATGATGCCGGATCAGCCATGTTGACCAAGCCATTTTCTACCACCGCATCATAGGCAAGGTTAATGTCATCACCGCGCGCAAAGGTGGGCGCCTGGGTTTGGTGGCAGCCACCGCAACGGTCCTGGCGGGCGATATTGATCCAGAATTCGGTCTGGAACTTAAGGATGTCAGCCGTGCCGGCGGGCTTTTCGCCCTTATAGGCAAAGTCACTCCCGCCGGTACTTGGCGGCGGCGGATTGTTGGGTTTTACCTCGCTGCCACTGCCTGACCCGCAACCGGTCAACAAACCGCCCGCCAGCAGGATAACCATCCCCAACCGTTGCAAGCCCAGACATGCTGGATAAGTGCGCTTATTCATCATGTTATTCACCCTTGCAGTAGTTGGCGGTATCGATAAAGACTTGTTTCAGTTGATAGCCGGACGCTGCAAAACTGTCGGTAAATTCCGTGATCTTGCTTCTATCGCCCGCATCCGCCGGTTTGCGCAGGCAAACGTTCTGGAACACTTTTTCAACCTGGCACTGGGCAAAGGCATGGCTATGGGCAAGCTCCCTGTTCATAGATTTGGCCCCGGTTCCCCGGCCGGGCAGGGATTCGTCCCAGCCAAGGAATTTATTAATCCCGGAACGCCAATAGTTCTGCCAGTCATCATTGGTAGTGACATAGCCATATTTGAAGGTATTGGCATTGATGCGGTATTTCTTTTCCACGCGGCTGTTGGTATCGGGGTCGAGGGTACCCTCGGTGTTGTAATGGATGCTGCCGTTCACACCCTCGGGGTCCGCATCCACATCGTATTCAAAGTCATAGTAGGCATAAGCCTTGGCCATAGGGTCCATGCCGTTGTGGCAGCCGATGCAGTTATTAAGGAACACGCGGCTGTCACCGCCGGGGCTACGGCTAACGTCCTGGCGAATAAAATCGGGAACAAGGCTGGTATCGTGTACCTGTTCGAGGTCCCGGCATAAATGGTTTAGCAAGGTGAAGCGGAACATGGCGCGATTGGTGCCGGCGATAAAGAAAGCTTTAGCCGCGGCACGGCTGGTAATAACACCCGAGGTGGCCTCGGCAGGCAAACCATTCACTGCGGATTGGTTGCGCCTGACCAGGGTATTTTTCAGGCTGATACCCTGGGTTTCCATGGCCTCGTAATGGGCATTATTGCCGTTGGAGTAAGCGGGTAAACCGGCGGCGTTGCTGGTATAAATCACATCCTCATAAAGCGCAGTGCGAAAATCGGCGCCATCGCGCACCAGGCCTATAACCGTAGCGGTGTAATCATTCAGTGGGGCGAATACGGTCCTATCCCGGTTGGTCCAGGGCGTGGCCATATTTTTCAGGGTAACGCTGTAAAAGGCCTCGTTTTCCATGGCGATATTCACGGCGGCAGTAATATTGCCGGCGCTGATTTGTGTTGCCATGGATTGCAAAACCGCTTCGGTCGGCGGGACGCCCGCCACCCGGTTGTGGATTTGCAGCGCCTGTTCGCGCGGCCCGGCGAGGCTGCCGGCGGCGAACAGCGCCAGGGCAAGCAGCCCTGCGCGGGGCACGCGCAAGGCCAGCGTGCGAAAAATGCGGGTAGACGAAATAGTCACGATGGCTCCCGGTGAATACACTGCGTGTGCAGCACTATGGTTGTTAGGGGTAAAAGGGAAACGGACTGCCAAGGTTCAATCCACCGGTGGTGCCGGATAATTGACGGTTGGGCTTCTCTTTTTGTCGTTTTATCGCACTATGCAGCGAATATGCCGAAAAATACGGCAACTGGCGGTAGGGATGGCCATACCTCCAGAATTAGAATCAGTTCTCCATTCCTGCCGAAAGCTGCGAAAGTCAGGGGGCAGGCGGGTGGATTCTAGCGCTTTTACCGGTGTATCGGTTCGCCGCTGATCGGGTGCTGACTGGCATAAATTGTCACTTTAGTTTACGGATCGGCACTATGAGAGCTGGTTCAAACATGTTTTCCCGGCCAGGTGATGCGCAAGCGAAAGGCCAAAGCGAGACGCAGTACACATTGATTGCGGCAGGAGCAGATGAACGATGCGCCTTTGACTAGTATTGGTGATGCAAAAACGGTTGGCGTGGGTTTTGAATAGCCACGACCACTTCTCTCCCACATTTTTCGGCAACAGGATTTATGAAGCACATTTTGGGTTTTCTGGTTTCTCCTTATAAGGCGTTTAAGGTTGCGTTGCCCGCCCGCCAAACCCTGGGTGTGGGAGTTTTTACATTCGCAGTCCTGACCGGCTGCGGGGGTGGCGGTGGCGGCTCCAATTCCGGGCAAGCCCCGGACCCGGTGGTGGTCGATCTTCCCATCGCTTATATCCAGCGTCCCATACCGGTGGATGAGAACGACAACCCGCTATTTCCGGATATATTCCAACCCGATGCCTTTTATCCCGGTGGCGAACTCTACCTGAAAGACCGCGCTACTGCCCAGGCTGCGGTAACCAATATCACCCGCGCGGCCTTTGCCGAGCATGAATTCTTCGATGCCGAAAACCCCAACTACGATGTAAAGGATGTTTCCGTCCATCCCGACGGTAATCGCCTGTTATTTTCCATGCGCGCGCCCCTGAACCCGGACCTGGACGAGGACGATGAGCGCCAGCCGACCTGGAATATCTGGGAATACAACATCAAAACCAAAGCGCTGCATCGGGTGATCGGCGCCGACTTCGAAGCGGAAAAAGGCCATGACGTGGCACCGCATTATTTACCCGACGGCCGCATCCTGTTTACCTCCAACCGCCAAAAACGCAGCAAGGAAATCCTGTTGGACGAGGGTAAGCCACAGTTCGGTGCGACCACCACCCAGGACAACAACATCACCAGTTTCCTGTTACATACCGTCAAAGATGACGGCACGGATATTCAGCAACTGACCTACAACCAAAGCCATGACATCCAGCCCGGTGTATTGGCCGACGGGCGTTTGCTGTTTATGCGCTGGCAGGGCGATAACCCGGATCGCCTGAGTTTTTACACGTCCAATCCCGATGGCACGGACATCCAGCGCTATTTTGGTTATGTAAGCCTGAATACCGAGCCGGGTGAAAACCTCACCGAAGCGCCCCGCCTGTTCCATCCGCAAGTTATGCCCGATGGTCGGATAGCGGCTATCTATATGCAAAACACCCTGCAACTGGGCGGGGATATGGTGGTGGTGGATGGTCGCCAGGCGGCGGAGGGCGGGGTGGATTCCATTTCCATCAAGCCGGTGGATATTTCTACTGACCATGTGTCCCTCCACGGTCGCTTTGCCTCCTTGTCACCCCTCCACGACGGTACCAACCGCTTGCTCGTAAGTTGGAGCCAATGCCGCTTGCTGGAAACCGCCACCGCCCGTTTGCAACCGTGCCTGGAGAACCTGTTAATTGAGGGGCAGCCCGTTGACGGCTACGAGGAAGCCCAACCCTTTTACGGCATCTGGATTTACGACGTAAATAACCAGACCCAATTGCCGGTGGTGCTGGCGGAAGATGGCAAGCTGTTTACCGAGGCGATTGCCCTGGCGGTGCAATCCAGCCCCCCCGCGTATATTGCCCCCAATACCGATTCCGATTTGGCGATGGAAAATGTGGGCTTGCTACATATCCGTAGCCTGTATGACATGGACGGCGCATTTAACCCCATGGGCAGCGGCGCGGCTAACCTCGCTGCCCTGGCGGCACGCCCGGCGGAACAACGCCCCGCGCGGTTTATCCGCTTGGTGAAAGCGGTATCGGTCGCGGACAACGAAACCCTGGATGACCAGGATGACAATATCTACGGCAACCTCTTTAACAACAATACAGGTATCGAGGAAATCCTCGGTTATGCCCCGGTAGAGCCGGATGGCTCGGTCATGGTGAAAGTGCCGGCGGATGTTGCCTTTTCCATCGAAGTCCTCGATAAGGATGGTCGCCAGATCGGCGCTAACCACAATATCTGGTTACAAGTTCGCCCCGGCGAAACCCTGCAATGCAATGGTTGCCACAATCCCGCCAATACCGATGTGGTCCACGGTCGCCATGATTTACCTCAGTCGCCCGCTGCGCTTAACACGGGCGCCGTCACCGCCGCCAGTTTCCCCAACACCCGGCGGTATGATCGTTTGGGAGCGCCTGTTGTGCCCGAGATGGGCCAGACGATGGCGGAGTTCGCGTCACGCAGTTATTACAAATTAGTGAATGATGCTGGAGTACGGCGTAGTCTTGAGTGCAACAGCGAGGACGCTTGCCTAAGAAAACCCAATGTTGATTTGGATTTTACTGACGAATGGATGTCATCTCAAACCATAAGTATAAGGGACGCTCAGAACACGCTATGGAGCTATAACGCGTTATCAGATGCACCTGTAGAGGAAATTTCCGCCCCAACCCCGGTCGCCTGCCGTGAGGAAAACAGTTGGAACTCCAATTGCCGCGTCGTCATTAACTACGAATACCACATCCAGCCATTTTGGGAGCGCGAACGTACAACCCTAACCGAAACCGATCCCGCGACCATGCTGGCCATTACCTCCACAACCTGTGTGGGCTGCCACACCAATAGCGACATGGCCGGAAATGCAAACGCCCGCGTGCCCTCTGGCCAATTGGAGTTGGGGCGCACCAAGGCCGCCGCCAACGCGCGTATGCTTTCCTACTTGCAATTAACCCAGGGCAACCAACGGCAAATCCAATATCAATACGAAGGTGCGCTCGCCACGCTCGTCCCGGTGTGCGAATTTGAAGAAAATTACGATTGGATTCCCCAATGCGTAGTTACGCTTGATGCTGAAGGACAGCCAACCTGCAATGGTGTCGCGGATTGCCCATTCGTTGTCCTGGACGAACTAACCGGTGAGCTGGAGCTTGACCCGGTAACCGGCAACCCGGTTCCGCGCGAAGAGCAAACCCCGTTTTTACCTCCGCCGATGAACCGCGGCAGCGCCAATGGCAGCACACGCTTTTTTGATCGCTTTGCGCCGCGTTGGGATGGCATGCAAGCATACAAAACAGGAACTATAGTGTTCTACGATCCGGTGCCCGGTGATGCTGAATTAGGTTGGACGTTCCGTGCGCGGGTAGATAACATCGGCGCTGCGCCCAATCCTGCCGTGGGTCAAACCAACGAATGGCAGCGATTGCGCCAGCGTGAAATCTCCGACCTGGTGGACCACGCCAATTTGCTCAACGCGGCCGAATTAAAACTCTTGTCAGAGTGGCTCGACACCGATGGCCGCTATTACACCAACCCATTTGAAATGGCGATTCAAAATTAATACAACAATAGAGATCAGGGCATGATTGCCAGTTTTTCCGGGGCGCGTTTCTTGCGCTGTCACGTTTTGTTGCTTGGCCTTTTTATCGGGGCTAGCGCAACCCAGGCGCAAGCCCAGTGGTTTGGCAGCAATTGGTTCGCGCCCGATGAGCCCTTGCAAGTCAGTGTCGATGATGCATTTATTAATGTGTACTCCGGTCCCGGCCGCGGCTATCCGATTTTCCATGTGGTCGAGCGCGAGGAAATTATCACCTTGATAAAAAGTCGCACCGATTGGATAAAAATAAAAACCAAACGTGGCATTGTCGGCTGGATCAAACGTGGGGATATGCAATTCACGCTTGCGCTGGATGGCAGCAAGCCGGAGTTTCCCGATACCACCCAGGCAGATTATCTGGTGAACCGTTTTGAAATGGGTGCGGCTTATGGCGATTTTGCCGGGGCTGATAGCCTGACGGTAAACCTGGGGTATCGCTTTACTAAAAACCTGTCCGCAGAATTGCGTTTTGCTGATAACACCGGGCAATTTTCCGATAGCCGGATTTTGGGTGGTGCGCTCCTATTCCAGCCTTTTCCCGAGTGGCGCGTTTCACCTTTCTTTAGCGTGGGTGCCGGAAAAATAAAAACATTCCCCAGTGCGACCCTGGTGCAAACTGAAGATCGCGAAGACAACTTGCTGCAAGCAAGCCTGGGCACTTATATACATCTTACCGGCCGGTTGTTTATGCGTATGGAATACGTTAATCACTATGTGCTTACCAGCCGCAATACCAACGAAGAGGTTAACGAATGGAAACTTGGTTTCAACGTCTTTTTCTGATTGCCTTGCTTGCCGGTTTTACCACCGGCACTGCCATCGCGCAGGAGGATGACGAACAAAATGAGGATGAGCTGGAGCAAATCATCACGCCCGACATCAAACGTCGCACCATTAAGGAAGAGAACCTGGACAGTGAAGATTTTGAAATAGGCGCATTCTTCGGTTTGCTCAGTGTGGAGGATTTCGGTACCAGTGACGTCCAGGGAATTACCTTTGCGTATCACATCACCGAAGATTTTTTTGCGGAAGCCGCTTATGGAATCAGCAAGGTTGAAAAAACCAGTTACGAATTATTGAGTGGTGGCGTTGAATTATTAACGGAAGACCAGCGCGATATCACTTATTACAATTTATCGCTGGGCTACAACTTTTTGCACGGCCAAGTGTTTATTTCTGATAAATGGGCATTCAATAATCACTTTTACCTCATGCTGGGAGGCGGCAATACAGAATTTGCCGCAAAAGACCATTTTACGACCAGCATAGGCGCGGGCCTGCGCTTTTACACAACGGATTGGCTGGCATTGGATTTAAGCACACGCGGCCATAGTTTTGAGCACGAGTTATTCGGCGAAAGCAAGCGCATAACCAACTTGGAAACGCGCATTGGCTTGTCATTCTTTTTCTAACGTTTAGGGTGGATTCGATTATGTCACTGCAAAAATACCTGCTGCGCTTTGCCGCTATTATTTCCCTGGGCTTGTGTTCGCTCCAGGCCTCGGCCGATGCCGCCCCGGATTTCACACTGCAAAGTAACTCAGGCGAAAATATCCGTTTGGCGGAAGCGCGCGGCCAGGTGGTTATGTTGAACTTCTGGGCTACCTGGTGCGGGCCCTGCCGCACGGAAATGCCGCTGCTGGAAGCTATGTACCAACGCTATAGCAGCGCCGGTTTTGTTATCTACGGTGTAAATGTGGAAGAAGATAACGCAGGTGCAAAAAAATTAATCAAAGAACTGGGTGTAACCTTCCCGATCCTGTTCGACACCGAAAGCAAGGCGAGCAGTTTATACAATGTAGACTCCATGCCGACCACAGTATTAATCGATAAAAAAGGCCAGGTTCGCTACGTGCACCGCGGTTACAAGGCGGGCGACGAAAATATTTATCGCGATAAAATCCGTGAGCTGATCAAAGAATGATACTGCGCCGGGTTTTCCTTTTATCGCTGATTTTTTCAGTGGCCGCTTGCGGCCAGGTAAAGCCATGGGTAAAACCCTACGAGCGGCAAAAAATTGCGGATGAAATTATGAGCTTTGAGCGTGATCCTGTTGCGGATTCTTACCTGCATCACGTGTATGACGCGCGCGAAGCCGCGCGCGGTGGCGATGGCGCATCGGGAGGCGGCTGTGGCTGTAATTAAGCGTTTATTTATTTTATTAGCCTTCGCTGCCCTGCCGTCATTGGCTGCGGTATTGCCGGATGAACGTATCGATGTGATGTACCATGGTTACGATGGTGGCGGTGCGGAAATCGACGGCCCTTCGATTCTGGTGCGCAAAAATATCGGCGCTTCTGTTTCAGTTGCTGCTAATTATTATGTCGATATGGTGAGTAGTGCATCGATAGATGTTGAGGCCACGGCAAGCCCTTATAGTGAGGAACGCAAAGAGAGCGGCATCAGCGGGCAGTATTTAATTGATCGCTCTACGCTTAAATTTGGTTATACCCAAAGCAAGGAAAATGATTACGATGCAACAACCTATACGTTCGGTATCGACCAAAGTTTTTTTGGCGATCTAACCACCTTGGGTTTTGGTGTAAGTTTTGGCGAGGATGTTGTTGGGCAAAACACAGACCCGACCTATAAGCGCGATTTGCAACGGCGCAAATACAGCGTGAACGCATCGCAAATTGTGACCAAAAATCTATTGGCTTCGCTCAGTTTCGATAGCATGACGGACCAATGTTTAGACCTAACCGATGAACAGAGTTGTTTGAATAACCCCTATCGCTCGGTACGTTACCTGAGTGCTACAGGCTATTCCTACCAGGGCGAACGTTACCCGCACACACGCAACAGCGATGCCCTTGGCCTGCGTGCGATTTATTATTTGCCCTACCGCGCATCACTTCGTGGTGAAGTCAGGAAATTTTCCGATAGCTGGGGAATCGATGCAGAGAATATCGAATTGCGTTATTTGCATCCCTACGGCGAAGAATTTATATTCGAAATAAAATACCGTATCTACGATCAAACCGGTGCGGAATTCTATTCGGATTTATTCCCCTATCGCGATGCACAAAATTTCCTCGCCCGCGATAAAGAACTAAGCCCTTTTTCATCTACCACTATCGGCTTGGGCGTTACCTACAAAATCCCACCGGGCACCATCCCATGGTTTGATAAAAGTACCGCTAATTTATATTGGGATCACTTCAACATAGACTATGACGACTTCCGCGATGCCCGCGTATCACCCACAGAATACGCCGCCGGGCAAGAACCGCTTTACAGCCTGCAAGCGGATGTGATCCGGTTGTATTTTTCGTTTTGGTTTTAGATTGATACTTGGAACGACTCTTTTTTGAGTTGGGAATGGGCTTGGTAAACCCAGCGCTTAAACCAGCCGACGCGTTAACGGTTGGTTGGGTTTGCTGTTAACAATCTACTTAACCGGTAAATAACGGTAATCATTTCCCATGGCAACGGCCGTTAAAATCTATATGGAATGACAAGCACATTTATTTTCTTTCCTTGATAGATGGGATTTGATTGCTTTTATAAAATTTCATTCTTCCAAGATTAAAAGCATGATCTATTTTGGGCGCTACTTTGTTGTATGTTTCCCAGCTACTCGAGATTTCATATATGTTCTTAAATTGCTCTTCAGGGTCAACGGCTTCTGCATAGGCCCCGAAATATTTCTCTTCAAAAAATGACTGCGCGAATTTATTGCCAGGATCATTCTGGTCTTTATCAGTAAATTTTCCGTCACAGTATTTCGGAAATATTCGGCTGGAGTGAACTTTCCTAAATTTTAACTTTTCTATTTCTTCTGGCCATTCTTCTGCATGAGGCTCTCCAGCTAAACCATTGATTATTGTCCAAGCCAGGAACGTTCCGGTATGGGTATAACCATTAATTTCTAGCAAATTGCCAAAATTTTTTGCTCCAAAATGCCACGATGCATCATCGTACTTCATTCTTTATCCTTAGGTTTATAGCGCCTTACACAATGGCAGTTTGTAAGTTTGCGGCTTTCAGGATTACTTTGCGTAGCGAAACCACAAAGGCGCGCAACCTACAAATTGTCCAGCGACGCGTGTTGCAAGCCTTGTTAGCTTTTTATTTTTTCAGGTTTTTTAAATTTAATTTTTGGGTTTTTTGCTAGCTCTGGGTTGTCTTCATCTATCTCTGGCGATTTTTTAGCAATAACTTTTGACCAATTAGACCTTCCAGGGTGTTTTTGGCCTTTGCTGTGATTTACTGTTGTAACTTTGGACATGATTTATTCCTTTTTTGGTGTGACTTTTTTAAAGCGCTTTAAATCTTCGTCAGATTGCAATGGCAGATCTTCATCCTCCTCTGCATTACGTTTAATTTCTTCTTCGGTCATTTTCTTTAGGCGCTCATAATCAGTTTTACCGTGAGTTGGATCGCCTTTTTTACGCTCCACTTTTATTTCTTTACTCATATGTCACCTACATACCTTTCATGCTGTTATAGAGCGCGCGCTCTTTAGCGCTAGCGGTTCTCGCTGAAATTATTCTTCGGGTAGTTGCATTATGGCGCCATGTATAAGCAACCATTAAAAGCCCTGGTTTAGCTTCGCCAATGACCTGAATCCGCTCTTCTCCATAATCATTTCTTGTGTCTACAGCTTCAAGCCTATCATCGTCATCAAAGATAGTTAGTGCGTCATTAAAGTCAATTCCGTGCTTTGCCATATTTTTGATGTTTTTGTTTTCATCCCATTCAAACTTCATAACTTTCCTCGTTGATGTATTTTTCTAAGCTAAGGCCCGTACAACGGCAGTTTGTAAGTTGCAGCTTTGTGGAATACTTTTGCGTAGCAAAACCACAAAGATGCAACTTAAATTCTGTCCAGTGGAGCGAAGCGGAACGGTGTTTGACCACTTTGTTAGCTTTTTTCCTTTGAGATACCCAAAGATTTATTTTCAATTTCCGTTAATGACGGAAGCTCTACAGATTTCAACAATATGTTTGGAAAAGAAATTATTTGCTGCCAGTTTTCTTTAATAGCTTGGTTGTCCAATCCTGATTGTAGTAAACCATTATGGCTGCTTGCGCAAGAATAAGCAGCAACAAAAGCCTCTCTAACATTTGGCTCAAGATATACACAATTTTGTTCCCAAAACTCTTGGCATTTTATAACAGATGAGCCAATATTTTCTGAATGTATTGAGCCATAAAGGTTGCGCCACAATACAAATGCTGTTTGGTGAACTTCCAGACGTTTTTCTAGCGCGCCAAGTCTTAATTGGTGTTTGGCTTTTAAGCTTTCGGTTAGCAAAGAGTATTGAAGTTTAACTTCTTCAACTTTGTGAGTAATTTCCTCTATGTCTTCTTTTGTGGCTAAATTCTCTCCTTTTTTTGTTAGGTACGATGAAAGAAAGTAGCGAAATAAAATATATACAGTTATGCCAGAACAAATTGCTCCCAAGCCAAATCCCGACAGAGAGAAATAAAGTCCAGATAATTCTTGATGGGTCAACTGACGATCTCCTTTAAGCTAACCTGCAAATATTGCGGAGAGCATTTTTGTGTAAAATGGAGCTACGCGGCATACACAAAAAAACGAGCGTAGCAATATTTGTCAGGTGCAACTTTTTGTTAGGTACTTTCGGGGTCCAGCTTGGAAATAAAAGTATCAAAAACTGCTTTCCCTTTCTCAATATTTTTATTAAATATATCCAAATAATCTTCATGGGATATTTCTAGCCCAAGCTCGCTTCTAACCGACAAAACAGATTGAGGGAGTATCTCCGATATTTCGAAAAACGTAGCCATATATTTTTTCACATACACAATATGCTCTCTGTTTTGTATAGCCCGCAACTCGTCAATTTCTTTATTGTGTTCTTCTCGTTGCTCACATTCAAATTCAAAGCTTTTATTCACATAATCCCACGTACCTTGATCTTGATTGCCGGCCAAATTTAAATTTTTCATTATTGCAATGTAACGTTCAGCCTCGCTCTGATATTTATCTCGAAGATTTTCAGATATCTTAATTTCATTCTTTCTGTTGATAAGGGGCATGCGCTCTAGCATCAAATTAAGAGTAGCGGTGCCGATCTCGCTCATAAATATAGTTACGGCCTGAACAGTCTCTCGGGACCCGACAATTTGAACCTTTGCTATTTTACCTGCCTGCTCAGAGAACCCTGATGTAATCTGCTCTTCGGATATATTTAGATTGGAAAAGCTAGCTACCATATTCTGAATTTTAGTAATTGCTTCAACGGCCTCCATATACACTTCTTTTTTCGCTTTTTGTTCGCGTTCAATTGCGGATATTTTTATCTGGTTACTAACCTTAACTTCTTCGAGTATTTCTGCATAACCGGATTTCACCAATTCTACTTCGTTTGTTATTGTTCCTATATCTTCTTTAGTAGCAAGATTCTTTCCTTTTTCATAAAGGTATGCTGGTATGTAAGACTTAACAAGGTAGAATAAAACGCCACCACCTAGAATGGCCCCAGCACCGAAGCTTCCAGCTATTGTAATAATTTTCTCAATTTCTACGATGCTCATAGGTCTTACTGCCTAACGCCGTGATCAACGGCAGTTTGTAAGTGGTGGTTTTGTGGATTATTTCGCGCAGCAAAACCACAAAGCCGCGACTTACAAACTGTCCAGCGCACGCAGTGCGCGCGTTGGAGCACTTTGTTATGCTGTTGGTTTTTCTTTTGGGGTAATTTTTAACAAATTAAGTTTTGTACTTAATACTTTTAGTCCAAGCTCCGACCTAATGAAATTTCTTATTTCAATAACCAAGTCAGTATGATTTGCATTTCCTGACGTGGTTAAGTCACTTATGAACTTCTCGCACAATTCAATTTGCTTGGAGTTCCCATATAGATAGATATAACCAATTGCTCGCTCAACTTCTCTATAATTCCCAAGGATATCAACGTTTCTCCCTAGCTCTATAAATACATCATATGCCTCTGAAAGATATTTTATTCTAATTTCACGTTGTTTATTTTTAATATCGCGCTCGGCATTAAACTTGTGTGCCACAACCCAGCCAATAACTGCCACAACAGTAGCAATCGTAGTTGGTACTAATATTTTCCAATCCATATTTTATTGAGTCCAGTGCAGCTGCTTGTTAAGTGGCGTTTCTGTCGAGCTCTAATATACACGGACGATTCCACTCTACACGCTTCTTGGACAACTCAGAAACAATGGCATTTACTAACGGTTTCCCACCTGGAAACGGCAGGTACAGCCCAACGACTCTGGGAGAGACAGTTGTTCCGTCTTTATAAAGTAACGCTTTTATTGCACCGACCGATGCGATCGCATTCTGAGCAGTAGTTGGATTTAGCTCGCTCTGTATTGGGAGAGCTGCGGCAACACCAGAACCATTAATTCCAAGCGTTTGCGTTACGAGAAAACCCTGAAGACCAGATGCATCTGCTTGTGCACTCAGAGAACCCAAACCAGTAATTTTCCCGCTGCCCTTTGAAGACTCTATGGTTGCGGCAACTCTGAGTCCAATTCCTATATAAATAGGTACGTTTAGTTCTTCAAAGCCCTCCGGTTTCTTAGCATTTTCTTCAGCCCGTATGATTTCAAATACCTCCGATCCGTAGGTATAATTTCCACGATCTGTTCGTTCAGATAGCTTAACGGCTACAACTTTCCGCTTGGTTGCATCTTTGTCGTAAATTTCAGCGAATTTTCTGACCCAAAATTTTTCATTTACAGTATCAGAGTTAATGTAGTCGACGGTTAGTTTGTACGATTGCGCCTCTCCGCTCAAACTACCAACGCCATATGACACTTGACCTGATTTTAAGTATTGCTCAATAGATACCCTCACAGCGTTATCAGGGAGTGATTCCAACAAAGTCTTATATGGTACTTTCTCAACGTCGACGCCATTCAAGCTTGCGTTTGACTCATTAAAACCGCAAGATCCACCAGGGTTTGTTTTCACTGAAAATGGGTCTAAGGGAATATAGGTATAACCTGATAAATATTCAGCAGGCGATTTTGGAATCGTTGTCGCGCAACCTGATATTAATGATAGGCAGAACAAAAAAAATGCGATTCTAGGTAGATTCATGAGTAATTCCTTATTTTGCGGTAGAGGGTATTGATCATTGGTTATTAGTTAGCTACAGGTTGCACTTAACGTCCAGCTATGGGGCAATTTTGAGGTGAAGTGTTTTGTGCCACACAGCACAAAACGCGTAACGGAAAAATTGTCCCTATGAGCTGATTGTTATGCATTTAGTAAATCTATGAAAAATATTTTTCGTCTAAGTAAGTGAAAAGAAGCAGCAGTAGAAAACCGGCAATGATTATAGAAGAAATATATATTAGTATATTTGTCTTTGGCACTTGCTCAAACTGTTCCGCACCCTGCCATTTTGCTTTTTCTAGTACTTTTTTCAGCTCATGGGCTTCAAGACTGCTCCAAAGATGACAGCAATCAACGCACGCGTAGAATTTTTCCTTCGTTGCGATACTTACAGATGGATCGCTTGACGACCAAATGGTGTGTACCATTATGCCCGGAATGTAAAATTTCCCATCGAAATAGCGGTCACTGTCGCTAGGAATTAACTTTCCGTACAAGCATTTTTTACCTCCACAATCAGGACACTGTTTAATACCGTAAACTCCTTATGAGAAAATTAGCATAACGCCGTGCTCAACGGCAGTTTGTAAGTTGTGATTTTGTGGATTACTTTTGCGCAGCAAAACCACAAAACCACAACTTACAAACTGTCCAGCGCACGTAGTGCGCGGGTTGCAGCACTTTGTTATGCCTTGTAAATATTAAAAAGAATATATGCTACAAAAGAAATAAGACACAATACTAGAACAGTAGTAGCTAGCCGGCTAAAAAACAAACTTGATGCCTTGAATAGAGCAGATTTTGCTTCTGTTTCGATTGCCAGCATTTGCTCTTCAGTTAAACCGCTTTTAATTTCTGCATTTGGCTTTGCAAGTAGCAATACTGCATCAGCGTATTGGCTATTCAAGTGAACCCAAATACCTTGCTTTATTGATTTTGCCGCATGGCTATAGCGAGGAATATTGGCATAGCTATCAGTGCCACTGACTAAAATACCTTTACTCCTCAAAAAATGTACTGAATCAGAAATATTGCCCGGTATATTTTCACTAGAGATTAATTTCATATCTTGATTCGCATAACGCCGAGCTAAGCGGCAGTGTTTAAATTGTGATTTTGTGGAATACTTTTGCGCAGCAAAACCACAAAGCCGCGACTTACAATCAGTCCAGCGCACGCAGTGCGCGAGTTGGAGCACTTTGTTATGATGCTTTTAATGTTTCAGAGGCAATGGTTGTTAGTTTTTCCTTTGCGCCAGTAATTGTGTTCGAGATTACTTTCATTAACTCCTTTGCCATAGCAATGGACTCAACTTTAAACTCCTGCGTTTTGTTTTCTTCAGCAATATATTTAACCGCAGTTTCCGATAAAGATTTTGATTGTTTGTCAATGTAAGAGAAGTATTCTTTAAGTTCGGGAACATAAAATTCAATTAGCATAGTAATTTCACTATGCTGCATTTTTGATTTAATGTTTGCAGGATCAAATTTTATGTCAAATGCGGCATCTGAAATTACTTGCATTGCTAACTCATTCATATATGTGTGAGCCTGCCCCAACAATTCATGGAGCTTTTCATATTTTGAAAGAAGTAGCTCTCGTTTTTCCTTCTTTAGTTCATGGATGCGCTGATCTCGACCGTGCCACCATGTAATTAATCCGCCGAGCATCGTGCCAACTATTGTACCTATTATTCCTTCCATATTTCTCTCTACTTGTTTTCATAACGTTCGGTTCAGCCGCAGTTTGTAAGCGGCGCATTTACGATAAACTTTGCGCAGCGATTCGCTAAATGCGCTGTTTACAAACTGTCGAGCGTAAGCGCGAAGCGCTGGAGCGGCGCTGCAACCGTTTGTTAAATATTTTTCTTTATTAACCACCAGATATTTTGGTTGTATAAATAGTTTTACACTTTGGGCATTCATAGCTAATGAAAGTGTTTTATTGAGGCGCTCGTTGACATTTGACACCGCATCGTGAGCACCATCTAGCTTTCCAAAGAGGAACCAAGAATACGAAAAACATTGCACTCGCAATTAAATATATAATGGGACTTTCATCTTTCAAATATGAATCTGCCGCTTTCGTCAAAAATGCAATAATCCCTACGTAAAAAAACCAGTCATCTTTTGCAGTAAATGTTACCTTCATTCATGACTCGCTATTTAACGTTGCGATAACCGGTGGGTTTTAAGTAGCACTTTTGCCGTAAAATGCAGCGAAGCGGAATGGCAAAAGTGCTACTTAAAAATCATTCGGCTCATTGCCTTGTTAGATTACTACGTTTCCATTTACCCGTGCAGATTTTATATTTTTAAGCTTCTGAAGGTCTTCTAGGTCTGTCAGTTTCTTCGATGTTGTGACAGTAATTTCCTCCAGATTCGGAGCAATATCTGAAATGCCCTGCATAGAGTTTAAATTTCTTGACTGATGAATTTCTAGCTTTTTAAGGTTTTGAAGCATAGGCAGCCCACTAAGGTTATATGGGTTTGCCCAATTAAAAGAGAGTGCTTCAATATTAGCAGGCAAAAGTAATTCGCTGAATGATTTAGAAGCCGGCTTGTAATGCCATAAATATAATGATTTTAGTTTCGTTAGCTCAGATACTCCGGCGTCTTTCTTTCGATATTCCCAGACCAAGGTTTCTAAACTAGAAAGTCTTGCGAATTCAATTGCAGGAAATTTTCCAAAAATACCCATGCGGCGTAATTTTCTAAGTGAGTATATTCCTTCAATAGATTTTAGGTTAACCCCCCAGAACCAAACATATTCCAGATGATTTAGATACGCGAAAAAGTTCATGTCTTCTTCAAAGAATCCAAAGCAATCCGCGCCAAAAACACTTATATAGTTTCTAGCTTCCTCGAGAGCTGCGTTAAGCGCAGAAGATTCAATACCAATTGATGGAACCCCACGAACTAAATCTTGAGAAAGGTAAAAGCTTCCGATTTTCTCGATTGGCAAGTACAGTCTCCAATAATCTAACGCCGAGTTCAGCCGCAGTTTGTAAGTTGGTTTTTTGTGGGATACTTTTGCGTAGCAAAACCACAAAAAGGCGACTTACAAACTGTCGAGTGTGCGAAGCGCACGATGCTGGAACGACTTGTTATAAATTTTATTTCACAACAATGCCTGATGACTTTAGGGTGGAAGTCAAAACTCTTTTTTTAAAGTAGTTGGCTTTCTGTATTGTTTTTAACTCTGATTCTGACCAAGGGCCACTTTGTTTGCTTCCAGTCTTGAACCCGGACTGCCGCAGAATGTCACACTGGCTATCGGCAATAAATCCATCTTCATATAGATGAAAACTTGCCAAATCTTCCAGAAACCTTTCTTGATTTCCTTGGAAATACCCAGTTATTTCACACAGATCAAATTTGGAGTCAGCAAAAGCAAGAGATGGCAACAGAAAAATTATGGGTAGTAATTTATTCATCGGAGTTCCTTTATGATTTTCAGGCGATAGCTTTATTCGTTGCTTTTATAACGCCGCAATAAACGGTGGTTTTTAAGCAGCACTTTTGCCATAAAATGGAGCGAAGCGGAATGGCAAAAATGCAACTTAAAAACCATGATCTTCCCCCGATAAAATAGACACACTCAGTTACACGCTAAACGCTCTTCATATTCAACGGGACTTTGGTAGTTAATACCAGAATGCAACCGAACCTTATTGTAAAAATGGTTTATATACTGCCCTATAGTAGAACGCAATTCCTTCAGGCTTCCAAACGTACTCCCACGAATTAATTCTGTTTTTAAAGTGTGGTAAAACGATTCCATGTGTGCGTTATCAGTACAGCAACCGGCACGATTCGCACTGTGCTCCAATCCATATCTCTTAAGCACAGCCTGGAATTCCTGTCCAACAAATTCCACCCCTCTATCTGAATGAACAATAACACCTGAAGGATAGCTTCGCGCTCGCAATGCATATTTTAATGCGTTTACTGTAAGACTCATGTTCCGCCTGGCTGCTAACGACCAACCAATAATCCGGCGAGAACACCGATCCATCACCGTCGCTAGATATTGCCATTGCCCTTTGTAACGGATAAACGTTACATCGGTGACCCATACTGTATTCAGTGCTTCAACTTGTTTAACATCAAGCAGCTCATTCTCACTCCTTGTGTAGAAGCGAGTGGTTCCAACATGGCGGCGAGTTACCTTACTCACTCTCGCGACCAGCCCAGCCTCACGCATAAGCCGTTCTACACGTTTTTTGCCAACACTATATCCCTGTTTTCCTAGTGCTTTTTGAACACGAGGACTTCCATAGCGCCCATGACTTTCTGTATATATTTTCTGAATGAGTCTCGTCAGTTCCAGATCTTCTATGGATCTCGCAGAAACAACTCGATCAGCCCAGGCATAATAACCACTGCGTGAGACGCACAACCATTCACACAAGGTACTTACTCCAAAGGTGTCTTTGTATCTGTGGATGAACCCAAATCGTTCTGATGTGCTTCCGCCAGATACTGTTGCCACTTTTTTAGAAGTTCATTCTCCTGTTCAAGACGAGCCACCTTCTTTTTTAGTGCCGCGAGTTCCGTCATTTTACGAGGAGGAGACTTTTTCTTTTTAGTCATACCTATTCTCAACTTCCCATCTCCATGCAAAATACCATCTTGATATTCCCTTCTCCAGCGAGACAGCATGAACGGATGTATTCCGAGCCCTTCAGCTACATCACTGATTTTGTAATCAGGGTCACTGCTAAGTTTGACCGCCCGAATTTTAAATTCTGTTGAGTAAGCCCACGTTTTACGTGGATTTTTGTACCTTGGCATAAGGACACCTTCTTGTTAGGAAAAGTGTCCATTAAATCGGGGGAAGTTCACCATCCGCTTGATGACTTTGTTAGGTGATTTACAAATAGGTAAAGTACGCATATTTCCATTGCTCGCCGTCTTGCACAAAGCTAAAAACTTCAGGCTGCTCAGAAGGAAATGGATCTGTCGTGTTCACCACTCTGTACAAAACATGTGTGTAATTACCTTCTTTAAAAGACCCAATAAATTCTAGTGACTTTATGTCGGTGTGGTCTGCTGTTCGTTTTTCTTTTTGAGCAGTCTTGATTCTAATAAATAGCTCTTGATGATTGATTTTACCGGCTTTTAACATACTCAAAGACTCCGACCAGGCCGGATTGGCTTGAGCAAGAGGTGGAAATTTTTCGACAAAGTGTTGAACTTGCTGAACATATGAGTTTAGCGCTTCGGCGCTTGCGCACTCCGACAAATACTGATAATTGGAATTATTAATTGCTTCAAGATAGCTTTTTAAAGCTATCTCTAAATCTTTCCCACAATCAGCGCTCGCAAGCCCAGAGTTAAAAATTAATGTAAATATAGCGAGATACTTTTTCATTTTTCACCTAACGCCGCAATAAATGGTGGTTTTTAAATTGCACTTTTGCCATAAAATGGAGCGAAGCGGAATGGCAAAAGTGCAATTTAAAAACCATCCGTTTGATTGCTTTGTTAAACCTATTGTACTTCGTTATAAATAACTTCTTTTGCTTGCATTTGTATCCACGGCCACTTAGTTTCATCTAGACATGAAGATAAAAGCGGAATCAGATGATTTTTTACGCTAGGCCATAGTCGATATCCATGTTCTAATTCATCAAGAATTTCTTGAGATACGGCCCAAGGTGCAACAGGAATACTAGCGTTTTTGAGTATAGAAACCGCTCTATCAGCCTGCTGAGCTCCTCCTCCAGTTCCCTGAAACGACATTCTTCCTCTGTTGAATGCAAACCAAATTCCAGTGTCTTTATCCTCGATAACAAGAGCAGCAAGGTGATAAAACGTACTTGGCGTAGTTTCGACAATGATGTGCGCGCATGGATTTTGAACGTAGCGTAACATTTTTTCTAAATCCCTAAATACATCGTACACTTCAAATAGTTTTACTTTTTTTTCAAGCAAAGATGAGTTGGTTTTTGCATCTAAAAATTCTTGAGGCGGTTCAATTTCTTTTGGTGTTTCGGCTGCATTGCTTAATTTGTTGGCCAACCAACTAGCAATCACACTTAAACCAAAATCTGTAGGTGTCATTCATATTTCCTTGAGTTTAACGTTAAGCACAACGGCAGTTTGTAAGTTGTGCGTTGTGGAATGCTTTTTCGTAGCAAAACCACAAAAGCGCGACTTACAAACTGTCCAGCCGCGTAGCGGCGTGTTGCTGCGCCTTGTTAAATTTTGTTTGCAACTACTTTTATATGGTAACTGCTTATTTCTTGATTTATTTCTCGAAGCTTAGAGTCTAAATCAGCATATGCATTATGGCATGCCTCTAAGCCCCTTGATGATGACGGCATTATTTGAGCAAGCTTTTCTTGATGAACCATAAGCTCAAGATAATGTTGACGAAAAGCAAGTAGAGAATTCAGCCTTCCAATATCATTTGCTTTGCGCGCCTCTTTGACCGACCAGCGCGCATACAGGGCAGACAAGACTGCAACTAATGCAGAAATAATTGAAATTGTCTCAGCTAATGGCGGCATTCAATTTTACTCTGTGAGCTTTTAGATATTTCAGTTGGCACATACTTCCTAACCAGACAATTTAACGTTGTGTTCAATCGCAGTTTGTAAGTAGCGCATTGTGATAAACTTTGCGCAGCAATTCGCCAAATGCGCTACTTACGAACTGTCGAGTGGAGGCGCGAAGCGCCGGAACGGTGTTGGAACACCTTGTTAAATTTCTTCATGAGACCACTTCATACTTCCAGCCAAAATGGCTGTAAAGATACTCACCACCATCCTCTCTATCAGTTAGCTTGGCGGTTAAAATGAACTTGGTTCCAACAGGATAATCTTTACTTAATTTTTTAGAGCACTCCACATGCAATGTGGGTGGATATTTATGGCCTGCTACAGGGCGGATATGAACTTTTCCGTGCTTTCCCGATGTACTTTTAGGAATAAAGCTTTCAACGAGAACCTTTTCATATGGATTGTCTTGAGCCATATCTTTGCATCCGATTCAATTTAACACCGTGTTAAACGGCAGAATTTAAGTTGCGATTTTGTGGAAACTTTTTGCGAAGCAAAACCACAAAAGGGCGACTTAAATTCTGTCCAGTGGAGCGCAGCGTAACGACGTTTGAACACTTTGTTATAACACTACGCGCATTTGTTAAAACCTAGCACGGACTAAAATATTTCAGGCCGCACAAACCGCACTAACGAATTGCAGAACCATGCTGATGTTTCTTTTAAAGCACCGGCTGCCAAGTGCTGAAGATGCCGATTCGAACTATTCCAGAGATTTTAACGGAACTGCGCTGCCACCAAAACTCGCTTAATAACTTAACAGCTACAGCGCGAAAACTTTCAGCAACAACCAACCAAAAACTTCGCGTTATAACGCCGCGATAAACGGTGGTTTTTAAGTTGCACTTTTTCCATAAAATGGAGCGAAGCGGAATGGAAAAAGTGCAACTTAAAAACCATCCGTTTGATTGCTTTGTTAAGGATTTTCTTCAAACCTAGCCGAAATTTCAGTAGGTTTTCTCGCTTTGCAATTTTCAGGAAAAGTTCGTTCAATTTTAGTGAGGCTTTTAATTTCTACATTCTCTTCCCATGGCTCGCCAGCCATACCCCAACCTGGCCCGCCGGGACCTGCAATTCTACCTATGAATTCTACATAGATAGGTTCACGAATTTGCGTTTTTCTCTGACGATACTTTTTTGAAATACCTGTATTACCAATGTCAGTGAAACTCATACCAGCACTCCCAGAACAAGAGAAGAAGGCAATCAGTTCTTCGTCGTCAACTACATAGCCGGAAAACTGACTCCATTGTTCCGAATAGTGCTTTTCGTGCAATAAATACATACCTGCGCCGGTAAAAACAACAAGAACCGTGCATATTAAAATGTAATTTGAAATTTGGTTTATGCTCATTTATTCCTTAACGTTGTATTAAACGGCAGAATTTAAGGCGGGCTTTTGTGGAAACTTTTTGCGTAGCAAAACCACAAAAGAGCGACTTAAATTCTGTCCGGTGGAGCGCAGCGTAACGGATTTGAATACTTTGTTATAACACTACGCACATTCGCTAAAACTTAGCACGGACTAAAATATTTCAGGCCGCACAAACCGCATTATTCAATTTGCAAAACCATGCGGAACTGAACTTTAGAACACCCGCTGCCAAGTGCAGAAGATGCCAATTCGAACTATTCCAGAGACTCTAACGGAACTGCGTTGCCACCAAAACTCGCTTAGCAATTTAGAACATCAAACTCACCGTACGCACAAACTAAAATATTGCTACAGCGCGATTACTTTCCGAAACCACAAACCAAAAAAGGCCACTCTTTATAACGCTGAGCACAGGGGCAGTTTGGAAGTTGTGGCTTTGCGGGTTACTTTTGCGAAGCAAAACCGCAAAGACGCGACTTACAAACTGTCCAGCACGCAACGCGTGCGAACCTGCTGCGACTTGTTATGAGTGAAAGGAAAACTGTAGCTAGAAGCTAAACTGCCTTTCCCTTGCACCCGTTTAAATTACCGTTGCCGATGTTGGCAACAAACCTTCTTACTGGCAACCCACAATGCGAAGTGCGTT
This sequence comes from uncultured Cellvibrio sp., assembly GCA_946480695.1. The sequence goes on from CAMLKG010000015.1 coordinate 114,022, forward strand.
GCTACAACACTTTCTAACAGCACCGGAACAACGCTACGAGCTTTGAATTTTACGGTGAAGATTAAAAGTGAATTCCCCGAACTTTCCGACGCGTTGCGTTAAACCGCTAACATACTCATAACGCCGTGCTCAACGGCAGTTTGTAAGTCGTGGTTTTGTGGGTTACTTTTGCG
>CAMLKG010000016.1 GCA_946480695.1 uncultured Cellvibrio sp.
ACAAGAGATAGCAGCCTCGCAGAACAGCTCAACGACCGCAGCTGGGCAAGCTGACGCACCCTACGAAGAGCGTACTGCCCCGACAAGCGCGCACATAGATGCAATCAACCAGGTATTTGCGCTCTTTCGCATTAACTACCACAACCAGTATTACAGTGCATTCAAAGATAACGAATTGCTTAACCAGGCACGTCGCCTGTGGTTGAACTCACTCGCCCATTTCTCACCGGAAACCATTTTGCGCGGCGCGCGCAAAGTGATAGAGGAATCAGAGTATTTACCCACACTTCACCGTATGATTCGCGCCTGCCAGGGTGAGCCGGAAAAATTCGGTCTGGTTGAGGCCCACACTGCCTACGTGGAAGCTTGCCGCGCGCCCAGCCCAAAGGCCGCTTACCAATGGAGCCACCCTGCGGTGTATCACGCCGGCTGCGCCAGTGACTGGTATTTCCTGGCAAGCAATTCGGAAAAAATTGCCTTCCCGGTTTATGAGCGACACTATCAAAAAATTTGCGAACGGGTAATGAATGGCGAGCAGCTACCGGCACCTAATGCGCCCGCATTGCCACAGACCATAGAAACACCGCTCAGTCCCGGGGAAAACGCAAAACGCATGGAAGAGTTACGTAAACAACTCGATATTTAATGGGTCCTTATTATTTTTCTGGTAACTCGTGTTATGAACAAACAAATTTCACAATGGTTCCTTGGTGGCTCGCTCATCGCCTTTCCGGTAGCCACCCTGGCCCTGGCGCTCTGGTTAATGAGCACACCGCTACACCAGGTATTTATGGAGGAGGATGAACTTACCAGCAGCACCCTCCTTCCCGACTTTGCGGCCATTAACCAAACACCGGAACGCAAAGAACTATTTCTTGCGATGCTACGTCCGTTGGTGGATGAGAAAAACGCAAAACTTTTAAGATCCCGTGAACGTTTATTAAAAATAAAAGCCGAATGGGAAACATCGCAAACAATCACCGGTATAAACAAACGTAACCTGGAAAAGCTGCGCGAGAAATTCCACGTAACCCGTGAGACCTATCCCGAGGACGCCAAGGCAATAGACATCCTGCTGCTGCGTGTAGATAGCATTCCGGCTTCGATGGTACTTGCACAAGCCGCCGTAGAATCCGGCTGGGGCACCTCGCGTTTTGCGGAAGAAGCCCATAACTTGTTTGGCCAATGGTGTTATAAACCCGGTTGCGGCCTGGTTCCGGCAAAGCGTCGCGCAGGAGCGAAACACGAAGTTAAAAAGTTTAACAATGTTGAAGAATCGCTTACCGCATACTTCAACAACATTAACACCCATAACGCCTATCGTGCCTGGCGGCAATTGCGTGCCCAATTACGCGACCAGCCCCAGGGATTCACCGGGGTGAATATGGTTGCAGAACTGGGCAAATATTCGGGACGCGGAACTGCCTATATCCATGAGCTTCGCACCGTCATTCGCAATAACAAACTTGAGCAAGCGGGCTTCGAACAATCGGGATTAACTGCTACGGATACCCAAACCATTGCTGACCAATAAAAAACATTTATCACTGCAAGGAACACTTATGTGTAAACGACTGGTAACCCCACTCAGTGCGCTGCTTGTCAGTGCTTTGGCAAGCTTCAGCGTAAATGCGGAAGTTCCGCTGGATTTCCACCTTTCCGGGCAAGCCACATATACCTGGGTTAAAGCAGGCGGTGAACGTTTCTCACCGTCGTTGTTTCACTTCAAAGGCGATGTGGAATTTACTGACGGACTTCTCGACGGCATAGGCATCCAGGGCGTTATTGGTGTGCCTATGAGTGACGATGATAGCCATGGCATGACCCTCGAAATTACCGAGCAGACAGCCGCCTATATCACGCTCACCAATCCTGAATACGAAGCTGGCGATTTAAAAATCAGCATATTGCTCGGTTATGCCTCAACCGAAATTGAAACCCATTTACCGCGTTTGGGCGATCCGCTCAGCGATACTTTTTCCGGTTTCAGTTATGGGTTTTCCTTGCAGGATCCCATTATGGAAAACAAACCACTTTATTGGACCCTGGATTGCGTACGTTCCTATAAAGACGATGATCTACGAGTAGATGGCTGTGGCCTGGGAGTTACTTATGCGTTCTAACGGAATCCATTTTTCATTGGCATTGGTAGCGAGCCTGGGGATTATTTCACTGGCGGGCTGCGGTAGCGGTGATGGCGATAGCGCCCGCCTGGCCCAAACCGTTGATGCCTCTAAAAACACAGTGACTAAAATCGCCATTGCAGACAATGAGCAATATGTTCACTTCAAGAGTTTTTATCAATTTGAACTGATAGGCAGTGATAATGACAACAACCAGGTCAACCTGACTAACAAAGCAACCTGGAAAATTAGCGACCCAAGCCTGGGCACTATTAAAAACGGTTATTTCGATGCTTCGGGCGTGTCGGGAAATTTCACTTTGACAGCGGAATATGCCGGCTTGGTCTCAACCCAGGAAATTAATGTATCGGATGCAAACCTGGTGAAAGTTACGGTGAAGCATGCAAGCGCATCGGTAGAGGAATGCAAAAACACAACATTCACCGCCGATGCCGAATTCGACAACGGAAAAATTTTACCTTACCCGCTTACATGGGCAGTGGTCGAAGGCAATACCAACGGCAACTTTAGGGATGCCGCCAAAGGGATACTCAGCACCACCAATAGCGGAAGTTTAACGATAGTTGCGAGCGGCACAGACAATAACGGCAAGGAAATTCCATCGAATGCATTGAATTTTACCGTTAGTGAAGGCCTGAGCAAAATCAGCGTCGCCATCGATAAAAGCAGTACAGAAATGCGCGATGGGGAAACTGCAACGGTTACTGTCAAAGGAACCTATAACGACCCGGCAAATCCGGTGGACATTACACAAAATGCCGGCATTACAGCGACGCCCACTGAATTATTAAAAATTGAAGGAGCCAAAATCACCGCACAGAACGGGACCGTTAATGGCTCCAAGGTAACCCTTAAGGGTGCATGCGGCGGCGTGGAAGGCACACAGGAGTTAACCGTTAAAGAACGTGAACTCAAATCCATCCAGATCAAGAGCAACGATGGCGCGACATCCAATTTAATAGTTGCCGAAGGCAGCGAGCTGGATTTAAAGGTAACGGCGACCTACATGGACAACGGGACAGTGGATGATTACACCAATGTCGTTTGGGAAATTGATGATCGCAATAACAATATACCAAGTGACCAGGAAGACGAGGTGACCATATCCTCATCGGGTGAGATCAGTGTTAGTGATGAGTTAAACCTTGGTGTTAATGCCCCTGTGTATGTTATTGCCGAAGTACAGGATAGCGCAGGCAATGTGGTCAAAAACTCAAGCGGCACCGAAATAAAAGCACAAATAGTGGTTACTATTACCCCGAATTAAAATTCGGCCCTGCAATAAAAAGCCGCACAATGTTGCGGCTTTTTATTGGGTGCCAATTCACCTGTCACTAATCCTGGTAAGTCCACTTACCCTCTTTGTCGGTTACGAGCCATTGTTGGGTATACCAGTAGAAGCGGCCTTTTTCACCGGTATAAGCGGTACAGTTATAGCGAACTCGCCCCGGGCTTAATGGTTGCCGTGCCTGGACCCACACTTGCTGATCCATAACTTTTACCCCAATGGGACCCTGCCCGGTTGCAAAGCAATTTATTTTTTCCAGCAAGTTATTATCTGTTAACTCCAAAACCAGCCAGGGCTTTTCACCGGCGCGAACAATGACGTTGTTAAACACGTCATTCTCATTTTTGTATAATTTAATAGCCTTGGTAGGCATGGGACTGGTATTCACTTTCAGAATAAAATCATCCAGATCGACGAAGCTGCCACCGAAAGGGAAGCGCGGCACGGCTTGCAAATCCCCTTTTCCATAAAGCGCACCCGATTGTTGCCCAAAGGCGACATAACCCAACTTTTTTGCAATGCGTTGCACTTCAGCATCGTATTCACCGAATGGATATGCGAGCATCATCGGTGCGCTCCCGATTTCTCGCATAATTTTCTGTTGCGCCTTTTCGATATCGCGTTGGATACGCTGGCGATAATTACCCAGGCTCTCATCAGGTTTTTTTCGCGGCAGGTGAGTATGGGTACTGGTATGGTTGGCGATAGTTACCCCGTTTTTTGCCATCTCGCGCAATTGATCCCAACTCACGAATAATTTGGATGTACCCACCGCATCAGTGTTTACAAAAAACGTAAATGGCCAGCCGCGTTTTTTCAACCGTGGATAAGCGGAGTGGTAAACACTCGCATAGGAATCATCAAAACTGATGGCAGCAGTTTTGTCGGGCAAGGCTTTTCCAGCGCGCAGTTTTTCAACCAACTCCACAAGCGATACTACATTGAAGTGATTTTTCTCCAGATAATCCATCTGCGCCTCAAACGCATCGGGACTAATACTGGTGGATTTCGGCGTGGTATTGCTTACATGATGATAAAGCAACACGACTGCCGCATTGGACGAGGCAGTAAAGAAAGTTAATAACAGCAAACACCAAGGGATAATTCTCACATCAAATCCAGCAAGCCATTATTGCAGTACGCGAATTTCCAACGGAAATTCTTTCGGGTTTTGCGTGCGCGCCAAATTAAATTCGATGGTTTCCGGAATCTGCTTCACTTCCAGCTCGATGGTTTTTTTACCGAAGTTACTCCGCAGCTCCGCAGGCTGGCTAACCACCGCCCCCGCATCATCCAGGGCTTTTACCGCCATCAAGCCGGGAAAATTTCCCTCCACATCAAATATCAAACGGCCGGCTTCCCAACGGCGCAGTTTCAATACACCGTCATTGTTATTCCATTGCATTCCAAATTGGAACGGCACTTTAATCGGTACCGGATCTTCGGTTGCTAAAAATACCAGTTTGCCCCACAGCGCAACCGCATCACTTTGCGCCAAGGGAAGGTCACGCATTTCCAGTGGCCCGCGCAGCCAGGGACGATTAGGATCAGGCTCAAACTTTCCATCCACCCAACTGCCGCCCATATGTTCCATTGCGACAGGCGTTTGATAATTAACTGAATGCAAATTACCCCCCGAGTCCTCGATTTCACTAATGACCAGCCGCACAGTACTGAGTTGCCCGGCCAATGGATGGCTGCTGCGCGTGTAAACATCCGCAACCAATGAAAAATGTTGGCCATTGATAGCTAAATCGTTCAATGCAATTAATGCGGGCCCGGCAGCAATGGTTTGTTTGGGAGTTTGGTATGGATAAACCACATCATTGGGGGGAGAGTCTTTTTCCAATGCGGGTAAACTCGCCGCATTTAAATGTCTGGGCTCAGGCTTTTCCGTCAAAAACGGTTTTGCGGGAGGAAATATGCGCGCAATACTGAATTCGTAATTTTTTTGCTCCACCTTGCTGGCGACAATTACTTCGGCGGCTGCAATTGTTCCCTGATAGTCGATGCTGATAGTTTTGCCGGCGCCAATAATATTATCGCTGCGCATGGCATTGTTATTCGCGAGGATTTTTCCATCCTCATTTAACGCATTGACCTGCAATAACGCAGCGGTATTGCCGGTTACCTGAAAATATAAACGGCTGGGGCCCGCCGATAAAAATCGCAGCTCGACCCCATGCAGCTCCAGTGTTTTTCCGGCAAGCGGGCCGTTGATGGTAACGCGTTGCACATCTATCGGTAGTTGATGCGAAATAATGCCTTTAACAGCCCCGACGGAAGACAACGCCATTCCCGCGGGCAGCATGATTTTTTTAGCGCCCTGCAAACCGGTGAAGCTCAGCACCTGGCCGTTCTCCATCGCATTACCCTGATATACGAGATTGATACTGGCAGGGCTTTTAACACCGCCACCACACCCGCCAATATCAGCCAGCAGGGATTTATCCTGATGATCCACTATATCGGTAATTCGCATGGCGACGCTGTCACTTTCCTTACCGAGGTTGGGTAAATTAAATGCGTTCACGTCGAGGTTAATTTCCACCCCCCGATCGGTCTGTTCCAGGGTACGAATCCCGATTCCAAAAGGACCGGACCAGGTTTGGGCAATAAAGGCTTCATTGAAATGTTTTACGCTGGAAAACGCCGGAAGCTCAGCCGAAGGCAAGCTGCTAAATTGGGTGGGATTGGTTTCCAAACGCTCTTCAGCAATCGTCGGGGGTGAATCATTAGTAGCGAATGCGCGACTTAACAGCGAGGAAATCCACAACTGGAGTTGTTGCGGCGCCTGCTCGTCCAGATTAAGCGTGGCGCGGACCGCACCCGCCTCCTGCGCTATTTTGATATGTTCATAGATTGGCAAGGTTTCAGGCCAATCGGTGGTAATGGTGGTTTTGGCGGCGGCGGTAGCGGCGGTTAGCTTGCGGGACGCATCCGCGATAAATTGCGGGTTTTTACTTTCAATGATTGCGTTAAATTCCACGGTGGGGGGGAAGGTCTTTGGCTCAAGCCCAAGGTAGATTCCCTGGATCGGCTCTGCCGGAAGCGATAACTTTCCCAACGCCATTGCGGCAGTTCCCTCCGGCAATTGCCCTGGATGAAACAGGACGGCGGAGATCATTTGGGTGTTATATCCCTTCGCCCAGGTTTCAAGGTTTTTTTCCGCTGCCGCACCGGCCTGGATACGGCCATTGAACGCGGCAACCAATTCAGGGGCACCCAGCACTACCCGGTTATTGCTGATACTCGCGGAAAGCACAGGGGACTTTTCGCAGCTGGTTTCATCCACCGTGGAAAAAATGAGCCCTTCGGGGCTATCGCCATCAATGATGTAATTTTTTTTTAGCCACTCGCGCCAATTATCGGCCGCAAAATTCCCGTGCAATACCCACATGGTTTTCGATTGGCCGTTTTGCCCGTAAGCGCCCAACCAGACATCATCCACCTGCTGTTTCAAATCGATGCCGGATTGCGCAAGCCCCTGCCAAAAACCCGGTTTTGGTTCTGCCATCTGCGCAAAGACATCGGTTGCTGGCGACAATAATTGCAATCGATCCACATCAGCGTGGACCAGCCCAAATAATGAAGCCGATGCGATAGCTTCTGTAATTTTGACTTCCTGCGGGGCCAGGGTAACCGGCGCCCAGGTCGAGCGCTTCAACCAAAGAATCGTACCTGCCGTTGCAACAATTGCCAGCAATATGACTAACATCCCCCATACAAAATGGGATTTATGAAAGTTCACATCTTCCAGCAGCTCTTCCTCAGCATCCCCTTCCGGGTGTACATCATCCAGCGCCTGGTGTCCCGCATCCGGCATATCCTCATCGTATATATCCAGGTGTTCCTCATCGACCCGATCATCGCGATGACGCGCTTCCAGCAATCTATCGGCATAGGGTTCCGCTGAGACAGTTTGCGCCGATGTTGCCTCGGGTTGCAGGTTGCCGGTAGCACTGGCGGGAACGCCCGCTTTTATTACATCCGCCGGTTTCACTGGCGGTTGCGCCAGGTCTGCTGCGGGCTCGGGTTCCGTATCCCCGGCATCCTCGACAAATGGCGGTTGTGCTGCTGCCAACGCATCGATTTGTGCTACCGATAAGGCGTGTACCGCAGTATCAGGAGCTATGGGAGGGGTTGGTTTGGCTTTTGCCTTGCCGGGTGTCAGCGCGGCAATTTCTATGGGATTTTCCGTACCCATAACCGATTGGTGCGAACCGTTTGGTTCACCATTCGGATGCGATCCGTTTACCCGTTTTTTATGGATATTCGGGGCCTCACCATTAACAGCAGCAGTTGCCGATGCCTTGGCGATCGAGGGCGTTGGAGCAGCGACATAATCCGTGACCGGGCGAGCTGCCAATGGTTGGCCGGCATAGGCCTGGGGTTCGGCATCAGGCTCGGGGATTACCACTTTGCGAATCAGGTAGCGGCGCTCTTCGGGCTCATCGTCCTCTGCGTCCAGTTCATGCAATTCCAGTTCAAGCTCGATTTGATTGGCAATACTGTCGATATCGCGTGAATCCACTCCAACAACATCAAGATAAACACCGGCTTCCTGGAAGGCAGCGCACCAGCGCTCCACCTCACTCGCAGAATCAAGCATTTTGATCACGCTGGGGCGATCCGACAAAAATGCCAGACGCACAGCCTTCGGCTTAAGATTTAATAGCTGGGCCAGGTTGCCAACCACCTGATCCTCATCAAATCCATCGACAAATTGGCCCTTGTAGGTGAGTTTGTACACGAGAACTCCTGCAGTTTTCAGTGAGCTGCCCCAATATTATTCAGTTTATATAGGGGGCAGAAATCTGAAAGCACCAAAAAGGAAGCGCTTTGCAGCGGTATATCGGAAAATTAAAATTTGGGGATATAACGGGTATCAATCGTTTTGCAAAAAACGCAGGCCCACACCGGTAGGCTCCACGCGTACCACTTCCATTTGCAATACGGGCGCATTATCCATCAGGCCCTGGACTTGGCCGGCTACCACAGTTCCCACCGGGGGAATTTGCTCCGGCTCCAACACGACAAATACCCCGCCGTCGGAAATATCGCGGGTTTTTACCAGCAACTCGCCAATACTATCGTGAATTATTTTAATGCGGCAAGCAAAAGGGGTGCGGATGTACCTTCGTTTCTCTTTAGACATGTGCTTACCCGGTTATTTTTTTACTATTGAAAACTCGCCGAACCCTGTCCGGCAGCAACGACAATTAGCCATTGCCAACCGGACAGGATGATACAGGTTATCACTTGTCAGCCACTTCTGCCTTATCCACCTTCTGGAAACCGCGAGGTAGTTTGTTACCGCGACGCCCCCGCTCGCCTTTGTAATGCTCAAGGTCGGAAGCTTTCAAGGTAATGTGACGCTTGCCCGAATAAAGCGTTAGCTGCTGCCCCGGGTGGATCACATTCAGGGAAACCACAAATTCCTCGCGGCTTTGCACCTTGGCCGCCGGGATATTCATAATCTTATTGCCCTTACCCTTCGCCAATTCCGGCAGCTCTGTTACCGGGAAGACTAACAAGCGGCCATCGTTACTCACCGCGGCCAATTGGGCTTGTTCAGGGCTGTTGATCAGTTGCGGAGGCAACACCAGGGCTCCCTCCGGCAGGGTCAGCAAGGCCTTGCCCGCTTTGTTCTTGCTGGCGAGGTCTTCCAGCCTGGCGACAAAACCATAGCCTGCATCCGATGCGATCAGCACGCGCTGGCTGTCCGCACCCATTAGCGCGCCTTCAAAGGTCGCACCGCTGGGCGGGCTGATACGGCCACTTAAGGGCTCGCCCTGGCCACGCGCCGATGGCAGGTTATGGGCCGGAACGGCGTAACTGCGGCCGGTGGAATCGAGCAATATCACGCTCTGGTTACTTTTGCCCTGTACCGCAAACTTGAAACTATCGCCCGCCTTGTAGCTTAAGCCGGCGGCATCCACATCGTGGCCTTTGGCCGCGCGAATCCAGCCTTTATCGGAAATCACAACGGTGACGGCCTCGGCACTCACCAATTCCGTTTCGCTCAAGGCTTGGGCCTCAGCTCGCTCGACGATAGGCGAGCGGCGGTCATCGCCAAATTGATCTGCGACCTGCAATAATTCCTTACGCACAAGGTTTTTTAATTTCACTGCCGAATCAAGGATTTTTTGTAAACCGTCACGCTCTTTGATTAAATCGTTTTGTTCCTCGCGGATTTTCATTTCCTCCAAACGCGCCAACTGGCGCAATTTGGTTTCGAGGATGTACTCCGCTTGCATTTCAACCAAATTGAAACGCTTCATCAATATCGGTTTTGGATTATCTTCCTCGCGGATAATACGAATTACTTCATCCACATTCAGGAAAACAATCATCAAGGCTGCCAACCTCAGCAGGCGCTCTTCCACTTTTTCCAATCGATATTGCAAACGGCGGCGAGTAGTTACGGTACGGAAGCTCAACCATTCGGAAAGGATTTTATTGAGCGGTTTTACCGCCGGGCGACCATCGATACCGATCATGTTCATATTGACACGATAGGTGCGTTCCAATTCAGTGGTCGCGAATAAATGCTGCATGATTTGTTCAAGGTCAACGCGATTGGACCGTGGCACTATGACCAGGCGCGTCGGGTTTTCATGATCCGATTCATCGCGCAGATCCGCAACCATCGGCAATTTTTTTGCCTGCATTTGCGCGGCGATTTGCTCAAGAATTTTTGCACCGCTCACCTGGTGTGGTAGCGCGGTGATAACAATATCGCCCGATTCTTCATCTTTTTGCCACACCGCGCGCATACGGATACTGCCGCGGCCGCTTTCATACATTTTGATAATGTCGTCACGCGAGGAAATAATTTCCGCTTCCGTGGGCATATCCGGGCCGAGGATATGCTGGCAAAGTTCAGTTACCGTTGCTGACGGGTTGTCCAGTAAATGCACGCAGGCGTTAACCACTTCGCGCAAATTGTGCGGGGGAATATCGGTGGCCATACCGACTGCGATACCCGTAGTACCATTCAATAATACGTTGGGAACACGTGCAGGCAATACCGTGGGCTCTTCCAAAGTGCCATCAAAGTTTGGCTGCCAGTCAACGGTACCCTGCCCTAGCTCCTCCAATAAAACTTCGCTGTATTTGGTGAGGCGCGACTCGGTATAACGCATGGCCGCGAAAGATTTCGGATCATCCGGCGAGCCCCAGTTGCCCTGGCCATCCACCAGGGTATAGCGATAGGAAAATGGCTGGGCCATCAACACCATGGCTTCGTAAGATGCCGAATCGCCGTGCGGGTGGAATTTACCAATGACATCGCCCACGGTGCGCGCGGATTTCTTGTATTTCGCACTGGATTTCAACCCCAGTTCGCTCATTGCATACACAATGCGACGCTGGACCGGCTTGAGGCCGTCACCGATATTTGGCAAGGCGCGATCAAGGATGACATACATGGAATAATCGAGATAGGCTTTCTCGGTGTAGTCCTTGAGCGCGATGCGCTCGTCGGCTTCGGGCAGGGTTATTTCTTCACTCATTTAACATCCTGAAAAAACAAAATTCGGATTACATTTTTTGTTGGAAAATCGGTTAACCGCCGATTTTTTTGAAGCGATCTTGATGCGCTTTTTAGGCGACTCTATTTTCTTGCTGCCAAAGGAATAGTGCCTTTTTCATTCACGCGTAATGCGGGCAACCAGGCGCTAAAGTCCAACTTGGCGGAAAAATTATAATTCACCTGTTCACGCACCGCAGTGCGGCTGAAATGCTCCAGCAAGCGCACGATTTGTATCACATTAGCGGTAACCACTACTTTAACCGGAGTCTCCTTATACGCAATGAGTGTCGGCAATTCATTGCTTACACCGCTAAGTACATCAAAATTTTCAATGCCGATAGTGTAGGAAATACCGCGTAAGGATAAATCGCGGTCATTGGGGTTGGAGATTAACAAGCTCACTTCAATGGGCTGGGTAAAGCCTTGTGCCGGTAGTAACTGTAAACCGGAAACCTTAACACTGGGCTGCTCCAGCTTCGGCTGCATACTGGAACAACTCGCCAATAACATACAAATAGTTATAAAAAAAACTTTATTCCACATTAGCGATATATTTGAAGAAAATTTAGTCACTTTGCATACTCCTTGAAAAAATCCGGTTCGGTTGAAACCGGGAAAACCTGAAAAATGTGATTGGTTGCACCCGAATCTTAACAACTCTGTGATCTAATCCGCCGGCGCTTGACTGGCGATTATCGTTACACCAGCCAGGCAATCGCCCTAAATAGTGTTCAATTGCGGCAGTAAACGTGAGAGTAAACCGCTGCACTTATTTGATTGGACTTTTATTTATCGCAGCAGTTGCCGGATTTGCACACTGCGTTACCTTGCCATTGATGGTCAGTTTCCGAGCATTAACCTTGACTGACTTTTATGTTGAATCCACCACAAAAACAATTAATCAACCCTGATGATTTATTCGGTAGCCGTGAAATTCGCTTCCATGATCGGCGCGAATCCCATTATCCGCAATTAATGCGCTTGTGTGCCGATTTTGATTTTTCCGTGCTCCAGGTACAGCGCAAAGTTTTTAGTCATCTAACGCGCAGGTTAGTGCCCGGGGCATTTGAATTTTTTCTGGCGTTACGCGATGAAACCAGCGGTTATTGGTTTAGCGTGTCGCCAGCGGCGGAAAACCTGGCATTACTCAATGATTACTGCAAAACCCACGAAGTTGATTTATTGCACATGCATTTATTTGGCGATGATGAAGACGCGGTAGAGCTGCCCGGGGAAGCGTTTTATTAAGGGCGCTTCGCCCGCAGCGTTAATTACTCCCCCATCTCGCTTTCAAATTCCTCAAGCAGGTCGAGGGGTTCCATTTCCTCGCCTTCCAGCGCTTCGTTCCAATTGATGCCGACCAGCAAGACGTCTTCGTGCATACCGGGCAGCCATTCTTCGAGGAACTCCTCCAGATCCACCGGTACCGGTTGGTAGGTTTTCCAATCATCGACGCAATGCGCGCGCGCGAAAGTTTCCTGTGACCAGAAGGGCATCACATCCACATTATCGTGTTCTTCCGAGGCGCTGAGTGCCCAGCCATCCGGCCCTTGCAAACCCCAGACACAACCCAGTTCCATAGCCTCCACAATAAAACGGTCGAGGTTTTCGGCGGGATCATCGCCCAGCGGTTCGATAGTGACTGTATCGCTCATGCTGATTGCCTTTGAAGTTCTCTTTAGCGTTAAAAAATAGTTAGAGGCAGAGCCGGCCACCATGGGTTTTCAGCCAGGCCCGATCAGTTTTACAATTGGGGCAAAGGCTGGTTACCAACGCCCAGAAATCGGCGCTGTGGTTTTGGTGGCGCAGGTGGCTGACTTCGTGGGCGACAAGATAATCGACTATAGCCTCGGGGGCCAGCAGTATCTGCCAGTTATATTGGATTACCCCTTTGCTGGTGCAGTGGCCCCATTTGGAGCGCGTCGCCCGGATTTTCACCAGGGAATATCTGAGCCCTGCACTTGTACAAAGCTCAGCCGTTTTGCGGGTGAGGATGTGCAAGGCTTGCTGTTGGTACCAACGGGCCAGCAGGGAGCGGATCTGTTCCTGTTCCGTCATGCGCACCCGCGAAGATAAAAGCACATGCAACTCTTGCCCGACCCGCCCGATCGCGGCGCGCGTGCCCCGACCGATGACGAGCCGCAAGCTTTCATTCATAAACGGGACAATAGTACCGGCACCATAATGCGGGGCCGCGGGCAAGGCGGCCAACATCGCTTGTTGCTCGGCAAGCTTTGCCCTTACCCAGGCGGCCTTTTGCTGGAGGAACGCTACCAGGAAAGTTTTGGCGGTATTCAATGGCGCGCGGATGACGACGTTTGCCGCCCGCACTTCAATGCTGATGGTTCGCCGGCGCGCTGAGCGGGCAATTGTATAGTCAAACCCCAACTCCGGTTCCGCTGCGGTTTTTTTCAGGCCGATAACTTCATCCATATACGGAATCAACCAAAATGTTTATCCGCGACAAACGGATTGGTTGCACGTTCCTGGCCCAGGGTGGACATAGGGCCGTGGCCGGGAATAAAGCGCACCTCATCACCCAGGGGAAATACCCTGGTGCGAATGGCATTAATTAAATCGGTGTGGTTGCCGCGCGGGAAATCGGTACGGCCAATCGATCCCTTGAACAGCACATCACCCACCAGGGCGAGTTGCGAGGCGCGATGGAAGAAAATGACATGGCCGGGTGTATGGCCCGGGCAATGCAAAACCTCCAGGATTTCATTACCGACCTGGACCTGGTCGCCGTGGTTCAGTAATTGGGTGGGCTGGAAACCTTCCACCGGTGTAAATCCCATCATTTGCGCCTGCTGGGGAAGGAGGTTAATCCAGAAAAGATCATCGGCATGGGGGCCGATGACCGGCAACCCCAGTTGCTTTACCAGGGCGGCGGTACCGCCAACATGGTCCAGGTGGCCGTGGGTAAGCAGGATTTTCGCCAGCGTCACATCCAAAGCGTTTACAGCCGCCAGGATTCGCTCGATATTACCGCCCGGATCGACAACGGCGGCCGCGCGGGTTTGGTCGCACCACAGCAAGGTGCAATTCTGTTGGTAATGGGTGACCGGGATGATCTGGTAATGCAGCACAGCGGAACCTCGCGCGAAACAAGGCCGCCAAGATACCACAGCTCTTAAGCGATGGATTTACCGCCCCGGCGATGTAATCAGTAAAATCCCAGGGTGTGGCCCTGGCGAGCAATATAAACCGATGTCATCCCCACTTCCATGCGCCGGGCAATGGATGCCTCTGCTTTAAGCGCCCCTTCGCGGAAGTTATCAAGGGCGTTGTAAAACATGGCGGTGAAATAATCGGCGTCTGTGTCGCGCGGGGTAAATACTTCGATGCGGCACATGCTGGTGTGGCAGCTAATGGTATTGACACTGACGCGCATCAAGCCTCCATGGGAAGAAAACATCTCGCGCAGGGATTGCTCATAACCACTGGCCCACTCGACATCAATGGGCTCCGCATCAAATAGCCTGGTCGCCTTGTCATAAACGGCATTTTCCTTGTGAAATACCGCCTGGCGGGCGGCTTCGGGCCCAAGCCCGGTAATTTCCCGTACAGGCGCCGGCGTTTCGGATGCCAATTGCTGCTCGCCCCCCTTGGGGGTAATGGACTCCATACGGGGAAGTTGATCGCGCGGTTTGGTAGTGGAAGCCGGCGGCGTAAACCGCGCTTCAGCGGGCGGGATTTGTCGCTGGTGATCCAGGCAAATACCCAACGCCAGCAGCGGCAGTAACAAGATCCCCCCCCACAGCGGTAACCTGGTTTTGACCGTGTGCAAATTCACAATACCACCTCGTTTAATCTCAAAAACCCCTGGCGCTAAACCAGGGGTTAGTTTGCCTTACATTTTTATATCACTTGCTATTGCATGTCACTTGACCGACACAGGTTTGGCTATTTTCATTGTGCCAACCGGTAGTCTGGGTTTTACAGATAGGCACCTGCCAGCCATACCAGTTGCAATACGCGGTATTGCCAACGGATGACGAACTGGGGGTTACGCCAATACTGCTGCTGGATGAGCTGCGCGGAACACTGGATGAACTGCGCGGAACGCTCGATGGAGACAAGCTTGAGCGCGCAACCGAACTGGGCGCCACACTTGAGCGGGGCGCGGACGAAGCGGGCGTTGAGCTAACATTGCCGCCGCCGATCTGCACATCAATACAGCCATGGAAGCGTTCGTAAGTTGGCGGTTCACGACCCCACTCAGCATAAATCACATGGCGACCGGTGCGCGCTGGCACGGTACAGGTGGTATGGACGTGAGCCGTTGCCTTATCGGCGCGGACATTGGGATAGGCTCCCGGATTGTCATCGTTATATGGCAGGTCGCAGAATGGCTGGTCTTCAAAATCCGCCCAGGTCAGTTCTTTACCGACCTGATACACAAAGCCAGGTTTGGTAATCCAGTAGCGGAAATCCGAGCTGTCATCAAAGTGTGGGCCATTGCTGATATCCCAGGAAAAAGTCAGGGTACCGGCATTGATATTATTTACCGGCCAATTGATGGCGTTATCCCACGGCGTCTTGCCACCGTTCCAGGTTTCGCTATCGAACCCGCACACGTTTTTCGATACGGGCCCGAGCACCTTGCGCCCCTGGTGATGGTTAAGCACGCTCATGTAGGAGTAGCCACCATTGAAATCATTTGCAAACGCATCGCCGCATACAGGATACCTGGCGGTGCCGTTCGCGACTTCATCAGGCTTGGTGACCTTGCCGCAAAAATAATTGCGCGCACCGGGGCTATCGACAAATCCGTGACCGAAAGTTACCGCAGAAAAGGCGAGCAACACTGCGCCTAAACCGCTTCGCTGGATAAAGTTTTTATTCATTATTCACGCTCCTCTATAACCGGATAGAAAAAGACTCCGCACGGGAATCAAAACCCCCGGGAAACCTGCCTTGGGAACTGCAAGCAACGACTAGCCTTCAGCGAAAGGATCAGCTCCCTGCTGAAGAACTACCTGATTTCCATGAAAAGAAAAAAATCCCACCACAGGATTGCCGGAGAGACAAAGCAATTGCCGAACGAGTGCTGATGAACCGCAAAATCATAGGAGAATGCACTGGTAATTTTGTTATTTTTTTATGCCTGCCCGATGTGTATTGCAACTGGTAGACAAGTAGGCAACTGCACGGCTGAGTCTCGACCTCGCAGACAGCGCTGTCAAATTGTTAAAAACAATAACCCTATTGATTTAAAATATGCGTGGAATTAAAAGCCATAAAAAATTATTTAGCCGTCAATTTATTTTTCCAGAAGATGAATTTGCCGACACGCTGGTAAAATCCCCGGTGTAATTTGCCCCGATAAGCTCTCCGTCCAGGCGAATTTTTATGTAAATGGTTTTTGCCTCCGCCGGATTAACAATCGAAACCACATAATAACCGCGGCCGTTTTCAAAAATATTGGCGTTAGCCTCGCTCACCTGGGCCCAACTCAATGGCAATTTATCCACCTCAAAGGGCGATGGCATTGTTGTGTAGCGCTTCGCTGCCTCCAAACCGATCCCAATCGCCGACTTCATTGATACCGGCGCGTGGCCATGGCCTTCGTGCGCCCACGCGACCGGGGCTACTATCAGGGTGAACAAAATCCAGGTTAAATTCATCAGCGATTTCATAAGTTCCTCTGCGTTATTGTTATCTAAAAAATCATGGGGAGCCGGAGCAATTGCCCGATCCATATTCGAACAGAGATACGCCTGTAAGAACAGTACCTGGTTAGCAAGTTCACGCGTAGTGCGCAGAGTTTGTTACACTGCCGCCTGTTTTGCGGTCCTAGCGAAAACCTGATTGCCCACACCTGACTGAAGGAAAATGACCCACGCATGAACCCACGTATTTTTATTGGTTTGCAACACCTGGTTCCGCAGCATGCGCTATCGCGTGCCGCCGGATGGCTGGCCAGCACCCGGAACACTTTTATCAAAAATACTTTTATTAAATGGTTTGTAAAACATTACCACGTGGATATGAGCCTCGCGGTGGAAGAAAATCCGGAGGCCTATACCTGCTTTAATGATTTTTTTACCCGGGCGCTAAAACCCGGTGTACGCCCCATAGATCCCGCTGCCAATACCATTGTTTGCCCCGCCGATGGCGCTATCAGCCAGTTGGGGAACATTATCGATGGCAAAATTTTCCAGGCCAAAGGCCAGAATTACAGCGCGCTCGAATTGCTGGGCGGCGATGAAGCGCTGGCTGCCGAATTTATCAATGGCAACTTTGCAACCGTGTATTTATCACCGCGCGATTATCACCGGGTCCACATGCCCTATGGTGGTAAATTGCGCTCCATGGTCAGCGTGCCGGGCGAATTATTTTCGGTCAATGCCGTTACCGCTGAAAATGTACCGCGCCTGTTCTCGCGCAATGAACGGGCCGTTGCGATTTTTGATACAGATATAGGCCCCATGGCCGTGGTGTTGGTGGGGGCGATGATTGTGGCGGGAATAGAAACTGTGTGGGATGGTCAAATAGCCCCCTTCGCCAGCCGCGATATTGCGACCTCCAATTATCCCTACCAAAATATTTATTTGAATAAGGGGGACGAAATGGGTCGCTTTAAACTCGGCTCTACCGCCATCATTCTATTTGCCCATAACAAGATGCGATGGGATGAAAAATTTTCCGCCGGTGTCCCTACCAGAATGGGTGAACGCATGGGAAAAATTACTTAATACCCGATTAAATTATACGCTCGGGATTGGCAGGAGGCCGCACGGCACTGCAACGGAATGCGATGTAACTTTAGGAAACGCCCCATTCCGGAAAATTCACACGGCTATCCGCGATGCCCACTAAAAAATAAAAAAACCTTGATTGGGCTATGCAACTCACTTAGTGTGTTACTTCGCTCAGGAGCTTACATCCGGAAAGTCTTACCGCCGGTTTGGAGCCGGTTTGGAGAGAAGTCCCCGGGCAACAATAAAAATAATATCGCTTTCCCTATCGGAATTATCCTTGCAATCCAGCGTGGTTTCGGTCAATCCGTCGAACTTTAATAATTAATCAAGACGAGATTGTAGCTATGTTCACTGTGCAACAAAAATCAGCCAAAAGAACACCGGTGTTTGGGTTAAAAGCATTCACGCTTAAAACAATGGCAGCCACCCTCGCCATGCTTGCCGGTTCATCCGCATGGGCGGCGGCAACCGGCGGCTTCTCCACGACTAATGGCGGCAACATCAGCGGTGCGCAATCCTTTACCGCCTCCACCCATGACCAAATCAATACGATTATCGCCAACGCAAAAAGCGGCGGATACCCGGTAATCATTACCTATACCGGCAATGAAGACGCGCTGATCAACCAGGTCATTAAGGATCACACTGTCGATTCCTCCGGCAATTGCCCCAAACCGCGCTGGAACGATACGTATCGCAAAGTTGAGATCAAGGAATTTACCAAAGGCGTAACCATCATCGGGGCCAATGGTTCCTCGGCAAATTTCGGTATTGTGATTAATAAATCGCAGAACGTTGTGGTGCGCAATATGAAAATCGGCGCGCTTGCCGGCGCGAACAACGATGCGGATATGATTCGTATCGATAGCGGGACCAATGTGTGGATCGATCACAACGAATTATTTGCCGTTAACAATGAATGCAATGGTTCACCTGATGGTGATTTGACGTTCGAAAGCGCAATCGATATTAAAAAAGATTCACACAATATCACTGTGTCGTACAACTATATCCACGACAGCAAAAAAGTAGGGCTTGATGGCTCCAGCAGCACCGACATTGCCGGCGGCCGTGAAATTACCTTCCACCATAATATTTATCGCAATGTAAATGCGCGCTTGCCATTGCAACGCGGCGGCTGGACGCATATGTACAACAATTTATATGACGGCATTACCGGCTCCGGCATTAACGTGCGCCAGGCAGGTTACGCGTTAATTGAGAGCAACTGGTTCCAAAATTCTGTTAACCCGGTAACTTGCCGTTACGACAGCAGCAATTGCGGTAAATGGGAATTGCGCAACAATAACGTCACCAACCCCGGCGACTTCGCAACTTACAACATTACCTGGACCAGCGGCGGCACTATTGATGCAACCAACTGGACCACTACTGCGCCCTTCCCGATTAGCATTCCCTATAGTTATTCGCCGGTAGCGCCACAATGTGTGAAAGACAAACTCGCACAAGTTGCCGGTGTAGGTAAAAACGGGGCAACACTCACTTCAACAGTGTGCGGTGGCGTAGCTTCTTCGGCCGCACCCGGTTCAGTTGCCGCCTCTTCAATCAAATCATCAAGTTCAGTGGCGATGACGTCATCGAGTAAATCATCAAGTTCTATTGCAGCGGTTTCTTCCAGCAAGGCGTCCAGCTCCGCAAGCGGTGCGCCGGTATTAACCGGTACCGGCGATTATCCGGATGGTTTTTCAAAATGTGCGGATTTGGGTGAGACCTGTACGGTCAATTCCGGTGACGGTTGGGTCGCTTTTGGTCGCAAGGGCAAGTGGGTTACCAAAAAGGTTTCAGTGCCCGGTGCGATTGCCTGTACTGTTGCTGCCTTTGGTTCTGATCCGGGCGGCAACCCCAACAAGTGTTCGTATCAGCGTTAATTAAATTTTATCCCGAAAATAAAAACAGCTCGCCGCAACCAATTACGGCGAGCTGTTTTTTTATGGCGCGATTCGCGATTAAGGCAGGGACAAAACCAAACTTTTCACACTGATCGATTTAGTCGCTGATGCGCTAAAGGTTTCCCCGTATGATTTACTCGCCGTACTAACACCGATAGTCGCCGTAGTAACAACATTCGGTGCTTTCACTGTCCAGCTCACGGTTTTGGTTGCACCGTCAGCAATCGCGCCCAGGCTTTGGGTTGCCGTACCGGATGCCAGGGTAAAACCGACAGGCAGTTTGATGGTGACGTTCACATTATGTGCGTCCAGGTCACCGGTATTTTTTACCGCCACTGAATAAGTGAAATTAAAATTGCGATAAACACTGGCAGGCGCCGTAATGGTGCTGGAAAAGACAGGACCTTTGGCCAGGGAGAAATTTTCTTCCGTTGCCAGGGTGTAAGGCTCACTGGTCGCACCATCAAACGATGAGCTGTACGCATAGACTTTTACTACAGCAGCCTGGCTCGCTTTGGCAGCTACCTGATGCACGTTATCCAATACTGAAATATCGGAATCCAGTTGCGTGTTGGATGCTTCCGCGTAGAGTTTTAAATCCAGGTCGGACAAGTTGCGATAGCTGGTCGGCGCTGAAGCGTTGTTGTAATCCACATCGCGCTCCCACACCAGGGTTGCCTTATCGCCGTTGTACATATGGCCTTTATAAAGTTTGTAGCTGCCTGCCTGGCCTTTGGGTTTTACGCTGCTGGAGAAATAATCGTTGCGATGGTAATGCGCGTGCCATAAATCCAGGTAGCCCCAACCGTAGGTTTTGTTCCATTCCTTACCCGTTTTTGCACTGTCGTCAGCAGCGGTATCAGTGTTGTTATCCTCCCAGGAATCGGCAGTATTGATCAGCACCGCCTTGATTGCACGCGGGTCCCAGTTACCACCATCGGTTAGCAATAAGGTGGCAGCTCCCACCTTGGGGGCCGCAGAACTGGTTCCCCCGAGGTTGGAATAACCACCGCTGTTGTTGCAAGTCATGGTTTGTTGTCCGGGCGCGCTTAAATCCGGTTTTTTGCGGCCATTTACAGTAGGGCCACGGCTGCTATCACCCCAGATCACGTCATCAGCGCGAGTAACGGTATTGTTATCAAACATATTGGCTACGGTAAGGCCATTGTAGTTGTTGGCCGGAATAGTCATGGTGTTGGTTCCCGCGCCCTGGTTACCCGCCGACTTCGCCCAGTTAGTGGCGTAATCAAACACCACACCATCCACAAAGCGGGATAAAGAATGCCAGTCACTGCCGGTGGCATTGCCATTGCCCCAGGAATAGTTGATCACCTCCGGATCATCGCCTGCCGAACGCAGCATCCAATCGGCACCTGCCATGGTCGTTGCGTCGGTGCCGGCATTCTCAACCAAGATGGAATTCAAACCAAAGGCAAGGCCACGATGGGTCGCATGGGTGCTGGCATACATACAAGCTACACCGGTGCCGTGGTTGCCATTGGTTGCGTAGTTTTCATAGAAGGTATGCCCGGCGAGCGCCTCGTGGGTTTCCAACACACCTTCGTCAATAACACCCACATCCCACACACCGCCATCAAAGCCTGATGCATGCCAGGTGTCCGCCCCAAGCGATTGGATTTGGTTACTTAATTCAGGTTTGCCGGGGTTATCGTAAACCACCTCAGCCACACCGCTCATGCTCGCAATTTCCTTCAGTGCCGCCGCCGGAATTTCTGCGCTCACCGCATTAAGCGTGGTGTAACGCTCCTGCACTTTTGCGCCCAGGTGGGCGATACGGTCCACATATAACTTTTGTACCTCGGCAACGGCGGCGGCCGATTCGCGGCCAATGCTTTGGCGCAATTCGCGCATCAATTTTTCGCGCTGCTCGTTCAACGCGCGGATTTCCTTTTTATCCGCATCAGTCACATATTGGCTGAGCAATTTGCTGTGTTCGATTTCCTTGTCCTCGCGCTCAACTGTCTCCTTGGGTAAATACTTGTCATAAATGCCGCGTACGCGCGCGGCCAGCGCATCGATTTGCGGCTCATATTTTCCATTCAATGAACGTGCAATTCGGCGCTGGGGCTGTTCACCGAAAATAATAATTACCGGCAAGCTGGCTTGTTGTGCCGCCAGGCGTTCCAGGGTGGGGTCTACTTTTATTACCGCATCGATTTTAGGTGCTTCCGTTTTCCGATCATCATCCGCGTAACCCAGCGTTGAGCTGGCAGCTATTGCAACGAGAATTGCGTGGGAAAGGGGTTTAACTAATGCGTATTGTAAATTTTTAACAATCTTTTTCATGATGCGATCCTTCAAAAATAAAAATGGGAGTGATTGTGCAGCCAGGTTCCTGCCCTATCGCTGAACAAAACAAGTTTGACTGGAATCCGGATTAGCCACCGTGAAATAAACCCTGCCTGGCAGTGAAAAATTCACCCCGAACATTGCAAAGAAAACTTGCTGGATTTCAACAAGATTATTTGGTTGAGGGAGAGCGGCGAGACAAATAAATAACAACTGCCGCAACCAGGAGCAAAATAACCAGTACCGACCCTTTGCCAGAGGAGTGCTCATTCATAACAAACAAATCAGTAAATGTTTGCGCCCGGGGTGCTTCCGCAGTAGTAGCACTGCGGCAGTGCGCATCAGCTATGCAATCAATTGGCGTGGCAGGAGTAATATCGACGTCCGCGTTATGGCGTTGATGAAGATCCACATCCTTGTGCAAGATCAGGTTTTGAGAACTAACGCTTTCGGCATGACTCATACCGTTGGGCTCATTGTCCCCAGGAATTGTCTGGGCCTGGACAACCAGTGGAAAAGCAAGAAACGCGCAGACAATGAGAGAGTGAGTGATCATTCGCGCCGCTCCATTTTCCACCCCGATAAAACGCCGAACTTGTATCCTTGATATCAAACCGGTAGTGACGCCAATCAACCCACCGGTTTCGATACGGGGGCAAGCTTAGCGGCTTCGGCAGTGGATCGCTGTGAAATATTCACATCGCTATTCACGCATTAATCCGGCCATCACCCTACCGGAACGCGCAGCCACAGTGAGAAATTTGAATGGAACAGCATTGTCTTTATCGCGATCACCATTGACGCGAAGGGGCGGGAATAATGTAGCCGGGCGCCTTGCCTTACGGCCTACTGCTGCATCACCACTTTACGGCGTTGGGGTAAGGCCTAATGCCTTGATTCGCATCCTTGCCACCGTAAGTGCTGTTGCATGCGACCTCTTGTCCTTGAATGACGGAAACCCAATTCCGCTCGCCTATCCTTGCAGACGCCCTGCTACTTAGTGATAAGGTATCGGATTAACAAAAAAAGGGATGTGATATTTTTAAGGGAATGGATGTGAAATAATCACAAAAAAGCCGGCGTTTGCCGGCTTTTTTTAATCATCTCGCTGAATAATCATTGGAGGATCATACTCCCGTCCATTCACTCGAACACCGTAATTAAAGCTAATTTCAGACTCTCCATAAGCTTCATCAAAGAAACGTTTATCCTCAAAGATTTTTTCGGGAATTTTAAGTGTAACTACACCCTCTTTAGATTTGAATTCAGATTCTTTAAAGGGAGTTTTTTGATCCTTAAAGAAAATACTGAACTCTTCCGGCCCTGCAAAAATAATTCGCTGACCCGGCTTTAATGCTAGAAGCTCCGTGATACTCGGAAGTGGGTTGCCTTCTTCATCAACAGATATGGTAATTACAATTGTATTTGTACCAGATATTACCTTGCACTTTTTCTTAGTGCAGGGTTCGGCAGCAAAGACCGAAATAGACATAAAAATAATTAAAAAAAATAAACTGCGCTTCATTCTATTAATCCTTTAATTTAATTTTCATATAATATAATTATTCATCTCGCCTTATAATAATAGGCGGATCAAACTCTCTTCCGTTAACCCGAACACCGTAATTAAAGCTAATTCCGGACTCTCGATAAGCTTCATCAAAGAAACGTTTATCCTCAAAGATTTTTTCGGGAACTTTAAGTGTAACTACGCCCTCTTTAGATTTGAATTCAGATTCTTTAAAGGGAGTTTTTTGATCCTTAAAGAAAATACTGAACTCTTCCGGCCCTGCAAAAATAATTCGCTGACCCGGCTTTAATGCTAGAAGCTCCGTGATACTCGGAAGTGGGTTGCCTTCTTCATCAACAGATATGGTAATTACAATTGTATTTGTACCAGATATTACCTTGCACTTTTTCTTAGTGCAGGGTTCGATAGCGAAAGCTCCGATAGACATTATAATTAGCGTGAAACATAAAATTAACGGTTTCATTTTCTACTCCATAGATAATTAATTTCCAAAAAAATAAATTATTCGTCCCTTCTAATAATCATTGGAGGATCTAATTCCTTACCATTGACATTGATAGCATAATCGAAGCGTACAAATTTATTCTTAGCATATTCTTCTCTATATTCCGGACGCTCAAGAATATCTTTGGGTATTGTCACGGTTACAATCCCGTTGCCAGACTCATATCGCGCCCTTTCAGGAAATTTTTTATTTTTAAACGTAATGAGGAATCTATCCGGCCCTGCGAATATCACCTTTTGTCCCGGCTTTAACACAACTTCCCCAACCGTCTCCATAGGAATTCCCGTTTTAGCGACGGCAATACCTACTACAGCAGTACTTGTCCCAGGTAAAGCATATGCAGATGGAAGCTTACCCACACGGGATTGTGTAGCAACACATCCATTAATAACTCCGAGAAGTAGCATGACTATAAGCAGCTTAAAGCTTTTCATTGTGCCTCCTAATAGTAAAATTTAATTATTAAGGAATAATTCTTTAAACCTTTCTTCCTTTAGAATTGACAAGTCAGGATCTGACAACAACAATTTATCGGAATATTCAGTTTTAAGCAAACATGCAACATATTTTTTTATTTTCTCTTCGTTTGATTCCAAAATAGCAATTCTTAAGTGTGTATAACAAGATTCCGCACTTTCACGATCTATCTCATCAGCTAATGACATAATCTTATTAGCTTCATCCAATTGCCCTAAATATGCTAACGCCCTAGCGCTATATTGATACGGTTTCGCTATATTTTTATTTTTATTAATCGCCTCCTCAGCAAATTTTATCGCACTGCTAAAATAGTTCAATGCCATATGTTTTTTTTCTGGAATAAATTTATAAGTATCGGCAATATTTGCCATTAATTGATAACTAGTTGGCTGAAGTCTAAGCGCTTTTTCATAAAATTCTGCTGCTCTTTTAAAATTTCCTGCCGAATAGTACATGTTGCCTGTATTTATAAAAATAGAATTTCCTGGCTCCAATTCGGCAGCATGTTCGAATATGCTGGCAGCTTTTTTAAAATCAAGTTTGTAATAATAACTAACAGCTAAGTTATTTAACGCCGATACATTTCCAGGTGTAAGCTCCAATACACTTTCATAATTTTTTATTGCTTCATCATGACGACCACGATTTGTAAGGAAATGAGCATAGCCGAAATATGCCTTCCAGTTTTTGGAAGAACGTAAGATAGTATCTTGATAAATTTTTTCTGCTCGTTTCTCATCACCTTTTAAGCTATATGCCCAAGCTAACGCTACGGAATTAGCAACGTCATATGAATCGATCGAATAACCCTTTTCCAGATACCGAATTGCTAAATCATACCGCCCAGTATCATTATAAATAGAGCCAATAGCTTTATATGTCTTGGACGAATTTTCATCCTGAGAAAGTGCTTTTAAACAAAATTTCTCAGCAATATTTAACCAATTAACATTTTCCGTAATTTCATATTTCTTCCAATAAGCTTTGCATAGCCCTGTATTAGCTAAAGCAAAGTTGGGATCATGTATTAATGCTGTATTGAATTGCTTTATTGCCTCATCAGCGTTTTCATGCATGGCAGGACGGTCTACGAACTCCAACCCCTTCAAATAAAAATCATAAGCCGTAATATCATTCGTCAACCTTAACGGTGCGGGCCTGAAGTTTTGCAATTTAAATTCATCAGCAAGATAACGTGCTATTTCCCCCACCAGGCGATCCTGCAAAATAAAAATATCCTGGTAGGTTCCATCCAGCTTGCCGCCAATGATTTGCACATTGTCTTTACGGCGGAATAATCGGTAAGCGATACGTAAATTATCACCGAGTTTTTGGACGCTGCCCTCCAGGCGTATAGGCGCGCGAATCCCCTCTTTCGCATCGACGATATATACATCGCGCATATCGGCAAGTTGTGAACGCACAGCTTCGGTGATTCCGGCAGAGAAATAATCTGCATCACCTTTTTCATTCATCAAATTTTTGAAATCCGCAATTTCAACGTAGTTGGCCGCATAACCGGGAACCAACCACCGAGGTATAAAGTAGATGCCGGCCGCGATTAACGCCAATACCGCGGCAGTAATCGGGTAGCGGTAGGCGACAATTTTTCTATTTAAGCCGCGCAAAAAATAATGCACGTGATCGCGCCAGCCAATGCCCGCGGGTTTAATTAAATACACACGTACCTTTTGCTGGATATTTTTCAGGGTTTGCGCGCCCAGGCGTTTGGCAGGTGATGAGAGGGTTAAGCGAATTTCATCGTATACCGCCTGGGAGATACATATGCCATCGGAAACAGCGAGCGGCTCCAGGCGTGCGGCAATGTTGACACTATCACCAAACACACCGCCGTCGCGCAACATCACTTCACCTTTATGCAAACCGATGCGTGTTTGCAAGCGTGGAAGTTTTTTATCGCGCGCTTCATTAAATCCGAGCAAGTGCTGCTGGATGGCTATAGCCGCCGCGACAGCAGAGGTTGCGGTATTGAAACGCGCAAAAATTGCGTCACCGACAAATTCCACTAATTTCCCGCCCTGGTCTTCAATATGCGATAACAGGATACTGCGGTAATCGCCCAGCATATCAACGGCCAGCGACTCGTTGCGCCCCATCAGGCGCGAGTAACCGACAATATCGGTGAACATTAATGTTTGTTCACAATGCTGAAAGGAATTAGCGACCATGGTGCAGTCGGCTCTCCGTGCGATAGCGTTGAATGGTTAGGATAAATTATGATCCTTGCCGTGCGAATCCGGGCAAAGCGAGGCGGGGATTATTGTGTGTTTTGATGACAATAACAACTAATCAACCATGAAGGCCCCGTAACGTGAGCCAATCCACAAGTTTTTGAAGACTTTGGCGCCAAAATTAACACCGTAATCCAGGCAGCGGTTATGATTGAACTCGCCAATCAACCCATTCCAAGAAGCATTGCCATGTTAGAGAGCGTCAGCCTGTTTGCCGATGTACCGCCCCATTACCTCGCAGAACTGGAAAAACTCAGTGTGCTGCGCAAATACACCAAAAATACGGTGTTGGTGACTGAAGGTGATGAATCTACCCATATGTATGTTATCCGGAAGGGCACTGTATGTTGCTACCTGAATAATGAAGACGGCCGCCAGGTAAACCTTAATTACATGCACGAAGGTGAATATTTTGGCGAACTGTCATTGATTGATGGCAAACCGCGCTCGGCATCTGTTATGACCATTTCAGACTGCGAAATTATTTTGGTATCGCGCGCCAGTGTGCAGAGTTTGATTGAAAAACATCCTGATTTCGCAATGCTTTTACTTACCGAGGTAACACGCCGTGTCCGCGAACTCACGGACAGCGTTAAAGATATGGCGTTACTGGATGTATATGGCCGCGTCAGTGCGGCATTGGAAAAACTTTGCGATGAAAATAAACGTATTCATAACCCCAAGGTTACGCATCAGGATATTGCGAATATGGTGGGTTCATCACGTGAAATGGTAAGCCGGATCATGAAGCAATTGTTAATTGGGGAATATATTGAACAATGCTCAGGTTACATTGAAATTAAAAAGCCACTACCCCGCTATTGGTAATCCTCGACAGGGATCAATATGAAAAAGTTGACGCGGTTTCAGCATACCAGAGTCACTTTGTTCCTCTTGATTGTGATTGCCAGCCTGATCGGCAACGGCGCGGGATATTGGTTATTTAAGCAAGAAAATAATTTACCGGAAAACTTTGCGGAAGAAGCGCTGGCAAAACTGGATAAACTCGAAAAAATGCAACGCGACCTGGAATATCGCAACGCGCGATTTGAACAAGCCAAC
The DNA here is from genome assembly GCA_946480695.1 of uncultured Cellvibrio sp. Next base: position 27,727 of record CAMLKG010000016.1, read on the forward strand.
AAGGAAAATCGACAATTGCACCAAGCATTGGAATTCCATCAACAGCTAATGGATAAAAGCAGTGCCCCCAGCGCTAAACTTAACTTGCAAGGTCAAAACCTATCCCCCAAATAAACCGGACCCATGCAACCAGCGCATCAATTCCGGCATTGGCAAGGCACCGGAAACGCGCTGCACTTCCCTTCCCCCTTTAAATAAAACCAAAGTAGGGATGCTGCGGATTCCCCAGGTTTGCGCGATGCCGGGTGCGGCCTCCGTATCAAGCTTGGCAAAACGGATGTAAGGCTCCATCCGTGCCGCCGCTTCCTCAAATACCGGCGCAAAGCCCTGGCACGGACCACACCAAGATGCCCAGCAATCCACCAATACCGGAATATCGTTTTTCTCCAATGTGTTAGCAACATTGTCCGACGTTAACTCCATAGGTTTGCCGACAAACAATGCCTGCTTGCATTTGCCGCAGTTCGGCTTGTCGTTTAAGCGCTCCGAAGGCAAACGGTTAATGGCAAAACAATGGGGACAATTAAGCTGGATGTTGTTCATAACAATTCCAAGAAGATGTTGATAAAAATAAGATGGACGCAGCTTATCAAAAGTTCACGCAAGATGAAAAAAAGCCCGCCTATGCACAGCCCAGGGGGGTAGGAGCGGCACAGCGGGCAAAAAGCAATCCTATATATGCCTGGACGATCAAACTAAACCATCATCAGGGATTTGCCGCAAGCTTGTTTTGTTGCAATTCCCAACCACCACCCAAGGCTTTATAAACGGCAACCAGATTTAATAATATTTGCATATCACTTTGCGCGAGTTGCGCGCTTACCTCCAGTTGTGAGCGTTCGGCATCCAACACGGAGAGGAAATCGCTGCTACCCACTTCAAATTTTTTACGCGCAAAAAATGCGGCTTGATTACTCGCTGCCAATGCACGCTGCAACCCCGCGCGGCGTTCTTCTTCGCGAGAAAAATTTTGCAGGGCGTTATCTGTTTCTTCCAATGCCACCAACACACGTTGCTCGAATTCCGCGATGCGTTGGCGTGTACGCGCATCCGCCGCATTTATTTGCGCATCTACCCTTGCCAGGTTAAAGGCCGCCCAATGAATTCGCGGTGAAAAGAAAAAAGTTTCAGTTTCCCCGTTGCCGAGTCGATCCCAATCGGTGGAGAGATAACCCAAGCCGCCGGTAAAACTGATACCCGGGTACAAGTCCGCCACGCGAATATTGTATTCGGCAACTGAACCTGCCAAGGCTTTCTCCGCGCGGCGGATGTCCGGGCGGCGTTTTAGCAAATCCGCCGGACTTCCCACAGCAAAGGATGCCGGAATTTCCGGTAAGGATCCTACTTTTGCCAAGGAAGTTTTTAATTGTTCCCCGGGCTTACCGGTTAATACGCCGATGCGATTGATCGCGCTATTAATTTGCGCGTGCAACACCGGGATGGTTGCGCGCGTCAATTCCAGTTGAGCTTCTGCGCGCGCAACATCCAATTTATCGCCGCGCCCCACTTCTTCAAAACGCTGCGTCAATTGTAAAGACTCCTGCTGGTTCTTTGCGTTACGTTCAGCAACATCCAATAAATATTGATTTCCGCGCAAGCTAATGTAAGCGCTCGCCACTTCGGCGGCAACAATGATTTGCACAGATTGCAAATCCGCTTCACGCGCCGCAACCTGCGCTTCGGATAATTTCACGCCATTGCGTACGCGGCCAAAAATATCCAGTTCCCAACTTGCATCGAAGCCTGCCTGAAAAGTTTCGTTGATGCGTGGAGCTGCGTTATTTGCAACATCCTCACTCTGCTTTTGGCGGGTACCACTCGCACTGGCTTCTATCGTCGGATACCGGTCCAGCTTGCTATTGCGCAAATACGCGCGCGATTCCTCCAGCGATGCCTGCGCAATACGAATGCTATGGTTGTGCTCCAGCGAATCACTCATTAATTGATTTAATTGCGTGTCCTGCAATTGTGCCCACCAGTCGGCAACCGGTTGCTGGATAGTTGCTGCCTGGGGAACTTTGAATGCGGCCGGTATCGCCGGCAGTTGCGCAAGTTGCTGCGCATTATCCACCGATTTAAATCCGCTGCATGCACTGGCCATTAATGGCAATAAAGCAATACCAAAAGTTTTTGCCAGCCCCCTGCGGATAGAAAGTCTTTTATTCATACTTTCACCTCGTGCTGATTGATTGTCGATTGCCGTGGATAATGGTCACCGGTTCTTTCCTGTCCATCCTCGCCATGCATTAGCTGTTGATGATATTTGCGCTTACCTTCCAGCTTGCGCAGCAATACGTAAAACATAGGTGTAAAGAACAAACCGAAGAATGTAACACCGAGCATCCCGGAGAATACTGCGATTCCCATGACGCTACGCATTTCAGCACCAGCACCGGTTGAGAACACCATGGGAATCACACCCATAATAAACGCGAAGGATGTCATTAATATCGGACGTAACCGCATACGGCTCGCCGTAATCGCCGCCTGATAGGTTTGCATACCGCGCATTTCCAATTCACGCGCAAATTCCACAATTAAAATGGCGTTTTTACTCGCAAGCCCGGCAAGTACAAACAAACTTATCTGGGTGAAAATATTATTATCACCTTTGCTTATCCACACACCAAAGAGCGCAGACAAAATTGAAAGTGGCACAATGGTTACCACTACCAACGGTAGCGCCAGGCTTTCGTATTGGGCGGCCAATACCAAAAACACCAGCAACAAACATAAAGGCAATATGTAAATGGCGGTATTGCCGGCAAGCACTTCCTGATAAGTCAAATCAGTCCATTCATACACAATTCCTGCGGGTAATACTTCCGCCAGGATTTCCGCGATTGCATCCTGTGCCTGGCCACTGGAATAACCCGGGGCCGCATTACCATTAATATCCGCCGCCAAATAACCGTTGTAATGCGCCGCACTTTCCGGACCGTAGCTTTCTTCCATGCGTAACACTGCCCCTAATGGCACCATGTCGCCCTGTGCATTGCGCACTTTTAAATTGAGCGCATCTTCCGGTGTGTTGCGATATTGCGCGTCCGCTTGTGCGATCACTTGATAGGTTCGCCCGAACTGATTGAAGTCATTCACATACAGCGAACCTAAATACACTTGCATGGTGTCAAAGATTTCTTTCACATCCAGCCCTAGCTGTTTTGCCTTGGTGCGATCCACATCGGCGTATAATTGCGGCACATTGATTTTGTAGTTGGAAAATACACTTGCCAATTCAGGTCGTTGCATCGCTTTTTGCTGCACCTGCGCCACCACCTCCGCCAGCTTCTCGTAACCCAAACCAGCGCGATCTTCTATTTGCAACTTAAAGCCACCGGTAGTTCCCAAACCACGCACGGGCGGTGGAGGAAAAATTGCAATGAACGCTTCTTCGATTCCCGCAAATTTCATTTGGAGCTTATGTGAAATTGCGGCCGCAGAAAGATCATCACTGGTACGCTGGTCAAAATCTTTTAATGGAAAAAACACAATCCCCGCACTGGAACTATTGGTAAAGCCGTTGATACTCAAGCCGGGAAACTGTACCGCATTTTCCACACCGGCCTCCGCCAAACCGATTTTACCCATTTCGCGAATTACTTTTTCTGTGCGATCCAGGGTTGCCCCATCGGGTAATTGCGCGAAGGCAATCAGGTATTGTTTATCCTGCGCCGGCACGAAGCCTTTGGGAATAATATTGAAGCCAACCACAGCGATACCAAGCAAAGCCGCATACACACCGACCGCTGCCATTTTGCGGCCGAGCAGTTTCCCAACTTGCGTGGAGTAATTACCGGATGCGCGCGCAAAGCTGCGGTTAAACCATGCGAAGAAACGACCAAAGATTTTATCCATCCCAATCGAGAGGCGATCCTTGGGCGCATCGTGACTTTTTAGTAACAACGCTGATAATGCCGGACTCAACGTCAGGGAATTAATGGCCGAAATCACGGTGGAGATTGCAATAGTCAACGCGAATTGCTTGTAAAACTGGCCAGTTAAACCACTGACAAAGGCGATCGGAACGAACACCGCGATTAACGTTAACGAAATTGCTATGATCGGACCGCTTACTTCTTGCATGGCTTTGTAGGTTGCCGCAACCGGCGACAATCCTTCTTCGATATTCCGTTCAACGTTTTCCACCACGACAATCGCATCGTCCACTACGATACCTATCGCCAACACCAAACCAAATAACGACAGTGTATTAATAGAAAATCCGAAAGCCCACATCAATGCGAAAGTACCGATGATTGAAACCGGAACCGCAAGCAACGGAATGATGGATGCACGCCAGGTTTGTAAAAACAGAATCACTACCACCACAACCAATGCGAGCGCTTCCAGCAGGGTTTTGATTACCGCTTTAATAGAACTTTTTACGAAGATAGTCGGATCATAAACAACGTGATAATCCACACCTTCCGGAAAACGTTTCTTTAATTCCGCCATGGTGGAGCGAACAGCATCGGATATTTGGATAGCGTTTGCGCCAGGCGATTGGAAAATCGGAATGGCAACCGCAGGTTGGCTATCCAGCATGGAATTCAGTGCAAACTCCGATGCCCCCATTTCCACACGGGCAACGTCTTTCAGTCGGGTAATCTCACCATTGCTGCCGGCGCGAATAATAATTTCGCCAAATTCCTCGGGGTTATCCAAACGGCCTTTTGCGTTTACGGGCAATTGCACGTCCACCGGACCGGCAATAGGAGCACCACCGATAATTCCCGCCGCAACCTGCACGTTTTGTTCACGAATCGCATTAACCACTTCATTAGCGGTGAGATTTTTCTCCGCAATTTTTTCGGGGTTTAACCAAATTCGCATAGCGTAATCACCCGAACCAAACAAGCGCACCATGCCAACACCGGGCACTTTTGCGAGTTCATCCTTGATATTCATTAACGCGTAGTTGCGCAGATAAAGCTCGTCATAACTCTTATCTGGCGAAATTAAATGCACCACCATGGTTAAATCTGGCGAACTTTTTACCACGGTCACGCCGCGTTGACGGGTTACATCCGGCAACCTGGGTAACGCTTGAGAAATGCGGTTTTGTACCATTTGCTGCGCAAGGTCGGGGTCGGTGCCGATTTTAAATGTTACCGTTAAGGTTAACCGACCATCGGTAGTGGCTTGCGAAAACATGTACAACATATTTTCAGTACCGGCGAGTTGTTCTTCCAACGGGGTCGCAACCGTTTCTGCAATGACTTTCGGGTTGGCGCCGGGGTAGGATGCATTGACAACCACCGAGGGCGGCGACACATCCGGGTATTCCGAAATAGGCAATTGAAACATGGCGATAAAACCGCCGATAAAAATCAGGAGTGAAATCACACCGGCAAAAATGGGGCGATCCACAAAAAATTTGGAGATATTCATAAGGGTACCTGCCAGCTTTTATGGCCGCGAGGTCATGACCTCGCGGCGTTAGCGGGATGAGTTTGGAGAGCACCGGTAAAAATTACCGGTGCATCCGGATGCGCTTAAAAGTAAATTACGTCAGATAAGGATCGGGTTAATGAACCGAGGCCAACCTGGTATCTTCATCGTCCGACTTATTGACAGTGGCAAGAGTAGGAGTCACGACGCTTTTCGGTCGCACATGGGATAGTCCATTAACGATAATTTTTTCACCGGCATTAACGCCGACTTGTACAATACGCTGGCCTTCATAATGATCACCGAGCATAACTTCGCGATAATTCGCCGTGTTATTTTCATCGACAACCAATACATATTTTTTACTTTGGTTAGTGCCAATCGCACGCTCCGGCACTAACAACACCTTAACTTTTTCAGCCGAACCCAAACGCACATTGGCAAACATACCCGCCGTTAACGCACCATCCTTATTATCAAAGATTGCGCGGGCGCGAATAGTGCCGCTGTTGGTATCCAGGCGGTTATCAAATGCGTAGATATTTCCTTCATAAGTGGCAGCTTCATCACCTGCCAGGCTCAACTCCACCGGCATGGATTGTATGTTTTGGTTGTTGCGCGCCAGTTGTACGTAGGTTGCTTCGTCCACATTGAATTCTGCATAGAGTTTGTCGTTGGCAACAATTTGGGTAAGCACGGGCGCGTTTACACCGGCTTCCACTACATTACCGACGGTGAGTTCTGCACGGCCAACACGACCGGAAATAGGTGCGGTGATATGCGCGTATTCCAAATCCAGTTTTGCCTGGTTCAATGCAGCCTCAGCTTGCTTTACATCAGCCTGGGCGACCTGGTGTGCGCTTAACGCCGAATCATAGACACTTTGCGAAACCAGCTTGGCGCCAATCAATTGCCTGGCGCGGGCGAGCTCATCCTGCGCCAGTTTTGCGCGTGATTGAGCGGTCGCCAATTGCGCTTGTGCCCGCTGCACCGAAGCCTGGTGCGGACGCGGATCAATGACAAATAAGGGTTGGCCTTTTTTTACCTGCTGGCCTTCGGTAAACAATACTTTTTGGATAGTACCGCTGACCAAGGGTTTGATTGCGGCACTCTCTACCGGGGCCAATCGGCCCGAGAATCCCGCCCATGTACGGACTTCCCTGGGCTGCAAAACGACAACCTCAACTGCTGGAGCAGGCGGTACGGTGGTGGGGGTTGCTGCAACAACTCCTGATACATAATACAGACTGGCAATACCTGTCAGTATGGCTATGGAGGCATAGGTTAAAACTTTACGAGAAAGGATTGTGCTAGTCATGATGGGCTCCTGTTGCTCTTTAGCAAATCAAATGGCGAGTTAACCCCCTTGGGGTAATAGACAGAAAGGATTTAACCAGACATTTCGGCAAACTATACATACCGGTTGGTATGTTGGTCAACAGGATTTTTATCGAACAAAGCCAAACGCTACTGTCACCTATTTAGGCGACCCCAAAATCCCAATAAAATCAATAGGATCTTCGGTTACAGAAATTTCACGAAGCTTGAAGCTTTTACATACCAAGAGTCTGGCATGGCTTTAGATGATTGAAAAACATACCACCCGGTATCATAATAACCACAACATTTTTAAGAGATTCCCGTTTATGAGCGCCCTCGATACCCGGACCCTGTTACTGGAAACTGCCCTGGACCTGATATGGAACAGCAATTACAGCGCAGTGGGTGTAAACGAAATCTGTAAGCAAGCTGGCGTGACCAAGGGAAGCTTCTACCACCACTTTGAATCCAAGGCCGAATTGTTCTGCGAAGCTACCAATCACCATTGGGAAAAAATTCGCCAGGACATGGATTGCATGCTCTCACCAATTAATACCCCGCTTGAACAGTTGGAAAATTGGTTGCAATTTATTTACGTCAATAAAGTAGGTGATGATAAAGACAATGTTCCCGGATGCGCATTTTTCAGTACAGGCATGCAAGCGGGATGCTGTGAGCCACGCATTACTGAAACCCTACAATTAATGACCGAGCGCGGCGCCAAATACAATCAGGCGCTCGTGCGTAGCTTGATGGGAGGGAATTATTTGTGCGAGCCAAAAGATGTGGAGCAAACCGCACGGCTGATGCAGCAATATGTGCAAGGCGTCATCACCCATGCGCGGGTGACGCGCAATATCGATAATGTAAAAAATGACCTACCTGTCGCTATTTATCGTTTGATTGGATTGAAACCGGAATTTTGGTTCAGCGCAAAACCAACCTGGCCATGCGCTAATACTTGACCTATCCCCGATATTCAGCAGGCCAAAAAAATGGAGTCCGGTATACCGGACTCCATTTTTTAAATAACCCCGCCAGTGATTTCCAACTTTTGGGGTAGCGCTCATTTATCCGGGCTTGCGGAACTTATTCTTCCGCAGGCTCAGCGGCAGGAGTTGAAGGTGCTACCGCACCTGACTCTTCTGCCACTGCTTCTTTAATTGAAAGCTTGATACGACCACGCTGGTCCACATCCAGGCACTTCACTTTAACAACCTGGCCTTCTTTCAAATAGTCGCTCACGTTATTCACGCGCTCTTCCGCAATCTGGGAAATATGGACCAAACCATCTTTACCCGGCAGGAAGTTTACAAATGCCCCGAAGTCCACAATGCGCACCACGGTCCCTTCATAGATCGCACCGATTTCCGCTTCAGCAACAATACCCTGGACGCGGTAGATAGCCGCTTGCAAAGCTTCGTTGTTGTCAGCATAGATTTTTACGGTGCCGTCATCATCGATATCGATGGAAGATTGGGTTTCTTCGGTAATTGCGCGAATCGTTGCACCGCCTTTACCGATGATGTCGCGGATTTTGTCCGGATGGATTTTAATGGTTTCAAAACGTGGGGCGTTTTCACTAACCGCAGTACGCGATTTCGCGAGTACCTTGTTCATTTCACCAAGGATATGTAACCGCGCAGCCAGGGCCTGCTTCAGCGCGATTTCCATAATCTCTTCGGTAATGCCTTCAATTTTGATGTCCATTTGCAACGCGGTGACACCGCTGGTGGTACCGGCCACTTTAAAATCCATATCGCCCAGGTGATCTTCATCGCCGAGGATATCAGTCAACACAGCAAACCCTTCTGCTTCCTTTACCAGGCCCATCGCAATGCCCGCCACTGGTGACTTGAGCGGCACACCGGCGTCCATCAATGCCAATGAAGAACCACAGACCGAGGCCATGGAACTGGAACCGTTGGATTCGGTAATTTCACTGACTACACGCAAGGTGTAGGGGAATTCAGCTTCCGCCGGTAACACCGCTTGTACGCCGCGCTTGGCCAAACGACCATGGCCGATTTCGCGGCGACCGGTTGATCCCATACGACCGCACTCACCTACCGAGAAGGGAGGGAAGTTGTAGTGCAGCATGAAAGCTTCTTTTTTCTCGCCTTCAAGGAAATCGATGATTTGCACATCGCGCGCGTTGCCCAAGGTGGCAACAACCAGCGCCTGGGTTTCGCCACGCGTAAATAATGCAGAACCATGGGCCTTCGGCAGCACACCCACCTCTACAGCAATGGGACGAACAGTTTTGTTGTCGCGACCGTCAATACGCGGCTCGTTAGCCACAATGCGCGAGCGGACCAAGCGGTATTCATAGTTGCCGAATTCGGATTTCACATCGTCGGCGCTGAAGCCGGTAGCTTCGGTGGCCAGCTCCACTACTGCCTGGTTGCGCAGGTCATCCAGGCGATCACGACGCTTGGCTTTATCGATGATGCGGTACGCCATGCCGATGGACTCGCCGAAATTGCTGGCCAATGCTTCCCTTAATGCCAGGTTGGGTGCTGGCGGTTGCCAATCCCAACGCGGCTTGCCCGCATCACGTGCCAGTTCCGCACAGGCTTGCACAACGGCTTGCATTTCCTGGTGAGCGTAAAGCACTGCACCGAGCATAATATCTTCCGGCAATTCTTTTGCCTCGGACTCCACCATCAGCACAGCATCTTTGGTACCGGCAACCACCATATCCAATTCGGAAGTGTCCAATTGCTTGTAGCTTGGGTTGAGGATGTAGCCTTCTTCCTGGGTATATCCCACACGCGCGGCACCAACCGGCCCATTAAACGGGATACCGGAAATTGCCAGCGCGGCCGAAGTACCGATCATGGCCACAATATCCGGATCGTATTTTTTATCGGTGGAAACCACAGTACAAATCACTTGTACTTCGTTCAAAAAACCTTCAGGGAATAATGGACGGATTGGCCTGTCAATCAATCGTGAAGTCAGGGTTTCCTTTTCAGATGGGCGACCTTCGCGCTTGAAGTAACCGCCCGGAATGCGACCGGCGGCGTAGGCCTTCTCTTGATAATGCACGGAGAGCGGGAAGAAGTCCTGGCCGGGCGATGCTTCTTTGGCGCCCACAACAGTACACAGAACAGAGACTTCACCCATGGTCGCCAGTACTGCACCTGTTGCCTGGCGGGCGATGCGGCCGGTTTCGAGGGTTACGGTTTGATTACCGTATTGGAATTTCTTAATAATCGGATTCACTCTTTTATCCTTTCATTTCAATTTAAATTGCGTTCGGCTTTTCATTACATGAACGCGCCTTCTTCATCACTTCATTTACTGCTTTAATTTTTTATCATCAACGCGGTAAACATACGTCCTGTCAGGGCGGTAATGTTTGCTTCTCAATACCGCTAACTTCCTAAAAAAATCTCGCGGCACAATCCTGCCGCCGGAAATAAAAGTGCCCGCCAATTGGCGGGCACAGTACACACTTAACGACGCAGACCCAATTTTTGGATCAGTGCAGTATAGCGTGAAGAGTCTTTACCTTTCAGGTAGTCCAACAGCTTACGACGGGAGTTAACCATACGGATCAAACCGCGACGTGAGTGGTGGTCAGCCTTGTGGTCAGCGAAGTGGCCTTGCAGCTTATTGATGTTTACAGTCAACAGAGCAACTTGAACCTCTGGCGAGCCGGTGTCGCCTTCCGCTTGTTGGTACTCTTTAACGATTGCAGCTTTTTCTTGAGCACTCAGTGCCATGATATTTTCCTCAATTAATATGCCAAAAAATTACAGCCCACCCGTGCATATTTACAGGTGGGTTGTTGCACTGCTTTTCCGCCAAGGGGGGAAGTCAGCGCGCCTTTTTACCCTGCCGATCACTCGGTGAGGTAAAGACGGTACCAATCATCAAATATTATTCACAGGACGATTGGCGATAATGCGTTTCGGGGCGACCCGACCGTCATCGGTAATCTCACCCAACCCCAGGAAGGCTCGGGGCGATTGATCGGTTTCTGCACAAAAGACGCGCACAATAGCAGCTTGGGGGGCAATCCGGTAGACCTGTGGGTGCATAACCGGGTTCCCCAAGCGAAAGTAGTACGCACTGTTGGCGGCCAGTTCCACTTTAGGCAAGCTGGCGACAGGAGTATCCGCCCCCAGCAGGTGGCGATCCAGCGCATGGTATGCGGCCTCGTCACCTCGCTCCGCCTGCATTGCTTCAAATTCGGTTTGCAATTCCTCCAGGGTGATGCATTTGCTTTCATCAAACAAACCGGCTAGCGAACGATGCAGGGTTTTTACATGGGCGCCGCATCCCAGCGCATTACCCAGATCTGCTGCAATGGAACGGATATAGGTACCCTTACTGCACCGGATATCCAGCTCCACCTCGGCGCGCTCCCCCGGGCGAAATGCGAGTAGCTCGATTTGGTGGATAGTCACCGGACGCGGCTCGCGCTCAACTTCAACACCCTGGCGCGCCATTTTGTAGAGTGGCTGGCCATTGAGCTTAAGTGCAGAGTACATGGGAGGCACTTGCAAAATATTACCGAGCAGGGGTTTCAATGCCGCTGCTATTTGCTCGCGAGTGACATTTTGAGCGGATTGCTGCGCAATGATTTCACCATCGGCGTCACAGGTATCGGTAGCTACACCGAATTGGATGCAAACACGATAGCCTTTGTCGGCATCAAGCAAAAATTGCGAGAATTTGGTGGCTTCGCCGAAGCACAAGGGCAAAACACCGGTAGCCAGCGGATCAAGGGCACCGGTATGACCTGCCTTCTCTACAAAAAACAAACGTTTGGCGCGTTGCAGGGCCTGGTTGGAGGTCATGCCTGCCGGTTTATTCAATAACAGTACCCCGTCCACCGGGCGGCCTTTTTTGCGCGCCATCAGTGTTGCTCGCCTTTGGGTTCATCATCCCCTGAAGCTTCTTCGTCTTGCGGATGCAATCGGTCTTCGGCGATGGCGCGATCAATCAATGAGGATAACGCCTGGCCTTTAACGGAGGTTTTATCATAGATAAATTGCAACTTGGGAACGGTACGCATGCTCAACTCTTTCGCCAGGAAAGTACGCAAAAAACCACTGGCTTTATTCAGGATGGCAGCGGCATCCTGGCTTTGCTTTTCGTCGTCCACTCCCACGAAAGTGACATAAACTTTGGCAAATGCCATATCGCGGGTAACGGTCACTTCATTAATATTGACCATACCGATACGCGGGTCGCGGATTTCAGCGGGGATCACCTGCGCCAGCAAACGCTGGATCGCATCGGAGACGCGGTCTGAACGGGTAAATTCTCTTGGCATGCAGCCAACCTCAACTTTAAAAATAACAAAGCCCCACCCCCATGGTAGGGGATGGGGCGTAGGTATGCGCCCGGCTTAGAGCTGGCGCGCAACCTCCTTCACTTCATACACTTCGATCTGGTCGCCTACTTTTACGTCGTAGTTCTTCACACCGATACCGCATTCGAAGCCGTTGCGGACTTCGCTGACGTCATCTTTGAAGCGACGGAGGGACTCCAATTCACCGGTAAAGATCACCACGTTGTCGCGCAAGACACGGATGGGTTTGTTGCGGGACACAGTACCTTCCACCACCATGCAACCCGCCACCTGGCCAAACTTGGGCGAGTTGAACACTTCGCGCACGTTGGCAATACCGACGATGGTTTCCACGCGTTCCGGGTCGAGCATGCCGCTCAGGGCCGCCTTTATTTCGTCCAGGAGTTGGTAAATGATGCTGTAGTAACGAATGTCCACACCTTCAGATTCCGCCAGGCGACGGGTAGCACCATCGGCGCGCACATTAAAGCCGACAATAATTGCCCCGGACGTCACCGCCAGGTTCACATCGTTTTCGGTGATGCCACCGATACCGGAAGAAATGATATTGACCTGGACTTCTTCGTTACCGATATCGGCAAGTGACGCCTGGATGGCTTCCAGTGAGCCACGGACATCGGCCTTGACCACCACGGTAAGGGTTTTCTTTTGGCCAGCCTCCATATTGGAGAACATATTTTCCAGCTTGGCCGCCTGGAAGCGCGCAAGTTTTTCTTTCCGCTCTTTCTCGGCACGGAAAGCGGCTACTTCACGTGCTTTGCGTTCATCGTCCAGCACAACAAAGTCATCACCGGCGCTGGGCGGGGTATCCAGGCCTAATATTTCAACCGGCGTTGATGGCCCAGCTTCTTTTACCTGCTCGCCGCGCTCGTTCATCATGGCGCGCACACGACCGTAACTTTGGCCCGCGAGCAACAAGTCGCCCTGCTTCAAGGTACCTTGTTGAACCAGTACAGTCGCTACGGTACCGCGCCCTTTATCAACACGCGATTCAATCACCACACCTTTAGCCGCCGCATTGGTAACCGCAGTCAACTCCAACACTTCCGCTTGCAGTGATATAGCTTCCAGCAGTTCATCGATACCTTGGCCGGTGTGGGCAGAAACCTGGATAAACTGGGTATCGCCACCATAATTTTCAGGGATAACCCCTTTAACCACCAATTCATTGGTTACACGATCCGGATCAGCCGAGGGCTTATCGCACTTGTTGATGGCAACAACAATCGGCACATTGGCCGCGCGGGCATGCATGATTGCTTCTTCGGTTTGCGGCATTACGCCATCATCCGCCGCCACTACCAGGATAACCACATCAGTCGCCTTGGCACCGCGTGCACGCATCGCCGTAAACGCCGCGTGGCCAGGGGTGTCGAGGAAGGTAATTTCACCGCGCGAAGTAGACACGCGATAAGCGCCGATATGCTGGGTAATACCGCCGGCTTCACCCGCAGCCACCTTAGCTTCGCGAATGTAATCGAGCAGCGAGGTTTTACCATGGTCAACGTGGCCCATTACGGTTACCACCGGCGCACGGGTAGTCAATTCACCTTCAGTTTCAAGCGATTTCTCGAGCGCGTGCTCAATATCGTTCTCGCTTACGAGATTAGCCTTATGCCCCAACTCTTCCACGACCAGCACAGCGGTGTCCTGGTCGATAGACTCGTTCATGGAGGCCATGACGCCCATTTTCATTAAACGCTTGATCAGCTCATTCACCTTAATGGTGAGGCGCTGCGCTAATTCTGTAACTGTAATAGTTTCCGGAACGTCAATTTCATGCACGATTTGTGTCGTCGGTTTCTTAAAGGCGTGTTTGTTGGTTTTCTTGTGGTGTGCACGGATATGGCTGCGACGTGCCAATACATCGCTGTCTTCACCGTCTTCGGCCACAAAATCGAGTAAATCAATCTTGGCCGCCTTTTTCGGGCCGGCAACGCCTTTTTTCACAGCTTTACCTGCTCCGCGCTTGTTACCGCGATCGCCGCTCTCATCATCATCGTCATCGCTGCGATGATGGTGTTTCTTGTGGCCGTGGCCATGGCGGGTATCTTCTTTTTCAGCAGGGGGTGCAACAACGGCCACCGCAGGTTTGCCTTTAGCCGGTTGGCGCGCATCCGGCTTGGCATTTTTGTTTGGCGCCTGCACAGCCGGTTTTTCTGCGGGTTTTTCATTACGTGGCTGGCGACGCGCTTCTTCGGCGGCGCGCTTGGCCTCTTCACGCGCTTTTAAATCCGCCTGGCGCGCAGCTTCCTCTGCCTGGCGACGCTCAATTGCGGCACGGCGCTTTTCTTCAATACCATCAGTAAAGGATATGCGGTGAGGCGACGCTGTTTCAGCAGCAGGAGCCTGCTCATCCGGTACAGGCTCAACGGTTGCCGCTGCTATGGGTTCCGGCTCTGCCGGAACCACCGGCTCCGGCTCCGCGACTGGTTCAGGCGCAACATCCACCGGGGTGGCTACCGGCTCGGGCGCCACCCATTCGACTACCGGCTCAACTTCCGGCTCTTGCAGTTCGGCAATGGCAGGTTCAGCCACTTCATCCTCGCGTTTGATGTAAGTGCGCTTTTTGCGTACTTCAACATTAACGGTTTTCTTAGCATTACCCGTACCGGTTTTAATGGTGGTCGTGGTTTTACGCTGCAATGTAATTTTTTTCGGTTCCAGGATGGCTTCGCCATGGCTGTTTTTCAGGAACGCCAGCAAGCGCTGCTTCTCGTCATCAGACACTCTCGCCTCGGCGCTTTTATGTTGCAAGCCGGCTTCCTGCATTTGCTTGAGCAAACGCTCGACCGGCGCACCTATAGATTTGGCGAGTTCATTAACGGTTACTTCTGCCATTGTTTTTCCTCAGGGATTCTGTTCGTTGCCTAGTTTTCGCTCTGTGGCTCACACTTAGGCAAACCAGGGCTCGCGCGCTTTCATAATCAGTGCAGCGGCACGAGTCGCATCAACACCTTGAATATCCACCAAATCATCAATGGATTGTTCTGCCAGATCTTCCATGGTCACAATGCCACGGCGCGCAAGCTCGCCCGCCAACGCATCATCCATACCTTCCATAGTTAACAAATCTTCTGCCGGCGCCACGCCTTCAATGCGCTCTTCCGATGCCAATGCCTGGGTTAACAAGGCGTCTTTAGCGCGTGCACGCAGCTCTTCGGCGATGTCCTGGTCAAAGCCATCAATCGCCAGCATTTCTTCCAGCGGAACGTAGGCAACTTCTTCGAGTGTGGTGAAACCTTCTTCCACCAACACACCGGCGATGTCACCGTCCACATCCAGCGCACTCATGAACATATTGATGTAACTACCGGATTCCGCCTGTTGCTTGGCTTGCCAATCGGCAACGCTCATTACATTGATGTTCCAGCCGGTTAATTCACACGCAAGCCGCACATTTTGACCACCGCGACCAATTGCCATCGCCAGGTTTTCCTCATTCACAGCGAGGTCCATTGACGCGGCATCTTCATCCACAACAATGGATTCGATTTCCGCCGGTGACATGGCATTGATAACAAATTGCGCCGGGTTATCGTCCCACAACACTATATCAACACGCTCACCACCCAATTCATTGGAAACCGCTTGTACACGTGAACCACGCATACCAACGCAAGCACCAACCGGATCAATGCGCCCATCGTTGGTTTTTACTGCAATTTTCGCGCGCAAGCCCGGGTCGCGCGCAGCGCCTTTAATTTCAATAACTTCTTCAGCGATTTCCGGCACTTCAATTTTGAACAGTTCTATCAACATTCTTGGATTGGAGCGGCTCAATAATAATTGCGGCCCGCGCGCTTCACTGCGCACTTCCAGCAGCAATGCACGAATGCGATCACCCATACGGAAAATTTCGCGGCCAATTAATTGATCGCGAGGCAACACACCTTCAGCGTTATTACCCAAATCAACAATGATGCTGTCACGCGTTACTTTTTTCACTGTACCGCTAATTAATTCGCCCATGCGATCACGGTATTCATCAACCATTTGCGCACGTTCGGCTTCACGCACCTTTTGCACAATGACTTGTTTGGCAGTTTGTGCAGCGATACGACCGAATTCCGCGTTTTCTATTTTTTCACGGTAGGTGTCGCCTACTTTTAACGAAGCTTCTTTTTCACGCGCTTCATCCAGATATAATTCGGTTCCCAATTCCGCCATGGCATCATCAGCAACCACTTCCCAACTGCGCCAGGTTTCGTAATCACCTGTAGTACGGTTAATTCTCACTTCAACATTGGAGTCTTCGTCGAAGCGTTTTTTAGTAGCGGTAGCGAGGGCAGTTTCAATTGCCTGGAAAATTAATTCTTTATCAACGCCTTTTTCATTGGATACCGCATCAGCGACCAGCAAAATTTCTTTATTCATTGGTTTGCCTCTGTTAACTCCTCTAGCCGGCGTTGAAAAGCAACGCACCGGATTGGTAAATTTTCCATTGCGATGCTGCGAATGCATGAAATCAATCAGGCACTACAGCGGTTGATTTAAAAACTAGCCTTTGTCGTTTTGCAGGTTATGTTGCCGCAAAATCTCATCGTAACGCGGCTCAACATTAGCTTTATCGATAACATCAATGGGCAACTGGATTTCCTGGTTATCGACCTGCAGAAATACTTCGCCGTTTTCCACTTTGGTGATCAGGCCTTTAAAACGGCGGCGACCATCGCGTGCAATGCGCAAACGAACATTAATGGTTTCACCAACAAAGCGCGCGTAATGTGATTCTTTATATAAAGGGCGATCCAGGCCCGGCGATGACACTTCCAATGTGTATTCATTATCAATCGGGTCTTCCACATCAAACACCGCACTCACTTGCCGACTAACGCGCTCGCAATCTTCCAGTGAAGCGCCGTTGGGGCCATCAATGTAAATGCGCACTGTGGTGTAACGCCCCTGGGTGAGATATTCCAATCCCCAGAGTTCGCACCCCAGGGATAGCGCCACCGGCTCAACCAGCCGCTCCAGAATTTCTTGCTTGGATGCCATGCTTTAATCCCATTGCCTCGTAATTTTTACAAAAACAAAGGCCTAAAAAACAAAAATGGGCACAAGGCCCATTCGAACGAAAACATTCAGTCACCCCGCAGGCCTGCGGGATGTGGGCCGAAACCCTGAACAGCGAATACAAAAAAGCCCCATAATGGGGCTTCTCGACCTGAATCCACCTGCGACAGTAGATTCGCTACAGCTGTCTGGCGAGAACCGGGAATTCCCTTTGTCTCCACCTGCTCCTGATGTACTGGAAAATACTCAAGAGGCAAAGAATTTGGTTGCGGGGGCTGGATTTGAACCAACGACCTTCGGGTTATGAGCCCGACGAGCTACCAAGCTGCTCCACCCCGCGACTGAAACTCAACTTGCTAACCGCTCAAGTGAGGCCGCGAATTATAGGGAGACAATTAGCAATGGTCAAGCATAATTTCCTGAACCATCAAACAGATAATCCTCTTTGGGTAACCAAAGGCGGATTAGTAATACGAGCAGATTAAGCGGAATTTATGACAACACCATTAAACAGTTCTATTCAAAAAACTGCCAATGGCGTTAGTGTCGGCAAAGACACCGATTTCAATCAGGCGACGATTAATATCTATATTGCGCCGGGTGGTTTCGTTGAATAAATCCGCGCGCGCCTGGCGCTGGTCCAACAAACGCTGCTCGGCCTCAAATTGTTCCTGTTCGCGCTGCAAGCGCTCCTCGTCATGCGCCACGCGCTCTTCTTCACGCTGCCGGCGAACCGCTCCACTTCCAGTTAATGCCTCCGAACCTTCCTGGTTTTCCCCGGGATGAAGCTCATCCTGTTCCCGAACTTCATTAATCTCCTGTTCGCGCAACTCTGCTCGCGCCTCCTGCTCCATTTGGGCAGCTTGCGCGGCCACACGACCATCCTGGGCGGAAGGCTCGGCGGGGGCATTGGCTGCGCGCCGCAATTGTTGCGCTTTACGTAACGTCGCTTCGGGATCACCCGGTATGGGACTGGTATCTATTTCAACCTCGCCACTAACGGCATAACTAATACCATCCGGGCCACGCACGAAGCTGTAAGTCGGGCTACCGCCATACTGACCGGCAACGGCCGCGTGGGCTTGCTCGTGGGCACGCACCTCGCGATCACGGGCAGCCAGGTCCTGGATTTGCTCCCGCTCAGCCTTGATTTCTTCTTCGGTGCGGCCGCCGTTGACACGCCGCTCTTCTGTTAGCGCGGTTTGGCGATCCCGCTCCACATCGTCATTGGGCCGCTCATCAGGCAGGCGACGGTTGTTGCCGCGCACCGCTTCCGCTAGCTGTTCGGTCGGCTTAAAGGTAGAAGATTTAAGTTCGGTATTTTCCTGCCCAACAGCTGCACGCCCCATCGGCGCAAACGGCGCGATGGTATTGGCATGGTTGGACGGGATAGTGTTAATCACTTAATAACCCCTTAGGCTTTAATATCCAGCAAGGTCCCTATGGCCTCGTCAGCGGATTTAACTACCCGCGCCGAACTGTCAAAGACCTGGCTTTGGATTTTAAGGTTGAGCAAAGGCTCGACCAAATCCACGGATTGCGTCGAAGCAGGGGCATCGGCACGCTGGGTATTACTCGCCTGGGCAATTTGCTGGGCCGATTGAGCCATGGATACCTGGCTCTTTTGCATTCCAATCAGCCCCTGGTTAACGACTGAACCTATGTCCATCACTTAACCCCTCGGTTATGTATGAAGCAATATTTATCTGGAAAGCAAAGTTTACGCCGCGGATGGCGCAAAAAATAGACATGATTGCGGCGGAAAAAAGTGTTTCTAAGACAAGTTGGAGTTAAAAAATAAAAATATATAACCGGATTATTTTGAAGATTCGTTGCGGTGGGCAAACTGGTATTCCGATATGGCCTTGGCCTGTTCAAATACACTTTTCGCTGTGAGCTGCATACGACTGCGCACCGGCAGCCCCGCCGCTTGCAAGGCACGCCCACTCCAGGTATTGCAATTGCTGAATAATCCGTATTGGCCCCGCGCCTGGTAAAAATGCCCAACCCCTTCACCATAGGCTGGCAAAGGGCGCAGTTGCTTGCCGGCCAACTCAAATGAATTATCGATGTAGCGGATTAACCGACGCAGGCCTTCATCGCTAACCGCCAGGGGCACCCAGGTTTCCTTTGGAATATCCTCGAAGGGATCCTGGGAATAAGGCAGGACCTGCAAAGCCGAATAGTGGGAAACAAATAGCGCGCGGGTCGCCGAGCCGATGCTCTTGCTCTTACCGGTAAAATAATCCCCGTCCCCCCAACCGACGCGAATAAATTGCTGGCCCATTGCTTCTTCTTGCATATACCGGCTGTGCACACGAACCGCATCTGCTGGCAATAAAATACTCGTATGCCATTCGCGATAAACAAAATAAATACGTTGCGAGGTATCCATTGCAGGGATTTTTTTTGCGTCAGGCAGCGAAGTACAACCTGAAAGTAAAATCGCAAAAAAACAAGCAAAACGCAGCACTGCACACATGGTAATTACAAAAGTATCTGGGTAAAAAGTTGTTCATCTATTGCAGCCGCAACCAGCTCGGGTTGTGGTGATGCCAGCCAGGGCACTACCCCCAAACAAGGCGCTGGAATGCGCGCTGCCAGGCTTTCGATATTTTCCTGCAACGCGGGCATATCCGCATCCACGCAATTGGCAACCCATCCCGCCAGGGGTAATCCATCATTGCGGATTGCCCCTGCGGTCAACAGCGCATGGTTTATGCAGCCCAGGCGCACAGCCACCACCAATATTACCGGCAACTGCAAAATTTGCGCGAGGTCGGCCATGGTTTCTCGCGGATTTAATGGCACTCGCCAGCCACCCGCCCCCTCGACCAAGGTGAAGTCGGCGTACGATAAACTGGCGCGACAAAAGCCTGCGATCCTATCGGCAGCAAGCACACGCTTTTCCTGTTGCGCGGCAATGTGCGGCGCAATAGCGGATTGCAACGCGACAGGATTAATTTGCTCGTAAGCCAGGGACTCCGTCATTACCGATTGCAGGAGCAGCGCATCTTCATTGCGCAAGCCCGACGCTGTTTTTTCACAACCGGCAGCGACCGGCTTTAGCGCCGCGGTGCGCAAGCCCTGGTTTTTTGCCACCCATAATAAACCGGCACACACCAATGTTTTACCGACATTGGTGTCAGTACCGGTAATAAAAAATTGTTTCTTAGCCATAAATTATTAAAGTCCGGTTACCTTTTTATGTACCGATAAATAAAAGACTTCATAGGTTGCAGGCAGACCACGCGCTTCGCGGTAATTTTCATAGGCCGCCCTAAACGCGGCAATCCTGCTGCGCCCGGTCAACCCCCCAGGCTTACCCGCATTGATATTGTGCGCGCCCAGCGATTTTAATTCACGGGTCAACTCCGTTAAGCGCTCAAAATAAATAACGCGTTGCTCAACAGCAAAATGATCAATGGCCAAATCGGCAGCGATAGCGGCGAGCCGCAAGCTGTCCTGGGGCTGGAACTGATTGACGTGGACATAATTATCCACCTGTTGCCACGCGGATTTTAATTCGTGCAAGGTATGGGGGCCGAGTGTTGCCAGCAGTAACTGGCCTCCGGGTTTTAGCGCCCTCGCCAACTCACGCATTAGCTGCGGTAAGTCAGGGCACCATTGGATAACCAGGCTTGAAAACACCAGATCGATACTCTGGTCTGCGAAGGGCAATTGCTCCGCATCGGCACAAAGCCAGTTGACCTGTTTTGCATCCGCGCGTTGCCGCGAAAAATGCAACATACCTTCGGCGATATCGAGTCCTACAATGTTGGCAGTTTCATACCGGGCGGCCACCTGCCGGGTAAAAAAACCGGTTCCCGATCCCAAATCAATGACAGTGGCCCCATCCGCTATTTGCACCGGAACATATTGCAATAAATGTTTGCCCACATCGCGCTGCAATTGCGCCACTGTGTCATAGGTTGTCGCTGCACGGCCAAATGATTGGGCAACTTTTTTCTTGTCCAGGGCAAAGCGGTCAACAGCCACACCCTGGACAAACCGCTGGATTTGTTCACTTACTGCCTCGGGTTTGCTCCAATGCAAGGCATGGGCAGCTTGCGAAATAATTGCAATTTTATGGGCTGGATTTAATTGCGCCAAGGACGCGGCGGCGGCGATTGGAACCAGCGCATCCTTTTCGGCTAACAGGTGCAGGCATGGTTGTTTGAGCGCGCTGAGGGCCGCACGGTTATCCAGTACGCTGAGCAATTCCAATGCTTGCAACCATTGGGGTGAAAATTCCGCCGGTATTTGCTGGCGCAATTTTTTTAATAGTTGGCGTTCATCGGCATCGCCCTGTGCCAGCAAACCTGAAAATAATTTAACCGAGGTATGGGATTCACGCGCAAATGCCAGATTAAATTCCCGGTTAACAGCCGCAGGCATTGCGCCGGGATAATCCTCGCTCGCTACAAATTTTGCATTGGCCGCCAGGGTAATTAATGCCCGGACCTTTTTAGGAAATTGCGCAGCCAATTGCACCGCCAACATACCCCCCAGGGACCAACCCACCACCACCGAGCCATCCGGAATATTTGCGGCAAGATCATTTAATACGTGCGGTACCGAAAATCCATTTAACGCAGGTGATTTACCGAAACCCGGCAAGTCCAGTGGTGTTACCCGTGCGATTTTTTCCAACGCAGGCAACAAAGGTTGCCAGGTACGGCTGTCACAACCCCAACCATGCAAGAGGATCAGGTTAATCATCCGCCACCTCGTTTAACGCTTCTGCGAGCGCCGTTAACAGCAAATCCACCTGTGCCACAGAATGCTGTGCGGAGAAAGTGATACGCAGGCGTGAGCTCCCTGCCGGAACCGTCGGCGGACGAATCGCAATAATTAAAATTCCCCGTGCCGCAAGGCGCTCGGCAACGGCCAGTGTTTTTGCTTCTCTACCGATAATGATGGGCTGGATGGGCGAAAAGGAATCCATCAATTGCAAACCCGCTTGCGCAGCACCGCGACGGAAATGGGCGATCAATTGTTGCAAATGTTGGCGCCGCCAATGTTCGGCCTGGATGATGCGTAAGCTCGCGCGCGTTGCGGCGGCAACGGCAGGAGGCATGGCGGTTGTGTAAATATAGGGACGCGCAAATTGGATGAGGCTTTCGATTAGCGTCTCACTGCCGGCAATGAAAGCGCCGAAGCTGCCCGCAGCCTTACCTAAGGTCCCCATCAAAACAGGCAGGTCGTTTTGGCTTAAACCAAAATGCTCCGCACTGCCCGCGCCGGTTTTTCCCAGGAAACCAAACCCGTGGGCATCATCAACCATCAACCAGGCGTTATATTTTTGCGCGAGCGCAGCAAGCTCTGGCAGGGGCGCGCAATCGCCATCCATGCTGAAAACCCCGTCCACTGCTATTAACTTGCGCGCAGCCCCGGTTTTTTCCAAACGGGTTTGCAAGTTATCCAGATCGTTGTGCAAAAAACGCTGGAAGCGTGCGCCGCTTGATAAACCGGCGTCCAACAAGCTGGCGTGGTTCAGGCGGTCCTCAAATACCGCG
The DNA here is from genome assembly GCA_946480695.1 of uncultured Cellvibrio sp. Next base: position 50,305 of record CAMLKG010000016.1, read on the forward strand.
TCACCCTGCCCAACCAGGGCGTTAATCGCTCCCAGGTTCGCCATGTAGCCGGTGGAAAATAATAATGCGCGCTCGCGCCCGGTAAATGCGGCCAACTCCTCTTCGAGTGCGTGGTGTTCGCTGGAATGGCCTGCGACCAGGTGGGCAGCGCCGCTACCGACACCGAATTTTTGTGCGGCACTGATAAGCGCAGCGATGACATCCGGATGATTGGCAAGGCCGAGATAATCATTGCTGCAAAACGCGAGATAGTTTTTTCCGTCCACCATGACCTCCGGCATTGGCGGCGATTGCAAGGTTTTACGGGCGCGATACAAATGCGCAGCGCGGCGTTCGGCAAGTAATGGAGCGAGTGTTTGATCGAGATGAGAAGACATTGATAAGTACTTGTAAGGCGGGCTGGCAACGCAACCCGCCGGGAGGACATCATTGCAGGCTATGTCGCTGCGTTGTAGAACATCGAATCCAGTTGTGCTTCGTGTAATTGGTTGACTAGCGCCGCTTCCTGTTCGCTTTCATCTTCATGCACCTCATAAGCTTCAGGCTGAATACCGAGCTTCCTGAACAGTTGCATATCTTTATTGGCTTCCGGGTTCGGGGTGGTCAGTAGTTTTTCACCATAGAAAATCGAGTTGGCACCCGCCAGGAATGCCATAGCCTGGGTTTGCTCGTTCATCTGCTCGCGGCCGGCAGACAACCGCACATACGATTTGGGCATAAGGATACGCGCCACCGCAATGGTGCGGATAAAATCGATAGGGTCAAGGTCGGCCTGGTCCGCCAGCGGGGTTCCGCTGACTTTTACCAGCATATTGATAGGAACAGATTCCGGGTGCTCCGGCATGTTCGCCAATTGCTGCAATAGCCCCGCGCGATCAGTGACCTCTTCGCCCATGCCCACAATGCCACCGCAGCATACTTTCATACCCGCCTTGCGCACATTGGTGAGGGTTTCCAGGCGATCCTGGTAGGTGCGGGTGGTAATAATTTCGCCGTAGTATTCAGGCGAGGTATCCAGGTTGTGGTTGTAGTAATCAAGGCCAGCGTCAGCGAGTTCCTGTGCCTGGTGCTCATCCAGCATCCCCAGCGTCATGCAGGTTTCCAGACCCAGGGCTTTTACCCCTTTAACCATGTGGGTGACATAGGGCATGTCTTTGCCCTTGGGGGAGCGCCAGGCGGCGCCCATACAAAAACGGGTTGCACCCGAGGCTTTCGCCGCGCGGGCCTCTTCAATCACTTTTTCGACCGCCATCAATTTTTCGCGCTCAAGGCCGGTATCGTAGCGTGCGGACTGTGGGCAGTAAGCGCAGTCTTCAGGACAAGCGCCCGTTTTGATGGAGCAGAGCGTGCTGACTTGTACTTCATTGGGATTAAACCAGGCGCGGTGAACTGATTGGGCCTGGAACATCAAATCGCTGAAAGGCAGTGCAAAGAGTGCGGTGATTTCGGCGCGGGTCCAATCGTGGCGGATCGCAGGAGCAAAGCTGGCATTCATAACAAATCCCTGAAGGTTGTAGGAATTATGGGTTTTCCGCATCTTAACCGAGAGGAAATAGCTGTCAACCTTTGGAGCGATAAAAAGTTTACAACCGCTTTTGACACAGCCGTTTAAGCCGGTAGACTTGACGGGTTACTGATTTGGATGGTTACCCCACCTCTCGCAAGGACTGCCTATGACGTTTGCCCCCGGATTCTTTAGTCGTTTAATTAACCGGTTAATTCCCAACCATTGCTTACTTTGCGGCACTGCCTGCGGGACTCCACTTATTTGCAAGCATTGTTATGGAGCACTGCCGCACCTGGGTAAATTCCCTTACCTATGCCACTGTTGCGCCCTGCCGCTCAAAAGCCCCGCACCTCTTTGCGGCCAGTGCCTGGAGCGTCGGCCGGCCTTCACTCGCAGCCACATTGCTTTCAGTTATGAATACCCGCTGGATCACCTGATCCATCAATTCAAATATCGGCAGCAATTAACCAGTGGCAAAGCGCTCGGCACCCTGCTTGTCGAAACTTGCCGCCAGGCAAAACGCCCCGGCATGTTGGTGCCCGCCCCAATCCATTGGCGCAAACGCTGGCAGCGCGGGTTCAACCAAACCGAACTCCTCGCCCGTCAACTAGGTGCAGCACTGGATCTACCGGTTATCCCCGCCATTCGCCAAACACGCTATCACCCTGCGCAAAAAAGCCTTGGGCGACGCGAGCGACAAAAAAACCTGCGCGCCTCACTGGCGATAACCCACCACCACGCAGCAACCTTGCGCGGCGCGCATGTTGCGGTAGTGGATGATGTGGTGACGACTACCGCGACCGCCCGCGCAGTCAGTGAACTTCTTTTGAAGGCGGGCGCCCAACGGGTGGATATCTGGGCACTGGCGCGTACACCGGACCATTAAACCTGGCCGCGCGCGGTTGCATAGGCAAAACATTTTGCCGTAAACATTGGTAATTCTTCCTACCTAAGCCCCGCAATTGCCGCTAATATCCATGCACTATTTTTGTTAACCCAGCCGCAAGGACTTTCATGAAATTCCGTTCCCTTTTGTTGCCTTTAGCGATCAGCCTTGCTGGTGGCAGCAATGCGCAAGTGCTTAAACCCCAGCCGGGTGAATCCGCGCAAAAAACACCGGCATCAGTACAAGCGCCGTCATCTACCGCCCAACAACTTTATGCCGCCGCGCAACGGGATCTGCTCCAATTGCGCGTGCTAACCAAAAGCGGTAATAGCCAAAGTTCCGTGGGCTCAGGTTTCCTGATAGGTACATCGAACCTGGTCATTACCAACTATCACGTGGTATCCCAAATTGCCCTTGAGCCGGATATTTATTTCGGTGAATACAAGGATACGCAAGGCAAAAACGGATCCATCGAATTACTCGCGGTGGATGTGCTGCACGACCTGGCCGTGGTGCGCGTCAATTTACAGGGAACCGGGGTTTTCAATGTGCCGTTTGTTGCCGGCGATACCCCCCAACCGGCGTTAACACCGCTAAAACAGGGACAACATTTGTATTCGCTGGGCAACCCGCTGGATCTGGGCTTTACCATTTCCGAAGGTACCTACAACGGGGAAAGCCACCGCGGCTTTTCCGCGCAACTCATGTTTACCGGGCCGGTTAATCCCGGTATGAGCGGCGGCCCCAATGTTACTGCGGATGGCCAACTCGCCGGGGTAAACGTCGCCCACCGGCGCGATGGGGAACTGGTTAGTTTCCTGGTGCCCGCAATTTACGTCCAGCAACTGCTCGCCAGGGTCAGCGCCGATATGACGCCCCCAAAGGGTTTTAATCCGATCATTGGCGAACAGCTCCTGCAACACCAGGCGGCCATGGTGGATAAGCTGCTCGAAAAACCCTTCAGCATTAAACAACTGGGGCCTTACCGGGTGCCGGTACGCGAATCCGAACAAGTGCGCTGCTGGGGCAATACCGATAACAGTGATAAAAAGCCCTATTCCATCGACAGTATCAATTGCAACATGGAGTCAGCTATTTTCGTGTCAGGCGAATTGCAAACCGGCCATCTGAGCATGCATCACAAATTCGCCCGCAATAAAAAATTAAATGCGATGCAATTTGCGCAACTGGCCACCAACCTTTATGACGGACAGGTATTCAGCACCGCCAAAAGTGAAACCATTACGCCCGCGTATTGCACTGAGGATTTTGTGGGCAATAAAAACATTTCGGTGCGTGCGCTGGTATGCGCCGAGGCCTACCACAAATTCAAAGGCCTGTACGATTTCACGCTCATCACCGCCAGCACCGATGACAGCGACAAGAGTTTGCAAAGCATGATTAATATCCAGGGCGTGTCCTATGCCAATGGGGTAAAGCTGATTACCGAATTCTTGCAGGGCATTGATCGCGCATCGCTTAATGATTCCCCAGGAAATGCGGGGACCCAGCAATGAGCCAGCCTGTATTTATCGAACTCTTAACACCCGATGGCGAAGTAATTACCCGCACCCGGTGCATGCACCTTCCCATTCGCATCGGTCGCGCCTATGACAACGACATAATCCTGGATGACCAGCACACGGCGGCGCATCACGCGCAGATCGAATTAAACCAATTGGATGAATTGGTCATCAGCGATTTGGGGAGCCAAAACGGTATCTCATTCGGAAAGCAACGCAGTGATTTTTTTGTGGTGAATGGTGATGCGATATATCGCCTGGGCCACACGCGTTTGCGCATACGTACCGCGGATTACCCCGTGGCACCGGAAGTCAGCGATTCCACCAACCATCACTGGGAGGGGTGGCTGCCCGCTGTGCTCGGTGGTGCTTTACTGGTGTGCACAGGTTTGCTCAGCACCTGGCTGGGTGATTTGCAGCAGGGCACGCTGAGTAAATATTTGCTCGAATTGGTGGGAACCTTTGGCTTTGCATTGGGTTGGGCGGGCGTATGGGCCTTATTCAGCAAATTGTTCAACGGCCATGCGCGCTTCGGCCGCCATTTGTTCATTGTTTGTGCCGGCCTGGCTGTTGTTCAATTGTGGAAGTTTTCCAGCGGCGCCATCGCATATGCGTTCAGTGTAGAGTCGCTGGCGCGGTTTACCAGCCAACCGATAATCCTGCTCCTTGCCGTGGTGTTGTATTTCCATTTACTGACCGCCGGAAACAAACGCCCCGCGCGCTTGCGCGCTTACCTTGCAGGCCTCGCATTGCTTGCTATCGGCATTAATATGGCGAAGGAATACCAGGCGAGTAATTATTTATCCGATGAGCTTTACCTCAGCAAACTCTATCCACCGGCGTTGCGACTCAGTAATGACGTTCCTGTGGAAACTTTCACCAAAAATATTGAATCACTCAAAGCACGGGTGGACAGTGAACGCAAGGAAAAACCGGAAAAGGATAAAAACCTGATTCAAAAAATTATCGAAGATAAACCGGCTGATGACGACACAGGCACAGCCTCGCCGTCCCAATCATCCCTACCAACAATGAAGGAGTAAAACATGTTGAAAAGAACCATCGCACTCGTGGCGCTGTGCAGTGTTAGCGCCCTGGTACAAGCCTCCGGGTTCCAGTTATCCAGCCCTGCGATCAAACCTGAATCCACACTGGCAATGGATCAGGTTTTTAACGGTTTTGGTTGCACAGGCAACAATATTTCGCCCGAACTGGTCTGGAAAAATGCACCCGCCGGTACCAAGGGTTTTGCGCTTACCGTTTATGATCCGGATGCGCCCACCGGCTCCGGCTGGTGGCATTGGGTGGTGTACAACATCCCCGCCACCGCGAACAAAATCGATGCCGGCGCAGGTACCGCCGATGGTAAAAAACTCCCGGCGGGCAGCCAGCAAGGCCGCACAGACTTTGGGGCCCCGGGCTTTGGCGGCGCCTGTCCGCCGGTCGGCGATAAACCCCACCGCTACATTTTCACCCTGCATGCCCTCAAAACGGACAAGCTGGAAATCCCGGACGGCGCCACCGCGGCGCTGATCGGCTATATGATCAATGCAAATCTGATCGAAAAAACCGGTTTTACCGCTTATTACGGCCGCTAAACCAATCGCGATTGGACAGCACAGGGGCGCCCGCCTAAAATGGCGCCCCTTTTTGTTCACCCTCATTTGTTAACCTTCCAGCAGGTAATCCCATGGGCAATAAAACCGCTCTCTACGCCACCCACCAAGCCATGGGCGGCAAACTTGTGGACTTTGGTGGCTGGGACATGCCATTGCATTACGGCTCCCAAATTGAAGAACACCACAAAGTCCGCCAGCACGCCGGCATGTTTGATGTTTCGCACATGACGGTGGTGGATGTGACCGGCAAAGATGCCAAACCCTATTTGCAATACCTGCTGGCCAATGATGTCGCCAAGCTGGACACCCTGCTGGGCAAGGCGCTTTACAGCGGTATGCTCAACCACGAAGGCGGGGTCATTGATGATTTGATTGTCTACAACCTGGGCGACTGGTATCGCGTGGTAGTCAATTGCAGTACACGCGAGAAAGACCTCGCCTGGATGAATGAAATTGCGGCGGATTTTTCGGTATCCCTGCAAGAACGCGATGATTTGGCGATGATAGCCGTACAGGGCCCGCAGGCTATCAATATCAGCAAATCACTGGTTAGCAGTGAAAAAGCCGCGGTTATCGACCAACTGAAAGTATTCCAGGGCTTACCCGCGAATGACTGGTTCATTGGCCGCACCGGCTATACCGGCGAAGACGGCCTTGAAATCATGTTACCCAATGGGCAGGCAGTGGACTTCTGGAATGCACTGGCCAGGGCCGGTGTAGCGCCCTGCGGTTTAGGCGCGCGCGACACCCTGCGCCTGGAGGCGGGCATGAACCTCTACGGTCATGAGATGGACGAATCTGTCTCGCCGCTGGCTGCCAATATGGGCTGGACTATTGCGTGGCAGCCGGCCACGCGCAACTTTATTGGCCGCCCGGTATTGGAAGCACAAAAAGCCGAAGGCAAACAACATAAATTGGTGGGATTGGTGTTGCGCGAACGCGGCGTATTACGCGCGGAACAATGGGTGCTTATCCCTGGCAGCGATGAAAAAGGCGTTATCACCAGCGGGACATTTTCGCCCACCTTGGGCTATTCTATTGCCTTGGCACGTGTACCCGCCGGGATCGGTAATCAATGCCTGGTAGAAATGCGCGGCAAGCAAGTACAAGTCAATGTTGTTGCCCCCAATTTTGTGCGCAATGGCAAGCCTCTGATTTAACGTGGCCTTTTAAAAACTCAACTTTAAATACACGCGGGACCGCCCGCGCAGTTTCCAACAAATACAGGACAGCATCATGAGCGAAATTCGTAAAGAATTGAAATACCTGAGCAGCCACGAGTGGGCGCGCATTGAGGAAGATGGCACCGTCACTATCGGCATTACCGATCACGCGCAAGACGCATTGGGCGATGTGGTTTACGTAGAAACGCCCGAGGTAGGCTCTCGTGTTGCAGTCGGCGAAGAGGCCGGTGTGGTTGAGTCTGTGAAAGCCGCGTCGGATATTTACACCCTGGTCTCAGGCGAGGTGATCGCAGTCAATGAAGCCTTGCAGGACGCACCGGAAACGGTAAACGGCTCACCTTACGACGATGGCTGGTTCTTCCGCGTACAACCCGATGATTTATCCGAATTGGATGATGCGATGAACGCCGATGAATACCGCGAACTGTTGGAAAGCGAAGAATAAATCCCCAAAAAAAAACCTATAAAAAAACGCGGCAACCGCCGCGTTTTTTGCACACCATCGATTCATTACATCGCCGATTTAATTTCAGCCTGAATGGTTTTCACGTCGCGTGGCCAGGGACCTGCATCGCGCTGGGAAGCAGGCAATTTTGTAATGGCCTGGCGCGCCTCTGCGGAACTGGCAAAACGCCCCGTAATCACAACAAACCAATCCTTACCCTGCCGCTTGCTTTTAAACATTAGCAAATCACGTTTATTGGACTGTGTTGCAATAAAATCGCGCGCGGCGTTTTGATTGCTTACCCCCAATAATTGGATAGTGTATTCATTGGGTTTCCATCCCAAAATCTGTTGTTCCTGCGCACTGCCACTCGTTTGTTGCGGCGCGGACCTGGCAGTCGGCTTGGGGGTCGGTTCAGGTTTTACCGCGACAGGCGAAGATGTGGGCATAACCGGAGCTGTTGCCGCAACAGATGCGGGTTTTGGTTCAGCGATAACATTGGGTTGGCCCGCAGGTTTCGGGGGGGCCGTAGGCAGTTGCACCAAGGGAACAATTTCTTCTTTGGCAATATCACTGGTGGTTGATTCTGCAACTGGTGCGTTGTTGGTTTCTATCGTCGCAGCAGGCTCCGGCGTAGCCGGCTGCTGAAGCTGCGGCTGAACCTGGGTCAGCTGATAAGATGATTGTGGCTGCGGCAAACTCTGCATTAAAGGTTGCACTGGTGTCTGGGTAGACGTTAATTCCATCGCACTGGTTGGTGCGGACGTCGCAACCAATGCAGGCGCTGAATTTACCGCAGGGTTATTAGCAACTGCTACCGGGTTCGGTTCATCATCCCCCATGTACAGGAAAGCCACCCCAACCATTGCGATCAATAACGATATGGCAACAATGTGGATTACCGGCAAAGGCCGTTTGCTCGGGGTTCGCGCCGGTGTCACTGACTCCAGCAAGTGTTCCTCAGCGAGCCCATGAAGCACGGTTAATTGGCCCTGCGCCTGGCGCCACCAGGACTCCACTTTGGCTTCGGTAAAAATTTCCGGTCCGAGATAATCTGCCATTTCCATGCGGAAATTTAAGTAATCCACCGTTTCCTGCAAGGTGAAAGGCGGCAGGTTAAAATCGTTACACAATAAATTTTCCGGGCTCAATCGCTCAAGGCGACGCATCAACGATGGTTCGCCAAATAATGCAAAATGCAAACGATTTTGCTGTGGGAAATTATTGAGCAACGCAGTCAATACCGAGATCGATTGGTCATCCAATAAATGCGCATTATCCAGCACTACCACCGCCAAACCGTCATCTTCGGAAACGGCCTCTTCAGCAATGAACGCTTCTAATGCACCAAGTAAATTTTCGGTGGAGGGAACTTCTCCGGTCTGGATTCCAAAGGTTTGGTTAATGGCGAGCAATATTTGCTCTAACGTCTGGCCATTGCGCAGACTGAGGAAACATATTTGATCCTGGTCGGAGAGTGAATCCATGAATGCGTGGGCGATACGTGTTTTACCAACACCATAATCACCCAGCACAACCAATAGGCTATTGCTGAACTGGCATAAATGCAGCAATTGATCCAGCAGTTCACGGCGCCCGACACCGGTGAATAATGGGAACGAAAAATCGTGTGCAAACGGATCTTCGGATAAGCCATAACGCTGGCGATAATCCGCGAGCAACTGATCGTCCTTGTGCTCATCCCGATCATCAAATAAATACCCTTGCTGCGAATCCTGTTCCAGGATCCGACTGTCCGGCTGGGCGCGAAGTGGCGGCTCTCCAGTCATGGTTTCAATCTCTTTTAACCTGATTAATTAATCGGCCTTGCAGGCATCGAAAGTTTGCTGCAATAAATCGGTATCTATATCGCTGGTAACCATTGCCTTACCCATGGATTCCAATAGCACCAAACGCAAGCGACCATCCAATACTTTTTTATCGACGCCCATCAATTGTTCAAATTGCTCCGGTGCCATATCGGCAGGGGCTTTTGTGGGTAAACGAGCACGCCCTAATAACTGGATAATGCGATTAAGTTCGGGTTCACTGATGGCGCCGCGACGCCAGGATAAATCCGCGGCCATCGCCATCCCGGCCGCCACCGCTTCACCATGCAACCAATTGCCATAGCCCTGGGCAGTTTCAATCGCGTGGCCGAAGGTGTGGCCAAAATTCAAAATGGCACGCAAACCACCTTCACGTTCATCTTTGGCAACAACATCAGCCTTGTTTTCGCAGGAGCGCTTCACGGCATAGGCCAATGCCTCTTTGTCACCCGCCATTAACGCATCCATATTGTTTTCCAACCAGACAAAAAATTCGTAGTCGGAAATCAATCCATATTTAATAACTTCCGCAATACCCGCGGATAATTCGCGCGGCGGCAAACTGTCAAGCAGCGACGTATCAGCCAACACACATTGTGGCTGATAAAAAGCACCGATCATGTTTTTACCCAAAGGGTGGTTAACACCGGTTTTTCCGCCGACAGAAGAATCCACCATCGACAATAACGTGGTGGGTATCTGGATAAAATCCACGCCCCGTTGATAGCAAGCCGCCGCAAACCCGGTCATATCCCCCACCACACCGCCGCCCAACGCAATTAACGTTGTGGTACGGTTATGGCGAGCATCAAGTAATTTATCGAAAATACTTGCCCATACCTCCAGGGTTTTAAAACCCTCACCATCGGGCAAGACCACAGTATCAACTTGCACATTGCCTAAACTTTTAAGCAAAGAGCCAAGATATAAAGGTGCGATGGTTTCGTTGGTGACGATACAAACTTGCTTCCCGCGAATGTGGCGGGTAATTAACTCGGAACGGGATAAGAGCTGCTCGCCAATATAGATAGGATAACTACGATCATCCAGATTAACGGTTAAGACCTGCATAGCAAGGAACCTGTGGGGCAAAAAATCAGCCGGCACTTTATCACAAAGTGCCGGGATATTTCAGGAGAGGGTAATGATAACCGCGCGATAAAACGAGGAGAATAAAACACCAAATTAGATGTCAGGCATTCAGAACCAGAGAAGCGATTTCCTGCGCAACTGCCTTTGGCGACCTGCGATCAGTATTTACAATGAAATCTGCAGCCCCCTGATAGAGAGGGTCGCGTAAGGCCAATAAATCAATAATTTTCTGGCGTGGATTTTCTACCTGCAACAGCGGACGTTTTTTATCGCGTGCAGTGCGTTCCACCAATTGATCGATAGATGCCGTTAGGTAACACACAAAACCAGCCGACTTCATCACCGTACGATTTTGCTCACGTAACACTATACCGCCACCCGTGGCCACCACCGTATTCGTTTCACCGGCCAGTTCCTGGAGCACAGCAGATTCACGCTCCCGAAATCCTTCTTCCCCTTCCATATCAAAAATCCAGGGAATATCCGCACCTGTGCGCTCTTCGATTACCCGATCACTGTCGCGGAAATTAAAACCTAACTCTGTAGCCAGCAACCGGCCGATGGTAGATTTGCCGGCCCCCATGGGGCCGACAAGGAAAACGAGGGATTTACGCATTAATTTGACAAATTTTCCGACATCAATTTGGGGGTAACAAAGATAAGCAATTCGGTTTTGAATTGGTTATCAATAGTCTTTTTAAACAAACGCCCAAGGTACGGAATGTCTCCCAACACCGGAACCTTGTTTTCTGTTTTTGCTCCTTCAACGGAGAAGACCCCACCCAAGACAACCGTTTGGCCATTGTTAACCAGTACTTTAGTTTCCAGGCGTGTGATATCTACAGTGGGCACACCCGTTTCTGTCGTTTGACCGATAGAATCTTTCCAAACAATTAAATCCATAATAATACGATTGTCAGGTGTAATTTGCGGAGTTACCTCCAGCTTCAATACCGCTTCGCGGAATCCCGTTGTTGTACCGCCACTTGGAGCTGTTTCCTGATAACCAATTTCCTTACCGGATTTAATAACTGCCAATTGTTTATCACTGGTAATTACTTTTGGTTGGGAAACAATTTCTGCATAGCCAGAATTTTCCAACGCGCTTAATTCCAAATCCAGGTAAGTGCTATCTGTAAGGACTCCAATGGCCGCCGATGCGTACGGATTGGTAACGGCCAAATCAACAACGTTATTTTCCGTCAGGTTTAATGCCCCATTACCATTTGGCCCTTGGGTAAACCAATTGGCAGGACTCGTACCATTTTCATCATCCAGGCCATCCTGTGACCCCGCAAAATCTATTATGCGGCTGCGATTTGCGTTATACCCGGCCCCGCCCCAACGAATCCCCAACTCGCGCTGGAAATCAGTGTTAGCAATTACAATCCGAGCCTCAATCATTACCTGGCGGATAGGTATATCAATTTGATCAACCAAGCGCTTGAATGCTTCGATACGCTCTGCAGTATCGGTGATAATAATTGAGTTGGTGCGCTCGTCTACAACACCTTGCCCCCGCTCTGAAAGCACACTGCCAGTAGCACGGCTGCCACCTTGGCCGCCACCGCTACCACCGGAACCACCTTTACCACCGGCACCTTCACCACGGAACAACTCAAACATTTCCTTGGCATTGGCATATCGAACACGAATGTATTCCGTACGCAAAGGTGCCAGTTCCTCCAGTTGTTTCTTGGTGGTGATTTCCTGGCGCTCGCGCTCGGCAATTTCAGCGGCTGGCGCCACCATTAATACATTACCGACTTGGCGCTTATCCAATCCCTTGTTTTTCAATACCATTTCCAAAGCCTGGTCCCAAGGCACATTTTGCAGGCGCAACGTAATACGACCTTGAACCGTATCACTGGCAACCAGGTTTAAATCGGTAAAGTCCGCAATAATCTGCAACACCGCACGCACTTCAATGTCCTGGAAATCCAGCGAGAGCTTTTCACCGGTATATTCGAAATCTTTTTTCTTTTCCTTTTTTTCCTGCTCAGTCAGGGGCTTGATGCTCACGACATATTCGTTATCAGTTTGGTAAGCCAGGTAATCAAAATCGCCGCCGGCACTGATATTCAATACCGAGTTTTCACCTTCCTGACCGGCAGCAACAAGCGATACCGGCGTCGCAAAATCCACCACGTCCAGGCGGCGACGCAGCTCCGGAGGTAACCAGGCATTTTTAAATGACAAACGGACACCAGCGCCTGTACCCACCATATCCGCGCTGACTTTTGGATTGGACAGGGTCACAATAATTCGCCCTTCACCGGATGTTCCCCGCCTGAAATCAATGTTGGTAATGCGTGTTTGGTTACCAAAAGTGTCCCGCTCATTCATTGATGTCGCATTTACTTCAACAGACTGACTTGTTGCTCGAACTGACTCTCCGCCTTTTACCGCACCGACCTCTACTACGAAGTTATTGCCATCGACACGAGTGGTATAAGTTGCCAAATCATTCAAATTCAAAATAAGGCGGGTACGCCCCTCGCTGGTCAAAATCATTGCACTTTGACCGTTATCCACCGCCAATGGAAAGCGGCGCTCCTTGAGTCCGCTTACCACATCCGGAAAATCAAGGACAATGCGGGCAGGTTTTTCGATGGTATACCCCTTGGGTTCGGGGGGTGGCGCATCAAAGGCCATGCGCACCTCGAAACGCTCACCAGGTAACTGGGAAAAATCGATATCTTTGAGGGTATTGGCCCACAAGATGGGGGATGCAATTACACCTATCAATGCCAACGCAAATTTACGCATACTTAACCCCGGAGTGAATAGAGCACACATGTCCGCTTATTCCTTCTCTTCTAATTTAATAATTCTGGGACGTTCAACCCAACCATTCGAGCCATCACCTACAATTTCCATCACTTCGATTTGCGAAGGGTTGGTAGAGATGATTTTTCCATGGTTCATCCCCAGGTAATTTCCAACGGTTGCAGGCACCACACTATTTTGGCCGTTATCGATCAGCGCCCATAACTGACCGCCTTTCGATATAGTTCCTACCATTTTCAATGAAGTGATATTAAAACCTTCAAGGAATTCTTTCTCACGCGTTAAATCGGGTGCAACCGCACGACCGCCCTTTGCCGCTGATTCATCTACCGGAATCGGCTTATCAAACGGACTACGTAATGTCATCGCACTGTACGCAAAAGGCTGATAAGGACTAAACGTTGGTAATGGTTCAATCTGGCCTTTAGGACGACGCTTTGTTTCTTCCATAAAATCAATCAAATCCTGATGGGAGGATTGTCCGCACCCAACCAAACCAAACACACAAAACAATTGGAGAATGAAGAGTAACCGTTTCATTTAGCAGCGGCCTCCTGGGATTTGTAGCGATAGGTTTTGGCCGCAATTTTCATATTCAGCGCACGGTTTTCTTTAGAAGAAGTAATACTGAAATCATGCAAGGTAACGATCCGTGGCATCCCGGCAACACCGCTTACAAAGCCGCCCATATCATGGTAACCACCGTCCACAGAAATACTGATCGGCACCTCTATGTAATATTCAGCAACTACATCGGGCTGGAAATTGATATTTACATTGGTTAAACCACTTTCATTTCCCCGCGTACCTATATCTTCCAATAATCCCGGCACTTCCGTTTTGGCAGGCAACCGCGACAACAGGGATTCGAAGGTAACTTTCATCTCCTCCATTTGTGCTTTATAGGCATCCAGGTTTGCGGCTTCAAAACTACGCTTTTCAAATGTAGTGCGTAACGTTTGCTCCTGGGCAACTACAGATTCCAATTGTAAATTCAGATCGCTAATCTTGACGTAATAAGTGGCGATGAAAATGAGTGCAACCAGTAGCACACATACAAATACCTTTGCAGGCCAGGGCCAGACGCCGATTTTTTCGAAATCGATATTGTTTACATCGAATTCCTTAAGCTGGTCGAGTGTATCTTGGAAGGACATTATTTATTTCCTCCTGCTGCCTTGGCTGCTTCAGCAGCAGGATCTACCGGTGCAGAGGTCTCTACAGTCATTTTGAATGTACTGGCATCCTCTCCTTCATCAGGTGCGGCTTGCACTGAAGAAAGGTTGGGTGAGGCGTACCAGTCTGATGATTCGAGGTTACGCATAAAACTTGCGACACGGTTATAAGATTCGGCAACCCCTTCGATAGTCATCACATTCCCTTTGCGATCAACCGAAGTTATCCATACCCCATCAGGAATTGCCCTCGCCAACTCATCGAAATAACGGACGATTACCGGGCGAGTGCCCTCAAGATCGGTAATGACTTTAATGCGGGCCAACAAATCATCACGCACTTTTTTAATCTCGCTGATCTCCTTGACCTGCGCATCTAATTTGGCGATCTCCTGGTTGAGCAATTGATTGCGTGCGTTCTGGTTTTCAATCGCCGATTCCACACTCGACACCCATAAATAGGCGCCTAACGCAGCTACCAGGCCCACACCGAAAATAATGCCTAAAAATTCGCGCTTTTTCTCTTCGCGATAAACCTGGCGCCAGGGCAATAAGTTAATTTTGGCCATCAGTCAAAACTCCTCATTGCCAAACCGGTAACAATCATTAATGCAGGCGCATCATTCGCCAACGAAACTGCATTTACCCTGGAGGAAACAGACATACGCGCAAAGGGGTTAGCCACTACCGTCTGGGTACCTAGTTTTTCTTCAATCAATCCAACTAACCCCTCAAGCGAAGCTACACCGCCAGCGAGGATAATGTAGTCCACATCGTTATATTGGCTGGCGGAAAAGAAGAACTGTAAGGAACGGGTGACCTGTTGCACCACTGCATCCTTGAATGGGGTTAACACCTCCATTTCATAATCGTCCGGCAACCCGCCTTGCTTCTTGGCAAGTCCCGCCTCTTCCCGGGACAACCCATAGCGACGCTGGATTTCTTCCGTCAATTGGCGGCCGCCAAACAATTGCTCACGGGTATAAACTGTTTTTCCATCGACAAGTACGCTGAGGGTGGTCATGGTTGCGCCTATATCGATAATCGCAACCACCTGCCCCTCCTGATCTTCGAGTTGCTCAGCAATCAACTCAAAGGCGCGCTCCATACAATACGCTTCTATATCCACTTTTTCGGCAATCAAATCGGAATCAGCCAAAACCTGCTGGCGAACTTCCACATTTTCGCGCCGGCATGCCGCCAGGAGCACTTCGACCTGGTCCGGATTGCGCGGAGAAATCCCCTGGACTTCAAAATCCAGAGCAACCTCTTCAAGGGGAAAGGGAATATACTGGTCAGCTTCTGCAGCGATCTGGCTTTCCATGGCATCGTCATTCAAGTCCGCGGGCATATCGATCATCTTGGTGATTACCGCCGAACCAGCAACAGCCACCGCCGCATGCTTTAATTTGGTTTTAGACTGCTTGACCATAGAGCGGATGACTTCCGCAACGGCCACAGGGTCCGCAATATTTTTTTCAACAACCGCATTGGGCGGAAGCGCTTTTACGGTATAGGACTCGACCCGATAGCGATCGCCACTGCGGCTGAGTTCAAGCAATTTAACCGAGGTTGAACTGATATCCAGCCCAATTACCGGCTTTGCCTTCTTTTCGAGGAAACTTAAAATGCCCATTTTTCTATCTATATCCGTAACTTAGACGTTGTTTATGTTATAGCACTTTAACTTAAGCCTGCAACAAACCGATGAATATGTAAACAGGCAAAAAGCCCGTATAATGCACGCCTCTTTCCCGCGAATTCGCTAACTCATTAATTCACATAGAAAAAATGTTCAGTAAAAAATCCTTCTTCGGCATCATTTTCTGGCTGTTACTGGCTGGTACCAGTGTTACCCTGGTGACATTCGCGGGCCTTTATTTATATCTCAGCCCCAAACTACCTTCGGTCGACTCATTGAGGGAAGTTAAATTACAGACCCCATTACGGGTTTATTCAAGCGACGGCAAACTTATTGGTGAATTTGGCGAACAGCGTCGCACTCCGCTCACTTATAACCAGATCCCGCCTCTTTATATAAAAGCTCTCCTCTCCGCCGAAGATGCAGAGTTCTTTGAGCATCATGGAGTTTCCGTAAAAGGCATGTTGCGCGCCGCATCACAAATTCTAAAGTCCGGCGCCATCCAATCCGGCGGAAGCACTATTACTCAACAGTTGGCACGTGATTTCTTTCTCACTCGCAAGCAAATCTTCTCACGCAAGTTTAACGAAATCCTCTTATCCATTGAAATTGAAAGAAAATTCACCAAGGAAGAAATCCTCGAATTATTCAACAATAAGATGTTTTTCGGGAACCGCGCCTACGGCTTGCAAGCGGCCGCGCAAATTTATTACGGGAAGGATATTAAAGACCTTAGTGTCGCCCAGTACGCCATGATTGTCGGGGTATTGAAAGCGCCCTCCGCCTATAACCCCCTGGCCAACCTCAAACGGGCAATGATCCGTCGCAATTGGATTATCGGGCGGATGTACGAGCTGGGCCATATCGATCATACAACCTACGAGGCGGCAATCAACGAGCCCAACACCGCCAGTTACCATGGCACAACCCTGGATGTACAAGCGCCTTATATCGCGGAAATGGCCCGCCAGGAGGTGTTGGATAGATTTGGAGGCAAAGCCTACATTCAGGGTTACAAGGTTTACACCACAGTGGATAGCGCTATGCAAGCGACCGCCCAGACGGCCGTTTTAAAAGGCCTGATGGACTACGATAAGCGCCACGGTTATCGCGGCCCCGAACGCCACCTCAACCCTTCACAGGATAGTGATTTCACTGACTGGCTGGACGAATTGCAAACCATCCCGGTATTGGGCGGATTGGAACCTGCCGCCGTTGTGGACCTCACCAACAAGTCGGTTAAGGTTTTGACGAGTAACGGGGACTTTATTGACTTGGGATGGGAGCAAGGGCTTTCCAGTGTGCGGCCTTATATCACCGAAGACAGCCGCGGCGCAGCCTACACCGACGTGCGTGACTTTTTAAAGCCGGGCGATGTGGTCCGCATCACCAAAGACAATGATGACCAATGGCATTTCAGCCAAGTACCGGCGGCCCAGGCGGCACTGGTCTCCCTTGATCCTGCTGATGGAGCCATACGCTCACTGGTCGGTGGCTTTGATTTCAATCAGAGCCATTACAATCGCGCAACCCAGGGAGCCCGCCAACCGGGCTCCAGCTTCAAACCCCTGCTTTATACCGCCGCGCTGGAAAATGGCTTTACCCCGGCATCCATAATTAATGACGCCCCCATCGTCATCGAAAACACAAGTACGGGAATTGCCTGGCGCCCGGAAAATGATGACGGCAAATTCGCCGGCCCCATGCGAATGCGCCAGGCGCTCTATCGTTCGCGCAACCTGGTATCCATCCGCTTATTGCGCAGCATAGGTATGCAAACAGCATTGGATAGCCTTGCAAGGTTCGGCTTTAATCCCAGGGAATTTCCACGCGACCTGACCCTTGCACTGGGCTCCCATGCCCTCACCCCCATGCAAATGGCTACCGCCTATGCAAGCTTCGCCAACGGTGGCTTCAAGATAGACCCCTATCTCGTTACCCGGATTGAGGAGGATAACGGCAAGGTAGTTTACGAAGCCAAACCCAAGCGGGTATGCAAGGAATGCGAGAATCCCCAGTTACAGATAGGCGCTGATGGCTCGCTCATCCCCGCCTCCACCCTGGACGCCAGCGAGCGCGCCCCGCGGATCATTGACGCCCGTATCGCCTACCTGATTGATTCCATGTTGCGCGATGTGGTGGATAAAGGTACTGGCCGCCTCGCCAAGCAATTAGGGCGCAAGGACCTGGCCGGCAAAACCGGCACCACCAATGGCCCGCGTGATACCTGGTTTTCGGGTTATAACCCCAATATCACCACCACTGTATGGGTGGGCTTTGATGCGAATACACTCCTGGGCAGGAAGGAGTTTGGCACTTCTGCCGCACTGCCTATCTGGATTGATTTTATGCGAACCGCGCTGGAAGGCTTGCCGGATCAATTACCGCGTCAACCGGAGGGCATAGTGACTGTACGCATTAATCCGGACACCGGAAAACCCGCTATGCCCGGTGACCCGGATGCAATTTTTGAAGTATTCCTGGGGGAAGATACAGCGCGAACATCCGCCGCGGGCAACGAAACCAGTGAACAAGTCACCCTGCCGGAAGAGATTTTTTAGTCGCCTTTTACTACCTTCAAGGATGAAGGTGCGCGAACATCCATCATCAGCGATTTGAAACGACGTTTGCCGTTTTGCTTACCGCCCTGGCGGGCAGTAATCCAACCGCGGACTTCGAGGGTTTTACCGACCAACGCCTGCCAATCGGATGCCGAATAGCGGAACGGCCCCCAGTCAGACTTCTTAACCTGTGCAACCAGATCGCCGTCAAATTCAATCCATACTGATGAATTAACATCTACCCGGGTGACCCTGCCCCGCACCACACGAAAGCCGGTATCGGACAAGCCAAGCGCCGAGGCCGGATAAGCATTCCAATAAGTGTTGCGCCACACACCTGACGGATTTTTCCGCGCGCGCGTTTCTATGGCCAGCAGGCAGGATTCCTGGGTGCGATTTGGCGGAACGGAAATTTGAATGGCCATGCCCGCGCGAAGTTGTTCAACGGCCAGGCTGCGGCCGGATCTATCGTAAACATGCGCAAGCCAGCGCCCATAATGGTCGCGCTTTTCTGCCTCAAAACCCAGGCGCACTTCACCCCCCGAACGGGCCACAAACTGGCGCGCACTCACCAGCGACTCCCGCCCCAACGGCTGGCCGCGCTTTTGGCCCACCGTAATTTCCGGCGCATTGATACCCAGCACCCGCACTGAGCGGCCGTCGCTTAATTTGAGGGTATCACCATCCTGCACCCGATCCACACCAACAAGCGCGGTTTCAGGATAGCCGCAATCGGCCAATACCCCGACCACAGGTAACAGGCATAAAAAAACGCCAGCGATTTTGTGCGCTGGCGTTTTCAGGATTCGCGGCATCAGCTTAAGCTGCAAGGGACACCCAATTATTTCTTGGCAGTGCCGATACGGCTGCCGAAACGCTTGGTGAAACGATCGATACGGCCCCCGGTATCAACGATTTTTTGCTTGCCGGTATAGAACGGGTGGCACACGCCACACACATCAACATGGAAATCTTTACCCAGGGTTGAACGGGTTTTGAAAGTGTTGCCGCAGCTGCAGTTAACCGCCACTTCAACGTAATTTGGATGAATGTCTGCTTTCATGATGAATGCCTTCGTAAGCTGTGCCGCCACCGGGTCTATTGCCTGGCACCGCACATAGGTTAAAAAAAACGGCTGTTTTCAGGGAGCGGGGATACTATCAGAAAAAAATGCCAGCGCAACCGCAAAGCGGGATTTCGCCTGAAAAATAATCACTTGATGGAGATATTCCGGCCAATTACCAGGCAAATACACCAGCTCGCGATTTGGTGGGGTGAGATGAGGTATCCTGCCGCCAGGTGACCCCGGAACGATTCCAAAGATGCATGAAACCAGACTCCTCGAAATCGCACTGCCAGTTCCGCTAAGGCGCAATTTTGATTACTTACCACCAGTCGATTGGCCTTCCGCAATGGTAGATTCCCTGCAAGCGGGAACCCTGGTTCGAGCGCCCTTTGGCCGCCAGGAATTGGTTGGGGTGTTGGTTGCGATCAAATCAGTTAGCGCACACCAACTGGATAAGCTGCGCCCGGCTTACGGGATTATTGAACAACAGCCGGTGTTAGACCCGGAGCTATTGGCGCTGTGCCAATGGGCCGCGGACTATTATCAAGCTCCCCTGGGCGAGGCATTGCAGGCGGCTTTGCCGGTATTGTTGCGCCAGGGCGAGCCGGCGCGCATGCGCGGTGAACAGGCGTTTATGCTAACAACCGAGGGAAAGGGCTTACCGGAAGGTGCATTGAAACGCTCACCCAGGCAGGCAATGCTGGTCGCAGAGCTACAGAAACAACCCTATTTATTGCGGGATGCCCTGGAGCGGCTGGAGATACCACGCAGCATCGCCAGAGCGCTGATTGCCAAAGGACTGGTAAAAATGGAGGTAATATATCCCGTAGCTAACGAGCCATCATGCGGCCTTCTTAATGAGCGACCACTCACTCTCACCGACGAGCAAGAACAAGCCCTGGCCCAAATCGACCTCGCTGGATTCAAAACCTATTTATTAGATGGCGCCACCGGCAGTGGTAAAACCGAGATTTACTTGCAAGCCATTGAACACTGCCTCAACCAGGGCAAACAGGCCCTGGTGCTGGTGCCGGAAATTGGCCTGACACCCCAGACCATCCAGCGCTTCCAACGCCGGTTTGCTGTTCCGGTCGCGGCGCTCCACTCCGGATTAAATGATCGGGAGCGCCTGGATGCCTGGCTCCAGGCGCGCGCGGGTATAGCCCGCATTGTAATTGGTACCCGCTCGGCGCTGTTCACGCCTTTCCAATCATTGGGAATCATCATCATTGATGAAGAGCATGATGGATCGTTCAAGCAGCAGGATGGTTTCCGCTATTCGGCGCGCGACCTGGCGGCAGTGCGCGCGCACCGATTGAACATTCCGCTGATCCTCGGCTCAGCTACCCCGTCACTCGAAACCCTGCACAATGCGCTCCAGGGGCGCTATCAGCACCTGCAGTTGAAAGCACGTGCCGGTAGTGCCAAACCACCGCATATCCAACTGCTGGATATTCGCGGTGAAATACTCCACGAGGGCTTTGCCCAGGCCAGTATCGACGCAATTGGCGAAACCCTCGCGCAGGGCAACCAGGTGCTGGTGTTCCTTAATCGCCGCGGCTATGCCCCCACCCTGGAGTGCCACGACTGCGGCTGGCTCGCCAATTGCCATTTTTGCGATGCGCGCATGACCGTACACCAGACTCCGCGCCATTTGCATTGCCATCACTGCGATCACCAACGCGCCCTGCCGCGCCGCTGCCCGCAATGCAATTCAAGCCATCTGCAACCTATTGGCCAAGGCACCGAGCGCAGCGAGCTGGTGCTACAGGAATTGTTTCCGCAACAAAACATTATCCGCGTGGACCGCGATTCCACTCGCACTAGGAATGCCATGCAAAAGCTGCTGGAAGATGTGCACAAGGGTGCGCCCTGTATTTTAGTCGGTACGCAAATGCTCGCCAAAGGCCACCACTTTGCAGATGTCACACTGGTAGTCATTATTGATGCCGATGCCGGTTTATTCAGCACCGATTTTCGCGGCCCTGAACGTATGGGCCAATTGTTGCTGCAAGTTGCGGGGCGCGCAGGGCGTGCGGAAAAACCGGGGCGAGTCATTTTGCAAAGTAACCATACCGACCATCCGCTGGTGCAAACCCTGGTGACGCGCGGTTACCACGCGCTTGCTGGATTGATTTTGCATGAACGCCAGCTTACGGCATTACCGCCCTACCGCCATCTCGCGCTGATTCGCGCGGAAAGCAAAATCCCGCAAAAGGCGATTGACTTGCTCGCTTATGCCCGCCAGCAGGCGGAAGCCTTCGCGCCAGCCAGCCCGGCACTCGGTTATCTCGGCCCACTGCCCGCGCTTATGGAAAAACGCGGCGATAGGTTTCGCTATCAATTGCAAATCAGCAGTTCACAACGCAAACCCTTGCAGCAACTGCTAACTGAATTAGCCTTGCAACTTGAAGCCAGTTCGCTTGCCAAAGCAGTGCGCTGGTCGATAGATGTAGACCCTCAGGAAATGGGTTAACCGCTGCATAGCGAATAGAGCCATGCATTCTAGTGACTGGGCCTGCCAATCCCTTTACAATCGCGCCCTGATTTTTTAGCCAGTAACGATTCCATGAGCAGAGACTTCGCCAAAAAGGGCCGCACACCGGCCAAACGCAATAGCAGCAACGGCCAGACACCAGCCTGGTTATGGTTTGTGGCGGGCCTGGTGATGGGAGCGTTTGCGGCAAGTTATTATTTCATTAAGAATCCGGTGGAAGCGCCTGCGCCCAAGGAAGAACCCAAAGCGAAAGTCACGGAAAACAAAGCCCCCAAGCCCCGTTTCGACTTCTACAAATTGCTCCAGGAAAGCGAAACCATTGTTCCCGCCAGCGAGGCCAATGGCGAAGAAAAGCCCGCGCAGCAGGAAGCAGGCGTTGAATACCTGATCCAGGTAGGCTCCTTCCCCAAAGCGGAAGACGCCGATAAATTGCGCGCGCAACTTATCCTGTTAAATCTGGATGCCGGTATCGAAAGGGTGGAAATCCGCAAAGGCGAAATCTGGCACCGCGTCGTTGTTGGTCCTTTCGATAATCAAAATGCGCTCACCAGCGCCCGCTCGCAATTGGTGAAGAACGAGTACAACGCACTGGTTCTGAAACGCGCTAAAGCCAGGTAGCAGGCATTTCCATCCACACACCGCAAGAACAGCACCGCTTGAAAAAGCAGTGCCTGCCCCCACTTTGCTAATTCCCGAGACGATGCCGCACCTGACGCCGGTGTCGTTTGCATCTGAACTTATTTAAAGGAAGTCCTGTGACTACGATTCTCTCTGTTCGCCGCGAAGGCCAGGTGGTAATTGGTGGCGACGGCCAGGTATCCCTTGGCAATACCGTGATGAAAGGTAATGCGCGCAAAGTGCGCCGCCTGTACAAAAACCAGGTATTGGCCGGATTTGCCGGCGGCACCGCCGATGCATTCACCCTGTTCGAACGCTTTGAAGCCAAACTCGAAGCGCATAACGGGCAACTCACGCGCGCGGCCGTTGAATTGGCAAAAGATTGGCGAACGGATCGAAGCCTGCGACGACTGGAAGCATTGCTCGCTGTCGCCGATAAAGAAGCCTCGCTAATCATTACCGGTAACGGCGATGTTATCCAGCCCGAAGACGACCTGATTGCGATTGGCTCCGGTGGTAACTACGCCCAGGCGGCAGCGCGTGCACTGCTGGACAATACGTCCCTGGATGCGCGCAGCATTGTCGAAAAAGGCTTGAAGATTGCCGGCGATATTTGTGTGTTCACCAACCAGAATCACACCATCGAAATCCTTGATTATTAATTAATTATTAGCCCGGTGTTGTGGCGGGGCGCAGCCTCTGACAGCCCACACAGTCCCCGCCAACACAGCCATCAACGTACAAAGATACCAACGAGTTTTCTATGTCCTCTATGACCCCGCGCGAAATCGTGCACGAATTGGATAAACATATTATCGGCCAGGCAAATGCCAAACGCGCAGTTGCCATTGCCCTGCGCAACCGTTGGCGCCGTATGCAGGTGCCGATGGATATGCGCAATGAAATCACGCCCAAAAATATTTTGATGATCGGCCCCACCGGCGTGGGCAAAACGGAAATTGCGCGCCGCCTGGCGAAACTTGCCAATGCGCCGTTTATTAAGGTGGAAGCCACCAAATTTACCGAAGTCGGATATGTCGGCCGCGATGTCGAATCCATTATTCGCGATTTGGTAGATGTCGCGATAAAAATGCGCCGCGAGCAAGCGGTGAAATCGGTACAACATCGCGCAGCAGAAGCTGCTGAAGAGCGTATTCTGGATGTGCTGTTACCGCCAGCGCGGAATATATCTCCCGAAGAAAGCAAACATGAATCCGGTACACGCCAGGTATTTCGTAAAAAATTACGCGAAGGCGAACTGGACGATAAAGAAATTGAAATTGATCTTGCTGCCACTCCGGTGGGCGTGGAAATTATGGCACCACCCGGTATGGAAGAAATGACCAACCAATTACAAAGCATGTTTTCATCCCTCGGGCGCGAGAAATTTAAAAAAACCAAAATCACCGTAAAAAAAGCCTTCAAACAATTGCAGGATGAAGAAGCGGCAAAACTGGTCAGCGAAGACGATATCAAAGCCCAGGCCATTGAAGCTGCCGAACAAAACGGCATTGTCTTTATTGATGAAATCGACAAGGTTGCCCGTCGCGGAAACGTGAGCGGTGCCGATGTCTCGCGTGAAGGGGTGCAACGCGATTTATTACCCTTGATCGAAGGCTGCACCGTTTCAACCAAACACGGCATGATCAAAACCGACCATATCTTGTTTATCACCTCGGGCGCATTCCATTTAAGCAAACCCTCGGATTTGATTCCGGAATTGCAAGGCCGCTTGCCTATTCGCGTGGAATTGCAAGCCCTGACACCGGAAGATTTTGAACGCATCCTCACCGAACCCAAGGCATCACTCACGGAGCAGCAGCAAGCGTTGCTTAAAACAGAAGGCGTGGATATTTCGTTTACCAGGGAGGGCATCCGCCGCATTGCGGAAACCGCTTATGATGTAAATGAACGCACCGAAAATATCGGCGCACGCCGTTTGCATACGATTCTGGAAAGATTATTGGAAGATATTTCCTTCGACGCCGGCAATGGAAACAATTGCGTGGAAATTGATGCTGCCTATGTGGAAAAACACTTGGGTGAACTGGCAAAAAATGAAGACTTGAGCCGATATATCCTCTAATGAACCACATTCCCGCCAAAATCAAACTGCATAAGCAATCGCAACAACTGGAATTGTATTTTAGTGGCGAGCAATTTTTATTGCCCGCCGAATTCCTGCGGGTTTATTCCCCCAGCGCTGAAGTCAAAGGCCATGGTCCCGGGCAGGAGGTATTGCAGTTCGGCAAGAAGGATGTTGCGATCACCGACATTGAACGCGCCGGGAATTACGCGCTCAAAATAATTTTCAGCGATGGCCATGACACAGGTATTTACACCTGGAACTACCTTTACGAATTGGGGAAAAACCGGGAACAACTGTGGAATGATTATCTGCAAAAACTTCACGACGCCGGAAAAAGCCGTGAGAAAGATACCAGCGTCGTAAAGTTTATCAATTGAAATTATTCGACGCCGCTCCAGGTTACCACGCCGGTATAGGCGGTTATCAAAATGGCCAGCCCGAAGACAATTCGATACCAGGCGAACACTTCGTAAGTATGGTTAGCCACAAAACGCACCAGCGTCCTTACCGCCAGCCAGGCACTCAAAAATGCGGTAATAAATCCCGCGGCAAACATGGGCACATCGCCGGTGTGCAATAAGTCGCGGTGTTTATAAATATCGTAAAAGGTTGCGGCAAACATCGTAGGCACAGCGAGGAAGAATGAAAACTCCGCGGCAACCTTGCGGTCAAGGCCGATAAACAGGCCACCGATAATCGTCGCTCCCGAACGGGACGTACCCGGCACCATGGACACTACCTGGAACAACCCCACCTTAAGCGCATCCTTCCAGCTCATATCATCCACATTATGCACACGTACCTGATGTGTACGGCGTTCCGCCCAGAGGATCACTATGCCGCCCAAAATTAACATGGCGGCCACACTCAGCGGATTGAATAAATAGGTTTTGATAATAGAGATAAACATCACACCGATAATCGCGGCGGGTAAAAATGCAATGAGCAGGTTGGCAATAAACTTTTGCGCCTGTGTGTCGTTAAACATTCCCAGTGCCACACCGATAAATTTTTTCCGATATTCAACCACTACAGCAAGGATGGCGCCTAACTGGATAGCAATTTCAAACACACGGCCATCGTTATGGAAATTGATCACATCCGCGGCCACAATCAAATGGCCGGTACTGGAGATAGGTAAAAATTCAGTAAGGCCCTCAACTACACCTAATACAATCGCTTTGATAATCAGTAAAAAATCCACACTTAACTCCAGGATGAATTTAAAAACGCGGCGCAGTCTGCGCCAGTTCCACAGGGTTTGCAAACTCTATGCCCATTCACTTCGCAGGACTGGGTTATACTTCCTTCCACCACACCCGGAGGACAGATTCATGATGCCGAATATTTCCCGCTTGCTAGCATTTGCCACGCTCATCCTGCTGGGAGCTTGCACCAACACAAGATACGGCGGCGATTTTAAATCCGGCACCGATTTCAATAACCTCAAAACCTATCAATGGCGCGGGGTGACGGTGGATATCGCGGGCACCGATAAAGCCTTCCTGCAACGCCTGGCCGACGACCAAATGCGCGCGCAAGGTTTTGTGGCCTCGGATAATAACCCGGACTTGCTGCTGGACTTGCAGGTTTTTTCACGCGTGAGCAGCGGCGGCAATACCAGTATTGGCATTGGCATAGGTATGCCGGTTGGGCGCCACGGGAACATTGGCCTGGGCACAGGCCAAATATTAGGCAGGGGAAAGCAAGAGGGAGTTATGGTGATCGACATCACACAAACCAAATCCAATACGCTGATTTGGCGCGGCACCGCAGAAGGCATACCGCTGATTAATTTTTCACTCAAGGCGGAAAATAAATTGCGTGAAAGTTTTACGCAACTATTGCAACAGTTTCCACCCAACACACCAGCCAGGTAATTTTTTCATCGAGAGTCTATGATGTTAATGCGGGTTCCAATACGAGCCCGCCGAGCCTTTCCCTTCCCGGTGGTATTTTTCCTATCGTTTGTTAAGTGAGTGTCCATGCACAACGCTTCCTCTCGCCTTTCCGCGGAAGGCATTTTGTTACTACTGGGTTTAGCGATTGGATGGGGCATTAACTGGCCCATCATGAAATTTATTATCAGCGAAATTCCGCCGCTGAGCTTCCGTGGTTTTTGTTTACTGCTGGGAGGACTGGGAATTCTTGGCATTGCGCGCGCGTCCGGACTCGCGCTGCAAATACCCCGCGGTTATGTAAAAAAAATAATCTGGGTTTGTGTATTTAATATCATCGCCTGGAATGTACTGGCTACCTACGGATTAACTTTGTTGCCCGCCGGGCGTTCGGCATTATTGGGTTACACCATGCCGATCTGGACGGTGTTGCTTTCCATTTGGGTGTTACGCGATAAATTTACCGCGCGCGTCGGCATCGCCTTGTTATTGGGAACCGGCGGCGTGCTGGCGTTAATGAGCGAATCACTGCTGAGCTGGTTCGGTGGGCCGCTTAACCGGGACCTACTTGCCGGTGCCGCATTTATGATCATCGCCGCCTGGTGTTGGGCCGCCGGTACCGTGATGATGAAGCGTTGGCAAATTCCGATGAACGCAGTGGTACTGACCGGCTGGTTATTATTGCTGGCCAGTGTCCCGGTATTGATCGCTGCGATGTTTATTGATGGGCTTCCGCAAACAATGCCTTCAACATGGGCGCTCTGGGGAGTGGTCTACAACATCTTTATTGCATTTATGTTTTGTTACTGGGCGTGGGTTCGGCTGGTTAGCCTGGTCCCGGTCAGCGTATCTTCCCTTTCCTCATTAATTACGCCTTTAGTTGGTGTGGTGTCCGGCGTTTTATTGCTGGGCGAAGAACCCGGTTGGCCAGAATACAGTGCAACCTTGTTAATCCTGGGGGCGGTTGCCGTCATTAACTCCGGTAACAAAAAAGCACCGGCACTCCATCAAACCTCAACCGGTAAAGATTGAACCAGCGCTATGCGATGTTGATGCGGCACTATTTCCGCCGCATAGGCAATAGCTTCAACTCCGGCGGCTTTGGCCTCGCGCAAAATCGCACCATAGGTTTTATCGATATGGTCCGCCGGGCGAACCGTTTTAATACCGGTATGCTGCACACAAAACAGCAGGACCGCACGTTGCCCCTGCTGCGCCATCACCGTTAGTTCCCGGATATGCTTGCTACCGCGCGCACTGATTGCATCGGGGAAAAATCCCTCACCATCAGATTCCATCAGGGTCACATTCTTGACTTCCAGGTAGCATGCACGTGGATCAGCCGGGTTTCCGTCCAGGAGGAAATCAATACGCGATTTTTCGCGACCATACACCACCTCGCGCCTGAGTCCCTGATAGCCGCGCAATTCGGTGATAACACCGCTGGAAATGGCCTCCTCCACCAAAGCATTGGCACGCCCGGTGTTAATACCCGCCAGGTAACCGCCGGGAGTGGTCACAACTTCCAGCGTTTGCGGATATTTGCGCGTCTTGCTATCGCTAACCGAGTACCAACAGGGAGCTTCGGGTAGAACGCAATTTTTCATCGAACCGGTGTTCGGGCAGTGAATGGTAAACTCGCTGCCATCCGGCAAAACTATATCGGCGAGAAAGCGTTTATAACGGGTAAGCAACTTCGCGGGGTATAAGGGGATCATAACCAGGCTATCGACTCGGGAAACCAAGGGTGACATAGCGGCGAATTGAACCACAAACGCGCCATTTTAGGGCTATAGTTTTTGTTCGTGACCGAATCCCGACCGGAATTAACAAGCCCGCTTGTAATCCAACGGAATACCAATGAAAAAAACTGGCACTCCTATTTGTTATCTGATAGCTTGCTCCCCCTTCTAATTCTGCCCTCCCTTTGGTGCAGATGAATGCTGATCCAGGAAGTCTTACGAGGCGCTAACACTATGGCGAAAAAATCACCCTCTACTGAAACCTTCGCACTGCGTCCTTTTACTCCCTATGTGGAGAAAAAGGGTGAAGAATATATGAACGACAACCAGAAGCAGCATTTCAGAAACCTGTTGCTTAACTGGCGCTCAGAGCTGATGGAAGAAGTAGACCGTACCGTAAGCCACATGAAAGATGAAGCGGCTAACTTCCCCGACCCCGCCGACCGCGCCAGCCAGGAGGAAGAGTTCAGCCTGGAGCTGCGCA
This sequence comes from uncultured Cellvibrio sp., assembly GCA_946480695.1. The sequence goes on from CAMLKG010000016.1 coordinate 78,952, forward strand.
CCCGCGACCGCGAGCGCAAGCTGATCAAGAAAATCGACAGCACCCTCGAGCTGATTGAAAACGACGATTATGGCTATTGCGATGCCTGCGGTGTGGAAATTGGTATCCGCCGTTTGGAAGCCCGTCCCACCGCCACACTCTGCGTCGATTGCAAAACCCTCGCGGAAATCAAAGAAAAGCAAATTGGCGGTTAACATCGCCCGGGGGTGGGCCAGCCCACCCCAACACTATGCCCTCCCTGCTCAACTCCGCTATTAATCCTCTTTATATAGGCAGATTTGCTCCCTCGCCGTCCGGCCCGTTGCACTTCGGTTCGCTGGTCACCGCACTGGCAAGTTACCTTGATGCCAAAGCCAACAACGGGCAATGGTTGGTCCGTATGGAAGACCTTGATCCACCGCGCGAGCAACCCGGCGCCGCCAATGCGATCCTGGAGTGCCTTGACGGGCATGGCCTGCAATGGGACGGTGAGGTTATGTACCAGAGCCAACGCCACCAGGCGTACCAGGACGGCATTGATTATTTGCTGGCGCGCCACTGGGTTTACCCCTGTAGCTGTTCGCGCCAGGATCTGGCCGCCATGGGCGGCATTTACAACGGGCATTGCCGCAACCGCAAGGTGGATTTGGCGCGCCCCCATTCACTGCGACTTAAACTCTACGATATTCCAGATCACGCAAGCGCCGACGAAATCCGGTTCCACGACCTGATCCAGGGCGCCCAGGCGCAAAACCTGCGCACCCGGGCGGGCGATCAAATAGTCAAGCGACGCGATGGCTTCTTCGCCTATCAATTGGCCGTTGTGCTGGACGATATTGCCCAGGGTATCACCCACGTAATTCGCGGTAGTGATTTGCTGGAAGTCACCGGCCGCCAATTGTTCCTGTTCGGATTGTTGGGCGCCCCGCTGCCGGCCTTTGGCCATCTACCCCTGGCTGTCCAGGCCAATGGCCAAAAGCTCAGCAAACAGAACCATGCCAAAGCGATAGACTATAAAGAAGCGAGCAGGAACCTGTGGCGTGGGCTAGAGTTTTTAGGGCAAAATCCGCCCGCCGGGTTGGCGGGTGCATCAACCCGGGAGATCCTGGACTGGGGATTGCATCATTGGCGCAGGGACAGAGTTAAAGGCCTCAGCCATTTATATAGCGATAATTAACAGGCATTGGAAAACAATAACATCAACCCGGTCGCGTACTTGCACCACCCAGGAAAGACAAATCATGAACAATCAACGCCTGGTCATATTACTGTTGCTGATTGCCTATATTTTTTCTCCCAGCCTGTTTAACTGGATTATCAACCCTGAAGGTGCCTGGTATCGGCCTTATATTGCATGGATCCTGGTGATCGGAATTGCGTTTGCGATCCAGTTGCGGCGCAAGAAGTACCACGACATTGATTGAACCCGTAAGGCAAACCTCCACGGTAAATAAGAACGCATAATGACTTTTGACCTCAGCCAAGTTGCACTCCTCGGAATCGGTTACCTGTTGCTATTGTTTGGTATCGCCTGGATTACCGAGCGCGGCTGGATTCCCGAATCAGTAACATCCCATCCCATTACCTATATTTTGTCCCTTGGGATTTTTGCCAGCGCCTGGGCCTTCTACGGGGTCATCGACCTTGCGTTCCAGTATGGCTATGGCGCCCTGGCGTATTACCTTGGCACCGGCGCACTCTTCCTGTTCGCACCCGTTGCCCTGGCACCGCTGGCCGAATTGGCGCGGCGCCACCAGGTACATTCATTGGCCGATTTGCTGGTATTCCGCTACCACAGCCACAGCGTGGGCGCGCTCACAACACTTTGTATGCTATGCGGGATCTTGCCGTTGCTCGCCCTGCAAATCCAGGCGATTGCCGATACCATGCATATCCTTACCGTCAGCAGTAACCCTTCGTTACCCCTCGCCGGAACCGGACTGACCTTTAAAGATGTAATGGCCCTTTGTTACTGCGCGATATTGGCGTTTTTTACCATTTCTTTCGGCGCCAACCGCGACCAGCATCGCGGGCTGATTACGGCGATGGCATTTGAGTCATTGTTAAAGGTTTGCGCCCTTTGCGCGGTTGGCCTGGTAGCGGTTTATGGGGTATTCGATGGTTTGGACGGCCTCGACCAATGGCTGCTCGACCACCCTGAAAACCTTGCACTCCTGCATACCCCTATTCATACCGATTCCGCACATACGCTGTTACTGGTGTTTGTCTCCACCGCGGTAACCATGCCGCATATCTTCCATCTGGGATTGGCGGAAAACCCGCTGATGCGTAACTCCCATACAGTAACCTGGGCCTTCCCGCTGTTCCTGTTGTTAATGGCACTGCCGATTTTCCCGATCCTGTGGGCGGGCACCGAACTGTCGGTCCCTTTACCGCCACAATACTATTCGCTGGGTGTTCCCATCCTGTTCGATTCACCAGGGCTAACCTTGCTGGCGTTCCTGGGTGGGCTTTCAGCCGCAACCGGGGCCATGGTGATTATTTCCCTCGCCCTCTCAACCATGGTGATGAACCATTGGTTATTGCCCAGCCTCAAGCTGCGCACCCGGACCGATCTCTACAGCCAATTGATCTGGTTGCGACGGGTGCTGATCGCCGCCATCTTCGCCGGCGGTTATGTGTTCTACTGGGTCTTGGACAACCGTTTCAGCCTCGCCCACCTGGCAATGACCGCGTTTATCGAAACCCTGCAATTCCTTCCCGCCACATTCGCCATTGTGTTTTGGAGCCGGGGCAACAAACGCGGCCTCATTACCGGCCTGTCCGTCGGTACCAGCATTTGGGCCCTTGGCTTATTGCTACCGATCCTGACCGGTATCGAATATCTCCAGCTACCCCTGGGTGAACTGAGAATTCCCGTTGGTATTGAATACTGGAGCCAGGTCACGCTCATTTCTCTTGGCCTCAATACCTTCTTCTTCGTGGTGATTTCATTGTGTACCCGGCAGACAGAGGATGAGCAATACAGTGCCGAGCTTTGTGCGGCGGATGAACTCAGCCATCCGGTACGCCAGGCACTGGATGTTCACTCCGCATCGGAATTCAAGCATCGCCTCGCTAAACCCCTGGGCAAGGTAACAGCGAGCCGCGAAGTGGATATCGCGCTCCAGGAACTCAATCTCACCATCGACGAGCGCCGCCCCTACGCCCTGCGCCGCCTGCGCGACCAGATTGAAGGCAACCTTTCCAGCCTGATGGGTATCCATGTGGCCAGTGAAATCATGGATAAATACATCCCCCACGTTATCGCCGAAACCCAGAGCACAGTGGATATCAACCTGATCGAAAACCGCCTGTCGGAATACCGAGATCACCTCACCGGCATGGCGGCAGAGCTTAATACCCTGCGCCTTTACCATCGCAAGACACTGGAAGAATTGCCTATGGCGGTCTGCTCGCTGGGCCGCGATATGGAGGTATTGATGTGGAACCGCGCCATGGCGAACCTGACCCGCATTCCTACGGAAGATGTGACCGGCTCCTACCTCGAAGATATCCCCGAACCCTGGTGCAGCCTGTTAATTGATTTCAGCCAAAGCAAAGAACCCCATTTCTACCGGCGAGAGATCGAGTTGAATAACGGCCCCCATTGGATCAGCCTGCATAAAGCCAACATTGAAGGACCAATCACCGCGGGGGTATATGACCAGGTCATGCTGCTGGAAGATGTCACTGAAACCCAATTGCTGGAACAGGAGCTGGTGCATTCAGAACGCCTCGCCTCAGTGGGCCGCCTGGCGGCGGGCGTCGCCCATGAAATCGGCAATCCGATTACTGGCATCGCCTGCCTCGCGCAAAACCTTAAATATGATTCCGAAGATCCGGAAATATTGGAAACTGCGGAACAGATCCTTAGCCAGACGGATAGGGTCGGGCGAATTGTGCAGTCATTGGTCAGCTTTTCCCATGCCGGTCACGCCAGTAAATCCGAATTCGAGGCTGTTTCCATTCGTGACTGCGCCAATGAAGCAATCCATCTCCTGTCACTGCAAAAAGATAAAAACCAGGTGCTGTTTTGCAATGACATCCCTAAAACGGCCATCATTGCCGGTGACGCGCAGCGCATTATCCAGGTTTTTATAAATCTTTTATCTAATGCGCGGGATGCCAGCCCGGAGCAAGGGCGTGTTATGCTTGAAAGTAACGAAGATGAGGATTCGGTAACAGTTTCTGTTACCGACGAGGGGCACGGTATCCCCCCGGAGCTGATCGAGCGCATCCTGGAACCCTTCTTTACCACAAAGGAACCCGGTGAAGGCACAGGTTTGGGCCTGGCAATGGTTTACAGCATTATTGAAGACCACAGCGGCCATATGGATATTATTAGCCCCGCCGATCCGGTTCATAATCGCGGCGCCAGATTTGTGATAACGCTGCCGCGTCATCTTGATGCATTCATGGACGCCTGACAGAAAACTCGCGACCCGTGCGGCAATGCCCCGGGCCACACCAGTAAACATTAACACGCAAGACCCGGATAGCTATGAGTAAGATTCTGATTGTTGAAGACGAAACCATCATCCGTAACGCCCTGCGCAAGCTGCTAGAGCGCAACCAGTACGAGGTCAGCGAGGCCCCATCTGTCAAAGAGGCGACATCCAAATTCCAGCTCAAGGATTTTGACCTGATCATCAGTGACCTCCGCCTGCCCGGCGCCCCTGGTACAGACCTGATCAAACTGGCGGGGGATACGCCGGTACTGATCATGACCAGTTACGCCAGTTTACGTTCGGCAGTCGATTCCATGCGCATGGGTGCGGTGGACTATATCGCCAAGCCATTTGACCACGATGAAATGGTCAACGCCGTCAAACGCGTCATCGGTAAAGCCAAGGCCGCGAGTAAAGCAGCGGCATCCAGCCAGGCCGCCAGCAGTGCAATTGCCGGTATGATTGGTTCGAGCGATGTCATGCAAGACCTTTATAATCGCATCCATAAGGTTGCCCCAACCAATGCCACCGTGCTTATCCACGGGGAGACCGGAACCGGTAAAGAACTGGTGGCGCGCGCCCTGCACGAAGAAAGCAACCGCAACAATCACCTGATGATCTCGGTTAACTGTGCCGCCATTCCCGATACCTTGATTGAATCCGAACTTTTCGGTTATGAAAAAGGGGCATTTACCGGTGCCGCCAATAACCGCGAAGGCCTCGTGGCGGCAGCGGATGGCGGAACCCTGTTCCTCGATGAAATCGGCGAATTACCCCTGGAAGCACAAGCGCGCCTGTTGCGCGTATTGCAGGAAGGAGAGGTCCGTCCCCTCGGTTCGGTAGAGTCACGCAAAGTCGACGTACGCCTTGTGGCGGCTACCCATCGCGACCTGCGCAAATTGGCCAAAGAAGGCAAGTTCCGCGAAGACCTGTATTTCCGTATCAATGTCGTCCAACTGGAATTGCCGCCATTACGTGAGCGCGGCCGCGACATCATCAACATTGCCGAATCACTGTTGCAGCGTTACTGCGGCCAGTTCGGCAAACCGCAACTAAAACTGTCCTCCTCCGCGATAGATACCATCATGAGCTATAACTGGCCAGGGAATGTCCGGGAATTGGAAAATGCCATGCAACGCGCGGTAATCCTGTGTGAAGACGCCAACGAAATTGGCGACCATTTGCTTTCGATTGATATGGAAGCCCTTGATTTGGATGACAACACCGGCAGCTCATTAATTGAAGCCCCGCGCCTGGCTGGCCGGAGCAGCAGGCAGGACGTTGGCGAAGACCTGTCACTGGAAGATTATTTCCAACGCTTCGTCCTTGAACACCAGGACACCATGAGCGAAACCGAACTGGCGCGTAAACTCGGTGTGAGTCGCAAGTGCCTGTGGGAACGCCGTCAGCGGCTTGGTATTCCCCGTACCAAGGCCTCTGCCTCGGCGACAAGCGCCAAATAATTCCTTTTTACTTTTCGCACCCAGAAGAATCCCCGTTATGTGTAAAGCAGCGGGGATTTTTACTTTTAGCGACACGTTTATTAATAAATACGCCACAAATACCAATTTTAACGACAAACCGTTACCCCTAACCACAAGGGTGTTACCGTAAAAAAACTGTTACTTTCTCTACCCACCCGTAACAAACTCGCTACCATTCTGTAACTGTTCGAAATAACAAAAAGAAATAAACACCGCCTCAAAAAACATAAGCAATTGTTATTATTAGGATTTCTAAAAGTGGCACAAGAGATGCTCTATGTCGGCCATAACAAAAACAAATAATAAGAATTAGCTTACCCAATCTAATAACAACAACAAATAATAAGAAACTGATCAATTTTAAAATAACAACAATAGACAATAAGAAACTGAAGCAAATACATAACAACAACAAACAATAAGAAACTGAAAGATTAAACATAACAACAAGAAATAATAACAACAGAACATATATAACAATAACGAAAACAATAACTTAGATTGACCACGCTAGAAGACAAGAGCAATAAGACAGTAAAATAAAGCGGACTACTGACTAGGCACAGGATGGGATAGCACGCGAGATTGGATGTTTGCCATGGAGGCACCCATTGAGATGCCAATTTGCAGCACCTTGGTGCTACCCTCCAGCGGGAAAGCGAAAGCTTTCCCGTTTTGCTTTATGCAGATTCGCAAAATCGGCACAAATTTTCATGCCAACGCCAGGTTCAAATTCGGTCGGCTTTCCGCCATGTCGTAAAAAACCCCGATCATCTGCTAAACTCCCGCTTTCACGCAACTAACTACCCCATACACCATGCTCAAACGCTTGCTCAACTTATTTACCTCAAAGGATTCCGGCAAAGTAGCCGCTCGACGCACAAGCGATGGCGCCGTTACCATTCCACGAGACCAACATAATATTTCGCGCAAAAACATCAGCCAGGCAGCGATAAAGATCATTAAACAGTTGGAAGATGCGGGATATTCCGCTTACCTGGTTGGCGGCGGTGTACGCGACTTATTACTCGGCAACCACCCGAAAGATTTTGATGTGGCAACCAATGCCAAACCCGATGAGGTAAAACGCTTGTTTCGCAGCGCCCGGATTGTGGGGCGGCGCTTCCAGATTGTCCATGTGCGCATGGGGCGGGAGGTTATCGAAGTAACCACCTTTCGCGGCCATCACGACGATGCCTCCCATCATTCCGCGCGCAGCGAAGACGGCATGCTATTGCGAGACAATGTTTACGGCACCCTGGAAACCGATGCGATGCGGCGCGATTTTACTGTTAACGCGCTTTATTACACCCTGAAGGACTTTTCCGTCATTGATTACTGCAAGGGTATGGAAGACCTGAAAAACCGTACCCTGCGCATTATCGGCGACCCTGTAACGCGCTATAAGGAAGACCCGGTGCGTATACTGCGCGCATTGCGCTTTGCCGCCAAGCTCGGTTTTAGTATCGATCCGGCCACCGCCAAACCTATCCGCGAATTGGGCAACCTGTTGCTGAATGTGTCCGAGGCACGCCTGTTTGAAGAAGTGCTTAAATTGTTCCTGGGCGGCTCGGCAACGGCGACATTCAACCTGTTGCGTGAATATAACGTGTTATTGCATCTTTTCCCCGGTACGGACGCCGCCCTGAAAACAGCGGACGAATCAGGCGCGAACCTCATTGAGCAGTGCATGGTAAATACCGATAAGCGCATACGCTCCGATAAAACCGTTACCCCGGCATTTATTTACGCCGCACTGCTCTGGCCAGCGATGCAACAACGATTCCAGTTACTGGCCACCCAGATGACGCCGGTCCAGGCCTGGGCACAAGCCGGTACCGACATCATCAACCAGCAATTAACCCGCACCGCTATTCCCAAGCGCTTCCTGATTCCAATGCGTGAAATCTGGGATTTACAACAACGCCTGCCCAATCGCATGGGAATGCGCGCCCTGCGCACCCTGGATCATCCGCGCTTCCGTGCCGCCTACGACTTCCTGCTGATGCGCGAAGCAGCGGGCGAACCCCTGGAGGGTCTGGGTTTGTGGTGGACCCATTACCAAAGCGCTGGCGATGAAGAGCGCGAGCGCATGGTAAAAGAACTGGCCAAACAGGGCGGCGCCAAAGCCGGCAGTAAACCCCGCCGGCGCCGTGGCCCGCGGAAACCGAAAACCGATACCGGCAGCGGGAACGAATAACCCATGGTGTTTGCCTATATAGGCTTGGGTAGCAACCTGGAAGAGCCGCTTATCCAGGTCGGACGGGCTTTCGAGGAATTGAAAGCCATCGCAAAAACCCGCCTGGTAACGCGGTCGGCGCTCTACCAAAGCCGCGCTATAGGACCGGAACAACCAGACTATATCAATGCGGTCGCACGGGTGGAGACCGGCCTCGCCCCACTCGAATTACTGGATGCACTGCAAGCGATAGAGCAAGCTCATCGACGCCAGCGCCTCCAGCATTGGGGACCGCGTACCCTGGACCTGGACTTGCTCCTGTACGGCAATGAAACTATCCGGCACCAGCGCCTCCATGTGCCCCACCCTTACCTGACCCGGCGCAGTTTTGTGCTGTATCCGCTGGCCGATATAGACCCGAACTTACAACTACCGGATGGCCAATCACTGCAAGCCTTAATCAGCCAATGCCCGTTTGAGGGTTTGGTTCGCTTGCCCGAGAGTCGCTGACCGGCGCGAGGAGTTAATGTGGACGCTGTATTCGAAGAATTAGCCCTTGACCTGACTAATATTAAATTGCCGCGCTATATCGCTGTGGAAGGGTGTATCGGCGTGGGCAAAACGACCCTCGCGCGCAATATTGCCCGTTTGTTTAATTACGACATGCTGCTGGAACAACCGGAAGAGAATCCGTTTTTAGAGCGCTTCTACCGCGATCCGAAATCAACCGCGCTTCCTACGCAACTTTTCTTTTTATTCCAGCGCGCCAATCAATTACAAAGCTTGCGCCAGGATGACATGTTTGAACCAGTACGTGTCGCCGATTTCCTGATTGAAAAAGATCAATTATTCGCGCGCACAACCCTGGATGATGACGAATTGAATATTTATCGCCAGGTCTACGACAAACTCGTAATTAATGCGCCCAAGCCGGACCTGGTTATTTATTTGCAGGCACCACTCGATGTGTTACTGGAACGAATTCGCCAGCGCGGAATTAGCGCAGAGCAACATATCAGCGCCGACTATTTAAAAGCACTCAATGATGCCTATACGGAATTTTTTCATTTCTACGATGGGGCTCCGTTGCTGATCGTGAACGCCAAAGATTTAAATCTGGCAAAAAATCGTGATCACTTTAAACAATTGGTGGAATATATCCTTACCATTAAAAGTGGCCGCCACTATTACAACCCGGTGCCAGCACTTTAAATCCTTTGCCATGTGAGAGTTGCCATGCCCTACGGAACCATTAACAGCCCATCAGCCAACAGCACACCAACGGCGAACACTGCGCTCACCAAAAATGTCACCATCCATACCCTTAATAAATTAAAGAGTACAGGCGAAAAATTTGTGGTGATTTCTTTGTACGATGCCCATATGGCAGCCATGGCGCAACGATGCGGTGTCGAAGTCGTTTTGATTGGCGATTCGCTTGGCATGACAGTGCTGGGCTACGGCAGTACCGTTCCGGTCACTATGGAACAGATGATTTACCATGTGGAAGCTGTCGCACGCGGGAATAAAAAGTCACTCATAATCGGTGATTTACCCTTTATGACTTACGCGACCCCGGAAGATGCCATGCGCAATTGTATGCGTATCATGCAAGCCGGTGCGCACATGGTGAAACTTGAAGGCGGCGCCTGGCTGGCCGATACGGTCCGGATGCTTGCCGAACGCGGTGTACCTGTGTGTGCGCATTTGGGTTTAACACCGCAATCCGTTAATAAATTCGGTGGTTTCCGCGTGCAGGGGCGCGATCAGGAAAGTGCTGAAAAAATCCTCTCGGATGCCAAGCTCCTTGCCGGAGCCGGTGCAGATTTATTGGTGCTCGAGTGCATACCCGCAGCGCTGGGCGCGCGAATCACTCGCGAAATATCCATTCCTACTATAGGGATAGGCGCAGGTCGCGATACTGATGCGCAGGTATTGGTCATTAACGATATTCTCGGCCTTACCGAACAGCCGCCGAAATTTTCAAAAAACTTTTTACTGGAAGCCAATGATATTCCCGGCGCGATGCAAAAATATGTAGCCGACGTAAAAGCCGGCGTGTTTCCCGGTGACGATAATATTTTTAATTAGGAATGCCGACGGGCAATTACTGCCCGTCGCTGGACCAGACTTTCATACTCTGTACCGCTAACAACTTGCACTCACCTTCCATAGCCACATAGGTCCGCATAACCTGGTAGCGCGAAGTGCGGATGGTTTTGCCATCCGCATTCCATTTTTCCACACTGCTTAAACCCTCCACCACTGCCGTATTTTTTAATTGGCGCACACTCAAATCATGTGAGCGACGCGACCTGGGTTGTTCTTCCGGCTTTTGTATGCGCTCCAGCAATTGGGCTTTATTTTCTTTAAGGCTCGCCAGGTTGTGTACCCAATAGAACTCCTCGGCCAGCAACCCGCGCAGAAATTCCACATCTCCCTGTTGCATGGCAGACTCATAGCGCTGATCCAATTTAATTAATTCCTCGCTATCCAAACATGAATCCGCAAGGGCCGGCAGGGTGGCGGACAATAGCGATATAAATACCATCGTTTTCATCATTAACTTCACCAAATACTTTCCGAAATAATAAACAAAAAAAAGCCGACACCAAAACGATGCCGGCCAAGACCATACTAGATTACAAATAAAGGGGAGTTCCAAAACTGGGCTAAGAGAAAAACCCAACGGCAGCGTTAACCTCCCTAAATCGATAAGCCAACCAATCGCTACATCACCGTTGACTCACAGGGAGAAACCGTTACCGGTAGTTTCAGTATTGTTCAACTTTCGATCATTGCCAGTTTTTATATGACAATTTTTAAATTGTTTAGCAATAAACCGCTAAAACTGATTAGGAAAGGCTATAAAAAGTTAATTTGCAGTGCGTCCCATAAGTACCATTACCTCATTGATCAATTGATCCAGCCTGGTCGCCGTGGTGGAGCGCAAGGCGAAATCATCAATCAACTTTAACAAGCGCCCCAACTTGGGCCGTGCCGCGCGAAACTCTTCAGTTACCGGCTCATATAGCAAATCGTGATCCTGCACACTCAGCTTACCCAACTCTGCCAATTCCGCGTGCAGGGCACTAATGAGATCATAGAAAAAATCCTTGCGATCCAGGTTATTGGCTTCCCAATAAGCTTGATCCAACCCAGCCTGTAATCCTTCCAACACCGGGATTGCACTTGAAATACTATTACATGCCATAACCCACCTTTAATTAACCAAGCATTTAGCCCAAACCTGAGTATAGGAGACTTTACCGTCGCTGCCGGCGGCTCTGTTACACTGCGTGCCGATCCGGCTTGCCAGTACCTCCCCCATGTCGTTAGAACAACTTTGGCTATTTATAACGCTTACCTTCATTGTTTCCGCCAGCCCCGGCCCGGTTATGCTGTCATGTATGGCAGATGCGGGGCGCTTCGGTTTCGCCAAATCCATTTACACCATGCTCGGTGCCAGTACAGGCAATTTAGCGTTGATGCTGTTATCGGCGTTAGGGGTCGGGTTGCTGGTCGGGGAAGCGGAATGGGTTTTCCATACGATCAAATGGGTAGGCGCTGCTTATCTGGTTTACCTTGGCATACATTTATTCCGCGCCATTCCGCATGATTTCAACACCGATGTTCCATCAATTCGCAGCAGCCATTTGTTTTGGAAATCCCTTGTGGTCGCCATCACTAACCCCAAGGGATTAATTTATTTCGGCGCGCTCTTCCCCCAATTCATTGATATCAGGCAATCAATGACAGCGCAATTTGCGGTACTAACCCTCATATTCCTCGTCACAGATTTACTTTGGATGGCCATATATGCCATTGGCGGTAGCGCCATTATGCGCTGGCTGAAATCGCCACTCCACCAGCAATGGTTCAATCGTATTTCCGGTAGCGCATTGGTCGCCGCGGGCGTCGCATTGTTTTTCACCCAACTGTAAGTCAACGCAAGTTTGATATAAGCAAAGAAAAAACAATTCTTTTTCAAACCGGTAAATACTCCCTAAGCTGCGACAAAAATTTGTGGAGAACGCAGCATGGCCATTCCTGATTCCATTTATTTCCCTCAAGCATTGCGCGAACAACCGGTAGTGATTGTGCCGGGCTTGCACAATAGCGATGCGCGGCATTGGCAAACGCGCTGGCAAGAAAACTTGCCGGACAGCAAACGCATTGAACTTCCCGAGTGGGACACGCCTGATTTGGCAAAATGGAAACAGGGGATTATCCGGCAATTGCAAAATATTAATAAACCCGCTGTGTTAATCGCCCATAGCTTCGGGGCCCTGGCGAGCGCCAGTGTCGCGCAGGAATTCCCCGAAAAGATTGCTGCGCTATTTTTAGTTGCGCCAGCCGATCCTGATAAATTCCACATCGCACAACAATTGCCACAACAACCCTTGCCAGTACCTACGCAAATTATTGCCAGCAGTAATGATCCATGGCTTGCCGAAGCCAAAGCCGCCTATTGGGCACTGCTATGGGGTGCAGATTATTTTCGTTACAAAAATGTAGGGCATATCAATAGTGCATCAAACCTGGGGAACTGGCCTGAGGGAATTACCCACCTGCAAAGGTTGTTACGTAAGGCGAAGCCAAATCATCACCCACAGGCTGCAAAAAACAAATCGCAAGCAGCCTGAACAGTGGTATACCCAGGCCTCGGCAGGGTGACAGGCGAGCAATTTGGCTAAGCCTGTACCAATGAACAAATTCACAATTCTTGTATACATTTTTGCGGGGCAATACGAATTCCAGTACATTGTGTGCCGAGCAAGAACCGGCTCGGCATTCATTACTAACGCTAATAATAATTACCTGATCGCATCGCATCTCCATTGCTGTTCCTTAAGTTTCATATTATCCATGCGCACCCGCGCAATTTTACTGATAAACAGCGATACAACTCCTGACAAGTTAACAGCGGTAACATTAGCCTGGATGCGACAAGATCAGGCCTACAGGAATTTGCTATGAATAACGATAATCCTGCCTCGGCAAAAATAAATAATTTTGATACCGGCTTGTTTGCAAAAACAACCCATAACCCCTCTTTTGCAAGCCTGACCAAACAGTTCACGGAAATTAATGGATTACGTGATTATTGCATTCCGGTTAACCCTTATTTTCCGCCGCCAGCGGTGATGGAAAAACTACAGGAACGAATTGCTTTTGCATTAAAGTATTATCCCGGCTCCAATGAAAGTATTGCCGAAAATATTGCGCAATTTTCTGGTATCGATAACCCCGATACCATCATCGCCGGCAATGGCTCGACTGAAATTATTTCATGGTTAAATTCCCTGTTTATTAAGGGCAGCCTGTTTGTTCCTGTGCCATCCTTCGGACGCTGGATAGAAGAACCCCGGGGATTGGGCATTGAGTTACATACCTATCGCTACGAGGATGCGCAAAACCAATATGTGTCGCCGCAAAAACTGGTGGCCGAAGTAAACGCTTCCGGCGCGCGCAACCTGGTTATTTGCAATCCCAATAACCCCACTGGCTCGATATTTTTACGTGAACAGATTTTATGGATACTGGGAGAACTGGCGCACTTGGACAATATTATTGTGGACGAATCCTTCATCGATTTTTCCGGTGAGGAACCACCCAGCATCAAAAATGATGTTGCCAATTATCCCAATGCCTGGGTATTAAAAAGCCTGGGTAAAAATATTGGGTTACATGGCCTGCGCATGGGCTTCGCCATCAGCAACGTAAATAACATTGCCAAATTGCGCAAACACTTGCCCTATTGGAACGTAAATGGAATTACTGAAATGCTTCTGCATTTAATCAGGAATGAGCATGGGCATTATCACCAAAGTCGCATGATGACGATTGCCGATGCCATTTATTTGTCCGAACGCTTTGAGGAACTCCCGGAGTTTACCGTTTACCCAACCCATTCCAATTTTATTTTTGTCAAGCTGCGCGATGGCATTAACGGCACCGAGCTACGCGATCGGATGTTGCAAAACCATAGTTGTTTTATACGCAATTGCGGGAATAAATTGGGTTCAAGTGAGCAGTATTTTCGTATCGCGGCACGACCGACAGAGGATGTCAATTTTCTGGTGAAAGCACTTAGGCATGAACTATCCGCTATGCAAGATTCAAGTCGCCAGTTGCATGGCGAAGAGTCCGGCCTTTGTTAATCGGAAAACAAGCGCAACCATGGCTGCGCTTGTTTTTTTCAAACGATTATTGCGGCGTACTGGTGCGAATCAAATAATCAAATGCGCCCAGTGATGCCGTGGCACCTGCCCCCATGGCAACAATAATTTGCTTGTAGGGTACGTTGGTACAATCACCCGCGGCAAATACACCCGGCACAGAGGTTTCACCGCGTGCATTAATGTCAATTTCACCGCGATTGGTAAGCTGCACAGTGCCCTTGAGGAAATCGGTATTAGGCAGCAGGCCAATTTGCACAAAAATCCCATCGAGTTCCACGGTGGCGATATCATCTGTATTGCGGCTTTTGTATTTCAACGCCGTCACTTTTTGCCCATCGCCAATCACTTCTGTGGTCAGTGCCTCCGTAATCACAGTGACGTTAGGCAAACTAAATAACTTGCGTTGCAATACCGCATCGGCCCGCAACCTGGAATCGAATTCAAATAAGGTTACATGGGCAACAATTCCCGCCAGGTCAATTGCAGCTTCCACCCCGGAATTACCACCGCCGATAACGGCTACACGCTTGCCTTTAAATAAGGGGCCATCACAATGCGGACAGTATGCGACACCTTTACCGCGGTATTCTTTTTCACCGGGAACATTCATTTCCCTCCAGCGCGCACCCGTCGCAAGGATCACGCTTTTACTTTTTAAACTCGCGCCACTCGCAAGCTTTACCTCCACCCAATCGCCAGGAATGATTTCACTGGCTTTTTGCAGGCTCATGATATCCACATCGTATTCTTTTACATGCTGCTCCAGCGCCATTGCCAGCTTTGGGCCTTCCGTCGCTTTTACAGAGATAAAATTTTCGATCCCCACCGTATCCAATACCTGTCCCCCGAAACGCTCGGCAACTACGCCGGTGCGAATACCTTTGCGTGCAGAATAAATGGCAGCTGCCGCCCCCGCTGGTCCGCCACCGATAACCAACACCTCAAAAGGTGCCTTTTCACCAAGTAATTTTGCATCGCGCTCCGTCGCACCCGTATCAATTTTTGCGATGATTTCTTCCAGGCTCATCCGGCCTTGGCCAAAATGCTCGCCATTTAAATAAATACCGGGCACCGCCATGACCTGGCGCTTATCCACCTCATTTTGGAAAAGCGCACCATCAATCATGGTTGCGGAAAAATTCGAGTTAAGTGCGGCGAGTAGATTTACCGCTTGCACCACATCCGGACAGTTATGGCATGACAGGGAAACAAACACTTCAAAATGGAATTTGCCCTCAATCGCTTTAATTTTTTCAATGGTTTTTGCGTCGGTTTTTGGCGGATGGCCGCCGGTATGCAGGAGCGCCAGGACTAGCGACGTAAACTCATGCCCCATGGGGACTCCCGCAAACTCAATGCGTGGATTTTCACCGGGCACGGCAACAGAAAATGAAGGGCGATAGTGCGCATTCCCTTGATCGCTCACGCTGACCTTATCGGAAAGTGATGCGATATCGCGCAGAAGGTTATTTAATTCTTCGCTCTTTGCGCTGGTGTCCAGGCTAGCCACCAGTTGGATAGGATTGTGCAATTTTTCCAGATAGGCTTTGAGTTGGCCTTTGATGGCGGCATCTAGCATGGTGTGTGCTCCGTGAGGTTTTGGGTAAAGCCCCCCTTGTGAGCGGGCTTTAATCAATGCGAATTAAATGCAGGTTAGATTTTTCCAACCAAATCCAGCGAAGGGGCCAGTGTGGCTTCGCCTTCTTTCCATTTCGCCGGGCAAACTTCGCCAGGGTGCGCTGCCACATATTGCGCGGCTTTTACCTTGCGCAGCAGCTCGGAAGCATCACGGCCGATTCCACCCGCATTTATTTCAATAATTTGAACCTTGCCTTGGGGATCGATCACAAAAGTACCGCGCTCCGCCAGGCCTTCAGATTCAATCATTACCCCGAAATTACGGGTGATGGTGCCGGTTGGATCACCAATCATCGGATATTGGATTTTGCCGATGGTTTCAGAACTGTCGTGCCACGCCTTATGGGTGAAATGGGTATCGGTAGATACTGAATAAATCTCCACACCCAGCTTTTGGAACGCGGCGTAATTGTCTGCCAGGTCGCCCAATTCGGTGGGACACACAAAGGTAAAATCCGCAGGATAGAAAAACACTACGGACCATTTGCCTTTCAGGTCCGCATCCGAGACGGGGACAAACTGGCCCTGGTGATAAGCCTGGGCGCTGAATGGTTTGATTTCTGAATTGATAGTAGCCATGTGGTACTCCTGGTGTCTGTGGTTGATGTGTTTCGTTGGGCACAGATTAGGGAGCTAAAGGCGACGGGGCTAATTGAATGTCGCCATGCCATCGATATATAAATTTTATTGATTACAATAGATTTATTTTTATTGGCTATGAACGTGGTCCGCCAGCAACGGCGTTGACCAAAAACCTTATGGTTTGGCGGCGGCTTTCATTACATCTGCCATAACACCATAAACCTTGATCCAGGCGTCTTTCACTTCCTGGGTGAAACTGGAACCCAAACCTTGCCCCAGGGTTTTTACCAAAGCCGCGCCCACAGTATCGTAATGAGCATCCTTCACACCGTAACCCGCATGGCGCTTACCCAGGTTTTGCAGCACAGGAACAAGAACATCCAATTCCGTTAATTTGTTGACCGCAATAGTGATCATATCCAGGAGTTTTTTCCCCTGGGCCTGCATGTCACCGTTAAATAAGGATTTAAGGGCAGGATCAGTTTCAAACAGGTTTTGATAAAACAGGGCAGCCGCTTGCGGGCCTATAGCAACCACTTTTTGCCAGGAGTTTTGTACGAGTTGAATGGTTGAACTTTCCATAATTGCGCCTCATGTGCCAAACAAAGATAAAAAATGAAAGCCATCTCGCCTGCTATCGATTGCCTTTAACGGTTACCGAATTGTATCGGGTAGTGGAGTGGTGTGCAGTTGTGCCGCCCAAAATTAATTTAAAAAACCTGCTGGCAAATATTTTTGCACCGCCTAGGCTTAAAGCGCGGTTCCCACTTATACGCTGGAGGTGAGCAAGATGAGCAAATCTCAAGATAAACGCAAAGAAAGCAAAAAACCCGCTACACGCACAGCCAAAGAAAAACAGCAGATAAAAAAAGCCAAGCAGGCGGAGCATGCGCACCGCGAGTTTTAATGATGGTGCGATTTAGCCGCGCAATTTACTCAACGTAAAAATTAACAAGGGTGCAACCATTGCGCCCTTTTGCTACCCACCTATTTATTCGTTGCTGCGAGTTAGTTTCCTATCAATTCGCGCACACGCAATAATCCGCTCGCCACTTCTGACCCCTGGGGCGCAAACCGCAAGCCTTGCTGCACAAACATTTCAGCCTTTTGCGGTTGGTCTAGCTGGACGTACGACTGTGCCAGCACCAGGTATAAGTCCGCCGCTCGGCGCTCAATGCGCAAACCGCGCTCAGCGGTTGCAATCGCCCCTTGGTAATCCTGCGCCAGGTATTGGTTGCGCGCCTGCCTGGCGAGGCTGATAGCGGCTGGATTCAAGCTTACTGTTGGCGCGGGCCTGGGCACTGCGCCGGGCTGTGGTTGGACCACCGGGGGGACGGTTGGCCCGGTAACCGGGGGTTTGGAAGGCGCAGGCGCAGGATATTGCGGCTGCTGGCTATAGGGGGTACAGCCGATAAAAACCAGCACACTGCCTGCGAGCAGCAGGCGTTTAAATAAGTTGACCATGGGATATCCGCTTCGAGTTATTCAGCATCTTTGGTTGCGGCTTTCAGTAGCCGCGCGATTTCTTTCCACAAATCGATATAGGCCAGGGCCGCACGACTGCGCTGATTGTAACTGGTGAGCGGTGCACGGCGCAGCCCCATTTGTTCTACGGCTGAATCATTAGGCACATACGTCTTAAGCATGGGTACGGGCATTTTCTTGCTGTTTTCTACAGCCTCGCGATGCAGGCTGCGGCGCAAATCCACCAGGTTAAAGAAACCCATAATGCGTTTAGGGGCAGATTTTTTAGTATTCAGGAATTCAATGACCTGCTCCATTGCCCGAATGGAGAGGGGGCTGGGAATCATAGGGATCAACAAAATATCCACTTCCGTCAGCAGCAGTTCAACACTGGGCGACAATGTCGGCGGGCAATCAAAGATCAACACATCGGCTTTTTCACTCAGCGGCTTGAGCAGGTGTTTAAAAAATTTCTTATCCCGGCTCAGTTCATCAAATTCACTGTCCAGGCTGCGCAGGCTGAGGTCAGCGGGAATTAGCATCAACCGCGGATAAGGGCTGTAAAGCTCCATCTCGCCGATGGACTTTCCCTTGCTGAACAATTTAATCGCCTTGGCTGAATCCGGTTCCTGTTGGCAAAACCAACTGGCTGCCGCCTGTGGGTCAAGGTCCCAGAGGATCACATTCTTTTTGGCGGCCGCCGCCATATAGGCCATATTTACCGCCGTGGTAGTTTTACCCACGCCACCCTTGAGGTTATAGAAAGCGATTTTGATCATAACAGTCCTATGCGTAGTTGCCGGGCATGTTAGTGCCCGGTGTGCTGCGGCCGGTCTTATCGATGAATGAAATCTGGCCTGGGAGTTTTAACTTGTAGCATTTTTATCCAAATCCTTCAAAATTTATCCGCCAGCATCGCCAAATTTCTTGATTGGCGCCATAAGAGAGCAAGGCACCTGGGCAAGAACGGCCAGGGGCCTGGACCGGCAGACAGATAGGTGAGCAATCAAGGCGCGCGGCAGTTACAATCGCGCCCTCACCCGGCGAGTCAAGGTTATGAACCAGGCACATCCCTACGAACAACTTACACCTGATCTGGTACTG
Organism: uncultured Cellvibrio sp.; assembly: GCA_946480695.1. The sequence goes on from CAMLKG010000016.1 coordinate 98,018, forward strand.
GATGCGATTGAAAGCACCGGACTGATCACCGATGCGCGCATACTGGCGCTTAACAGTTATGAAAATCGTGTTTACCAGGTGGGTATCGAGGGCGGTTCGCCGCTCATTGCCAAGTTCTACCGCCCAGCGCGCTGGAGCGACGCGCAAATCCTGGAGGAGCACCAGTTTACCCAGGCACTGAAGGCGCTGGAGATCTCCGTGGTGCCTCCAATCGTTGCTGAACAAGGCCAAAGCCTGCGTGATTTCAAGGGGTTTCGCTTTGCCCTTTATCCCCGCCAGGGCGGCCATGCCCCGAACCTGGATGACTTTGATGCGTTGCTATCGCTCGGCCGCACCCTGGGGCGCATCCATGCCCTCGGGCAAGCACGCCCATTTGCGCATCGCCCGGCATTGGATATCCAGACATTCGGGTATGAAAGTTATCACTATCTGCTCGAACATGATTTTCTTCCGGCAAGCTTGCGCGAGCCTTATCGCACCCTGGGAGCCGACTTGCTCGCCTGTTGCGAATCCCGCTTCCAGCGTGTGAGTTATCGCGCAATCCGCCTCCATGGCGATTGCCATCCGGGCAATATTTTATGGCGCGAGGAAGTACCGCATTTTGTGGACTTTGACGATGCGCGCATGGGCCCGGCGATCCAGGATTTGTGGATGTTGCTTTCCGGTGAGCGCGACCAGCAAACCGCGCAGCTCAGTGAGATCCTGGAAGGTTACCGCGAGTTTTGTGAGTTTGACCTTGCCGAATTACAACTGATTGAGGCGTTGCGCGCCCTGCGTATCATGCATTACAGCGCCTGGCTGGCACGCCGCTGGATCGACCCGGCATTTCCCAAACACTTCCCCTGGTTTAACACCGAACGTTATTGGGGTGAGCATATTCTGGAGTTGCGCGAACAATTGGCCGCGCTCAATGAACCGCCGCTGGTCATTTACTAACAGGCAAGTGTTGGAAAATTAACATTAACCCCTAATAATGCTTGTTCTGTTTCGCCGGTTCTTTGCTTTGCTGATTGATTCATAAGGAGTTCCCATGACTGTACCCGCCCCCGCCCTGGTTATCGATAGCGTATGGGAATCCATTCGCCTGCAAACCCGCAAGCAGGCCGAATCCGAACCGGTCCTGGCGAGCTTCCTGTATGCCACCATCCTCAACCATGATTCGCTCAGGGCTGCATTGAGCTTCCACCTGGCCAATAAACTGGATAGCCCTGCCCTTCCCGCCATGTTAATCCGCGAAGTCATTGAGGAAGCGCTGGTAAACGATGAAACCATTATTGAATCGGTGCGTGCGGATTTGCTTGCCGTCAGCGAGCGCGATTCGGCCTGCTGCTCTTTAGTTACCCCATTGCTGTATTTTAAAGGCTTCCACGCCCTGCAAGCCTATCGCGTGGCCCATTGGCTTTGGCAGCAGGGGCGCAACTCGCTGGCGTTGTTTTTACAGAACCGCATTTCGGCTGTGTTTGGAGTAGATATCCATCCGGCGGCACAAATTGGCAAAGGAATTATGTTTGATCACGCTACCGGCATAGTGATAGGTGAAACCGCCATTGTCGAAGACAATGTCTCCATCATGCAGTCGGTCACGCTCGGCGGTACAGGTAAGGAGGCCGGTGATCGCCATCCTAAAGTGCGCAGGGGAGTACTGATTGGCGCCGGAGCGAAAATCCTCGGCAATATCACCGTGGGCGAATGTGCCAAGATTGGTGCGGGAAGTGTGGTACTGAAAGATGTTCCGTCGCGAGCAACCGTTGCTGGCGTACCTGCGCAGATCATCGGCGAAACCCAATGTTCGCAGCCCGCGCGGGAAATGGACCACCTGATTCGCTGATGTGTACCGGAGTTATCCGGCATAGCTGCGCAAAATAATTCGCGGGCCCGGAAAAAATATCGGGGTAATGTATTAAGCGTTGCGGAATTTTGGAATTGGCGGGCGGGCATTTGATAACAGCCCGCCGCCAATTGGATAAATACAAATTTATTTTTGTTGCTGCTGTTTTAATAAATCGCGAATTTCTGTAAGCAAGACTTCTTCCTTTGAAGGCTCAGCGGGCTTTTGCTCTTCTTTTTTCTTCATGCGGTTAATAACTTTGACCATCATGAAAATAGCAAACGCCACTATGGTGAAATCCAGTACTGTTTGGATGAACTTGCCATATAAGATCGATACCGGACCTTTACCTTCGATCATTTCCGGCAATACGATCGCAAGATCGGAAAAATCGACGCCGCCGATAACCCAGCCCAGGGGCGGCATAACAACATCGCTCACCAGTGAGCTGACAATCTTGCCAAACGCGGCTCCGATAATGATACCCACAGCCATGTCCACCACATTGCCGCGCACGGCGAATTCTTTGAAATCTTTAAGGAAGCTCATTTCCATTCCCCTTATGGTAATTTGTCATAAGCGCGAACTGCGCTGTAAACTTTATAGCCGATTATCGGCAGAAAAACCAACATCAAAATGCAAAAACGCCAACCTGATCATTCATCCTCACGCTGGGCGTAAACACCGGGAACGCCCTCATTATCCACAGTTATATGCAACAACATGGGCCTGCAGCACACCTGGCAATCCTCCACATAAGTCTGTTCTTCGCACGAACAATCCACCAATACACTGATAGGCTCCCCGCAATAAGGACAATCAAGAAAACATTCTTCCAACATCCTATTTACCCCTTATGCTTTCAATAAGCGCCTGGCCGATCAATTCCCAAGGTATCCCAGATTTCATCCACGCGATTTTTTACTTGCTGATCCATCACAATGGGGGTTCCCCATTCGCGGGTAGTTTCCCCCGGCCATTTATTCGTTGCATCCAAACCCATTTTGGAACCAAGCCCCGATACCGGCGAGGCAAAATCCAGATAATCAATCGGTGTATTTTCCACGATCACCGTATCGCGCGCCGGGTCCATGCGTGTCGTCATCGCCCATATCACATCTTTCCAATCGCGCGCATTCACATCATCGTCGGTCACTATGACAAATTTGGTATACATGAATTGCCGTAAAAAACTCCACACTCCCATCATTACCCGTTTGGCATGGCCGGGATATTGTTTTTTCATCGTTACTACCGCCACGCGGTAAGAGCAACCTTCCGGTGGTAAATAAAAATCCACAATTTCCGGGAATTGCTTTTGCAAGATAGGCACGAACACTTCATTCAATGCCACCCCGAGGATTGCCGGCTCATCCGGCGGCCGGCCCGTGTAGGTACTGTGATAAATCGGATCGCGCCTGTGAGTAATACGCTCCACCGTGAATACGGGAAAATTATCCACTTCATTGTAATAACCGGTGTGATCGCCAAACGGGCCCTCGGGGGCCATATCGTTGGGCGCGATATAGCCCTCCAAAATAAATTCAGCTGAAGCGGGCACGTGCAAGTCGTTGCCGATACATTTCACGACTTCAGTTTTATCACCGCGCAACAAACCGGCAAACGCATATTCGGACAATGTATCCGGCACCGGCGTGACGGCACCGAGAATAGTTGCCGGGTCCGCACCCAACGCCACCGCAACCGGGAATGGTTTGCCCGGATGTTGGATCTGGAATTCGCGGAAATCCAACGCGCCGCCGCGATGGGAAAGCCAACGCATGATTAACCGGTTTTTACCGATTTTTTGCATCCGATAAATACCGAGGTTTTGCCGCTCCTTGTGTGGCCCGCGTGTCACAACTAACGGCCAGGTAACCAATGGTCCCGCATCGCCCGGCCAGCAGGTTTGGATGGGTAACCCATCCAGATCAACCGCATTTCCCTCAATCACAATGTCCTGGCTCGGTGCCTTACCCAATACTTTGGGAGCCATATTTAATACCTGCTTGAAAATCGGCAATTTCTCCCAGGCATCCTTAAAACCTTTTGGTGGTTCGGGTTCTTTTAGGAAGGCGAGTAATTTGCCAACTTCACGCAATGCATCAACCGATTCCTGCCCCATACCCAGGGCAACTCGTTCCGGCGTACCAAATAAATTTCCCAATACCGGAATCGAATATCCCTTGGGATTTTCAAATAGCAATGCGGGGCCGCCCGCACGCAAAGCGCGGTCGCATATTTCAGTCATTTCGAGATGGGGATCAACTTCCTGCGTTATGCGTTTTAATAAACCGCGCGCCTCCAGCAGGACGATAAATTCGCGGAGATCTTTATATTTCATTGATGGAAACTCACAGGGCGGAAAGTACAACGCCTTCCGCCATTATTAATATTGGCGGAAGGCGTTGTACTTTCCGCCCTGCAAAATTTTTGATCGAAACGATTAGCGTTCGCTGTTATTTACGTTTCATTGACTGGAAGAATTCATCGTTGGTTTTGAAGTCTTTCAGTTTGTCGAGCAAAAATTCGGTGGCCGGAACATCTTCCATATCATTCAACAGACGACGCAAAATCCACGCGCGTTGCAATTCATCCTCTTTCATTAACAAGTCTTCACGGCGAGTACCGGAGCGACGCACATTGATGGCAGGATAAATACGTTTTTCAGCGATCTTACGATCCAGGTGTAATTCCAGGTTACCGGTACCTTTAAATTCCTCGTAAATTACTTCATCCATTTTAGAGCCGGTATCTACCAACGCGGTGGCGATAATACTCAGGCTGCCGCCTTCTTCGATATTACGCGCAGCACCGAAGAAACGCTTTGGACGTTCGAGCGCATGGGCATCCACACCACCGGTCAATACTTTACCGGATGATGGAATTACGGTGTTATAGGCGCGCGCCAAACGGGTGATAGAGTCAAGCAGGATGACTACATCTTTTTTATGCTCCACCAAACGCTTGGCTTTTTCGATCACCATGTCAGCGACTTGTACGTGGCGTGCTGGCGGCTCGTCGAAGGTGGACGCAACCACTTCACCGCGCACGGAACGCTGCATTTCCGTTACTTCTTCCGGACGCTCGTCGATCAACAATACAATCAAATGACACTCGGGATTATTGCGCGTAATTGCCTGCGCAATATTTTGCATCATGATGGTTTTACCGGCTTTCGGTGGCGCAACGATCAAACCGCGCTGGCCTTTACCAATCGGAGCGATTAAATCGATGATACGGCCGGTAAGGTCTTCGGTAGAGCCGTTACCGGCTTCAAGCAGGAGGCGATCATTGGGAAAGAGCGGAGTGAGGTTTTCAAACAGGATTTTATTGCGGGAACTTTCCGGTTTGTCGAAGTTAATATCGTTAACCTTCAACAGGGCAAAATAACGTTCGCCTTCTTTTGGCGGGCGAATCTTACCGGAGATCGTATCGCCCGTACGTAAATTAAATCGGCGAATCTGGCTGGGAGAAACATAAATATCGTCCGGACCAGCGAGATAAGAACTGTCTGCGGAACGCAGGAATCCAAATCCATCTACCAAAATTTCCAATACACCATCGCCGTAAATATCCTCGCCGCCTTTAGCATGGCGCTTGAGGATATTAAAAATAATGTCCTGCTTGCGCGACCGGGCGATATTTTCCAAACCCATTTCGTGGGCGATATCAATTAATTCTTCAATGGGTTTCTTTTTAAGGTCGGTTAGATTCATAGGAGAGACTTTATGGATGGATGTGAGTTATTGCAGATTTAATGAGTTAAAAATCGGTCGGTTAAACGACTTGTTGTTTATGAAAATTGCACGTTGCTGTTATTGTCACGAGGAACCCGATATTCACGAACACAAGCTTGCCAGCCTGAGACCGCAGCTCAATTAACGTATCAATTATTTGTGTAGTGAATTGACGGGTTAATTGATTAATCCGGTAAATCCAGATTCCAGGGCAAGAAAACAGCAGAAGTTGAGGGTTTGTTCGTCTGTTTATTGTGAACCGGGAAGGTGATTCAGAGGAGGAACAAACATCAGACTGAGCGGAGTATAGCCATAAAAAACGCACAGTGCAAAAACAAATTGGGCCGTTTTGTCACGGCCCAACGAGCATTAGAGCGCAGAATTAATAAAATCAACCAACTGCGGCTTGCTCAATGCGCCCACTTTAGTCGCGTGAGCCGCGCCATTTTTGAAGATAATCAAGGTTGGAATGCCGCGAATACCGAATTTCGCCGGTGTGTCCTTATTGGCGTCCACATCCATTTTGGCAATTTTGATTTTGCCTTCAAACTGGTCGGCCAGGTCATCCAGAAGCGGGGCGATCATCTTACAGGGACCACACCAGGCGGCCCAGAAATCCACCAGCACCGGCAGATCGGCTTTCAGCACGTCTTGTTCAAAGCTGGTATCACTGACATGAACAATTGCATCGTTACTCATAAGAAACTCCATACCTCACGGTTTTAATGGCGGGATAATCCCAAGTGAATGAAGGGCATCATAAGGATTGCCCCAGGCACAGGCAAGGAGAAAAAACCAATTAGCGCTATAGGGGTGCCCTATGCGCCAGGAGCGGTTTGTTCACGCCCTACCAGGCCGGCGGCTTCAAACGCGCCATATAAATTGTCGAAGGTAATAGGTTTGGAAAGGTAATAATTCATACCGCTGGCGAAAACTGCTTCACGATGCTCCTGTAAGGCATGGGCGGTAAGTGCAATAATCGGGGTAACGGCAAGCCCTTCCCGTCGTTCGTAGTCGCGGATGCACTGAGTCGCCTCAAAGCCGTCCATTTCCGGCATTTCGCAGTCCATCAATATTAAATTGAAGCGCTCACGCGCATCTTTAACCGCTTGCAGCGCTTCCAGTCCATTTTCCGCAAATGCCGGGACTATGCTTAACTTTCCTAACAGGCCTTTGATAACCATGCGGTTAACAGGATTATCCTCAGCCACCAGTACACGCAAGTGCGCGAATTTTTCCGGTTCCAGGCTTTTACGTTCGACTTCCACCACCGGCGCCGCTTCGTGCCCCATCAACGCAATTAATTCCTGGTGCAATAATTTAATTGACACGGGTTTGCGCAATACCGAGTGAATACCCAGACGGCGGATGTGTACCTGGTCATGGTAAATATCCCCCGCACTGAACATAAACAGTGGCAATTCCCCCAACTCGGGAATTTCACGTATCGATTGCGCCAGTTCAAAGCCGGTAGCATCAGGCAACGCGTAATCGAAACCGACAAAATCGTAAGGCTCGCCGGAATGCACGGCATGCTTGATTTGCGCCACCGCCGCCTTGGCGGAGGCGACCGCATCCACCCAAAGGCCCCAGGCCACACAGTGATGGGTGAGGAAATCGGCCAGGGCACGACTGCTTTCAACCAACAACAATTTTTTTGCAATTAGGGATTCATATTTCGCCTGGTTACGGCTCGCATTCCAATCGCAAACATCTTCGATTTCCATGCAGGCGGTAAACCAAAAGGTTGCCCCCTGTCCCTTTTCACTTTCAACACCTATATCGCCACCCATTAATTCCGCCAGGCTTTTGCATATCGCCAGGCCCAACCCGGTGCCGCCGTATTTGCGGGTCGTCGATGCATCGGCCTGATTAAAGGAGTTAAATAAATCGGCGTTATCAGTATCCAGGCCGATACCGCTGTCCTGCACCAGAAACCTGAGTTTTACCTTGTGGTCCGCCGATTCTTCAAGCAATTGCACACGCAAGGACACAAATCCCTCGCTGGTAAATTTAAACGCGTTGCCGAGTAAATTGATAATAATTTGCCGCAACCGCGTCGGGTCACCGCGCAACCAGCGCGGCACGCCCGGTTCCAATCCACCAAATAATTCAATCTGGCGTTTGTTAGCCGTCGCACCAAATAATTGCACGCAATTTTCTACCAGCTCATCAAGCTCAAAAGTGGTTTCTTCGAGCCGCATTTTGCCCGCTTCAATTTTAGAGTAATCAAGAATATCGTTAATGATGCTTAGCAGTGTTTCACCTGAGCGGTGAATCACATCAATGTAATGTTTTTGGTTGTCGTCAAGCGGAGTGTCACGCAACATTTCCAGCATGCCGATAACACCGTTCATCGGTGTGCGGATTTCATGGCTCATGGTGGCGAGGAATTGGCTTTTTGCACGGCTTGCGTCCTCCGCTGCATTTTTTTGGCGGCGGGTTTCCAGCTTTTCTTCCTTTTCCGTTAGCAATGCCATCTCAATGGCATGGCGCTGTTCAATATCGTCCAATAGGGTTTCGCGCATATGGTTGATGGCATTGGCCACATTATCCAATTCATCCGATGCGGAATTTACTTTCAGGCGCTTTAATTTCAGTGGCTTGGTAAGCGTTTCCAAATTTAAATTGCGCGCATAATTCGCGATGGTTTTTATATGGCGGGTAAGCAACGTGTGCACCAGCCATACAATAAATAATGCGATGACCAGGGTTTTAGTGCCCTGTACCAGCGCGATAAAAAAAGCGCGCTCCCATAACTTGCCGTAAATGCTGCCCAGGCTGGCGGTGATGGTTAGCGTACCTAATTGCTGCTCAGGGGTGCTGGCATCCTCATACACCAGCGGATAGGAACGCACCAGGAATTGGCTGCGTTTGTTTTCCAGGTCTTTGGGGTCATAGTTGTAATTGCTCGCAACCAGGGTTTGCTCGGCATTATTCCAATCGTGCCAAACCACCTTGACCTGCACCACATCATCGACAGCCAACACACTGTTTATCTGGATATTTAATTGCTCTTGGTCAAACCCCCACAGGCTTTTGGTGATACTGGCGAGGGTGCTGATTCGCACCTGGTCCAGGCGCTTCTCCAAGGCGGCCACATCATCATTAAAATTACTGTGCAACTGAAGGAGGATGGCGATCAGGGTGATGATTGAGCTGCTGATAATAATCAGCCCAAGCAGGCGTGCCGCTATCGGATTTTCACGCATGTAGCGTCTCAAGTTGGGCATCTCGGGAAACCGCAGCAAGGATCGATTCAGTGGTTGGAGACAGGATGACCTGAGTGTAGCAGCAAAAAAAGCATTCCTTATGACGAATAGCGCACTGGCCAGGCAAAATGTGCGCTACAAAGTTTTCCCTTGCGTCAGTACCAAGGCGCAAGCGGGAGAATCTGCCTAAAAAAAGCCATCCAAGTCATGGTAAAACAAGCTATTTTTTACCGACAGATGTATTACAATGCGCCCGCTTCCTGCATATCCGTGGCAAGCCCTGCCAGATGTACCTTATGCAGCGAATGTATCTTCTGCCAAACACCATCCCTTTTATTTTTTGAAATGAACAGTCCGTATGTCGCTGAAACTTTTGGCGCGCGCGTAAACTGGCATCAGGAATCAAACGGGGCGGTTTGCAATCAAAGCGCTGGAGGCTGCATGCCCGGGAACCAAGCGCTCAAAAAATTGTGGATACCAGGGAGTACATAAAGGCCCACCCGGTACGCCCGGGCGGTTTTTTTATAGTTAACGAACGACCAATTCGACGCGGAGAAACACTGGATGAGCATGTTGTTTAACAACACTGGGCCTAAACGCAAAAGTAAAGCCGGCACCCGATTATTCCGTTGCTGCAGTTTGACCGCCCTGGTGTTAGGGTGCGCCCTGGGATTAGCTGCGCAAGCACAACCCGCAAGCCAGCCCAACGTGGCCCCTGCCTCGGCGACCGAGATTGCCCAGCCTGAACTGTTTGATGCCATTGCCTCCCGCGCCAAATTATTAGCCAGGCGCGAATTCAAGCCAATCCAGGCGAATATCCCGGAGGCACTGGCGAATATGAATTACGACCAATACCGCTCCATTCGCTTCCGCCCCGAGGCCTCGCTCTGGCATAACGAATCCCTGTTCGAGTTACAACTTTTCCACCCCGGGTTCCTTTATCGCGAACCGGTCATCCTGCATATGGCCACCGATGGCCCGGATTCCTACGTGCAATTCAAGCAGGAATATTTTAATTACGATGGTCCCGCTGCACCGCTTGCAGGGGTTGCACCCAATAACATCGGGTTTGCCGGCTTCCGCATCCATTACCCGCTGAACAGCAATGAATACAAAGATGAATTCGTGGTATTCCAGGGCGCTTCCTATTTCCGCATGGTTGGTCCCGGCCTGGCCTATGGTTTGTCCGCGCGCGGACTGGCGATTGATACGGCGGAGCCCAAAGGTGAGGAGTTCCCCGTGTTCCGCGAGTTCTGGCTGGTAAAGCCCAACCCGACCGATACGCGTATGGTGATGTACGCACTGCTGGATAGCCCATCGGTTACCGGCGCCTACCGTTTTGAAATTATCCCGGGCGCACCTACCGAAATGGCGGTGGAAGCCCGTATTTTCGCGCGCAATGATATTTTGAAAGTGGGCATCGCCCCGCTGACCAGTATGTATATGTGGGGCGAGAACCACACCCGTTTCGTCGATGATTTCCGCCCGGAAGTGCATGATTCCGATGGCCTGTTAATGGCGGCGGCCAATGGCGAGTGGATTTGGCGCCCGATCAGCAACCATCGCCAATTGCGTGTTTCTTCCATGATCGACGAAAACCCGCGCGGCTTTGGCCTGTTGCAACGCGACCGCGATTTTGACCATTACATGGATATGGAGTCCCGCTACGAAAAACGCCCGAGCATGTGGGTGATTCCTGAAGGAGACTGGGGCAAAGGGCGCGCAGAACTGGTGGAAATCCCCAGCGACAGTGAAACCAATGACAACATAGTGGCTTATTGGGTGCCGTCCAAAAGTATGAAAGCCGGCTCCAGCGCCATCTATAAATACCGCCTGCGCGCGACCGATGACCATATTGCGGAAAATACCGGTGCCAAGGTGATCCGCACCCGTATTGGTTGGGGCGCCAACCCTGGCCAAGCCAATCCGCCGCCGCCCAGCAAACGCAAATTCATTATCGATTTCCGTGGTGGCCAATTAGACACCCTTTCCGCCGACGCGCCACTGGTTGCCGAAATGCAAAAATCCGCCGGGACGGTGAGCGAGCTGGTGGTGCGCCAGTTACCTGACGGACGGACCTGGCGCGCATCCTTCAAGCTGGAACCGGAGGGCGACAAGGTCGCTGACATGCGCCTGTTCCTGAAACTGCGCGACCAACGTTTGAGCGAAGTCTGGAGCTATGTCTGGTATCCGGATGCCATTTGATATGACCAACATGCACACTCCCCTACCGGTCAGCCGCACTGTGGCTGACCTTTCCGCAGCGCCACAGGATGCCATCCAGATTCCGGCTAAATCCCTGCGCCGCTACTTTTATGTGCTGCTGAGCGTCGCGACTGCCGTCAGCGGCGTGTATATCATGTTCGATATTTTGAGTGCTAACGGGCTGACCCCGCTGGAAGCTTTCATTTTATTGTTGTTCGGTATTAGTTTTACCTGGCTCAGCCTGGCGTTCTGGAGCGGTTTTTTTGGATTTGTGCTGCAAATGTTGCGCATCGACCCGCTCACCCTTAAATCGACCAGGGGGATGACGGGGGATCTATCGCCCATTCGCACCCGCACTGCCGTGGTAATGCCCGTCTATAACGAAGACACCCACAGGGTTATCGCCGGATTTGAGGCCACCTTGCGCTCACTGGAGCAAACCGGTGAAATCGCCCACTTTGACTTTTTCCTGCTGAGCGACACCACCAATCCGGCCATCGCCCAAGCCGAACGCGACAATTGGCAGGAACTCCAAGCACGGCTGGGTGACCTGGGCCAACAAGCCTATTACCGCCGCCGCGAGAAAAATATCGGGCGCAAGGTAGGCAACCTCGCCGAGTTTTGCCAGCGCTGGGGTGCCAATTACGACCATATGATCGTGCTGGATGCCGACTCCATTATGACCGGCGAATGCCTGGTGAAAATGGTGCGCGCCATGCAAGCGAATCCGCGCACCGGCCTGATCCAGACCATTCCCATTCCCGTTCGCCAAACCACATTCTTCGGGCGCTTTGTACAGTTTGCGGCGGTGCTCTATAGCCCCATGCTTGCCACCGGCCTCGCCTTTTGGCAAACCGATGCCGCCAACTATTGGGGGCACAACG